>PMUS01000091.1 GCA_003166795.1 Acidobacteriota bacterium | reverse complement strand
GGCTCCGGCATCGGCTTCGTGCCTTGAAACGCCAACTTCTGCGGCGCGGATTTCAAAACCGCACCGGTTGCTACCGTCGACACTGCCGCCAGTGCGATAGCCAGCAACCCTGCGGAATACCTAAGTTTCGTCATGTTTTCTCCTCTGAGTAGTTGGTAATGGGGCCCAAAACGGCAGGCTGAAGGTAGTCATCCGGACGGATTGCGCAAGGGTCAGTCCACATGCGCTCGGCTGGCGACGCAAAACGGAGATTGCATTTAAGTTAATACCTCGCCTGGCCGGACACCCGGCCAAGGCGTCGTACGGGATGCCCGCAAATCGCGCCGCGATCGTGCCATTCCGGCGCGTCACGTAACTGCAGCTAACGACATTGGAACCTACATGGAACATACATGTGGAGTTCAACGGGGAATCGCGGTACTAAAGGAAGTCAGGCAGTGTGTGTCGGTGATCGGTATGGTTGAAACGAATCCCTCTCCAGTTCCTGCGAATATTCAGCCGGAAGCTTTCCGCGAGCATTTGCGGAAGCTGGACCGTCGCCAGTGGTGGCTGTGGTCCTCCACCGTGCTGATCCTCGTTCTGCTTACGATTGCGGTCGCATCGTTTGCCTTTCCGGCGATGCTCAGCATCGAGCAGGTGACGTATTCGTTCTACTTGAATCAAGCCGTGCGTGCCCTTGTTGGAATCGTGCTGCTCTTCAGCGTCTACGTTGTTTATCAGCAGACGATGATCGTGCGCATGCGGAATGAATTGGCCGATCAGATCCAGTCCCTCGCCAAGGTCCAAATCCTCACGGACGAGGTTTACAAACTGGCTGCCCTCGATCAGTTGACCGGCCTCTACAATCGCCGCTCGGGAGAGCAGCGGCTAGCCGAAGAGATCAGCCGCGCCGTGCGCCATGAGCGCCCTCTGACCATCTTGCTGATTGACCTCGACGGGCTGAAACAAATTAACGACCGGCTCGGACACGCGGCGGGAGACTTGGTCCTGAAGACTTTCTCCGAGCGTCTGCGCAAGGCCATTCGCGGCTCCGACCTCGCCGTGCGGCTCGGTGGTGACGAGTTCATGGTCCTGCTGCCGGAATGCCGCGCCGATGAGGTGAAACACGTCCTCAATCGCCTGGAAGGCCTCGACGTTCAGTATGAAGACAACAAGATACCCTGCCGGTTTTCTCGCGGGTGGACCGATTATAAGCCCGGCGAAACCGCCGAAGAGCTGATGCGCCGCGGCGACGTGGCTCTTTACGAGAACAAACGCGCGGGCAAGAAATCGGCTGATCCTTCGCAGTCCAAGTCCGTTCCTCAACACATGCTGTAAGGTAAATTCCCGGGCGAACTCCTCGGCCTAAACATCACAAAGAAACGCGGCTCCGCCTAATACCTGTCCTCGTTAGCTGCTCTGGCCGTTCCGTTGCTGTATCATGATCGAGAAAGCCACGCACCCTGGCCGTGGCAAGATGCTTTCGATTTACATGACCCGTTGCGACGCTACCGTGACGAAGCTAAGGTGACGAAGTTACCGTGACAGTGTCCCGCGGGGCAGGGGAAAAATGACCATGAAGCTATTCGCAGCCGTACTGACAGACTCCACGGTTGGATCGAAGCTGTTGAGGCGCCTAATGCTCGCCCTTTCCGTCGCGGCAATTTCAAGCGTCCCGCTGGCAGGAATCGCGCTCGGCGACACGCTTGAATTGAAGACCGGCCAAGTCGTGCAGGGCAGGTTCGTGGGCGGCTCTCCGCTGAACATTCGCTTCGAGGTGGACGGCCAAGAACAGATATTCGCAACGAAGGATGTTCTGAACCTGGGTTTCAGCGACATGAGGGACGCGTCAAATGCGCCAGCGCCTGCAGCGGCGCCACCGACCAGCGCAGCTCCCGCGGCCTCCGCTCCACCGCCGGCTAATACGCCTCCGCAAGATACTGCCCCGCCGCCAGCGGCCGAAGAGTCGCCGAACGCACCGACGGCAAACTCAATGGCCCAACAGGACGCGCCACAGTCCGCCCAGGGGTTGCAAGCCGTCACAATTCCGTCTGGCACTTCGCTACTGATCCGCATGATTGACAGCGTGGATTCTTCAACTAACAGAGTAAGCGACCCATTCCATGCCAGCCTTGAAACGCCGCTTGTCATTGGCAACACGGTCGTCGCGCAAAAAGGCGCGGACGTGTACGGCATGCTCGCGCGGGCGAAAGAAGCCGGAAAGATTTCGGGTTCATCGCAATTGACGCTGGAGCTCACCGGCGTCCGCATCAACGGCAACGTCGTTCCCATCGACTCAACCACCTACGATGTCGCGGGCAAAAGTCGCGGCACGCAGAGCGCCGAGCGCATCGGTGGCGGCGCGGTCGCAGGCGCCGTCATCGGCGGAATCATCGGAGGCGGCCGAGGCGCGGCCATCGGCGCAACGCTGGGCGCGGGCGGCGGCACAGCCGTTCAGGTGATGACGCACGGCGACCAGGTGCGTGTTCCGAGCGAGACTCTGCTCGAATTCACGACCGAGCACGACGTCACTGCGCTCGTCTCCAATCCCTCGAATTAACGGCGAAACGATATGTTCCTGTCAGGAACATCCCCCAATAATTTTCTTGCCCCTCCCGGAGGTGACTCGTAAGATACGCCCAGTTGTAGAAAGAGATACCATGCCAAAAGAAAAACCGAAGGTGAATATCGGCGAGGTCATTCGGTCCTACCGAAGCGACCGCGGCCTGTCGCAAGGCGATATCGAGCGTCGCACCGGACTCCTCCGTTGCTATCTCTCCCGCGTGGAAAATGGACACACCGTTCCGTCGCTGGAAACGCTCGCGAAGATTGCCGAGGCAATGGAAATCAGCCTCGCGGATTTTTTCCCGGGCACGGACACTCCCCAGGATCGCGAAACCCGCAAGATGTTGGGCGAGCTCTCCGAAGAAGAAATCCGTTTCCTCGCGGACATCAAGAGATACTCCACCAGCCTATCGGATGACGATAAGAGGCTCGTTCTGGCCATGATCCGTAAGATGGCCACCATCGTTCCGCCCACGCGCAGCGGCAAGTCCGCCGGTGTCGCGCACCGCGCGGAAATGTAGATTCCGATTTCTCGATTTTCATTTCAAACGCATTGCGTGCGCGCACGGGTCCGCCTGCCGCTGCATGGATCGGCAGGCTCGCCACTAGCGCCCGCGTTCGCCGATTCGCTACAATAGAGCCACGATGCTGCGGAAACGGCACAACACGGTTGGTGTGAAGGTTGGCAAGATCCAGGTGGGCGGCGGCGCGCCCGTGGTCGTGCAGTCCATGACCAATACAGACACAGCTGACGTGGCCTCGACCACGCAACAGTGCCTCGAGCTTGCACAGGCCGGCTCGGAACTTGTCCGCGTCACGGTGAACGTGCCGGAAGCCGCCGCGGCTTTCCCGGAAATCAAGAAACGCCTTCTCGATGCAGGCTGCGATGTTCCCGTCATCGGCGATTTTCACTACAACGGCCACGTCCTGCTCACGAAATATCCCGATTGCGCCCGCGCCCTCGACAAGTACCGCATCAATCCCGGCAACGTCGGCCACGGCCAGCGGCGGGACGAACAGTTTGCAACGATCTGCAAAGTCGCTCGCGACAACGGCAAACCCGTGCGGATCGGCGTGAATGGCGGCTCGCTCAATCAGGAACTCGTCATGCTCAAGATGCAGGAAAACACCGACAAAGACCTCGGCAAGACTTCCGAAGAGATCATCAACGAGTGCATGGTGCTGTCGGCGCTCCAGTCAACCGAACTGGCTCTCGAGTGCGGGTTGCGCAAGGACCAGATCATCATCTCCTGCAAGGTTTCACGCCCCGGTGACTTGATCGCGATCTATCGCGATCTCGCCGAAAAGACCGACCAGCCGCTGCATCTCGGCTTGACCGAAGCAGGCATGGGCGCCAAAGGGCTCGTTTGGTCCGCCGCATCCATGGGAATTTTGCTCGACGAAGGCATTGGCGACACGGTTCGCGTTTCTCTCACGCCGCGCCCCGGCGGCGACCGCCGCGACGAAGTCTATGCAGCGTGCGAGTTGCTGCAATCGCTCGGCTTGCGCACGTTCGCGCCAAGCGTGACGGCGTGTCCAGGTTGCGGGCGCACGACCAGTTCCACGTTTCAAGAACTTGCCGAAAGTATTCAGGATTACATCCGCGACAAGATGCCGGAATGGAAGCGGAATTTCGAAGGCGTCGAGGAACTGAAGCTCGCGGTGATGGGCTGCATCGTCAATGGCCCCGGAGAATCGAAGGCCTCCAACATCGGCATCAGTTTGCCGGGCACAGGAGAGGCGCCGCGGTGCCCCGTTTATATTGACGGCCAGAAATTCACGACCCTCGAAGGAACCTACGAAGAATTGTCCGCGGCATTTCAAGCGCTGGTGAACGATTACGTCGCAACAAAATACGCGCGCCGCGAAACCCCTCTCCCTGCGGTCGCCGCTCCCGCAGTGGTGGCAGCCGCAAAGCCGTCGCTCCGCGTCATCGCCTGATCGCCCCACCCGCAAAAGGTTTGTACGTAGCGCCACGGTCTTCAGCGCGGCACGGCCCGATGCGAATAAGAAAGTCCACACAACCTCACACTTGCGTCCCGGGCTGCACGTCATAAGATATTCTTGTAGTTCTGCCGCGTTTCGTCGAGCGCGGCCGAAAGGAGAATCGGATGAACGTCGGCCGGGGCCGCGCCTCTAAATTCGACGTTGAAAAATCGCCGATTCTCGCCCTCCCTAAGTGTCACACCATGCCGAGTAGAACTCAGCGTAACTCGCTGAAAACAAACGAAACGCACACACCTTACTCGACACACAAAACGATGCCGGGCGGAGCGCAAAAACACGGTCATCGATAATGGAAAATTCAACAAACTCGGCCGAGCGCGAACCGCAAACGCCCCGCCACTGGCGCCGCGGTTTCTGGAGCCTCATCGTCACGCAGTTTCAGACGGGCTTCAACGACAACGGGCTGAAGTACCTCGTCATTTACCTGATTATCGGCATGAACCTCCCGCAGGCGCGGCGCGACAGTCTCGTGCCCATCGTCGGCGCGCTGTTCGCGATTCCGTTCATCCTTTTCTCGATGACGGGCGGCTACTTCGCCGATCGTTACAGCAAGCGCAGCGTGACTATCGGCACAAAATTCCTTGAAATCGGAGTGATGGCATTTTTCATCGTCGGCCTCGCCATGCGCAGCCTGCCGATGGAATGCGCGGGAGTGTTTCTGATCAGCACCGAGGGCGCCCTCTTTGGCCCTTCGAAATACGGGCTGCTGCCCGAATTGCTGCCGGAGAAGCGGCTTTCGTGGGGCAACGGCATCATGGAGTTCGGCACATTCCTTGCGGGCATCGGCGGTACGATCGCCGCCGGCGAACTCGCCCAGCGTTATCACAACCGGGAAATCATCGCCGGCTTCCTCCTGCTGGCTTGTTCCCTGATCGGACTCATCACCAGCCTCGGTATTTCCAGGATTCCCGCAGCCGATCCGAAGAAGAAATTCCGTTGGAACCCTCTGGGCGACTTTGCGGCGCAAATGAAAACGATCGTAGCCGATCGTATTCTTGGCTGGGCCGTCCTTGGCAACACCTATCTTTTTTTCCTTGCGGCACTGTTGCAGCTCGGGATCGTAATCTACGGCCACGACGTTCTTCGGATTGACGAGACGCACATCACGTATCTACAGGCGTCGGTTGCCATCGGCATCGGGCTGGGCAGTGTGGCGGCTGGATATCTCTCCGGTGGAAAAATAGAATACGGCTTGATCCCGCTCGGCGCCGTGGGAATGACGGTCTTCAGCGGACTGCTCTACAGCCCCGGCCACACCCTCCTGACGGCGGGAGTACATTTGGCTTTGCTTGGGGTTTCGGGCGGCCTGTTTGCGGTGCCGCTCAACGCGCTCATCCAGCATCGGCCGAAGCCCGAACAAAAAGGCGGCGTGATCGCCGCCGCAAATCTGGTCTCTTTTATCGGAATTGCGCTCGCTTCCGCCGCCTATCCGGTTATCACCAACGTGTTTCACCAGACGGCTGCTGGCATTTTTCTGGACGGCGCGATCCTCACATTGGTCACCACGGCCTATTCGATCTACCTGCTGCCCGACTCGCTGGTGCGATTCGTGCTGTGGGCCGCCACGCACTCCGTCTATCGCATCCGCGTCGAAGGACGCGACAATATCCCCGAGACAGGCGGCGCGCTTTTCGTCTCGAATCACATGTCGTTGGTTGACGCGCTATTGCTGATCGCTTCCACGGACCGCTCAATCCGCTTCCTGATGTTCAAGGGCATTTACGATCTTCCCTATGTAAAGCCTTTTGCGAAAATGATTCGCGCCATTCCGATTTCCTCCGAGCTTCGGCCGCGCGAAATGCTCCAATCCCTGCGCGAAGCCACCAATGCGATCAAGAATGGCGAAGTCGTCTGCATCTTTGCCGAGGGACAGATCACGCGCATCGGCCAGCTGCTGCCGTTCCGCCGCGGCATGGAGCGCATCATGAAGGGCGTGGACGCGCCGATCATTCCCGTAAACCTCGACGGTGTGTGGGGCAGTATCTTCAGCTTCGAGCGCGGGCGGTTCATCTGGAAATTGCCTCGCTCGGTTCCCTATCCCGTCACGGTGAGTTTTGGCGAGCCGATGCCGTCCACGACGACGCCCTTCGAGGTTCGGCGCGCGGTTCAGGTGTTGCAAACCAGCGCCTACGCCCACCGTCGTTCACGCATGCGAACGCTGCACCGCTCGCTGATACACACGGCGCACCGGCATCCGTTCCGCTTCGCGATGGGAGACAAGCGGCGTCCGCGGATGAAATGGGGCGGCGCGCTGCTCAGCGCGATCTTTCTGGCGCGCCGGCTGCGCAGCACCTGGGCGGGCCAGGAAATGGTGGGCATCCTGCTGCCGCCTTCCGTTCCGGGCGCGCTCGTGAATTTTGCGGCGACGCTCGCCGGGAAGATCCCGGTGAATTTGAACTACACGACATCGGACGAATCACTGGCTTCGTGCGCCACGCAGTGCAAGCTCGAAACTGTTATCACCACCAGGCAGCTGCTCGATAGAATCCCGCTGAAGGTTCCGGGGAAAACAATCCTGCTCGAAGAAGTGGCGGCGAGCCACGGTTTTGGCGAGCGGCTGGTGGCGCTGTTCCTTTGGTTTTTTCCCGGCGGCGCGCTCGAGCGAATCCTGAGCGGCGGCAAGAACAAGAGCCTCGACGATCTCGCCACCATCATTTTTTCCAGCGGCAGCACCGGTGAGCCAAAGGGAGTGATGCTCTCGCATTGCAACATCCGGTCGAATATTGATCAGGTGGGACAAATGTTCATGTTCGACAGCAAAGACTGTCTCCTCGGCGTTCTCCCGTTCTTCCATTCGTTCGGCTTTACGGTGACGCTCTGGCTTCCGGCGGCGCTGGGGGTCAGCGTTGTTTACCATCCGAGCCCGCTCGATCTCGCCGCCATTAGCGAAATCGTCCGCGACTATCGCGTGACTTTCTTGATGTCCACGCCAACTTTCCTGCAAGCGTATGCGCGGCGCTGCTCTCCCGAGGATTTCGGCAGCTTGGAATACGTGGTGGTCGGCGCGGAAAAATTGCCGGAGCGCCTCGCTCTGGCGTTCGAAGACCGCTTCGGCATCCGGCCGCTCGAAGGATATGGCGCGACGGAATGCGCGCCCGTTGTCTCCGTGAACACACACGACTTCCGCGCCCCTGGATTTCGGCAAGTCGGCGCAAAACGCGGGCGCATCGGGCATCCACTTCCCGGCGTAAGCGTGCGCATCGTGGACCCCGATACGTACGAGTCGGTCGCGGCCGGCGCGTCGGGACTCCTGCTGGTGCGCGGGCCCAACGTAATGCTGGGCTATCTTGGCAAGGCCGAGAAAACCGCGGAGGTTTTGCGCGATGGCTGGTACGTCACCGGCGATATTGCGGCGGAAGATGAAGACGGCTTCCTGACGATCACGGATCGCCTGAGCCGCTTCAGCAAGATCGGCGGCGAGATGGTGCCGCACATTAAAGTGGAAGATCAGCTCCAGGAACTCGCGGGCGCCACCGACCAGCGATTCGTCGTCACCGCGGTGCCCGACGGGAAAAAAGGCGAGCGGCTGGTGGTCCTGCACACGCTCCCGCCTGAAGAATTGCAGCCAGTGATCGAGCGGCTTGGCGAATCGGGCCTGCCGAATCTTTGGACGCCGCGCCCGAATCAATTCTTCTTCATCGAGGATTTGCCGCATCTCGGCACCGGCAAGCTCGACCTCCGCCGCATCAAGGATATGGCTCTCCAGTTCTCGCCGGTGGAAAAGGAGTCATGAACCGATGCCGCCGACTTCCCAAATTCGCATTTCGGCCGTGCTGGAAATCCATTCAACTTTAGTTTTCGCCGTTCGCTAGTTTACGCTTGATTCACTCATCGCTCTCGTTTAGGATTCCCGACGCTGGAGAGATTCGGCATGACCAAATTCGACAAACACAATTCGCTGCAGTGGCAAGCGCAACAGACGCTGCGCCGGGATTGTGGCCGACTTAGCTCCAGTCCCTCTAATTAGTTATCTCTTTGCAGCTCAATCGCTTGCCACACGATTAATCTAAGTTCCAAGCCGTTCCATACTCACCGCCCGCTTTTTTCCATGCGCGCGAGCCCTGACGCCATTCGCGTCCACTAGAAAGGTGATGCCATGGGCATCCACGTGAAAAACGGCACGCCGATGCACGGCCCGTCGCTGGGTGACTCGTGTTCGAGAGCTCACATCGCGAAGGGATACCGCGCAACCGAGGTGTTGGTGATCTGCGATGCGCTCTATCGAGATCATCCAGTGCACTTTCCTGTCCGGGAATGCACGCACTATCTCGATAAGAATCGCCGGGACTTCGAAGAAATGGAAAAAATCGCTTGGATTATCGAAACCGGCGGAACAAGGCGCACGGCTGGATTCGCGCGCACGGGCGATGTCACGGACAAACCTCGCGAGATCGAGTTGACTCTCGACGAGAAACCGTAATCCAGGTCCGTGTGCGCGGCGAGCTTGCCGCATTCGAGTTCTCGAACGACCGGTCCGGGAGGTTCATGGAGCGCGACGCAATTAGTGCTAGCCAGTCGCGCCGCCATTGCCGGCCCGGTCCGGCGATCGAGAAGATCCGAGGTTAGGTCTCTTGCGCAGAGATAAGCGAAAGACAATTCATCTATCGCACTTAGAAAATTCCAACCTTGATGTGCAGGAATTTCTTCGGATCCTGCCTAAATTCGCCGACCAGTGAACGAAGATCGCCCGTTAGCCCCGTCACATTGTCGTAGAAGGCGGGATCGGTGAAGAATTTTCCCATCGTGCCCTGAGTGGAATTCAGTTTCGCGGACGCATCGCGGACGTTTGCCGAGGCGTCGCGCAGATTCGTGAACAGGGTATCGTCCGTGACCAGCTTGCCGAGCGTGCCCTTGCCTTCGCGCACGTCGCCAAGTAGCGCGTTGCCCTTATCCGCCACACCTTTGACGCTGTCGTACGCGCTTGGATCGTAGATCAACTTGCCCACCGTGCCCTTTTGATCGCGGACCGCTCCCAGTACGTCATCCGCCTTGTCTACCGCCGCATCGACCTTCATATAGAGCTCGTCGGACGCGACCAATTTTCCGACGCTGCCCTGGCCCTGTTGAATCGCGCTGGCCATCGCGTCGAGTTTACCCGCGGTGCTATTCAAGTGATCGTAGAGCGCCGAATCGTTGATCACCTTTCCGATCGTGCCCTGCCCCTTGTTCACCTTGTCGATGATGTTGCCGATCTGAGTCGAAAGAACGCCGAGGTTCTCGACCACGTCAGCGCCGCGCTGAACGATGGCCTTCATATCCGCCTGTTCGCCGCCGGGGACCACTCCGTTGGCCGGAATCACTGAACCAGTAAGTCCGCGCGTGATGCTGACGTAGCGGTCGCCGAGCAGGCCCTGCGTGACCAGGGTTGCGGCGGAACTCGAGCGAATTTGATCCTGATATTTCTTCTCTATGCGGAGGACGAGCGTGATGTTGTGCTGCAGGTCTTCCGGATGCGGTGTCAAGCGCATGGACTCGACGTTGCCGATCGCGATGCCATCGAGGGTCACGGGCGCGCCCGTTTGCAGCTCGTCCACTTCCGGCAGATACGTCAGAACCCGATACTTCGGCCCGAGAAATCCCGCGCCCGTTACGTAGAAAATCGCCACCATCAAGATGAACAAACCGGCCAGCACGAAAATCCCGACCCGCAGTTCCGTCCACGACAGTTGCTTTCGTTGCGCCATTGCCTTCCCTCCTCAGTGATCCCGAATGCGAACGTTATTCCGCGGAAGCCAGAAACTTCTTCAGATATTCGTCGGACGAGTGCAATACGCTCTCGGCGGTGCCTTCGAAATAAACCTTCCCTTCGCGCAGCACCAGCACGTTTGTCGGCGGCGCAACCGCAGCGCCTTGCACTTGTCTTTGATCATGTCCGGGCTCGACACCCCGCGCGCCATTTCCATCATCGGAGACGACGCGGTTGCTTTCCTTGTCATAGCGGAAGTGCGCGAGGCCGAAGGCATCCTGCACGCGGTGCGTGGCCAGCAAGGACGTAACACCCTGCAAATCGCGCCCCCGCAAAATCAACGTGATGATCGTTTGCGAGGTTACGGGATCGAGCCCTGCGGTCGGAGAATCGTAGAAGACCAGCGGCGGCCGGTCCACCAGCGCCCGGGCAATGGAAACGCGGCGGCGCATGCCTCCGGAAAGTTCGGCGGGATATTTATCGAGCGCAGCTTCTAATTCGACGAACTTCAAGGCCTCGCGCACGCGTTCGTCCACTTCCGCGTCCGGTACATTTTCCTCACGCAAGCGAAAGGCGACATTTTCCGCGACCGTCATCGAATCGAAAAGCGCGCCCTCCTGAAACACAAAACCAAGGTGGCGGCGGAAATCCAACAGTTCGTTTTCACTCATCTCCCCGATGTTGTGGCCCATCACCCAGATGTGTCCCGCGTCAGCTTGCAGCAGTCCCGCGGCCAGTTTCATGATGAGCGTTTTCCCCGAGCCACTTTCGCCGAGAAACACTTTCGTTTCACCCGGCGATACGTCGAAGGAAAGTCCGCGAAGCACGTCGCCCTCGTCGAAGCCAATAGAGACGTCTCTGAACTCGATCAAAGGTTCGCCCGGAACGATGGTATTAGCGTCGAGCAGGGGCGCCGGGCGAGAGGGGCGCAGCATCACGAGATTATAGATGGAAACCCGGATGATTCGCAGCGCATGATTTGAAGCGATGAATTCCGGCGGCGGCCTGAGCCTTGCCACCGAGGACCGCGCGGCAAGTTGGCCCGTCTATTTTTGGAACATGTACAGGAGCAGCTTCGAAAGGAAAAAATCGACCAGTATAACTACGACAGAGGAGATGACCACGGCGGAGGTCGTCGCGCGTCCAACTCCTTGCGTCCCACCCTTTACGCGCAACCCCTGAAAGCATCCAATGGTGGAAATGACGAAGCCGAAAAATAAAGGCTTCACAAACCCCTGGACCAGGTCCCCAAACGCGAGCGCCCGAATCGCAGTCGTCCAGAATTGCACCGCGCCCAGCCGCAACGTCAAATAGGCAACGAGAAAGCCTCCGCCGAGACCCACGAAATCGGCGACGGCCACGAGCAACGGCAGCATCATCACCATCGCGACTACGCGCGGCGTTACGAGCTTGCGCACCGGGTCCGTGCCCAGCGCTCGCATCGCGTCCACCTGTTCGGTGACCACCATCGAACCCAGTTCGGAGGCAATCCCGGATGCGTTGCGGCCGGCCACCAGGAGCGCCGTGATCGTCGGTCCCAGCTCGCGCACCAACGCGAGCGCCACCGCCTCGCCCGTCAACGCCGTTTCCCCGAAGCGCTCGAATTGGGACGAGGTCTGAAGGACCAGCACGCCGCCAATAAAAAATCCCGCGATGGCCACAATCCCGAGCGAACCCACGCCGATCAGGTCCATCTGCTCGAGGGTGTCGGTCCAGTATCGGGGCGGGGTGAAAACGTTCGCCACGGACTGCACGACCAGCAGCGAATAATCCTGCAAAGCAAGGACTTGCCCCTTGGCCACGTCCCCGAGAAAAGACAGGACGGATGGAGTTTCGCTGGTATCGGGCATCGTGTGCGAAGCGGCTGCCGTGGTCCAGCCGAGTCTTCGAGAGCGTAACGTCCGCTGCGCGGCGCGTCAAGCAAACATCAGCACGATGCGAATGAAAATAGGGATTCTGGTCACAGTTCACAGATCGCGCGGCCTTTACGGGCGCGAGTGCGTCCGGTAGAATCCTTCGTCTGTCCTGAAAGGCAAGGCATCACAAAACATGCTGCGATTCGTAACCGCCGGAGAATCCCACGGGCAGGCGCTCGTCGCGTGGATTTCCGGTCTGCCCGCCGGCATACCCGTGGATCTCGAATTCATCGGGCGCGAGTTGCATCGCCGGCAATTGGGCTACGGGCGCGGCGGACGCCAGCGCATCGAAAAGGACCAGGCCGACTTCCTCGCCGGCGTGCGCCATGGGAAGACCATTGGCGCCCCGATCGCGCTCCGCATCGAAAACCGCGACTGGAAGAACTGGGAGAAAGCCATGCCGGTCGAGGACAGCGAGGGCGCGGACGACGCCCAGCGCCGCCTGACGGCGCCTCGGCCGGGGCACGCGGACCTGGCGGGCGCGCAGAAATTTAATTTTCACGATGCGCGATACGTGCTCGAGCGCGCCTCCGCCCGCGAAACCGCCGCACGCGTGGCTGTGGGTGCGCTGGCCAAATCGCTGCTGCGCGAATTCGGGATCACGATCCTGAGCCACACGATCGGGGTGGGGCACGTGCGCGTGGAGCGCGCGGTGACCTGGGAAGAAATCGTGGCGATTTGCGAAAATTTGGAATCGCCCCTGCGCTGCGTTGATTCGGCCACGCAAGCTCGTATGAAAGCGGAAGTGGATCACGTGCTGCGCGCCGGCGATTCGGTCGGCGGAATTTTCGAAGTCGTCGCGCGCGGCCTTCCTCCCGGCGTCGGAAGCCACGCGCAATGGGACGAAAAGCTCGATGCCAAGCTGGCGCAGGCCGTGATGTCGATTCAGGCTGTTAAGGCAGTTGAAATCGGGACTGGCGTCGGCAATTCAGGAAGCTACGGCTCGGAAGTGCAGGACGAGATCAGCTACGACGCTGCGCGGAAACGGTTCGACCGATCGTCCAATCGGGCCGGCGGGCTCGAGGGCGGCATCACCAATGGCCAGGACATCGTGGTGCGCGGTTATCTGAAACCAATTTCGACGCTGCGGCGGGCGCTGCTCACCGCGGACATGAACACTAAGGAAGCGGTCAAGGCGGCGTACGAGCGCTCGGACGTCTGCGTGGTGCCGGCAGGCGGCGTAGCCGGCGAGGCGATGGTGGCGCTCATCCTGGCGGGAGCGTTTCTGGAAAAGTTCGGCGGGGACTCTCTGGAAGAAACTCGCAGGAATTTCGACGGATACCAGGGGCAGCTGGACAATTTTTAGGAATCTTGGCGGAAAAAAGCGCAATGATCCATCCCATTGTGAAATACGGCGACCCAGTGCTCGAAACGCCCGCCAAGCTGGTGGACGCGTTCGACGCGGAGTTCCAGACCCTGATCGCGGACATGTTCGAATCCATGTACGCGGCGAATGGCGTGGGGCTGGCGGCGCCGCAGCTCGGGATCAGCCGGCGCGTGGCGGTGATTGACGTGAGCAATGGGAAAACTGCGGAGGCCAAAATCGTCTGCGCGAATCCGGAAATCGTTCATGCCGAAGGAGAGCAGCGCGAGGAAGAAGGCTGCCTTTCGGTGCCCGGATTCAGGGGGCACGTTGCGCGGCCGCAGTATGTGACCGTGCGCGCGCAGGATTCCTCGGGGAAAGAATTCGAAATGCGCGGCGAGGGATTGCTGGCGCGTGCGTTCTGCCACGAGATCGACCACCTCAACGGAGTTCTCTTTATTACGCACCTCAGCATGCTCAAGCGGGACCTGATCAAGCGGAAAATCCGCAAATTAAAAAAAGCCGGCGACTGGTAGGCGCGCCGTGGCGCTACGAATCGTCTTTTGCGGCACGCCCGCCTTCGCCGTTCCTTCCCTGCAGCGGCTGATTGCGGAGCCGGATTTCGAAATTGCCGGAGTGATTACGCAGCCCGATAGGCCGCGCGGGCGGGGCCAGGAAATTCGCAGCTCTCCCGTGAAAGATGCAGCCGTCGCTGCCGGGATTCCAGTCTACCAGCCGGCGAAGATCAAATCGGGCGAGGCGTACGACTATTTCAAGGGGCTTTCGCCGGATGCCGTCGTCATCATCGCCTACGGACAGATTATTTCGCAGCGGCTGATTGAGATTCCGCGGCTGGGATGGATCAATCTGCACGCGTCGCTGCTGCCGAAGTATCGCGGGGCCGCGCCGATCAATTGGGCGATCGCGAATGGCGAGAAACTCACCGGCCTCACGACCATGCTGATCGATGCGGGGCTCGACACCGGACCGATGCTGCTGAAATATCAGACTGGAATCGGCGCGGACGAGACTGCGCCGGAGTTGACTGCCCAGCTCGCCGACGCGGGCGCGCCGTTGATCGTCGAGACGCTGCGGAAACTCGACCGCGCCGAAATCGCGCCGACGCCGCAGGACAATTCACAGGCGACGTTTGCACCAATCCTCAAGAAGGACGACGGGCGAATCGATTGGTGGCTTACTGCACACAAAATATACAACCGCATCCGCGGCCTGCAGCCGTGGCCCGGCGCGTCCACGACCTTTCGCGGAAAACATTGTCAGATTTGGGGCAAGCCGCTCAAGCCAGTCTCGGCAGGCGGCACACCCGGCATAATTCTGCCGACCCAGGAAGATGGCTTGCTGGTAATCTGCGGCGGCAGCACCGTTTTGCGGGTTGAACAGGTCCAGCTCGAAGGACGTAACCGCGTCACCGACGCCGAGTTCATGAACGGGGCGCGCATCATGCCGGGCGAACACTTCGGCACGTAGAGCCGCGCAATGCCCGTCTCAATCTCAAGACAAATCGCTTTCGAGGTTTTGCGGCGCGTCGAAGCAGACGGCGCGTACGCCAGCGACGTGCTGCACACCGAGCTGAAGGCGAGCGTCAAACCAGCGGATGCGGCGCTCGCGACCGAACTCGCGATGGGCGTCCTGCGCTGGCGGCGCCTGCTCGATTTCCTGCTCGAGCGCCAACTGCAAAAACCAGTCGAGCGCCTCGATCTGCCCGTGGCGCTCGCGCTTCGTATGGGAACCTACCAGCTTCGGTTCCTTGAAAAGATTCCGGCGCGCGCGGCCGTGAATGAATCGGTCGAGCTGGTGAAAATGGCGCGAAAAACTTCGGCCGCGTCCCTCGTAAATGCAGTCCTGCGAAAACTGGCCTCGGAGGCAAAGTCACCCGCTGAGACTTATCTGCCGCCTGGCATGCCTCCTGCCGAACGCCTGGGGATTTTGCATTCGCATCCGACGTGGATGGTCGAGCGATGGCTATCGCAACTGGGCGAAGCGCGCACCATCGCATTGCTCGACGCAAACAATCGCGCGCCGCGCTTGAGTTGCGCGCTGCATGATGCTGGCCGGCGCGATGAAGTTATTCGCGCGCTTGGAGAGGCAGGTATGCGCGTGGAGTCGGGCCAGCTCTTGAAGTCGGCGTTCGCCGTCAGCGGCGGCAGCCCCGCGCGCGCGGAAGCATTTCGTGCAGGACAGATTTCGATTCAGGACGAGGCTTCGCAGGCGATCCCGATGCTTCTCGGCGTTCGCGCGGGCGATCGCGTGCTTGATTTATGCGCGGCGCCCGGAGGCAAGACCCCCGCGCTGATTCGCGCGGCGGGAAGCACGGGCCTTGTAGTCGCATCGGATCACCACGCGCACCGCCTGAGGGCGATGCAGGCCCAATTCAAGCGGCTCGGTCTCGGCGGCGCGCAGTTGGTTGAACTCGACGCCGCGCAATCTCTTCCATTTCGCAGCGATTTCGACCGGATTCTGGTGGACGCTCCGTGTTCGGGTACAGGCACGCTGGCGCGGCATCCGGAAATTCGCTGGAGGCTGCGCCCGGAGCAGCTCGCGGAATCGCGCGAACAACAATTGCTGATGCTGAGGATGGCGCTCGCGCATCTCGCGCGCGGCGGCAGGCTTGTGTATTCCACGTGCTCGATCGAGCCCGAAGAAAATGAAGAGGTCGTCGCGGAAGTTCTAAAGAAGACGCCATCGATCCGGCGCGTGTCTGCGAGCGAAGCCGCGCGAACGCTCGAGCCATATCTTTCGCCCGACGCAGATTCCTCAACGCTCTTCGCTCGAGACGGATATTTCCGGACTTTCCCTCCGGCCCATCGCACGGACGGTTTCTTCGCCGCTCTTCTCGAAAAAAATTAGACGCTGGCGGCCCGCAATTGGTTTTCCGCGCACCTCACCGATTGAAAATAATCTGGCAATCGTATTGCTTTCGAAGTCGTGGGCGCTCATCCCAGTTCGGTTACCGGGTGAGCCTTCTATTGAAATGTAAGGCGTTTGGGAGGTTAGTTCATGAAACGAGCCGTTCAATTATTCGGATGTGTATGTGTTTTGGGATTGCTCTTCGAGCTCTCTGCGCCGATATCAGCGCAGGATACGACCGGCCGCGTGATCGGCAGCGTTGCCGATCCGCAGGGGGCGGCCGTGCCGGGCGCCAATGTGACCGTTACGAATTCGGCCACTCGACAGAGCAGCGCGACCACCACGCGCGAGGACGGCTCCTTTGAGGTCCTCAACCTTCCCATCGGGCGCTACTTCGTAACGGTCGAGCGCGAAGGTTTCAACAAGGTTGTCACCCAGGAAAACAAGCTGGAGATCAACCAGGCACTGCGATTTGACATCACGCTGACCGTAGGCACGGTCAACCAGACCATCACGGTCGAGGCGCAGACCTCGCGGGTGGAGACGGTCAATCCCACGGTGGGCGCCACCGTCACGGGTGACGCGATTCAGCAAGCCCCACTGAACGGGCGAAATGTGCTGAGTCTGGCGCTCCTGCAGCCCGGCGTGACGGAATCGAATCCCGACAACACCGGCGCCGGCGGCTACTCCAACGGAGTGGGCGGCTACAGCATCACCGGCGGCCGCACGGATTCGGTGACGTTCCTGCTCGACGGCAGTCTAAATAACAATCTGCTCGACAACGGCGTGGTTTTTAACCCGAATCCGGACACCATCGAAGAGTTCCGCGTTCTGGAGAGCAACTACACCGCGGAATACGGCCGCAACGGCGGCGGAGTGATCAGCGAGGTAACGAAGTCCGGCACCAATACGCTGCACGGCAGCGCCTTTGACTACGTCCGCAACGGCGACTTCGACGCGAACTCGTATTTCAACAGGATAGACAGCATTATCAGCGGCGCCACAATTCCCCGTGATCCGCTGCGGCGCAATCAGTACGGCGGCACGTTGGGGGGACCGATCACCGTTCCTCATTTGATCAACGGCAAGGACCGGCTTTTCTTCTTCGTCGGCTACCAGGGACAAAAACAATCCGACTTGGGCACGCCACCCGAATCGCAGGTGCCCGTTTTCACGATCGCGGAAACCGCGTGCATTGCGAACCCGTCGCAGGGATGCGACTTCTCATTTGATCCGGGCGTGGTAGCGTTCCTCGCGACGAATCCTTTCTTTCAAGACCCGACCAAACCGGCAGGATTTCTGAATCCCGCGGCGCTCAATCCCGTGTCAGTGAACTACATCAACAAGGGTCTGCTGCCCGTCGCATCGAACGGTTTTGTTACCCCCACCAGCGTCGCAACCAACAACGAAAACGAACTCACCATGCGGTTCGACTTTCAGGTCACCCAAAAGGATCAACTGACGGCCACGATTGGAGGCGAGCGAAATCCACAACTAGCTCCGTTTGTTACCGACTCGAACCTCATACCCTGGGCAAACGTACCGGGATTTTCGGTCACGACCAAAGTGAACGACTATTTCGTGAATCTGGCGTACACGCGCACGATCTCGCCGAACATGTTGAATGAATTGCGGTTCGGGACGCAGCGCGCGTTCCAGTTGCAAGGCGTTCCGGTGGGCCCGAACGCGCTGTTCACTGCCTCGGCCCTGGGCTTCACGAATTTGACTCCGGACAATTCGACCGGTCCGCCGGTCTTCGATATAGATAACCTGGGAACGTCCGTCGGCTACACGTACAGCGGTCCGTCAACACTGGCCAACAACACGTTCGGCGTGTCCGACACGTTTACCTGGATTCACGGAAAGCACAACTGGAAGATGGGCGGCGGGGTTTCCGCGTACCAGAACAACCAGCTCTTTGATTTCCTGACCAACGGGCTATTCGACTTCGACGGCAGCCTGACGGGCAATGGGTTCGCCGACTTCCTGCTCGGCGCGCCGACCGACTACGCGCAAGGCGCGGCAGCCCCCTCAAATATTCGCACGAAGTCCACCTACGGTTTCTTTCAGGACGAATGGCATACTACGAAGAAATTCACGCTGACACTCGGCATTCGTTACGAATACAACACCCCCAAGTCCGATACCGAAGGCCGAACGTTTTCCATCATCCCTGGCTTGCAGTCCACTCGCTTTCCAAACGCCCCCGTCGGACTGGTTTTCCCCGGGGATAAGGGCGCGCCCTCAGGCGTCAATTTTCCGAACACGCACAATTGGGCTCCGCGCGCAGGCTTCGCCTGGAATCCGGACGGGGCCGGCAAGACCAGTATTCGCGGCGGATTCGGGATTTTCTACGACATCCTGAAGGCCGAGGACAATTTTCAGTTCAATGGCCAGCCGCCGTTCTTCAGTCTGGCGGATTTCTTTTTCCCGACAAGCCTGACGGGCAACTCGTGCGCCTCCTCGAATCAACCCGCGCAGGTAATCACATATTTCTCTGACCCCTTCGATTCGACCTGCACCACGAATACGTTCCCCTCGGTGCCTCAACTGAGCGGAACCCAATACTTCTCCAACCCCAGTGCGCTGCCATTCGGTTCGCAGCTTTTCTTCGTGGACCCGCATTTGAAAACTCCCTACACCTATCAATACAACCTGAGCGTTCAGCACGAACTCGCACCGAGTCTCGCTTTCGAAGCGGACTACGTCGGCAGCAGTTCCCACGGGCTTACGGCTCTGCAAGATGTGAATCCGTTCGTTCTGGGCACTACGGACCGGGTTCTCAATCTGATGCCCGGCGAGAGTTCATGTCCCGACCAGAACGCGGGGAATGGCGGCGGGGCCGGGTGCACCTTCTCGGCTCTCGATGAGTTTAGGAACATCGTGGACGCAAATTACAACGCGCTGACGACGAGCTTGACGAAACGGATGGGAGATACGCGTTTCGGCGCCGTCTACTTTACGGTTGCTTATACCTGGGGCCACAGCATTGACAATGCATCAGGCTTCCGCCAGCGGAGCGACCAAGTGCCTTCCTACGATCCGGAGCTCCTGCGCGCCTCGAGCGACACCGATGTTCGCAACCGTGTCAGCCTAAGCGGCGGCTGGGATCTTCCGTTCGATAAAGCCTGGCAATCCGGTCCAAAGCGGCTGACGCAAGGCTGGACGCTCTTCCCCATTTTCACGTGGA
Organism: Acidobacteriota bacterium; assembly: GCA_003166795.1. Classification (GTDB taxonomy): domain Bacteria; phylum Acidobacteriota; class Terriglobia; order Acidiferrales; family UBA7541; genus Palsa-295. The sequence continues at coordinate 55,421 of PMUS01000091.1, read as the reverse complement.
GGACCGGATTCCCGCTCAACGTCTTCGCCGATCTTCCGGACGACGAGGGCGCCCCATTTGCTGAAGGGCCATCCGGGGCTGGAGACGCCATCGTTGTTAACGCGAACGTCGTGGGCCCGCTCAACACTTTCAATCCCCACCAGCAGCAGGCGGTCAGCGGCACCTCGCTGGGATCCTGCGTGCTTGCGCCTGGCAATCCGAACGGTTGCGGCAACTACTGGTTGAATCCAACCAGCTTCAGCATTGCGCAGAGCAGCGACACAGTCGGAGATTGCAGCGAGCTCGCCACCGAGGCGCCGGGCACGTTCCCGTCCGACGCGCAGGCGGTTAATTGTCCGTCGCTTCGCACCTATGGTTCGCTTCGCCGGAATTCTCTGCGCGGGCCGGGCCTCGTGAATCTCGATATGTCTCTTTCGAAAACCACGGCAATCACCGAAAGGCTCAAGCTGGAAATACGCGGAGATTTCTTCAACCTGCTCAACCACGCCGAGTTTGCGAATCCGGATACGACCCCAACCGACGCAACATTCGGTCAAATTACGAACACAGGCGTCCCCGGCGACGAGCGAGAGCGCATTATTCAACTCGCCGCGCGCTTTAGCTTTTAGTCGCTCGCCTCGTGCTCGCCCGGCAAGTCGTGCTAGGCTCATCGCGGAAGGGGTGAGCGAATGGTGCTGCGAGAGCGCCTGCAGTGGATTTTCCGGATGGCGCTGCTGCTGTTCATTCTGTCGTCCGTCGCGTTTCTGAGCGCGCTTACGGCCATGCGTTTCGCGGTCCAGGGCCGCGAAGTGCCGATGCCGGACGTTGTCGGCAAAGGAGCCCTGCCCGCGCAGCAGATTTTGCACGGCCGCGGTGTGGGCATGAAGGTTGAAGATCGCATCTTCAGCAATCTTCCCGTGGACACCGTCGTGCGCCAGAGCCCGCCGCCCAACATGCGCGTGAAAACAGGCCAGAGTGCGCACGTAGTCCTCAGCCTCGGCCCCCAGAAAGTAACGATTCCGCAGCTCCAGGACCGCAGCCTCCGGGCCGCCCAAGTGGAACTTCTGCGGGGGGGGATGCAGCTAGGCGAAGTCTCCAGCGCCTACCTGCCGAGCGACGTGGCGGACACGGTGACGGGGCAAGATCCCGCGCCGGGCAACACGGAGGTCACGGGTCCGCACGTCAATCTGCTTGTTACGCTGGGGCCTCGCCCGGCTGCGTACGTGATGCCCGAACTCATCGGTCTCCCGATCGCAGAAGCGCAGGCGAAATTGGGTTCCGCGGGACTGCGGCTCTCGAAGCTGACTCCCCAACCTGCTCCGGATGCTACCGCGGGGACGATTGTGGCTCAGACGCCGGCCCGCGGCCAGCGCGTGGACTCGAGTTCGACCATCGAGTTGCAGGTAGCCGAGTAGCGATCGCGTCCGTCCCCAGCTTTCGGGCTGTGCTAGAATTCCCGAGTCTCCCATGGCTTACGCAAAAATCGAAATCGCGCCGTCCATTCTGGCCTCGAACTTCGCCAAGCTGGGTGAGGACGTTCGCGCCGTGGAAGAGGGCGGCGCCGACTTGATCCACGTGGACGTGATGGACGGGCATTTCGTCCCGAACATCTCGATTGGACTCCCGGTTGTCGCGTCTTTGCGCAAAGCAACCCGCCTGCCGCTCGAAGTGCATCTGATGATCGAGCGCCCGGAGGAATATATCGAGCGGTTTGTCCTGGCCGGCGCCAACCGCATTCTGATTCATCAGGAGGCGACGGTGCACCTGGACCGCGCGCTCACCATGATTCGAGAGCTGGGAGCGCAAGCGGGCGCGGCGATCAATCCGGCGACGCCGGTGGCGACTCTAACGGACGTTTTTGGTAAGGTGGATACGGTCTTGGTCATGTCCGTCAATCCGGGGTTTGGGGGGCAGAAATTCATCCCCGGGGCGATTGAAAAAATTCGGCAGCTGAATCAGTGGCGTGCGCGCTATAATGGCGCCTTCCGGATTGAGGTTGACGGCGGCGTGGACGCGGAAAACACTGCCGAGTTGGCCCAGGCCGGGGCAAACACATTCGTCGCTGGGACTTCGATCTTTCACACGCCCGATCCGGCAGCAGCTGTGCGGCAAATTCGTAAACTCGCAACCGAAGCCCTGAGTCAGCGGGTTTGAGAAAGCGTGTGATGGGTCGATTCTTCATGAAAAACCGTCATCTCCTGATTGCCGGCGTTGCTTTCTCGCTCGCCGGGTCAATGTGCGCGACCGCGTACGCCCAGCAAAAACCCAAAATCACCAAGGTCAAGCCGACGCCGGCGAAGAAGGACGATACGACGCAGTCGGCCGAGCCCGACAAGGTCCTTTACGATCGGGCGATGCTCTCCATTAAGCACTCCAGATTTACCGAGGGGCGTCTCGACTTTCAGACCCTGATCAACACCTACCCGGATAGCGAGTATCTCGCCAAGGCAAAGCTCGGCGTCGCCGATTCGTTCTACAAGGAAGGCGGCACATCCAGCCTGACGCAGGCGATCGAGGAATACAAAAACTTCATCGTCTTTTTCCCATTTCTCGACGAAGCCGCCTACGCACAAATGCAGGTCGGCATGGCGCATTACAAGCTGATGGAAAAGGCGGACCGCGATAGCAGCCACGCCGAGGCAGCTGAAGATGAATTCCGGGCGTTCCTGTTGAAGTACCCTCAGAGCGCGTTCGTGCCCCAGGCAGAACAGAGTTTGCGCAACGTGCAGGAAATTCTGGCGGACGGGGAGTTCGGGATTGCACGCTTCTATTACACCAAGAAGGACTATCGCGCCTCCCTGGCCCGCTTGGTGGAAGTGACTGAGCGATATCCGCTTTTCAGCGAGAGTGACGAAGCGCTCTGGATGATGGGAGACGTTTACCAGCGCGCGCGACAAACAGTCAAAAACGAAGACGACAAGAATCACTGGGCCGATCTCGCGGCCAAGTGCTACAACCGCATCGTGCAGGACTATCCGTCATCGGCTCTCGTGGGGGGCGCCAAAGATCGCCTGAAGGCGATGAACATGCCCATCCCCGCTCCGAACCCCGATGCCGTCCAGCGGATGAAGCAACAGCAGCTCTATATGAAGCAGCATCACGAGCTCGCCGCGCTGAAGCTTCCGATGGGGATGGTTAAGAGCGGCCCCGACTTTTCCGCAGCGGCCCACAGCGGCGCGCCCAACCTGAATCCACCGGACGACACCGTATCAGCCATGGAAGTTTTGCGTGAGGGCGCGGCCGGACCTTCGTTTTCTGTCCGTGCGGTGGGAGCCGATACGCCCATTGCAGGCGGCGCCGGAACGTCCGATTCGGAGTCCGTTGTAACGGACTCTCCTGACGCGGCCACTCCCGCGCCGGCGACAACCGCACCGGGTACGGCGGCTGCCGTTCAGATTCTTGAAGCGCCTAACGCGGGCGGCGCTGCAACGGCCGCGCCAGCAGCCGACCCACCGGCTGCGGCAACTGCCGCGCCTGGCGAGTCGTCGTCTTCGACGGCAAATCCGCCAGCTGAACCTGCGACGGTGGTCACGAATTCCGCGACGCCAAGCTCGTCGCCCGACCCGGCTCCGGCCGGCGCCGCAGCTGCAGTTGCGGGGACCTCAGCGGCTCCCGCAGCTCAAACCGCGTCGTCGCAGGCAGCTCCGGCTGCTGGATCGAGCAGTTCCACTACCGCAACGTCGGCCGCGGCCGCCAAGAGCGATCCCGCCACCGAGTCCACGAGCAAGAAAAAGAAGGGGTTGCACAAGCTGATTCCGTTCTAGATCGGTTGTTTACCCCCTGCTAACAACTGTAGCACGCCTGTACTTCGAGTTCGTTGACGCTCCCTTCCGGTAATGCTGCAATAGGTGTAGGCAAAGGTAGGCGCAGTGCTGTGTAGGCGCGTCTCCAGGGGATCCCAGTGCCCAAGATTTTGGTCGCCGACGATAACGCCAATATTCAGAAAATGGTCGTGCTGGCGTTTGAGGAGCGCGGCATTCAAGTTGTTACCGTTGGCAACGGGGAAGCGGCCGTGCGCCGCATTCCAGATTTGAGTCCTGACCTGGTTCTCGCCGATATTTTCATGCCGGTGCGCAATGGCTACGAAGTCTGCGAATTCATAAAGAAAGATGAGCGCTTTTCGCACATCCCCGTCATTCTTTTGGTCGGTGCGTTTGATCCGCTCGATGAAAAAGAAGCGCGCCGCGTGGGCGCCGATGGCGTCCTGAAAAAGCCTTTCGTTCCTCCCGATCCGCTGATCGCGATGGTCATGTCCGCGCTAGAAAAAAATCCCAGAGTTGTCGCCGAGATGGCGAAGGCGAAGGAAGCCAAGGAAGTTCTTCCGGAGCCCGTGGCGCAACTCGAGATTCCCGCGAGAGCCGAACCCAAGCCGCTGCCAGATTTTCCCGAGCCGACCGCCGAAGAAGCTGCGATGGTCTATGGATTCGGGAAGGGCGTGCGCGCGCTGGACGACGAACCACCCGAAGCCCAGGGCGCGGCCAAGCCTCCCGTCGCCGAAACCCAAGAACAGGATGACGACGCCGAGTTTGACGGCGCATCAACCTCCAGCGACTGGCGCCGCAATGCCATGGATTTCGAAATTCCGGCCGGATCGGCTAACATGCCCGCTTTTTCCTCCGACGAGAATTTGGAGCCGCCATCATTTCCCTCGGAGACCGAACACCCTCCGCGGCGCGTTCGCGCGTCCGATCCTGTGGAAGAATCTGGCCCGGTCGTGCAAGAGCAGGCGCGCGTGTCCCCCGTTATGGAATCCAGCGTCGCGGAATCCACCGACGAGGTATCCGCCTCGTCCGAGTCTTTCAGCGCGCTGCCTGAGCCGCATGCGCCGTCGGTATCTGCGGAATCCGAAATCGAGACCAAGGCGCAGGAATCTCCTGCCGTCGAGTCCGAATCGAGATCCGAGCCGGTCTCATCGCCTTCGGCTGCTCACTGGATGGACGCTCTTGCGCCCACGCAATCGGATCGCCCGAGCGGCGGGTGGATGAATTCCCTTTCTGAGCAGTCGCCTGAAACCAGTTTCGTTGCGTACCCGACCGACGAACCCACCGAATATCACGAAGAGGCCTCGTCGCCCATCGAATCACCCGTCGAATCGATCGAGGCGCACGGGGAAGAACACGCATCTGTGGAAGTTCCGGAGCCTCAGGATTTGTTCCCGGTCTCGCACGCGATTCACGAAGAGCCGTCATTCGCGGACGAGCCTGTTGCAAGCGAGCCGGCCGAATCCTGGTTCGCGCCTGCTCCATCCGTTTTTGAATCCGATCGCGATCCGGTCTCGGAGCCCGTCGCCGTCGCCGCATCTCAACCAGATCAAGGACTCGAACTTGACCCGGTCGAATCCCAGTCGTCTGTCAGCCTGCGGGAACCGGCTCTGGTCGAATCGCCGGCTGTGCGCGTCACTCCTGAGCCTCTCCTCGTTGATGATGAGGAATCGCACGGACCGTCGGAGTACGGCTCGCGCCAGCAGCGGGTTTCGCCGTTGCACTCATTTTTTGCGCCCGCGTCTGGAGATCCGGTTGTCGAGGAACCGATGGGGGCAGAGCCTCCGTCTTTCGCCTGGGGAGAATCTCCTGCTCCGGCATTTGAGCCTCCATCGGGCGATACAAACGGCCGCATACCGACCGCCCTGCCGCCAAACCGTGAAGCGCTGTCCGGGATTGCCTTCTTGATGCCTCCGCCGGACTTTAGCTCTCATATGCAGGAATCCGCACCCGCGAACACGGAGACTGTGGATGAGGTCGTGCGGAAGGTGCTCGAGCGCCTCGAACCGCAGATTCACGACTTGCTCTCGCGAGGCGTGTTGAAACCGCTGATAGAGAACATTCTCCAAAGCGAGCTCTCCAAAAAAGGAAAATGACGACCCGACAAGGGTCGTCATCCCGAGGCCGCAACGCGGCCGAGGGATCTCTCTTCCGGATTCGCCAATCGTCGTAATCTTGAGATCTACGCCCCTAGTTTGGCTGGCCGAAGGGTCTCTCCTCCATTCCCACCAACCATCCCCACCCCGCAGAGCCCGTAGCGAATCTCGCCGCGCCAATTGACGCCCCGAGCGCCCGCCGCTTATCATTGATTGTTTCGCCTCAGCACGAAATTCAAGACCACAAGGAACTCATGCCCCGGGAAATTCCCAAGGCCTACGAGCCGCAGGAGATCGAAGAGCGCTGGGCCAAGGCCTGGTTCGACGAGAAACTCTTCCGCGCTGAAAATTCCGCCGACGGCCCCATGTTTTCGATCGCGCTTCCGCCGCCAAACATTACCGGCACGATCCACATCGGCCACATGCTGGAGCACACGCAGATTGACATGCTCGTCCGCTGGCACCGCATGCGCGGCCATCGCACGTTGTGGCTTCCCGGCATGGACCACGCTGGAATCGCCACGCAGTTCGTCGTCGAACGCCAGCTCGCCAAGGAAAAAATCCGCCGCCAGGACCTGGGCCGCGAGGAATTCGAGCGCCGCGTCTGGCAATGGAAACTGGAAAGCGGCGGCGCCATCAAGGAGCAGATGATTCGCCTGGGCGCTTCCTGCGATTGGACGCGCGAGCGCTTCACCCTCGAACCGGCCCTCTATCGCGCCGTGATTGAGGCTTTCCTGCGGCTCTATCGCGAAAGCCTGATCTATCGCGGCCGCTACATCGTCAACTGGTGCCCGCGCTGCCAGACGGCCATCAGCGATCTCGAAGTCGTCCACATCGAGCGCCCGGGCAAGCTCTGGCACCTGCGTTATCCCGTGGTCGGGTCGAAGGAATTTCTCGTCGTCGCGACGACGCGCCCCGAAACGATGCTTGGCGATACCGCCGTCGCCGTCCATCCGGATGACGAGCGCTACCAGCGCTTCATCGGCAAGAGCGTGATGCTGCCCCTGATGGACCGGGAGATTCCCGTGATCGCGGACACGTACGTTGACCGCGAGTTCGGCACCGGCGTGGTCAAGATCACGCCCGCGCACGACCCGAACGATTTCGAGGTCGGCAAGCGCCACAACCTTCCCGAAATTGACGTGATGACCAACGACGCGCACATGAGCGCGGCCGCCGGCAAGTACGCGGGACTCGACCGCTTCGAAGCCCGCGCGCGCGTCGTCAGCGACCTCGAAGCGCTCGGCCTGCTCGAACGCATCGAAGATATTTCGCACGCTGTCGGTGTCTGCGACCGCTGCAAATCCGAAGTCGAGCCGCGGATTTCCACGCAATGGTTCATGAAAATGAAGCCCCTCGCCGAGCCGGCCAAGGAAGCCGTCCACGGTGGCTTGATCGAGGTGGTCCCGGACAACCAGCGCACGATCCTGCTCAACTGGCTGGACAACATCCGCGACTGGTGCATTTCGCGCCANNCATCGCATTCCCATCTGGCACTGCGCCGATTGCAAGGAGATGGTGCCCGCGATCGATTCACGCGTCGAACTTTTCGAAGGTCACGCCCGCGCGGCCGGCATCCCCACGAAGTGCTCGAAATGCGGCGGCGCGAAGCTCATACAGGATACGGACGTCCTCGACACGTGGTTCAGCTCGTCTCTCTGGCCATTCTCCACGCTGGGCTGGCCCGACGACACGCCGGACCTGCGCACNNCCGGACGCCTCTCGTCAGGGCACGGCTTCAGCCCTGCCGAAAGACAGCACATCCTCAGGGGTTTTAACCCCAGAGGGCAATCTGGCTTCCTCGGTTCCTTTCCGCCGCCTCTATCTGCACTCGCTCGTCCGAACTTCCGAAGGCGCGAAGATGTCCAAGACCAAGGGCACGGGTGTTGACCCGCTGCAATTGACCCAGCAGTACGGCACCGACGCTCTGCGCTACATGCTCGCCAGCATGTCCGCCCCTGGCACGGACATCGCCCTCAGCGACGACCGCATCCTCGGCGCCCGCTCCTTCGCGAACAAAATCTGGAATGCCGCGCGCTTCCTTTTCGTCAACCTCGAAAAAGTCGAAGCAAGCGGCCTGACGCTCGAAGAACTTGCCGCTCCGGAAATTCGCGCCAAAGCTCCATACCCGGTCAAGGGCGAAGGCGCGCTCGCGCACCGCTGGATTTTTTCGCGCCTCGCGGCCGTCACGGCGCAGGTCAACAACGCGCTCGAAAACTTCCGCTTTCACGAAGCCTGCCAGACGATCTACCAATTTTTCTGGGGAGACTTCTGCGACTGGTACATCGAATGGGTCAAGCCGCAACTGGCTGCCGCAGACCGGGAAGTCGCCCTCGCCGCATGGCGCAATATTTTTGCTGCTCTCGACAACGCGCTGCGCCTGCTCCATCCGGCGATGCCTTTTCTCACCGAAGAGCTTTGGCACAAGCTGCCGCAACCCGCGGGCGCGCGCTCCATCGCGCTCGATAGATTCCCCGAGCCGCTCCCCAGCTGGGGGGACGCTGCCTCCGACGATTCCATGGCGAGGCTGCAAGAGATCGTGATCGCGGCGCGCAACATTCGGGCGGAGATGAAGCTCGACCCGAAACGAAAAGTCGCGGCGGAATTTTGGACCGGCGGTCCGATGCTCCGCAATCTCGTCACGGAGAATATGGACCCGCTTTTGCGTTTGGCGGCGCTCTCGGAACTGAGGATTTCCTCTGTCCACCTCGATCAAACCGGTGGGGCGATTCGCTCCACGTCCGCATTCGATCTGCGCATCGCGTATGGCGACACAGTGGACAAACCAGCCGAGATCGCGCGCCTCAAGAAGGAAATTGAGCGCCTCGCCAAAGACATCGAATCAAAGCAAAAGCGCCTGGCTGACGACAATTTCACGAGCAAGGCTCCTGGCAAGGTCGTTGACGATCTGCGCGCGACCATGATGGAACGCCAGATCGAACACAAAAAGCTGCGCGATCGCCTTGAGCAGGTGGAGGCAGAATAGATTCCCGTAATATTCAGGCACAGAAGCGGTCAGGGCGAGATGCTCGGGGACTGGAGCCCCGTGCCACTTTCGACAGTAGCCTCCGGGTTCATTAACTTCTTCTAATGATGTTTGGTTACGATGTGTAAGTGCGGCCTGAACGGGGTCGCCCCGGGGTCGGTGCCCAGACACTTCGGGAACCAAACCAGATGACACAACAAGCACAACAAGATTGTTTGGTGCAGCGCGCTGAGGACCGCATCGCCATGAAGGTGACGGCGCTGCTCGTCGGAAGACGCGGCACGCTGCGAGTGGAAACGGGCCTCACGGAAAACGTCAGTTCCCGCGGTGCCCGCGTGGTTTCCACGAGCACATGGCCGCTCGACGACACCATACTTATTGCCATACCGGGCTTTAATTTCAGGTCTTCGGCCCGCGTGGCTTACTGCCACTCGCTGGGTGTTGGCCAGTTTGGGATCGGCCTGGAATTCGTTGGAGCTGCCGAGCACTTGGAAATCACCGCCCTGGCAACATCACTGCAATTCTTACAGACGTAAACGCAAGAACCTGCCGGACACAAGAGTTTTCGATCCTGCACAGTGCTACTGCCTAATTAACGCGGCGCCGGGCTAACTTCCGATGAGTCGAATTACCCGGCAAGTGGTTGATCGACATTCCGCAAAGTAAACCCCTGACGGGCGCGGACGGAAACTTGTTCGCCGCGCGACGGTCGAGTATGCTCGGTGGTTTCACCCCATGGCCACGAAGCGAATGGCAAGCCTCCCGGGCACCACCGACCGGCGCATTGACGCGCTGCTCACGCTGCTCGCCGAAAATTCAACCATCGTCATCAGTGGCGCCAAGATAGCGAAAGAAATCGGCGTGACGCGCCAGCAGGTCTGGCGCTGGATCGAAAAGTTGCGCGCCGTCGGCGTGAAGGTCCAGGGCCACGCGCGCTCCGGATACCACATCGAACGCATGCCGGACATCCTCGCCCCGCAAATGCTGAGCCATCGCCTCTACGGCACGCCCTTCGCGCGCCGCATCTACCATTTCTTCAAAACTGATTCCACCAACTCCGTTGCCATGCGCCTGGGCGAATCGGGCGAGCCGCACGGCGCCGTCGTTCTCGCCGAAGAGCAGACAGCCGGCCGCGGCCGCGCCGGCCGTTCGTGGGCTTCGGAGAAATCGTCCGGAATTTATTGCAGCGTCCTGCTGCGGCCGCCGATTCCGCCCGCGCACGCGCCGCTTCTTACGCTGATCGCCGGCCTCGCTGCGCGCGACGCTGCCGCCGAGGATCTCGATACCCTCCCCGACATTCGCTGGCCCAACGATCTGATGATCCGTCACGGGGCCAACGGCGGCCGCAACGGCAGCCGGAAATTTTGCGGCATTCTTACCGAAATGCACGCGGAGCCCGACCGCGTGCACTACGCCGTCGTCGGCATCGGCATGAACGTCAACCAGGCGAAAATGCCCGAGGGCATTGAGGATGTCGCCACTTCGCTGCGCATGGAGACGGACAAGTTTCATTCGCGGCTCGAGCTGCTGATCCGGTTGCTGCGCCACCTCGACCGCTACTACAATCAATTCCTCGCCGAAGGAGCGCGTCCGATTCTCCGGCGGTTCGCTCAGGTATCCAGCTATTTCGAGGGCAAGCGCGTGCGCATCACCACCGCAACCGAAACCTTCACCGGCGTCACCGCCGGGCTCGAGCCCAGCGGCGTCCTGCGCGTGGCGCGCGACGACGGCCGCGGCACCGAGCCCGTGCTTTCCGGCGATGTGACGGAGGCCCCCTGATGCTTCTGGCGCTCGATGTCGGTAACTCGAATACTGTGCTGGGCGTCTTCCGCGAGAAAAAACTCATCGCCAACTGGCGTCTCACCACCGCGCGCGATCGAACCATAGACGAATACGGCATCCTCACGCGCGACCTCTTCACGCTGGCTAAATTGAAACCCGACGAAATCGGTGGCGTGATCATCAGCTCCGTAGTGCCGCCGTTGAACTCCACTCTCGCCGGGATGGCGGAAGGCTATTTCAGCCGCAAAGCTCTCTTCGTCGAACCGGGAATCAAGACGGGAATGGCCGTGCTCGTTGACAACCCTCTCGAGGTGGGCGCGGACCGAATCGTCAACGCCGTAGCGGCCTTTCAAAAATACGGCGGCCCGTGCATTGTGGTCGATTTCGGCACGGCGACCACGATCGACGTCATTTCCGCGCGTTGCGAGTACCTTGGCGGCACGATCATTCCCGGAATCGGTATCTCGGCGGATGCTCTCTTTGGCCGAGCCGCGCGCTTGTTCCGCGTCGAAATCAAGGACCCCGGGAAAATTATTGGGCGCAACACGGTCGAGCAGATGCAGGCCGGCCTCTATTACGGTGCGATAGATTCGGTTGACGGTGTCCTTTCGCGCACCAAGGCGGAATTCGGCTCGGAAGCGAAGGTGATCGCCACGGGCGGCTTCGCCAAACTCGTCGCCGGCGGCTCGAAACACATCCAGCACACCGACGAATTCCTCACGCTGGACGGCCTGCGCATCATCTGGGAACGCAACCAGCCCGGCGCAAAATCCTGAACGCCGCGCAACGGACGTGATTGCGAGAGCTTCACCGGTTTAAAGATTTCAATGTAGCGCCGAGCTTTAGCTCGGCAGCCTTTGCCGTCCGGTTTCGCATTCGCGCGAAGCGCGAATCCCGGTGGAAGCGCGGGGACTTATCATCGCGAAACGATTGTGATTGCGAGAGCTTCACCGGTTTAAAGATTTGAATGTAGCGCCGAGCTTGAGCTCGGCAGCCTTTGCCGTCCGGTTTCGCATTCGCGCGAAGCGCGAATCCCGGTGGAAGCGCGGGGATTTATCCCCGCGAAAAAGACGCACGCGAAGCGCGCTACCTTTGCGCTGACGCTATCGCAGCATGTAATCGCCTCGATCCGACCGTGAAACCGCCGCCAGACCAACATCCAACGATGGAACCCTTCAACTACTTCAACTATTTCACCGAAATCGAGGAGCATTTCTGGCGCAAGCGCGGCGCGCACCTGCTCGTGTCGCCGCTCGATTGGGCCATCGTCGAGACGTGGCAAAAAGCGGGCATCCCCCTCAACGCCGTGTTGAAAGGTATCGATCGCGCATTCGAAAGCTGGGGCCGCTCGCGCCGCGCCTCCGGCGGGCGGCAATTGAAAAGCCTCGCCTATTGCGTGGACGCCGTGCTCGACGCCGCCGCCGAAGCACAGGAGGCAGCCGCGGGCACGGGCCCGGAAATTGCGGCGTCGCGGCCCGCCGCCGAACCCTTTTCGCGCGCCGAATTGAAGGGATATCTCGAGCGTAACGCGGCGCGCCTGCGAGCGTCCGCCGAAAAGAATCGCACCGCGCACTCAGCGATGGCATCGCGCATGGAAGAAACGGCTAAACGCATCGAGGAGGCTCTCCCGCTCGTTGATTCGCCGGCCGCGCTCGACTTGGAAGATCTCGAGCGCCGCCTCACGATCCTCGAAGAGAAGCTCACCGCCGCGCTTTCCGCCGATGCAGACGAAGAGGCTCTCCTCGCGATTCGCCGCGAAATGGACCGCTCGCTGGCTCCATACCGGCGTAAGATGTCTGCGGAGCAATTAGCGCAGCTCGAACGCCAGTACACGCAGAAGCGGCTGTTCGAGCAGTTCGGTGTCCCGCGTTTGAGCCTCTTCTACCTCACGTGATCGCCGGGTTGTTCGTCCGTTCTGTAGCGGTTCGGTTGCGGCCTGTACGTTAGTCTAATTTCAGTTCTTCGTACTTTTGCGATCTATTCCGGGGTTTGCAACTGTGCTAGCGTCTCTGCAGAATCATGAATCACAAGCGACAATTCGATACTGGCGCGACCCACAAAAGTTCGGACGTTTGCCATCTTCTAATCGACACACAGGCGATTAGAAAATGGTCTAAGTCACTGAAAACAAAGGGTTGGTACCATGCCTAATCGACACACTTTCGAGGGTCAATAGCCGCCGTGGAAATCACCATTGAAAAGCTGATCTACGGCGGCGAGGGCCTTGCGCATCACGACGGCTCGACCGTCTTCGTGCCCTTCGTGCTCCCGGCGGAGCGCGTCGCCGCCGCGCCCGTCGAACAGAAAAAGAAGTTCATTCGCGCGCGCGTGGAGCGCCTGCTCGAACCTTCGCCCGATCGCGCGTCCGCGCGGTGCCCGCATTTTGGCATCTGCGGGGGCTGCGATTACCAGCACATCCCCTACGAATCGCAGCTCAAATACAAAACCGAAATCCTGCGCGAAACGCTCCGGCGAATCGGGCGCATCGAATGGCCCGGCGACATTACCACGCACGCCTCGCCGCCATGGGCCTACCGCAATCGCGCGCAATGGAAAGTCCGCCCGCTCGGCGAAGATGGTGCGGGGGGCATGGGCATTGGATATTTTCGCGCGAACTCCACGGCGCTCTGTGCGGTAGAGGACTGCGCGATCCTGTCGCCGCTCCTTCTGAAGACTCTTCTCGCGCTTCGCGCCGGTGCCGCGGCGGGTATGTTGCCGCGCGAGCTGCGGGAAATCGAGGCGTTTGCGGGCGCCAACGATTCAAAGCTCCTCGTCACAGCTACTTTCGCCGGCTTTCCTGCGCGCGCTCAGGAGCTCGTCGAAAAACTTCGCGGGATTCTGCCGGAGATCGAAAGCTTGCTTTTTCACGACCCCACTCGCGAGCGCATGGAACTCGATGGCCCGGGCTACATTGAATGCGAAGCGGCCGGCTCGACGTACCGCGTGGGCCATTTCTCATTCTTCCAGGTGAATCGATTTCTCGCCGGCGAGCTTGCGCGCGTCGTCGCCGTGGACGAGGCAGACGGTCGGCTGGCGCTTGATCTCTTCGCTGGAGTCGGACTGTTTTCCGTGCCGCTGGCGAAACACTTCGCGCGCGTGATCGCTGTCGAATCGAATCCGGCGGCGGCGCGCGATTTGGAGGCGAATACCTCCGGGCGGATCGCTCGCAGCGGTCGAGTAATCGAAGTGCGATCGGCGGACGTCGAGGAGTTTCTCGCAAAGTTGAAAGAAAGACCGGAGCTGGTTGTGCTCGATCCCCCGCGGGCCGGTCTTACGCCGGGAACAATCAAGCACCTCGCGCGCATGGCGCCCGCGCGTATCACGTACGTTTCCTGCGATCCGCCTACCCTGGCGCGCGATCTGGCTGCGCTCGCAAAGGCCGGCTGCGACATTTCCTGCGTCCACCTGTTTGATCTTTTTCCTCAGACATTTCACATGGAGACGGTGGTAAGCCTCCGCCGGCGTCCGTGAAATTGCCGATGCTGTGGCTCGTGGCGGCGTCCGCGGCCGGCATCGTGCTTGCGACACGATGGCACGGATCGCTCTGGCAATGGATTGCCCTCGCAGCGCTTGCGATTTTGGTCTCCGGAATCTTGCTGTGGCAGAAGCGCCTTTCTTCGGCGTGGATTTTGGCTCTCATCGCGTGGACCGCTCTTGGCGCGCTGGCTACCAACATCGAGCGCGCGTCCGTTCCCGAAAACCACGTCGCGCGTCTCATCGCCGCCGGTCGCCTCGACACAAACGATCCGCTCCGCTGGCGCGGACACCTGCGCGAAGACCCGATGGCGCTTCCGTGGGGACGCCGTTACGACATTGACCTCGAACAAGTGGAAGAGGCCGGCGAAGCCGTGCCGGTCAGCGGCGGCCTGCGCGTGAATCTGTACGGCGAAGCGCACGCGGACGATGAGCTCCAGAGCCTGCGTGCGGGCGATCGTGTGGAAGCGCTTGTAAAGGCGCGACCGCCTCGCAATTTTCTCGATCCTGGCGCGTTCGATCTTCGCGACTTCCTCGCGCGACAAAAAATCGACCTGACAGGGTCGCTCCGCAGCGGCGAACTCCTGCAGTTGATTGATCGCCCGCGCCCTACTTTTCTGCAGCGACTGGCGCGGGCACGCGGGGTCTTGCTGGCCCGGCTCGACGCTCTCTTCCCGGGCGAGCCCGCGCGCGCGGCTGTTTTGCGCGCCATGCTGCTCGGAGACCGCAGCTTCGTGGATTCCGAGGTCGTCACCGCGTTCCAAAAGACTGCCGCGTACCACGTGCTGGTCGTTGCCGGCCTGCACGTCGGCGCTCTCGTGGTATTCCTTTTCTGGCTGTGTCGTGGTCTCCGCCTCCCGATTGGCGCTACCACTCTTGTCACCCTTGTCGTGCTCGCCGCCTACGTGGGAGTGGTGCAGGATCGTCCGCCGATTCTCCGCGCAGCGCTGATGGCCGCATTTTATTTGTGCGCGCGTCCGCTTTTCCGGCGGGTCGAGTTGCTGAATACGATTGCGCTCGCGGCGCTTGTGCTACTCCTCTGGAAACCGTCATCCCTGGTGGACTCGAGCTTNNTGAGCCGCACGAGCGCTCCGTATCGCAACGGGCTTCGGCACCTCGGCGATGTCACGCGCGACGGCGCGCATCCGCCCAAAATCGCGCAATTCCGGATCGAAATGCGCGCTGCTGCCCACTGGTTCGCGGCTCGATTGCCGCGGCAGCTCGCGCCGCGCGCGGGCGAGCTGTTGACGCTGCCGATTCGCGCCGGGCTGCGCCTGTGGGAAATCGTGCTGCTTTCGGCGGTGATCCAGTGGGGAATGATGCCGCTGCTGGCCCGCGACTTTCACCGCGTGAGCCTTGCAGGTCCGCTCAGCAATATCCCCGCCGTGATTTTGACCGGCTTCATCGTACCGCTCGGCTTTCTCGCCCTGCTGCTTACTTTTGTGTGGGCGAGGCTCGCGATGGCCGTCGCAAAAGCGGTCGGATTCTGCGCTGGGTTGCTGCTCGCGACCATAAACTGGTTCAGCCGCTTGCCCCGGGTTTCCTACCGCATTCCAGATCCGCCGTTCTGGTTGATACTTCTGTTTTTCGCTGCGTTGGTTGTTCTGGCCGCAGCAGCGCGCGCAGCCGCGGCCCAACGATCGGGCCGTCTCGCAAGGCGTCAGCTCCCGCCGCCGATGGCGGCTGCCGAGTGGATCTCCGCGCTCGCCCTTCTCGCGTTGACCGTCCTCGTTGCGTCACACCCATTTGCGCCGAACCTCGCGCGCGGCCGCCTCGAGGTGAGCGTGCTCGACGTGGGCCAGGGCGATTCGATTTTCGCTGCGTTCCCCGACGGGCACACGATGCTGGTAGATGGCGGCGGCCTCGCGGGATCGGAATGGGTCGGTGGGTATCGCTCGGGAACGGACGTGGGCGAAGAAGTTGTGTCGCCGTATCTTTGGTCGCGCGGCCTGAAGCGGCTCGACGTGGTCGCGCTCACGCATGCGGATCACGACCACGTGGATGGCTTAAGCGCCGTGCTCGCAAATTTCCAGGTCGGCGAATTGTGGATCGGACGCGATGACGAGAGACCGGCGTTCGAGCGTCTTCTTGCCGAGGCGCGCTCGCGCGGCATTCCCATCGTGCAAAAAGCGCGGGGCGCGGAGTCCGATTGGCATGGTGCTCAAACCACCGTGCTCTGGCCGCCCTCCGCGCGACCCGGCGGAGCGACACCGAACGACGCGTCGCTCGTCCTGCGGCTCACCGACGGCCATGTACACTTCCTGCTGACTGGCGACATCGAGAAACACACCGAAGAAGAGCTTGTCGAGGAGCACGCGCCGCTCGCGGCTGATTTCCTGAAGGCCGCGCATCACGGCAGCAAGACGTCTTCGACGGAAGAATTTGTCGCCGCCGTTGCGCCGCGCCTGGCCGCCGTCTCGGTGGGCGAAGCGAATCCGTTCGGGCATCCCTCGAAAAGCGTGGTCGAGCGCTTCGAGCAACGCGGCGTCCGATTGCTGCGCACCGATCGCGACGGCGCCATCACGGCGCTCACGGATGGAACAAACCTCGCGGTGCACACATACGTCGAGCGGTGATCTGGCGCCCTGACCGTGGGATTGGTCTACTTGTCCCAGCCCGTGGGAGTTTTGTACGGTAGGGCGAGTTGCACGCCTTCCACCTGGCGTATCTTGCCGTTCTGAATCTTGAAGAATTCCGCGACCTCGACGTTGAACGGCCGCTTCGCGGATGCAGGCATGGGAATTTTCCCGACGCCCGGCACATCCGCCTCCAGAACGGTCCCCGGATGGTTGAACATGAAGAAGCCAAATACGATTCCCATTTTTTCGTCCACGATCATGAACCGCCGTGGATCAACTGCTTTGATGTACGCCCAAATCTTCGTGTTCATGTTTTCCCGGCATCCCATCGCGGCCGGATTGAACGAGCCGTGTCCCCATCCTTCGTTGTACGCCGGATTATTCGTGTCCTGAATGCCGTCGAGAATCCGGTTGCATTTGTCGTCGAACGGAACCATGTCACCCGAAAGGTGTACGATCCCTTCGAAATAGGTATTCGTGATTTTGAGCATATCCTGCCGTGACGAACGATCGGAGGCGGCCAGCGGCTGGAGCCATGCGGGATTCGGTTGCCCGAATTTCTCCAGGGCTTCGGCGGGATCGGCGCCCCGGCGGACAATCGTTTCCACTTCCGTGATCTTGCGGTTCTCGATTTTAAGCCGAATCACCAGGATCGCAGGCGTGCCGTTCTCCCGAATGGTTCCCTCGAATCCAACCTGACCGGCCTGAGGATCGGCGAAATAGACTTTGTAGGTTCCCATACCGCTGATGGTGCCCCAGAGCGCGTCGCCAAGTTTCATCTGCATCGTGTTCTCGGTGAACTTCACGCCGTTCGCCACGGGCAGGCGGCTTGGATCGTGCGCAACCAAAGCAGCCAGGTACTGGTCAATGAAGCCGGTCAGGCACGCGTAATCGCACGCCGTTGACGGAGCGGCTTGCGGTTCATTGTTTCCCGCTGCGGCTCCGACCGTCCGCGCCGACAATTTGCCTGACAACGCGGCCGACAACATTACAAAAACTAGCATCCCCGCGGCAGCACTTCTGAGCATATGTCCCCGCATCTTTCGGGCCCTCCATTTGGCGCGGCGATTGTACTCCCTGATATTCGACGCCCCATAGCAATTCAAACGGTGCGAAAAAGGCCAGCCTGTCCCCGAGTACTATTGCCGGCCCCTTAGGCGGCGCTCATTATTACAATTCAAGCGACAAAACAGACCATGCCAACGTTACTAGACGGCGCGAAACTGGATCCGACGCAGGAACAGATTGACGACGAAAGCCGGCGCATCCGGCGCCTGCGCATTCTAGTCCAACTCACCGTGGAAACGATCGCGGAAGGCGAGCTCAGCGCGGAGGAAGCGTCCGGCATGATCGCGGCGACCAGGCGCGTCGCGCTGGAAATGTTTCCCGGCAAAGAACATGCGTTCGATCTGATTTACAGGCCGCAATTTCAACGCGTGATGCACGCCGTTTACAGGCTGCAGTAGGCCCAGCCGTATCAGTAACCAAACCGCGTTCGAATCCACATTCTCAGCCAAACGACCACGAGTCCCGCGATGGTTCCCAGCAGTGCCTGATATTCGCGATTCCGCCGGTACTGCGCCCACGAAAACACATTCGCGCTCGTTTTTCCCGGCGGCGCCCCTTCCTTATGCGTGCGAAAACCGGGGAAGAACACCGGCGTGCGCGCGGCGTATTCCTCAAATGCCGCGCCGAAGCGCTTGCGCAAGTCCGCCTCTTCATCGCGAATCACGGCGTAGTAGAAAACCGCGAAATAGATTCCCACGATCAGCCCGGCCCGCCAAGAATCGCCCGCGATGATGAATCCCGCCGCCAGAAACGCGCTGCCTAGGTAGAGCGGATTTCGCGTGCTCGCGTACGGGCCCGTCGTGGCCAGTTGCTCGTCCTTCCGGAGATGCCCCGAAGCAGCGCCGCGAACGAGCAGGCCGAAAGCCGCGACGATTCCCCCGGCCACGATCGAGTGCGGGATCGGCCTCGCCAGCACCAGGAATACTATTGCGACCGGATACCCCAAGCGGACCCGCCAGCGCATCCAGAATTTTCTCGACTGCTTGATTTGCAGGGACCGCGAATCAGTCATTATTTCCCCGGCGCAGATGCGCCACGATGTCGCTTGTCGAGTGGTACGATCCATGGCCGACTACGGCGACTCGAATCCCGAGAATAGCCGCGAGGTCGGCCTCACACGAAGCGCCAACGGCGCCGCGGGCGTGCACCTCGGGCTGAAATTCGCGGAGTAGTGGTTCAACATCGGCGTCGTCAAAAATGATGACGTGGTCCACAGCCGAAAGCGCGGCAACGAGCGCCGTGCGGGCCCGCTCCGTCAAAATCGGCCGGCCCGCTCCCTTCAGTTGCCTTGCGCTCGCATCGGAATGAATCGCCACCACGAGCAAATCGCCCTCGTCGCGCGCCGCCCGAAGATAGCGGACGTGGCCGGCGTGAAGCAGGTCAAACACGCCGTGGGCAAACACGATCCGGCGTCCCGCGCGGCGGTGTTCTTCGAGCACATCGTGCAAACCGCCGCGGGAAATAATTTTGTCGCGCGTATCCATTAAGTGTTGAGCACCGCTCGGTAGGTTCGCGACGCCGCGCCGAAAAGTATCACACGCACCCCGATTGCCGCAAACCACTGCCGCCTTCGCGAAAATGCCGCTGGTTCCTCTGTGATAAGCCTTTGCTTTAGGCTTTGTATTCTCTTTACGGCCAAAGCCGCAGATTCATCGCCGCGACCGAATGCGCGATTCCGCGATCGCCAGCACGTTCTGCCAAAATTCAAGCTCGCGAGCGATATGCAGCGAGAT
This sequence comes from Acidobacteriota bacterium, assembly GCA_003166795.1. Lineage (GTDB taxonomy): Bacteria > Acidobacteriota > Terriglobia > Acidiferrales > UBA7541 > Palsa-295. Next base: position 35,963 of record PMUS01000091.1, on the reverse strand, counting down.
GCGGCAGTAGTAAAGATCGAGCTCCCATTGCGAAATACCCGAAAGATTGAAGATGTCTTTTTCTGTGCAGATGATTCCATTTGCGCCGGCCGCGCGGGTCTCGGCCTCAATCGCCTTCACGTCCTGCGCGGTGTAGCGGTGGTGATCGGGGAGGACCTTGTAACCAACGGTATCGAGACCCCATTCCCGCAGGTCGGCGCGGAACCCGGCTGGATTGCCAATCCCGCCAAATGCGAACAATTTGCGCGAGTAAGCTTCCGCAGATTCCGTCCCAGGATATTCGCCGCTATATGCGCGGATGGACTCAAGGTGGGCGCGCGCGTAGAAAATCGGCGCGTCTGAATCGCGCCGGACGGCAGCCTCGATAGCCGGAGCGTGGTCGCTTCGCGTGATGACGACAATATCAGCGCGGGACAGCGCCGATGGCGGCTCGCGCAGACGGCCCGCGGGCAGCAGGTGGCCGCCCCCGAAAGGATTCATCGCGTCAATCAAAACGATATCCGCATCGCGCGCCAGTTGCAGATGTTGAAATCCGTCGTCGAGAACGAACGATTCGACGCCGCGCTTGGCAAGCTCGCTGCCGCCCGCGAAGCGGTCTGCGCCGACTCCAAAAGCAACGCGATCGCCCAAGCGCGCTTGCATCAATCGCACCTCGTCGCTGGTCAACGCTGACGCATTACCTTCGCCGCGATATCCTCTCGTGAGAATGCCGGTGCTTTTGCCCTCGACGAGCAGTCTTTGCGCGATCCAGATGACCATCGGTGTCTTGCCCGTGCCGCCGGTAGTGAGATTGCCGACGCTGATGACCATGCCGCCCAGACGGCGCTGACGCAGAATCCCCTTGCGATAGGCGCGCGCACGCAGATGCACGCCGGCGCCGTAGGGCAGCGTCAACGGCCACAGAACCGATTCGATGAATGTCACGCGGGGCGCTCCCGCTCGTCGAGAACGGCGGCGATGCGCTCGAGCGACCGCGCCGTGGCGCCGCGATTGCGTTCGGAAAGTCCGCGCGCGGCCTTCCCCATGCGCTCGCGGAGGCTATCATCCTCAACCAGCTGCACCCATACTTTTCCAAGCTGCTGGCCGCTCGCGACCTCGACTCCAGCCTTCGCCGCAAGAAACTGCGCGGCCATGTCGCGAAAGTTTTCCATGGATCGGCCAAAGACGGGCGGCTTGGAGAACCATGCCGGCTCAAGGATATTGTGTCCGCCTGCGGCAACCAGCGAGCCGCCCACGAACGCGGCGTCGGCGAGCGCGTAGAGTCCCGCGAGTTCACCGATAGAATCAAGCACCAGCACGTCCGCATTTTCGTCGAGCGGCTTCGTAGCGTCCAGGCGGCTGCGGCGCACAACATTCCAACCGCCCGCGGCGGCAACCGCGGAGGCCGCGTCGAACCTGTCCGGCTTGCGCGGCGCGAGGATCAGCAGCGCGTGCCGCCACTGCCGCTGCACGATGTCGTAGGCCGCAATCACGGCTTCTTCTTCCTCGGCCACCACGCTGCCGGCCACGAACACGGGCCAGCGTTCCTGCCCGCGAATTTGAGCTTCCAGCCACGCGCCGAACTCGCTCTTAGCCGGGGGCTCGCCATCGTATTTCAGGTTTCCCGTCACTTCGACGCGGTCTTCGGCCGCGCCCATCTCGCGCAGCCGCGTGGCGTCCTCCGGCGTCTGCGCGAGAAAGAGTTCCGCGTCCTCCAGCGTTCGCTTGAAAAACTCGCCCACCAGGAACTCCCACCGCTTGAACCGGGCGAACGATTTTTCCGAGATGCGCGCGTTCGCGAAGATCACGGGAACGCCCTGGCGCCGGGCTTCGCGCAGGAAATTCGGCCAGATTTCCGTTTCCATCACGATCACCAGCGCCGGGTGGATGGATCGCAGCGCGCGGCGAACCGGCACGAGCCAATCGAGCGGGAAATAGAAAATGCCGTCCACGGATTGCAATCGTTCGCGCGCCAGGCGCTGGCCCGTCTCGGTGGTGGTCGAGACAAAAACCGCGCGCCCCGGAAAGCGCCGTTGCAAGCCTTCGGCAAGCGGCTTTGCAGCGAGCACTTCGCCAACCGACACGGCGTGAATCCAGATCGCGCCGGGCCCGGAACGATCGGCCGCGCGAGAAATTATTTCAGGCGGCACGCTGCCGAGACGCTCGCCCACCGCGCTCCAGGGTTCGCCGCGACGCCATCCTCGCAGCGCATAGTACGGCGCGAGAAAGAGCATGCCTGCCGCGGTGAGGATGCGATAAAAAAAGTACATGGGAAGGCGAAGCGGCATTATAGCCCGATCATCGAAGATTGCACCGGGCGGTGCGCACTCCGGGTTGCAAAATAGTTCGCCGCTTCTATGGCTTGTTGTTGCGGGTGAGATACGCCGACAGCGCTTCCATGTCGGCATCGCTTAGTTCGGTCTTGCGGAACCGCGGCATCACCGAGACGCCATTGCGGACGAATATCTTGATGAACTGCGGCGTCAGGTCCGTGCGTTCCTCGAGCATAGCGGGTTTCGCGCCCTTGTACTTGGCAGCCAGCGCATCAGTCCCCGGCATTGTTGCTCCGATACCGGGGCTGGCGTTCTTGATGACCGGTCCGTGGCAGCCGGAGCAAAGATTTTGAAATACTTCCTTACCTCGCTGGATTATCGGCGTTGCGGACTCCTGCCCGTGCGATGGGAACAGAGTCCAGGACGAGTCTTGACCCGTGGCGGGGCCGGTTCCCAGAAGCACGAAGCCGAGCGCAGCCAGTAGCACTTTCCCTGCGCGCCTCATGTCTTCGCCTTCCGCATTTCCCGCGGCCAGATGCCGTAGCGGCCCGCGGACAGGATTCCGTTGGGATCCACCGCATCCTTGAGAGTTTCGTGAAAGCGCAACAGCGCGTGGTTATTGAACGAGTACGCGCTCGCGGCGGTGTCCATGAACGCCGTGTGCGTCCTGTATTCTCCCCAGCCATGATCGGCGGCGAGCCTGAGCATGCGATCGAACGTCGCGCGGTTTTTCTTATTCGTCTCGACGTCGTTCGTGATCGGAAAGCCATAGAGAAGAACGAACGCCCTCCAATGATATGACTGCGGAAGGCCGACGGATGGCGTGACGCCCCATTCCCGGAAGGCTTTGGTGAAAACTTTTTGCGCCTCGAGCACAGCCTCGCCGGTCATGGGTATCACCGAGGCGAGCCACAGATGGCCGTTGTTGGGCGTTGGATTGACTGGAGACCGCGCGCCCATCGAAAAAACGCCCAGGCTCGGTATGCCCAATTTCGAACGCTCGCCCACTCTCTCGGTTTGTTCCGGAGTCAGCGGAAAACGAAAAGATTCGCCCTCTTCGAACGTCGCGCCCGGAATTGCGGAGAATTGCTCCTTCACATGCTCCCACTGCGCGTCAATCACCTTCGACAATCCATAAAATGAAAACGGGCAGCCCCAGAACTGGATCTTTTTCTCCTGGGCGTAGTGGTCCCACTCTTCCGCCGAGCCGCCATCAGGTTTTGCGAGTAGCGCTTCGCGCGCGGCGTCGGGCGGTCCGTTGTACACGGGACTCTCAATCCAGATGTGGCAATTGATCGTGCCGGAGTTCATTAGCCGTGCCATGATATCCACGAACGGAATAATGTCGTTGTACTTCGGCACCCAGACCGTGGCGACCCTGTAAGCCTCCGGCTGCGGCATCAGCCAAAAGCCCATTTTCGTGACCACGCCGAAATTGGATTGCGAAAATATGCCATCCACAGAGGGGCCGAGGCCGTATTTGAATTGCTGCCAGGTTTGCGCCTTCGGGACAGCACCCATCCCCGTGCGCAGCAGCTCGCCATTGGCGAGAACGACCTCCATACCGCAATGCGATTCAAAATGATCGCGGAATGGGAGAGGCGTGTATCCCGCACCGTGATCGAGCGCGTTGCCAACCAAACTGCCCCAACCGGGATCGGGTACGTCGAGCCAGAGCTTCAGCCCTTTCTCCTGGATATAACGGTAGAGATCGAAGTAGCTGACGCCGGGCTCGACCAGCGCGTAGGCGTTGCGCTCGTTGACCTCGAGTATCCGATTCATCCGCTTCAGGTCGAGCACCACGCTGCCGGAAAGCACGGGAGCCGATCCGCCGTAGCCGAGATTCCGGCCCGTGGAGATCGGATAGATCGGAATCCTGTAGCGGTTAGCAATCCGGACGATGCTCTGCACCTGCTCGACGCTATCTGGCGCGACAGCCGCGGAAGCTACGATTTCGTCGGGTTCGCCGAGAAACGGAGAATAGGCGTCGCGATAGAGGGCGACATCCTCGTCGCTGGTGAAAACCCACTCTTTGCCGACGGCCTCTTCGAATTGCTTGATAGCCTCGGCAAAATCATCAAGGCTCACGCCGGGTGGAACGTTCATTCCGGTCTCCCGTTTCCTCTAGGCGGCTGGATGTTGGCGGACATTCTGGGAAATCGCGATTGGCTCTCTTACGCCCGCGCCTTGCGCATGCTTTTCGGCCAGATGCCGCTTTTCCCGGGCGACAGAATCCCGTTTGGATCGAGCGCGTCCTTCACCGTTTCGTGAAAGCGCAGCAGCGCGTGATTATTGTAGGAATAGACGTCCGCGACGTCGTCCATGTACGCGATGTGCGTGCGATATTCTCCCCAGCCGTGCTCCGCCGACACCTTGATCAAGCGTCTGAAAACTTCGCGGCTCTTCTTGTTGCTTTCCACATCGTGCACGATCGGGAAGCCAAACAGAAAAACGAAAGCCCTCGGGAAAAAAGCCCATGGAAGAGAAATAAACTGGTTCTTCGGCGCCACTCCCAATTCCGCATAGACTTCGCCGAATGCTTTCAGCGCCTCGAATACCGCCTCTCCCGTCATGGGAATAATGGGCGAGAAATCCATGTGGCCCTGGGTCGTCCCCAGGAATCCAAAAACGGCGAGATTGGGAATGCCCAGCGCCACTCGCGGCGCGTCATCCGTCTCTTTCAATTCCAGCGGGAACCGGTACGATCTGCCATCCTTGAACGTGGCACCCGGTATCGCCGAAAACTTCTCTTTCGTGTACTCCCACTGCGCGTCCACTACCTTGGGCGGCCCATAGTAGTGCAGCTCGGCGCTCCAATAAGCGATGTTTTGCTCGTGGCCGATTCGTTCGAGCTCCGCCACGGAGATATCGCCCGGCAGATCCACCACTCCCCCGCCCTTCGATACGCGATATGTAAGCAGCGGGCTATCGAGCGCCGTCGTCCCCTGCACAATTTCCGAGTTGTACAGGTAGACCAGAGTTTCGACGAACGGAATCAGATCATCGTGACGCGCCACTGATACTGTGGCATCGCGATACGCCTCCGGCTCCGGCAGCAGCCAGATTCCGAGCTTGGTGACCACGCCGAAATTGGATTGTGAAAACATGCCGTCCACGTAGGGACCAAATCCGTACCTGTACTGTTGCCAGGTTTTCGAGCCGGGCATTGCGCCCATGCCCGTGCGCATCACCTCGCCATTGGCCAGCACCACTTCCATTCCGCAATGGTTCGCGAAATGGTCGCGCATGGGAGTCCGACCGCCGCCGCGTTCCAGCGAGTTGCCGACCGGGCTGCCCCAGCCGGGATCGGGCGGATCAATCCAGACTTTCAGCTTGTGCTCTTGAATATAATTGTAGAGATCGAAGTAGCTGACGCCGGGCTCGACCAGCGCGAAGTGGTTCTGATCGTTGACTTCGAGTATCCGGTTCATGCGCTTCAGGTCGAGGACCACGCTGCCGGACAAACGCGGCGCCGAACCGCCGTACGCCAGATTCTTGCCGGTCGAGATCGTCCAGAGAGGAATTTTGTACGTGTTCGCGATCTTGACGACCGCCTGGACTTGCTCGAGTCCGTCGGGCGCAATCGCAGCGGATGGAACCGAGTCTTCAGCTTCGTGCCAGAAGGGTGAAAACGAGTCGCGATAGAGGTCCACATCCTCGTCGCTGGTGAAAACCCACTCCTTGCCGATGGCTGCTTCAAATTGCTTCAGCGCGGCGGCAAAATCAGCCTCGCTCACTCCCGGCGGAACTCTCACTCCACACTCCGATCTCAGCCCTTGGCCTCTCTCAAGTGTTTCGGCCAGATGCCATATCGTCCCGCGGAAAGTATTCCGTTCGGGTCAATCGCATCTTTCACCGTTTCGTGAAAATGCAGCAGCGCATGGTTGTTGAACGAATACGTATCCATTACCGAGGCCTGATGAGCGGGTGCCGTGCGGTATTCACCCCAGCCATGTTGCGCCGCGATCTGCACCAGCCGGTCGAACGCCGCGCGATTTCTCTTATTCGCTTCGATATCGTGCGTGATCGGAAAACCGAAAAGATAAATGAAGCCCCTCTCCCAATAGCACGTGGGCAGGCTGAACGACGGAACGGGCAAGTTCAGTTCCTTGGCGGCGTCGGTAAACACCCGATTCGCTTCAAAGATCGCCTCGCCTGTCCTTGGGATGATCGGTGCGAACCAGATGTGCCCGTTTCCCGGCGTCGGGTTGGCCTCCGACCGCGCGCCGATCGAAAACATTCTCAGGCTGGGTATCCCGAACAACGGCACGTTCACGTTGCCCTTTTGTTCGTCGGTCAGCGGCAGCTTGTACGACTGGCCGTCCACGAACTTGGCTCCCGGAATAGCGGAAAATTTCTCCTTCGCGAATTCCCAGTTCGCCGCGTTCGCCTCGGCGGCTCCATAGAAGCTCAGCGTGCAACTGAAGAAGCCAACGCCCTTTTTCTGCGCGTAGGCGTCCAATTCGTTCAGCGTGGTCGCGATGGGCTTTGCGAGCAGCGCCGTAAGCTCCGCGTCGGGCGGTGGCCCACCGGCGCTCAGCGGCCCTCCCCGGCTAAGTAGAGGACTACCCAGAAATGGCATGCCAGTCGTACAGTTCGTGTTCTCGAGCCAATTGAGAATGTCAATCATCGGAATCAAATCTTCGTGCTTCGGCACCATCACGGTTCCCGACAGATAGGCGTCCGGCTGCGGCAACAGCCAAAATCCCATTTTCGTCACCACGCCGAAATTGGATTGCGAGAACATCCCGTCAATCCATGGCCCAAATCCCGATTTGTACTGCTGCCAGGTTTGCGCGCCCGGCATCGCGCCCATCCCCGTGCGCATCAATTCGCCGTTCGCCAGCACCACTTCCATCCCGCAGTGCGAATCGAAATGGTTGCGATACAGCGCCGTCAAGTAACCGCCGCCGCGGTCGAGAGAGTTGCCAATCGGGCTGCCCCAGCCCGGATCGGGAACGTCTACCCAGAGCTTGATACCCTTCTCCTGAATATAGCGGTAGAGGTCGAAGTAACTCACTCCCGGCTCAACCAGCGCGTACGCGTTCTGCTCGTTAACCTCCAGAATCCGGTTCATGCGCTTCAAATCGAGAACCACGCTGCCCGAATACGTGGGCGCGGAGCCGCCATATCCCAGATCCTTTCCCGTGGAGACCGGGTAGATTGGAATCTTGTAGTGGTTCGCGATCCGGACGACCTTCTGTACCTGCTCGACAGTATCGGGAGCGACGGCCGCGGACGCGACCAGTTCGTCCGCCTCGCCCCAAAACGGTGAGTAGGCGTCGCGATAAAGAGCGACGTCTTCATCGCTCGTGAAAACCCATTCCTTGCCGACGGCGTCTTCAAACTGCTTGATTGCATCGGCAAAATCGCCGGCGCTCACACCTGGCGGAATTTTCATGTCGCGCTCCCGTCTCGATGTTCTTCTCGATGCACAGCTCGATCGCTGACCGTTCTCGTCGTCACGCTTTCGCCTTCCTCATTGCTTTTGGCCAGATACCGCATTTGCCCGCGGCCAGGATGCCATTGGGGTCGAGCGCGTCCTTCATCGTCTCGTGGAGCCGCCGAAGCGCGTGATCGTTGAAGGAGTACGCATCCGAAATGTTGCCCATGAACGCCGTGTGCGTACGGTATTCGCCCCAGCCGCGCTCCGCCGACGTCTTTACCAACCGCTTAAATATCTCGCGGTTTCTCCGGTTCTTTTCCACATCGTGCTCGATCGGAAAGAAGTAAATGATCACGAACGCTCGCGCGAAAAACGACCAGACGGGAAACGACGCGGAGACACCGGGCGCCCCGCTCAGATCCTTGAAGACCTGGTCGAACACCTGCTGCGCCTCGAGCACCGCTTCGCCCGTCATCGGGATGATCGGCGAGAACCACATGTGCCCTTGGCTGTGCGAGCCGCCAATCGAAAATGTTTGCAGGCTGGGCACGCCGAAAGGGACGGGGTTCGTGATTTTCGCCAGCTGATCGGCGTCCAGAGGAAAGCGGTACGACGCGCCGTCCTGAAATTTCACTCCGGGAATCACCGAAAATTTCTCGCGCGCGTATTCCCATTGCGCTGCGACAACCTTCGCCGACCCGTAGAAGGGAAGCGACACGCTCCAGTACGCGACGTTCTTCCGCGCGACGTAGTCCTCCAGGTCTTTCGTCGAACCGCTGGCGCGCAAAGTTGCAAGCTCCGGATCGCGACCGAATGCCAAGGGGCTCACGACGGTGGTCGTGGCCTGCACGGTTCCCGAGTTCAGCAAATTCGCGAACACCTCGACGAGCGCATACAGGTCATCGTGCCTCGACACCATCACGTTTCCCGAAAGATACGCTTCCGGCTGCGGGAACAGCCAAAAACCCATCTTGGTCACGACGCCGAAATTGGACTGCGAGAAGATGCCATCCACGTAAGGGCCGAAGCCATATTTGTATTGTTGCCAGGTTTTCGCGTTGGGAAGCGCGCCCATACCCGTCCGCACCACGTCCCCATTGGCCAGCACCACTTCCATGCCGCAGTGGCAATCGAAGTGGTCGCGCATGGGCGTATACCCTCCACCCCGTTCGAGCGCGTTGCCAACCGGACTGCCCCAACCGGGATCGGGCGGGTCGATCCAGACTTTAAGATTCTTATCTTGAATGTAACGGTAGAGATCGAAATAGCTGACGCCCGGCTCGACCAGCGCGTAGTGGTTCTTGTCGTTCACTTCCAGGACCCGGTTCATCCGCTTCAGGTCCAGCACCACGCTCCCGCCCAGGAGCGGCGCCGATCCGCCATAACCCAGGTTCTTGCCCGTCGAGATGGTCCACAGTGGAATCTTGTAGTGGTTGGCGATCTTCACGACCGCCTGCACCTGTTCGACTCCGTCGGGAGCGACGGCCGCGGAGGGAATCGGCTCTTCCTGTTCGTGCCAGAAAGGAGAATAGGAATCGCGGTAGAGGTCCACATCTTCATCGGATGTGAACACCCACTCCTTGCCGATCGCTTGCTGAAACTGCTTGATGGCGTCGGAAAAATCGCCGGGGCTTACGCCAGGCGGGACTCTCATTCCACGCTCCTGCGTGCTATTCGCCGAATGAAACAGGTTTCCTGATGCTGCGGCTTACGGCTTGTTGTTTCGCGTCAGATACGCCGCAATGGCGTCCAAATCCGCGTCGCTGATTTCCGTCTTCCGGAATATCGGCATGATCGAAATTCCATTCCGCACATATTGCTTGATCAGCGCCTGCGTCAAATCCGTGCGCTTGTCGAGCAGCGCCGGCACCGCTCCCTTGTATTTCGCCTGCAGCGCCAGAGTGCCCGGCTTCCCCACCCCCTCGCCGTGGCACATCGAGCAGTCGTTCGTATACTGCACATATCCTCGCGGCTCGCCCTGGCTCGGCGTCGTGGACGTTGTCCACGCGGAAGATCTCGACACTGCCTCTTGGGCGGGCAGCGCCGTCGCTACAAGGAAAAATGCGAGCGCGACAACCAGACAGGCTCCCAGCTTCTTCATGACTTAGCCTCCCGGACGTGCTTCGGCCAGATGCCGTACCGCCCCGCGGAAAGAATTCCATTGGGATCGATCGCGTCCTTGACCGTTTCGTGAAAATGCAACAGCGCGTGATTGTTGAACGAATAGGTGTTCATGATCGCGTCCTGAAAGACCGGCGCAGTGCGATATTCCCCCCAGCCGTGATCGGCCGCGACCTGAATCAGTTTCCTGAACGACGCGACGTTCTTCTTGTTCGTTTCGATATCCTTTACTACCGGAAAAGCGAAAATGAAAATGAACGCGCGCTCCCAATACGTTGAGGGAAGATTGAAATTCAGGAACGGCAGCCCAAGTTCCTTGGCGGCCTGCGCGAACACGCGATTCGCCTCGAAGATCGCCTCGCCCGTTCTCGGAATAATTGGCGAGAACCACATGTGGCCCGTGCTGGGCTCCGGATTCATTGCCGAACGCGCCCCGATGGAGAACATCGCCAGGCTGGGTATTCCGAATTGAGGCTTGTGGACCTTTTCACGCTGCTCGGCGGTCAGCGGGAGTTTGTAGACATCTCCCTCCTCGAATTTGACGCCGGGAATGGCGGAAAACTTTTCCTTCGCGTATGCCCAGTTCGCGGCATTGGCCTTTGTGGCGCCGTAAAAACTCAGCTTGCAACTCCAGTAGCCAATTCCCTTCTTCTGCGCGTAGTCATCCAGCTCCGGCGACATATTGCCTCCGGCCTTCGCGATCAGGGCCGTAAGCTCCGCGTCCTGCGGCCGGTCGAATGGCGTCGCGCCCTGGTCGAACCGCGCCGCGAATTCCGAGAGCATCGGAATTCCCAGCAACGGGCTCGCGAGGTCCGGCATGCCGTTCGTGACCCGCGTGTTCTCCAGGTAATTCAGGGTATTCACGAGAGGAATCAGGTCGTCGTGACGCGGCACGATCACCGTGCCAGAAAGATAGGCGTCCGGCTCGGGCATCAGCCAGAATCCCATCTTTGTCACCACGCCGAAATTGGATTGCGAAAACATCCCGTCAATCCACGGACCAAATCCGGACTTGTACTCTTGCCATGTCTGCGCCGCCGGCAGCGCGCCCATCCCGGTCCGCATCACTTCCCCATTCGCCAGCACCACTTCCATTCCGCAGTGGGAATCGAAATGATTGCGATACTGCGGCATCAGGTAGCCGCCGCCGCGATCGAGGGAATTGCCGATCGGACTTCCCCAGCCGGGATCGGGAACATCAACCCAAAGCTTCAATCCCTTCTCCTGGATGTAACGGTAGAGATCGAAGTAGCTAACGCCGGGCTCAACCAGCGCGTAGGCATTGCGCTCGTTGACTTCGAGAATCCGGTTCATGCGCTTCAGGTCGAGCACCACGCTTCCTGAAAGCACGGGTGCGGAACCGCCGTAGCCGAGATTTTTCCCGGTCGAAACCGGATAGATTGGAATCTTGTAGCGGTTCGCGATTTTGACTACCTTCTGCACCTGCTCCACGCCATCGGGAGCCACGGCGGCCGACGCGACAAGCTCGTTCGGTTCTCCCATGAGCGGTGAATAGGCGTCGCGATAGAGAGCCACATCTTCGGCGCTCGTGAAAACCCATTCCTTGCCGACGGCTTCCTGAAACTGCTTGATCGCTTCGGCGAAGTCGCTCGCACTTACGCCCGGCGGGACTCTCATTGCATGCTCCCCATTACGTCTCGACGTTACGTGTTGATATTACGGCTTGTTGTTTCTCGTCAAATACGCAGCGATGGCGTCCAAATCCGCGTCGCTCACTTCCGTCTTCCGGAACATCGGCATGAACAGCACGCCGTGGCGCACAAACGTCTTGATCGCCGGGACGGTCAAATCCGTGCGTTCCTCCAGCACGGCCGGCTTTTGCCCCCGCGCCGCCAGCGAATCGGTGCCGGGTTTTCCCAATCCGGTTCCGTGACACGGGAAGCACCACTTGTCGTAGACCTTGTGCCCCTTTTCAATCTGATCCTGATCCGGCGCGGCGAACGCCGGCGCCGTGATCATCAGGCTCAACGCTAGAAGCAATCCTACCCTCGCGTTTTTCATGCCGATGCCTTTCTCATGCTTTTTGGCCAGATGCCGCACTTGCCGGGCGACAAGATTCCGTTCGGATCCAATGCGTCCTTGACCGTTTCGTGAAAACGCCGCAGGGCGTGGTTGTTGAAGGAATACGTATCCATCACCGTTTCCATGAACGCCGTGTGCGTGCGGTATTCTCCCCAGCCGTGTTCGGCGGCCACCTTGATCAAGCGCTTGAAGTTTTCCCGATTTTTCTTGTTCTTCTCCACATCGTGCTCGATGGGAAAACCGAAGAGCACCAGAAAGCAGCGCGGATAGTTCGACGCGGGTCCAAGGAAAAATAGCGGGCCGATGGACATGCCCATTTCCTTGTATGCGTCGGCAAACACCTGTTGGGCTTCCAGCACGGCTTCGCCCGTCATCGGAACGATGGGCGAAAACCATACGTGCCCTTCGCTGCGCGTCCCTCCAACCCCAAATACGGAAAGGCTCGGTATGCCGACTGCCACCGAGTTTTGGAATTGCGGCAACTCCTTGGGATCAACCGGGAAACGATGCAACGTTCCTTCTTTAAACGTGGCCCCCTCGATTCCCGAAAACTTTTCCTTCGCGTATTCCCACTGCGCGGCCACCACTTTCGCCGGTCCATAGAACGGCAGCTCGATGCTCCAGTAGCCCATGTTCTTCTCTTGCAGGTAATGCTCCAATTCCTGTGTCGAGGGGCCGCCCGGCTTTGCGCGGAGCGCCGCAAGCTCCGCATCCCCTCGCAGAAAATTCAAAGGGCTGGCCACGCTCGTGGTGCCCAGAACGATGCTGGAATTCATCAGGTACGCCAGGCCGGCGACGAGCGGACCCAGGTCATCGCGTTTCGGAACTGACACCGTGCCGGTCAAATATGCCTCGGGTTCAGGGAACAGCCAGAATCCCATCTTCGTGACGATGCCCAAATTCGATTGCGAAAACATGCCGTTCACGTAAGGCCCAAAACCGTACCGGTATTGTTGCCAGGTTTTTGAGCCGGGCAGTGCGCCCATGCCCGTCCGCATCACCTCGCCATTCGGAAGGACGACTTCCATTCCGCAGTGCGCGTCGAAGTGGTCGCGCATCGGCGTGCGTCCTCCGCCGCGGTCTACCGCGTTGCCGATCAAACTGCCCCAGCCAGGATCGGCTGGATCAATCCACACTTTGAGATTGTTATCCTGAATGTAGCGGTAGAGATCGAAATAACTCACGCCGGGCTCGACCAGCGCGTAATGATTCTTGTCGTTGACCTCGAGAATCCGGTCCATGCGCTTCAGATCGAGCACCACGCTGCTGCCCAATAGCGGCGCCGACCCGCCATAACCGAGGTTCTTGCCCGTCGAAATCGTCCACAGCGGAATCTTGTACTTGTTGGCGATCTTGACGACCGCCTGCACCTGCTCGACTCCGTCGGGGGCTACCGCTGCTGAAGGAATCGGTTCTTCGTCTTCGTGCCAGAAGGGAGAATAGGAATCGCGGTAGAGGTCCACATCCTCATCGGATGTGAAGACCCACTCTTTGCCGACTGCATCCTGAAATTGCTTGATCGCGTCGGCAAAGTCCGCGCTGCTAACGCCCGGGGGAAGCCGCATCACACACTCCTCGCCAATTTACGAGCGCGAAAATTTTCGCGCAGCGCCAACCGGCGCAATCACCCACGAGACCAGGTGCTCCGGATCGTCCGCATGCTTCGCTGTCGGCGTGACCACGGTCATTTTGGAGGCCTGTGCGGGGCTCGCAGGGCAGCGCGTTAGCAAGCTGGCGGTCCGGCTGCTCCAGTCCGGCCCGCTCGAGCTCAGATCTACCGCCTCGCGCAACATTCGCTCGGATCCGGATAGCTCATGCTCCATGTAACCATCCGGCCGGTACGTATGATCGGCGCGATACACCACGCGCATCCCATGATCCCAGGCCAGCCTTTCGAGGCAGAAAAGCGGACCGTGTTCCGTTAGGCCCGCGATCCCGACCGGCTTTTTCTTCCAGCGCGCGTCGAGATCGTTGAACCACAGATCGGTGATATCGCCCTTGATCCCGTAAATGGACGCGCCCAGTCTCTTCCCTTCGCCGGCGAACGCCCGGCTCGACGCAAACCTCTCGTCGAAAATCACTTTGTAGAGCGGCGTCGGTGCGGATTCGTTCGCCCGGCTGGAAATCGCCGGCGCCAATCCGGCTCGCGCCGAGATTGGCAACGCCAGAGCTGCGACTCCAATCTGAAGGAATTCTCTTCGGCTCGCCATACGATGATCTCCTCTTAATCTAGGGGCTGCGACGGGGGCAAGTTTGCACGCAGCCAACAAAGTGTCAAGGAAAATGTGGGCGCCGGAAGATCGTACGAATTGAAGTTGCGTCGGGCGGCGGTTCACCAGTTTCGGGCGTCGATGAGCCACTCGTCGGGTAATCCGACTCATCAGGACTCAACAAGCAAATCATTCGCGAAGCAGTTCAGGCGTTCTTAGCTGAGAAGTGCCTGGAAGCGAGGATCGGAGCGAACGGAATCGAGGTCAGAATCTTTTGCGGCCCAATTCTTGTAAAAAGTGCCGTGTTCCATCACCTTTTCAAGACAGCCGATAGCATCTTCCGTACGGCCCAGGAGGGAATAAACGCAAGCGACATTGTAAAGAATCGAAGTCTCTTCTGGATCGAGTTCGAGCGAACGGCGAGCCCACTCAAAACCTCTCTTATGGTCTCCCATTCGCACGAGAATGGTCGCTCCCAAATAGAGTGCCCGGGGATCATCAGGATGAATTGCAATGTGCTTCTCGGTGAGCAGCAAGGCGCGGCGCTCTGTCGCAGCGGCCTCTGCTTCCCGGCCTAGTCCGTGGTAAACGGCAACCAGCAAGCTCACGGCCTGATAGTCATCGGGATTCAGCCGGGAGGCTTGTTCATAGAGCTCCGCGGCCTTGGTCAAGTCGCCACGCTGGAAGGCGGTGCGCGCGTAAAAGTAGTACGCTTCGTAGAGTTTAGGGTCGAGATGTATCGCTGTTTCAAATTCACTTTGTGCCTTTGCAAAGTCTTTTCTAAGAGCAAATGCCAGTCCGCTCGCGGCGTGCGCCTCGGCCAACTCGGGATCCAACTCAAGAGCCTTGTGACTCGCCGCTTCCGCTTCGTTTAAGTTGTCCTCGCTGCTATCCCAGTACATGTAAAGAAACGAGCAACAATCCGCCACGCCGGCGAACGCACGGGCGTAGCGCGGGTCGATAACGATGGCACGTGCGAACATTTGCCTGGCAAAGTCAAAGCCCCTTCGCCGGAACTGGTGGAAAAATTGCCGCCCCCGTAGATAGTAGTCGTACGCCTGTGCGTTTTCCGTTTGCTTGTGTGCGATCGCTTTCTCTTCCTGAGGAGAAAGTTTGATGCGCAAGGCCTGGCTGATGCTGCGGGCGATTTCATCCTGCACTTCAAAAACATCCTTCAGTTCCCGATCGTAGCGCTCCGCCCAGATGGAATGGCCGGTTTGTGCCTGAATGAGTTGCGCCGTAATACGCAAGCGGTTGCCGGAGCGGCGCAGACTGCCGCCGAGCACACAGGCGGCGTTCAATTCGCGGCCCACTTGGGGGCCGGTCACGGGCTTATCCCGGTACGCCAGAACGGCGGCCCGTGGAAATACCTGCAACTCTTTGATCTTTGACAGTTCGGTGATGATGTCTTCCGTCATGCCGTCCCGAAAATACTCGTCGTCCTTGCTGCCGCTCAAATTCTCGAAATACAGCACCGCGACGGATTTCTCCGGCGCCGCTGCCGCTACCGGGGCTGAGCCGGAGCTCTGCTTACTGACTGCAACCGACCGCCCAGCGGATTCGCGATCGCGCTTTAGGCGCTTCAGGTCTGTTCTAATTTCCGAAGCAGTTTGGTAGCGCAGGTCGTGATCTTTCTCCAGGGCTTTGTAGATGGTTCGTTCGAGCTCATTGGGTACCGCGGAGTTGAGCCCGATTGGCGGCCGCGGCGTTCCGTGGAGAATCGAATCAAACATCGCCGCCGACGTCTCTCCGGCGAATGGTAGTCTGCCGGTTCCCATCTCGTAGAGGACGGTCCCAAGAGAAAACAGGTCAGTACGCGCGTCGAGCTCTTTTCCTAGCGCCTGCTCCGGGGACATATACGCCAAAGTTCCGAGAGTTGTCCCAGGGCTGGTGAGGTGTTCCGGCGCAACATCAATCGTTACCTCACTACCGCCTCCCCCATCGTCACCGTTTTGCCGCCGCCTGGGCGCCATCTTCGCGAGGCCGAAATCCAAGATCTTAGACTGGCCGCGAAGCGAAACAAATATATTCGCCGGTTTAATATCCCGATGGACGATACCTCGCGCGTGTGCCGCGGCTAAGGCGTCCGTAATTTCGATACCCAGGTCCAATATCTGGTCTATGCCGAGAGGCTTTCCACTGATCAAGTGTCTTAGGGTCTGGCCCTCAAGCAACTCCATCACGATGAAGGGCCTGCCGTCGAACTCTCCGACGTCATAAATAGTGCAAATGTTGGGATGATTCAGTGCCGAAGCCGCACGCGCTTCCCGTTGAAATCTTTCCAACGTCTGCGCGTCCGTCGGAGTGTTCTCGGGAAGGAACTTGAGAGCTACGTACCGGTCAAGACGCGTGTCTTCCGCTTTATAGACTACGCCCATGCCGCCACCACCAAGCTTCTCTACGACGCGGTAATGGGAGATGGTGCGGCCAATGAAAGGCTGTGGGGTCGCCATGCGAAATTCATGTTAATCGGGTGCCATGGGGCAAGTCAATAAAGCCACGCCGTTAGCCGGACCGTAATGCAGTTTTTCAGACTGACCCACCAGTCTTAATTCCATGGCGTGTGGATTCTCAAATCGCAAATTCGCGCTATAGTGGCGGCCGTGAACCGCGCACAACTTGCGGTAGCTCCCGGGCATCCGACACTCAGAACATGATGCGCACTTCGACGCGGACCTTTTCGATACTGGCGGCCGCGTTGCTGGTGTGCGCGGGCGTCTCCGCGCAGTCCAACTCGTCTTCGGGAAAGAACGCTCCTCCCGCGAACCAGCCTGCCGCCTCGCTGCCGCAGGACAAGCACGAGGGCCTCACGGTCTCCGTCAATTCATACACCGAGCCCGATCGCGCCAAGGAAAAGTTCGGCAAGGCGAATCCCCTGCTGGTTGGAATCCTGCCCGTCGAGGTTTTTCTTCACAACGAAACGACCCAGCCGATGCGCGTTGACGTGAGCACGATCCAACTCTCCGTGCGTTTTCAGAGCGGGAAGCACCAGGACGTCGATTCGATCCCCGCGAAGGAAGTGGCCGCGGCCGTGGCCCATCCCAACGGCCCGTCAGGTCCTCAATCGCGCCGTTTCCCCGTGGGAATCGGATCCATCAGCGACAAAAAGACCGACAAGATGCTTGAAACTCTCGGGCCGCTCGCGCTCGATGCCGATATCGTTCCGCCCATGGCGACGATTCACGGTTTCGTGTATTTCGACCTGAACGGCGACCTTACTCTAGCCGCAAACGCGAGCCTCTACGTTCCGGACGTCACCGCCATCCCATCCAATAAAGCGCTCATGTTTTTCGAGGTTCCCCTCGGCAAATGACGCCGCTCGACGACCTTTCGCGCCGGGCGCGGTTTGCCTACTGCTTTCCCGGCAGGTATCATGGTCATTCAATGCCTCAGCCCCTGCGAAGACTGTGCCTCGCGCTTCTGGCGGTTTTCCTGTTCGCCAGTTCGACGCCCGTACGCGCCACGGACAACCCCGCGACGTTTCCTCTCAGTGACGTAAAGCCCGGGATGAAGGGCGTCGTCTATACGATCTTCGAAGGCGATCAGGTTGAAAAAGTGGATCTCGAGGTCATCGGTGTGCTGCATAACGCCGTGGGTCCGAAACTGGATATCATTTTGGTGCGTCTGCTCGGCGACAAAGTCCAACAAACAGGTGTCGTCGCCGGGATGAGCGGCAGCCCCGTATATTTCGATGGAAAACTGGCCGGCGCGCTTTCCCTGAAGCTCGGAAACTTTACGAAAGAAGCGATCGGCGGCGTGACCCCGATAAACGACATGCTCGAAATCGAGCAAGTTCCCGCGCCGTCCTCACCCGCGAACGCCGGGATTTCGCCGCGCGTTGCCCTGCCTGATGAATTTGCCGTCCGCACAGCCACGGGCTCGGGCCAGTTCCTCGTACCGATCGAGACTCCTCTCGTCACCTCCGGGCTGTATCCCGAGACGCTTGCGCGCTTCGGCAAGGACTTCTCCTCCTGGGGCATGACGGCGATGGCCGGCGGCAGCGCGGCGCCCTCGCCCGAGGACGCCAAGCTCCAGCCGGGAGACATGGTGGGAATTGACTTGATCGAGGGAGATCTTTCGATCAGCTCGGGCTGCACGGTGACGACCGTCGTTGGGAACCAAATTCTTGCGTGCGGACATCCCCTGTTCGGGTTTGGCGCCGTTCAAATGCCGCTCTCACGGGCGCACGTGATCATGACGCTCGCGTCCGCCGCTTCCTCAACCAAAATTATC
Organism: Acidobacteriota bacterium; assembly: GCA_003166795.1. Taxonomy (GTDB): domain Bacteria; phylum Acidobacteriota; class Terriglobia; order Acidiferrales; family UBA7541; genus Palsa-295. The sequence continues at coordinate 17,718 of PMUS01000091.1, read as the reverse complement.
AGCACCGGCGCGACAATCGGCACGCTCACGCAGGACCGCCAGACGGCGGTAATGGGCACGCTCGGCGCGGGCCCGCCGATGATTCCGCTCGACGTGACTCTCGACACTCCGGCGGAGCAAAAGAAATATCACTTCGAAGTGATCGAGAGCGCGCAATTGACGCCCACGCTGGTGGCCACCGCGGCGTACAACGGAATTGTCGGCAGCCCAGCTTACGGAGAGGGCGCGACACTTCAAATGGACGGCACGATTGACCTGAAGGGCCACACGTCCGTGCAGCTCGAGGATCTTTTCGCCACGACCGATCAAACCACGCCGGTGGCATTCTATGTGGCGACCGAAGTCATGGCCGACTTCGCGCGAATCTACTCGAACCCGTATGAGCTGCCGAAGGTCGAGCGAATTGACCTGCACGTGAAGGCGCTCGCCGAGCACCGCTGGGCCACGATTGACAACGCCTGGATCGAGCGCAGCGAAGTGCGACCCGGCGATTCCGTCGCCGTGAAGGTGCTGCTGCGGCCCTACCGCGGCGCGCCCTTCATCCAGGAAATACCGGTTACGATTCCCGCGCAAACCACGCGCGGCTCGCTCGAGCTCGTCGTCAGCGGCGCCGACTTTCTGAATCGCAACGTGCAATCCCTCGCGGCGAGTTCGCAGGGACAGCTTCCCGGCCTGGAAGAGCTGATTCAGTTGACCAATCGCGAGCGCCACAATGACCGTCTGTACGCCACTCTGCTTCAATCCACTCCCACGATGCTCGTCGAAGACAAGGAAATGCCGAATGTGCCCGTCTCGGCCATCAACGTCCTCGACACGCGTCAGAATCCCGGGAACGCCAGGCTGCTGCTGCAGTCCACGGCCGGAGAGTGGTCGGTCGAAATGCATCAGGTAATTGCGGGCCAGCGCATGCTGACGATCACTGTGAAGTGAGCCCCCGACCAAAAAGGAGCTTTTCGTTGATGATGCGGCGAAAGAATCTTGTGTGCCTGCTGGCGGTTGCGATCCTCTTGCCGTTCTCCCTGCTCGCTGAACACACGCGTTATTGGAGGCAAACGGATTTCTCCGAATTCCAGAAAGGCACCGCCAAGGGAGTAGCCGTACGCAGCGACGGAAAGCTTCGGCCCGCCCTGAAATTCGATTCCTTCGCCGACCTCAATCTCGCGTATGTGTGGGCGCTGCGCATGAATTCGCACGGCCAGCTCTATGCGGCCGGCGGCTCCGACGCCAAGGTCCTGCGATTCGACGATGCAGGCAAGCCCACCACCGTGTTCGAATCCGCGGAGCTCGCCGCGCAAGCGATCGCATTTGACGCCGCGGACAATCTCTACGTCGCAACTTCGCCAGATGGAAAAGTCTATCAAGTGACTCCCGACGGCCATAAAACCGTGTTCTTCGAGCCCAAGACGAAATATATCTGGGCGCTGGCCGTGGATCCCCAAGGCGCGCTGTACGTAGCCACCGGAGATACCGGCGAAGTCTTCGTCGTCACGCCGGACGGAAAGGGCCAGCTTTTCTACCAGAGCCGCGAGCGCCACGCGCGGTCTCTCGCGTTTGATTCCAAGGGCAATCTTCTGATCGGCACGGAGCCGGACGGACTCATCGTGCGCGTGGAAATCGCGAGAAAAAGTCCGAAGGCCGCGCCCGAAGCGGCCTCCTCATTCGTCGTCTATGAGACGAACAAGGCAGAGGTAACTTCGCTCGTCACCGACGCGGATGGAAATATCTACGCCGCTTCCATCGGAGATAAATCGCGCTCTCCGGGAATTCCGCGCATACCGCAGGGCCTGGCGCCTCCGCCTGCCACCACCGCGGTTATCGGGCCCGGTGGCACGACAATCTCGCAGGCGCAGCCAACCCCGGCGCAATCCGCGGTTCTCTTTCCCTTCCCCGGCATCGCCACATCAGGCGGCGCGGAAGTAGTCAAAATCGCGCCGGACGGTTCTCCGCAGACGCTTTGGACCTCACGCGACGATCTCGTGCTCGCCATGGGACTCTCTCCAAGCGGAAAGCTTTTGCTCGGAACGGGTAACAACGGAACGCTGATCGAGTTGGAAGGCGACGATGTCTATTCCAGCGTCGCGAACACCGCCTCCGAACAAGTGACCAGCCTGGTAGCCGGCCCTGCCGGCAAAGTTTTCGTCGCCACCGCCAATCCCGGGAAAATCTTTACCTTGGGCCCGGGATTGGAGCCGAACGGAAGCTTTGAATCCGATGCCTTCGACGCCAAGATTTTTTCTCGCTGGGGCCGGCTGACGTGGTGGGGCGACAACGGCGCGGCGCAGGGCAAAGTGGCATTTTACGTTCGCTCCGGCAACACCTCGACTCCCGAAGACAACTGGAGCCCCTGGACGGGACCGTACAAGAACTCCGCCGGCGAGGCCGTGACCTGCCCGCCCGCGCGATTTGTGCAATGGAAAGCGGTGTTCCTCGAGACGGACCAGGGACAGCCGCCGAGTATTTCCTGGGTCAGCGTGGCCTACCAGCCCAAGAACGTCGCGCCGGTGGTTGACGACGTCGTCGTGGAGGATCCCGGAATCCGCGCCGCGGGATTTCCCATGCAGCCGGCCGGCCCGGGCAATGCCGCTCCCGCGCAGCTAAGGTATCCGCGCGTTTCCGGAGCGAACCCGTCCATGCAAATCCAGAGTGCTGTGGACACCGCCGGTAGTTCCAAGATCGAGCCGCCTCCGCAAGGATTACAGCAGAGGGGATATCAAAGCGTGCTGTGGAGCGCGCACGATGACAACGACGACGATCTCGTCTTCACGATCTATTTTCGCGGCGAATCCGAGAAGAACTGGCGCGTCCTGAAGGACAAGCTGACGCAGCGTTACTACTCCTGGGACACGGGATCCATGCCGGACGGCCCCTATTATTTGAAGATCGTCGCGTCGGACTCTCCGTCGAATCCCGCCGATCAGTCCCTATCGGGCGAGCGCGAAAGCGATCGTTGGATGGTGGGCAACACGCCGCCGCGGATTGAGAATCTGCGCGCCGGCTCCGGCCTGCTCAACACCAAGGCTTCATTCGATGCGGTTGCCGCCTCCAGCGCGATCGCGCACGCCGAATACAGCATTGATGCGGGTGACTGGCAGCTGATTTTCCCCACCGGAGTGCTTTCGGACGCGCCGAAGGAGAGCTACTACCTGGAGCTTCCCGGACTTCCTCCCGGGGAACATACGCTCGCGGTGCAGGTCGCTGACGACTTCAACAACACGACGACGGCGAAAACCGCGTTTACGGTGCAGCCGCGCGCGGCCGGCAGCAAATAGGCCTTCGAAGCCGGAGCCGTCAGTTGGCCCAGTTGCGCGCCACGACCAGGGGCTCGAAGCGTTCCACCGTCGCGCCGAATCCCCTGGCGCCTTGCGGATCGGCATTCTCGTCCACGTGAACCACTCGCGCACGGCAGCGCACCAACTCGGGACTTCGTCCCGTCAATTCCCAGGGCAGCGTAAACCGCATTTCGAGCGCCTCTCCCACGTGAAGGTTTTCGCGCGAAGTAAAATAGACTCCGTGTTCCGATACGTTGAGGGCTTCGCCTTCCAGCGCAGCGACGTGAGCCGGATCCTTCGATCTCCGCAGCCTGTAAGCGGCGGCGATGTCTTCCGCCTGTTCCCCATGTCCATTCGTAACCACACGAAAGCGGAGTGGGACCGCGCATTCCTTCCGGGGCGAGATACGGCGTTCTTTTTCTGACATGAAATCCTCCTGAAAACCATGGGTGTCCTGTCGTCGAGTGCTACCGGAAGGGGTGTACCGAGGGTGTCACCGGCTGCGGAACCGGTCAATGTTCTTAATGTTCGCCGGGCGCGAGATTGCCAGCGGGCTGCTGGCCAGCTATCGATCGTCTACTGGTCGTCCGGTCTCCAATCGGATGGTGGGAAATTGATCTTCCAGAATCCCGGCGCGGGAGAATCGAATTCGAGCGGGATGTGAAATCCTTCGGCCGTCTCTCGCGATGGGCGCGCCACTTTGCAGTCCACGCGCTGCTTCGTGCCGCCATGTTCCAGCACCAGGCGCGTTTCGGCGGGAAGATTCTGCTTCATCACCACAACGGCGCCCTGGGGCGTCACGCTGAGCGTCGCCGCGTCGAGCGTGGTCGCCTTCCCCTGCAACGCCACGTGAATGTTGGCGCGGATGCGCAGCAGCACGCGCTGGCCGCGCCGGCGCTCCTGGCTGGCGATGGGTGTTTTCACGGAAACTTGCGGAACGGTTGGTTTCAGCACCTGTGCGATGGGAGTGGATGGAATGGGGTTTTGCTTTACCTGCGGCGCGGTCGGCTTCCGTACCGTAACGTTCAACGTCGTTATTTTCAAAGTTCCACCCCCCAGAAATTGAGATCGGCTGTCAGAAGTTCCACTCCCAGGTCCCAGCCGTCGGATCGTTGTGTCCCCTTCCAGACCACCACGCCATTCGCCGTCTCCCGCGTGGCGAGATTCGTCACCCGCACTCGTTCCCGAACGCCGATTTCTCGCGGGCTTACCAACAAGCAGCCGTAGTTGTTCACCACGCGCGTGAACCCGGCTTCGAAGCGCAGCGGCCCGCCGGTGCCTCTCCATTCGATGGTGACTGGAACACGCGAGTTCATCCGAGGGCCGCGCCGCTTGCTTCTCATGCGTATATCTCTGGGCAGGTCTTGCGTGAAGAGCATCCTGATTAAATCTCCTGAGGGATTCAGCGAAAAAACGGAGTTCGCGACATCCGTCTTCCGAAAGCCGCGCTCATCCGTGCAAAAGTTATGCTAGGCAGCGTGCGTCGAACGGTCAATGGTACGCAAAGACAGGGTTTTTCGCTGGCCGGAAGTACAAGCGAAAGTAGCAGGCCCAAAATTGGACGGAAGAACGTGCGCTAGCTGGAAGATCAGTCGGCGGAGACGGGGCCGTCCGCGAGGTGCGGCTTCCTGATTCCCGCGATCCTTCCGAAGCGGCGCTCGAGCCAGCTTTGGAATGTATCCATGTATGTGTAAAACACGGGAGTGAGGTAGAGGGTCACAAGCTGCGAAAAAATCAGGCCGCCGCAAACCGCGACGCCCAGCGCCCGCCGCGAATTCGCTCCAGAGCCCGTGCCTAGCGCGATGGGCAGAGTTCCCATCAGCGCGGCCATCGTGGTCATCATGATCGGCCGGAAGCGCACCAGGCAGCCCTGGTAGACAGCCTCGGCGGCCGTCGTGTTTCCTTCGCGTTCCCGCGCAATCGCGAAATCCACCATCATGATGGCGTTCTTCTTCACGATGCCGATCAGCATGATCACGCCGACGAAGCCGTAAAGGTCGAGGCCGTAGCCGCAAACCTGCAGCGATAGCAGCGCGCCAAACGCAGCCGACGGCAGCCCGGAAAGAATCGTGAGCGGATGAATGAAACTCTCGTAGAGAATTCCCAGCACCAGGTAGATCACCAGAATCGCAATCAACAGCAGAATTCCAAGCCCGGTTAACGACGACTCGAATGCCTGCGCGTTGCCCTGAAACTGCATCGTGATCGAGGCTGGCAGGGATCGGCCCAGATCGTTCACCGCGGACACAGCTTCGCCGATCTGTTTGCCCGGTTTCAGGTTGAACGAAACCGTCACGGCCGGAAGCTGGCCCAGGTGATTCACGCTCAATGGGCCGAGGCTCGTGGTTAGGCTCGCCACGGCGTTCAGCGGGACCAGCGTGCCCGTGCTCGAGCGCACGTACAGCAGCGAGAGAGCTGTTGGATCCTTCTGATACTGGTCTTCCAGCTCCATCACCACCCAGAATTCGTCGTTCGGCGCGTAGATTGTGGAGACTTGCCGCTGCCCGTACGCCGTGTAGAGCGCGTCTTCCACTTGCGCCGCGGTCACGCCCAGCGCGGAAGCCTTGTCTCGGTCAATGTTGACGTTGACCTGCGGGTTCCTGATCTGCAAATCGCTGGTCACGTCCTGCAAGATGGGCAGAGTTTCCATCTTCTGCTCGAAGTCCGTCGCCACGCGGTACAACTCTTCGGTATCGGGACTTTGCAGCGTCACCTGATACGGGCTGTTCGTAACCTGCCCGCCGATCTGAATCGGAGGCGGATTTCTGAGGTATACGGAGATGCCCGGTATCCCCTGCAGTTTTGCACGGAGCTCCTGGAGCACTTCGTTGATGTCCGGGTGGTGCATGAAAAGCGGCGAGATCGCGCGCAGCGTGCTTCCCACCACCGGCGTCTGGGCGTATTCACGCTGGAGCCGCAGCATCGTCGGGCTGGGAACTTCCGGGCGCTCCTCGGGCGGCAAGAGATGCATGAAGACAAAGCCCGAATTGCTGCTGCCGCCCACGGTGCCAAGGCTCGAAAAGAAACCCTTCCGGTTTGGATCAGCCATCAGGATTTTATTCAGCTGCAGCTGATCTTCCTTCATCGCATCAAACGATATCCCCTGCGCCCCCAGCGTATATCCATTCAGGTTGTTCGAATCCACCTCGGGTAGAAATCCCTTGGGAATAGTCACGAACTGCCAGACCGTAATGATCAGGATGATCCCCGCGGCCACCATCACAAACGGGCGATGGCGCAGCGCCCACTGCAGCGAGACATCGTATCGTCTCAGCAGGCGCTCGAAGAATCGCTCCAAGGACATATAGACTCGGCTGTGTTTTCGGTTGTGCTGCGGCTGAATGAACCGGCTGCACAACATCGGCGTCAGTGTCAGCGAGACGAATCCCGAAACCAGCACGGCCATCATGATGACGACCGAGAATTCGTGCAGCAGCCGCCCGATGATCCCGCCCATGAAAAGCACGGGAATGAACACGGCCGCGAGAGAGAGCGTCATGGAAACGATCGTGAATCCGATCTCCTTCGAGCCCTTGCGCGCCGCCTCCATCGCGTTTTCGCCCATCTCCATGTGGCGCACGATGTTTTCCAGCATCACGATCGCGTCGTCCACTACGAATCCCACCGAGAGCGTCAGCGCCATCAGCGACAGATTGTCCACCGTGTAATCGAGCAGGTACATCACCGCGAACGTCCCCGCAATGGACATCGGCAGCGCGATGCTTGGGATTACCGTGGCCGAAAGATTCCGCAGGAACAGGAAAATCACCAGGATGACCAGGCAAATCGCCAGGAACAGCGTGGACTTTACGTCGTTCACCGACTCCTGAATCAGCGCGGAGCGGTCGTAGATTTCCGTCATCAGGATCGAAGGCGGCAGGATCGCCTGAAACTGCGGCAGAATCTTCCGGACGCCTTTCACCACCTCGACCGTGTTCGTTCCCGGCTGGCGCTGAATCGCCAGAATCACGGCGTGCTCGTCGTTGTAAAAATTCGAAATCTTGTCGGTCTGCACGCTGTCAATCACGTTCCCCAGCTCATCCAGCCGGACCGGCGAGCCGTTCCGGTAGGCGACAATCAGCGGCCGGTAGAGCGCGGCTCGCGTGAGCTGGCCATTGGCCTGCACGGCGAACGCCTGATGCGTGCCGTAGAGCGTGCCCGTCGGCAGGTTCACGTTGGCGTTCTGCACCGCGGTATTTACTTCGTCAATTCCAATCTGCCGCGCCGCCAGCGCCTGCGGGTCCAGCTGAATCCGGACGGCATACTTTTGCGCTCCGAACACCTGCACCTGCGCCACGCCTTTCACCATCGAAATCCGCTGTCCCAGCAGCGTCTCCGCGTATTGATCCACGGTGTAGAGCGGCAGCGTGCTCGAGCTCAGCGCCATGAAATAGACGGGCTGGTCCGCCGGATTCACCTTCTGAAACGTGGGAGGGCTCGGCATGTTCGGGGGAAGCTGGCCTGCCACGCGCGAGATGGCCGCCTCCACGTCCTGCGCGGCTCCGTCAATGTTGCGGCTCAGATCGAATTGCAGCGTGATATTCGTGCTTCCCAGAGTGCTGGTCGAGGTCATCGAATCGATGCCGGCGATTGTGGAGAATTGCTTTTCCATCGGCGTGGCCACGGCCGCGGCCATGGTGTCCGGGTTCGCGCCGGGCAGATTCGCCGACACTTGAATCGTGGGGAAATCCACATTGGGCAGGTCGCTCACGGCCAGCGAGCGGTAGCCGAGCGTGCCAAACAGCAGAATTGCCAACATGACCAGCGTGGTCATGATGGGTCGGCGAATGAATGGTTCGGCGATCGTCATCGAAAAGTTCTCAGGTGCCCGAGGGCGTGCTGACGACTTCCACCTTCATGTCGGGGATCAGGCGCATCTGGCCGTCAGTGACGACCGTCTCACCCGGTTGAATTCCGCTGGAAATCACCGCGTCTCCGCCGACCGTGCGCGCCACCTTCACGGGCCGCTGTTCCACGGTCGAGTCCGACTTTACGACGTAAATGTAGTCGCCGCGCGTCCCGGTCTGCACGGCTTGCGAAGGAACCACCGTGGCGTCTTCGTCCTGCGCCAGCCGCAGCTGTACCGTGGAAAATTGCCCGGGCCACAGGCGATGGTCGGTGTTCTCGAATCGCGCCTTGAGCTTGATCGTCCCCGTCGTGTTGTCCACCGTGTTGTCCACAAACGTTAGCGTGCCCGTTTCCGCCACCGTGTCTCCGTAGGGAGTTGCTTCCACGCGCAGCGCGCCTTTCGCCATGAATTTCTCAACCGGCGCGAAATATTGTTCGGGCACGGAGAAATCCACAAAAATCGGCGTGATCTGGTTGAGCACGATCAGCACCGGCACGTCGTTCTGCTTCACGATATTTCCCGGATAGACCTGAATCGCGCCCAGGCGCCCGTCCGTGGGCGCGTAAATCTTGCAGTAGTCCAATTGAAGTTGCGCGGACTGCACGGCGGCATCATCCGCGCGTACGGCAGCTTGCTGCGCGTCCGCGTTGGCCTGCATCTGGTCGAGCTGTTCCTTGGCTGCCACGCCCGCTTTATAAAGCGCCGCGTACCGGTCCGCCTCGGTTCGATTCAGTTCCGCTTGCGCCTTGTCGCGCGCGAGCATTGCCTGGGCCTGCGCGAGCGTCGCCTCAAATGGCCGCGCGTCCAACGAGAAAAGCAGATCGCCCTTCTTGACGAACTGTCCTTCCTTTACATGGACTTCATTGAGGACCGCGTTCACCTGCGCCTTGATCGAAACGTTCGTGAACGCCTCGGCCGAGCCGATCGCCGTCAGATCAACGGGAACAGTCTTCTGTACCGCTTTGGCGACGACCACGCGCGCTGCAAACATCGGCGCCGTTTGCACCGTTTTCGTAGTGCAGCCTGCCAGCAGGGCGAGCATCGCGAGCGTAAAGAGCAGTGGGGGCCGGTGGCTAGGATTTCTGTTCATTGATGGTCGTATCCCTGTGTTACGTAAGATGCGCGTTCAAATTACAAACCGGACGGACGCACCGGCCCCGGCGTATGAGGACCGCGCGGGAATCGCGTCCACAAATGACGCGCTCTCCCAACCGTCAAAGGTCCTATCGGCAACTTCCCCGAGGCGCTGCGTACGGTGAAGAACCTATTATATAAGACGCGCCGGACTGCCTCGAAGTTTCGCGCAAGTCCCCGCGTTTCAGCCTTCCGCGGCCTTATCCAGGAACCATAGAACGCGCCCAGCCGGCCGGATCATGCCCACCGGGTACTGGCTGGGCTTCGACTCCGGCTCGTTCCGGAGCGCCGCGACAATCCCGCGTTTATCCGCGCCGCAGACCAAAAAGAACGTGTTTCGCGCCTGATTCAGCACCACGGGCGTCAGGGTCAACCTCTGCGGGGGTTTGGCCGGCGCCTCGACTGCGGCAACCCACCGCTTCTTCTCCTGCAGAGCCGGCGAACCCGGAAAAAGAGACGCGGTGTGTCCCTCAACTCCCAGTCCCAGAAGCTGCACGTCCAGCGCCGGCGGTGCCGAGCCAAAGAACCTCCGCAGATCTGCTTCGTATGCTTCCGCGGCCTTCTCAGGCGTTGCAAAATCTTCCGGCCCCGGCATCGGATGCACGTTCGCCGGCGGAATCGGCAGGTGCGCGATCAATGTCTCCAGGGCCATGCGGTAATTGCTTAGCGGATCGGTATGCGGCACGTATCGTTCGTCGCCCCAAAATAGATGCACTTTGTCCCATGGTATCGGCGCGCCCTGTTTCTGCGCATGCGCCCATAGCGTGTACATTTTCGCGGGAGTATGCCCGCCAGCCAGCGCGATGGCGAAGCGTCCTCTCTCTTTGATCGCGTCCTGAACAGCTCGCAGCACCTCTTCGAGCGCAGCTCGGCTCACCGCATCGAGATCGGGAAGTACTCGCGTGTCCATCTTCATGATAAGTGTAGGGGCACGGCATGCTGTGCCCGGCGCGTTCATTTGGCGAGCCGCCGCCATTTCGCGGGACGCCCTGCGAAGCCGCGCTTACTTCGCCTTCTGCACCGCGTGACCGCCGAATTCATTGCGCATCATGGCCAGAACCTTGTTGGCAAATGGCTCGGGATCCTGCGAACGGAACCTCACGTCGAGCGCCCCGCTCAGCGTCGGAAGGGGAACGCCCAGATCAATCCCTTCCTTCGCGGTCCAGCGGCCCTCGCCCGAATCCGTCACATACGCCCCGATCCCGTCGAGCGTTGGATTCTTGGTCAGCGCATCCACGGTCAGGTCGAGCAGCCAGGAACGCACCACGCTACCGTACTGCCAAATTTTCGTAATCTGCAGCAGGTCCAGATTGAATTCCTTTTTGTGCCGGAACAGGTCGAGTCCCTCGGCGTACGCCTGCATGATGCCGTACTCGATTCCGTTGTGAACCATCTTCACAAAATGTCCCGCGCCCGCAGGTCCCACGCGTCCCCAGCCTTTGTCCGGCCCCGGAGCAAGCGTTTGAAAAATCGGCGAGAGCCGTTTCACCACTTCCGCATCGCCGCCGATCATCAGGCTGTATCCTTCGGTGAGCCCCCAGACGCCGCCGCTCGTCCCCGAATCCACAAAATTCATTTTCTTCTGCGCCAGCGCGTCGGAGCGCCGCATCGAGTCCTTGTAATACGAATTCCCTCCGTCAATGATCGTGTCTCCCGGCGCCATCTGCGGCGTCAACTGCTCGATCGTCTGGTCCACCGGCGCGCCCGAAGGAACCATCAGCCAGATGACGCGCGGCGTCTTGAGCTGCGCGATCATCTTCTCGAGCGAATCCGCTCCCGCTGCGCCCTTTTCAACCACGCGGCTCACCGCCGCCGGGTCTCGGTCAACCCCGACCACCCGATGCCCGCCGCGCACCAGCCGCTCCGTCATGAATGCGCCCATCTTCCCCAGCCCAATCATTCCCAGTTCCATTTTTCTCTCCTCCTCGCAGCCTTTGCAGTGTTTTCTTGTAGGGGCACGGCATGCTTGCCGCGCCGATTTCTGGCGGGCCGCGCCCGGCGCAGATGTTCGGCAGCGCCCGCTAATTGCTATCGCAGTTTTCACCTCGCGAAAGCCAACACATTGTCATTCCGAGCGCAGCGAGGAATCTCTCTTCGCTTTCAACTCCGCCGCGAAACGGCAGGGCGGGGTTTAAACCCCGCCGTAAATCGTTCCGCGCGAAGCGGGTACCCTTGCGCAGCCTTTATCGCAGCATGTGCCCGGGTTCCCCTGCTTGCAGCGCTCACTGTTCCTACGCCGTCACTCCCAATCCTGCGAGTTCCCCGCGCAATTGCGCCACATCTTTGAACTGAATCGTGTGCATCCCCATTTCTCGCGCACATTCCAGATTCAACCCGCGGTCGTCAATCAAAACGCACTCCGCCGCGTCGCGCTGCGTGATCTTCAGCGCCAGGCTGTAAATTCCGCGGTCGGGCTTCCGCACCGCCAGATAGCACGAACTGAAAAATGCGCTGAAGTAATCCCGCAAGTGAAACGTCCGTATGCGGTACTCGTTGATTTCTAGCGATTCATTGTTCAGCGCCGCGTGCATTTGCCGCCGCGTCTTCGCCAGTTGCCTCAGAAAATCGAGCGCCTCGGGCATCGCCTGCGACTGCTCGAACATAAACTGCTTAAATTGCTCCTGTGTGAACGGCCGTTCACGGTAGAAAACCGTCCGCCTCACGTATTCGTCGAGCGTCGCTTCGCCGCATTCGAAAGCGTTCAGCAATAGCTCGTGGCGATCCTCGAAATCCGCCCAGTCGAGATGAAATTTCTCCACCGCCTTTTGCCGCGACCCGCGGTCCCACCCGTTCGTCAGGATCACTCCGCCGTTGTCCCAGAATAGTGTGTTGACGTCCGCCATGAATCCCCGTGCGGTGCGGGCACTCAAGCCCGCGCGCCTTTCGCGGTGAACCAGATCCTGCGGCACCCATTATCCTCGATTCCCCTTCCGCCGCAGAAGCAGAATTCTCGGCCCCACTCGCGCTGCCGGCGCTTTCCGTGCATCTCCAAAACCGCATCGGCGGCAAATCGCTACATTCCCCTAAGTGGACATGGCAGGTGTATATTTCTGGCCGCAATCGCAATTTGGGGGTGTTGGCATGAAACGCGATTCAGAAGACAAGAATAACTTGTCGCGCCGAAATTTCGCGAAGACCGCAGTTGCTGGCGTTTGCGCAGCAGCTCTCGCCGGTCTTGCCGCTCAGCAAGCCGAAGCGCAAACGCGGCCGCCGCACTGGCACATGCAAGCGGACGTGGTGGTCGTCGGCGCCGGAGCCTCGGGCTTACCCGCAGCTATCGAAGCCAACGAACGTGGCGTGTCGGTGATCCTGATAGACGCCAATTTCGACGTTGGCGGCCATGCCATCATCAGCGGCGGCAATGTCGCCCTTGGCGGCGGTACAAGCCGCCAGAAGAAGTACGGCATCGAAGATTCACCGGACACGGTTTTTCGCGACCTCACAGATTGGTCCATCGTCGAACCCAACGGCTTCCCCGACTACCGCTACAACGACAAGGAACTCATTCGCGCTTTCGCCGACGATAGCGCGCCAACCTTCGAATGGCTCGTTGCCCACGGTGTCATTTTCGCGGAAAAGGCGCCCGACTCAGCCGGAGGCAGCGGGGTCGGAAATTCGGCTCCGCGCGAAAATCACGCCGCGCCCATGGCGTGGCCGCAGATACAAACCGGCAAACCAGTGGATGCCGCGACCGCGGCCACTGCCTCCTCCGGCATCGGGCTCATTCGCCCGCTCGAAGCCGCGGCCCGCAAGGCTGGCGTGCAGATTCTCCTGAAGCACCGCATGTCGAGCCTCATTCGGCAGGAGCCTTCGCCGGGACGAGTTTTGGGAATCAAGGTCACTCATGAAAGTAAGACCCTGAACATCCGTGCGCGCAAAGGCGTCATACTCGCTACCGGCGGCTCCAGCAGCAACGTCAACTTTCGCAGAATTTTCGACCCGCGCCTGACGGAGGAATACAACGGTGTCGCTGGTGAGCCTTATTCCGCCCAGGACGCCAGTGGCGAACTGGCTGCCATCGCCATCGGGGCGTCGCTCTGGGGCGCTTACAATCAGGTCGGAGAATTTGGCCTGCGCCTCGCCAAGGCTGGTCGGATAGGCTGCCAATACGGTTACAACAATCTGGAATGGCAGCCCGGAAGTCCCGTTTTCCACCTCGCTCGCGCGCGAGGTCTTCAAGTCCACGACTATCAGGACGTAATCCTCGTGAACCAGCTGGCATTGCGCTTCTATGACGAAACGCAAGGACAGTACACGTCCAACAATTACAATTCGCTCCAGCCCTACACGCAGGGAAGCTATCTAAACGCCGCGAACATCAAGTATGAACCCGCCAATTTCCTCGACGCCGCGCTCGCCGGCACCGGAGATGCGGTCAACGGCGGCGGACCCATCTGGGCCATCTTTGACGCCGACGCCGTGAAGCGCGAAAACTGGGCAGTTGATCCTCCCTGGGTGGATATCGGTGAGGGATACTTCTTCTCGGCTAACACTATCTCCGCGTTGGCCACCGCCATTGTGAACAAGCATCAGCGCAAGCCCATCCCGGGCGCCATCCTCGAAAATACCGTCGCCCGCTACAACTCTTTTGTGGACGGCGCGAAAGATGCGGACTTCGGTAAGCCCGCGCCACAATATAAAATCCAGACGCCGCCGTTCTACGCCGCTTGGGCCACGCCCGTTGTCCACGACACGCGCGCGGGACTCCGCATCAACGCCAAATGTCAGGTCATGGATTTTTCCGGTGATGTAATTCCCGGCCTCTACTGCGGCGGCGAAAGCGCCGGCGGTTTCAGCCTGCATGGCTTGGCGCGATGTATCGTGCAAGGCCGCGTCGCAGGACAAAATGCGGCTCTCGAAACGCCTGCTTCCTCGAAGGTCTGACGCCGTCTCAAACCGCCGCGGCAATCGTCAATAGCGGCGCGGGTTTTGGCGATTTCTTCGTTAGTGCGCCCGAACTATCATGAACATATGACAGGCCGACAGGCTGGCGATCTCTTGACCATCTTCACCATCGGCCATTCCACGCGGCCGATCGCCGAGTTCATCGACCTCCTGCAATCGAACGGCATCGCGCAGCTAATCGACATCCGCACCATCCCGAAATCCCGCCACAATCCGCAATTCAATTCCGACGCGCTCGCTGCGTCGCTTCACGCCGCACGCATTGAATACGTCCACATGAAAGATCTCGGAGGCTTGCGTCACGCCCGTAAGGACTCGATCAATCTCGGCTGGCGCAATGCGAGCTTTCGCGGTTACGCCGACTATATGCAGACGGATGAATTCGAAGCGGCGCTGACTCGCGCGATCGAACTTGCCGCGGCGCGGCCGACCGCGCTCATGTGCGCCGAGGCCGTTCCGTGGCGCTGCCATCGCTCGCTTGTCTCCGACGCGCTCGTCGTTCGCGGCATCCGCGTCCTCGAAATCGTCAGCGCCGCCGCGCCAAAGGAACACGCCCTCACGCCCTTCGCCCGCGTCCGCGGCACGCGGATCACCTATCCAGCCGATCAGGCTTCGCTTCTCGACTCACCCAACTAGCCTCAGAGCACGCCGCCGCAAACTAGCCCTTTCGTATCCGTCGTCGTGCGTTCAGACTAACGACATCGCTACGTTCCTGATTCAGGATATGCATCCTATCGGTATTGATGATGACTTTAACTCGGACATTTCCGCTCGTCGCAGTGGCCTCGATGCTTATCTGCGTTCTGGGCGGATGTGCCCGGCATCGAACTCCTTCGGCAGCTTTGGACCATCAGCTGCTGAAAGCATCCGAAACAGGCGATATCGCTGCGGTCCGCCGTCTTCTTCGGGAAGGAGCGAGCGTCAACAGCAAATACCCGGACGGCACGACGGCCTTGATGCTCGCCGCGCTGGACGACCGCACGGAAGTCGTCCGCCTGTTGATTGACAAGGGAGCAATCGTCTCAGCAAAAACCACCCGGAGCGAGACGGCCCTAAGCGACGCCGCGGAGGGTGCGAAAACCGATACCCTGAAACTCCTGCTCGACCACGGAGCAGACCCAAATGTCCCATACGACGACGGAGGAACAATCCTGGCGACCGCCGCTGAGCGCGGCAACTCCGATGCGGTCGAGCTGTTCCTGGCCAAGGGGGCCAGGCTTGACCAGAAAAACCAGGCGCTATTCGCGGCCGCTCACGGTATACCGGTCGCCATGATGGGAGTGAAAAGCGATTCCAATCAAACCGTCAAAGCAAGATACTCAGCAGAAGCTGACCCAAACTCCGGCTACTCTCGGACCATAAAACTCTTGATCCAGAGCGGCGCGCAAATTGAGGCTCGAGATCAAGGCGAAACCAACGGCGGCACGCCGCTGATTCTGGCCGCAACCTTTGGCGAAACCGATGCGGTAAGTACGCTCCTGGAAAACGGCGCAAGCGTCAACGCAACAGACAAAGACGGCGATACGGCCTTGATTGCTGCGGCCTGCGATTGCGCCGTCATCGACATGCCGGACACGTACGAATCCATGAAATTGCTCCTGCAGAAGCACGCCGACCCGAATGTCAGAAATAAGGCTGGGATGACGGCGCTCATGGACGCGGTAACCTGGTCTCGCACCGACAACATGAAGCTCCTGCTCGACTACGGAGCCAACCTCAACGCCAAAAACAGTGTCGGCGACACAGCATTGATGATCGCCGCGTCAGGAGGCGTAATTGATTTAACTCCTGCAGCAAAGCTGCTAATCGAGAGAGGCGCCAACATCGAAACTCGAAATAAGCGCGGCGAAACCGCCCTCATGATCGCGAAAAAGAATCACTTTCAGGATACGGTTCGGCTTTTGACGCCGCGATGACCCAGTTGAGAAAGGTTAGTCGCTCTTAATGCGCCGGCGGCGCGTCGGCGGCCGCGGCTGCGGCTCGAGGGGGCTTCTTCATGACGAACGCCAGCGGAATCAGGCACGCCACCAACACGGCCAACATCGAAACCACGTCCCGGAAAGCCAGCGCGGACGCCTGCTGCTGCATCATCATTGCCATGCGCCCGTAGGCTTGGTGAGTCGCGTCCGCGGCACTGATGCCCTGGCTGTGCAGCGTGGCCGAGAGGCCCCCAAGCATCTCCCGAAACCTCGGATTCCCGTATTGCATGTTCGCCGAGAGATAGTTCTGGCGTCGTTGCGTGGCCCGCGTCACCATCGTGCCCACAATCGCAATGCCCGCGCTCCCTCCTATGTTTCGGACGAAATTCATCATGCTCGCGACCTGATTGTTTTTCGCGCGCGGGACGCCCGCATAGCAAAGCACGTTGGACGGAATGAATATGAACGCGAGCCCCGCCACCTGATAGGTGCGCAGCATCGCGGCCGTTCCGAAGTCCATACCCAGACTCAAATGCGTGGCCATGTGGTAGAGCCCCAGCGACACTGAAGCGTACCCAAACACCAATAGGTATCGCGGATCCATTTTGCCGCTCAGCACGCCGGCCAGCGGCATGGTGATCATCATCAGAAATCCGCCCAGCGCCATGCACTCGCCCGCTTGCTGCGCCGAGTATCCAACCAGAGTTTGAAGAAACTCTGGCAGCAGAGTGGTTGTTCCGTAGAGAACCGCTCCCAATAGAACCATCGACATCATAGCCGCCGCCAGATTGCGGCTTTTCAACAGGCGCAAATCAACGATCGGATGCGGATGTCTCCATTCCCACCACACCCACACCATCAAAAGAATGCACGCGATGAAGGTCCCTCCCAGAATGTAGTGCGACGCGAACCAATCCAGCTCCTGCCCCTTGTCCAGCACCATCTGCAGCGTTCCAATGCCCAGGGCCACAAGCCCCAATCCCGTGTAGTCAATCGTTCCCTTTTTTGCTTTCGCCTGCTCCTCTTTCAGATATGGCGGATCCTCCACAAAACGGTTCGTCATGTAGAGCGAAATCAGGCTGATGGGCACGTTGATGTAAAAAATCCAGCGCCAATTGTAGTTGTCCGTGATGTATCCGCCGATCGTCGGGCCTATCGCCGGCGCCAGCACCACGGCCATCGCGTACATCGAAAATGCCATCCCTCGTTGCGACGGAAGAAACGTATCCGCCAAAATAGACTGCTCGCTCGGCTGCAATCCGCCGCCGCCGATTCCCTGAAGCACGCGGAAGAACACCAGCATCCCCAGCGTGGGCGCCAGTCCGCACAGAAAACTGCTCCCCGCGAACAGCACCACGCATGTCATGTAGTAGCGCTTGCGCCCATATCGCGTCGCCAGCCACGCGCTGACCGGCAGTACGATGCCGTTCGACACCAGATAACTGGTCAGAACCCACGTGGCCTCGTTTATGCTCGCGCCAAATGTCCCCGCGATGTGCGGCAACGCGATATTGGCAATCGAGGTGTCGAGCACTTCCATGAAAGTGGCGAGCGTCACCGTGAACGCGACGAGCCAGGGGTTGAAGCGCGGGCGCCAGGAAGCGTGGACGTCAATGACTGCTGTTGCGGCTGCCATAAATTG
>PMUS01000090.1 GCA_003166795.1 Acidobacteriota bacterium | reverse complement strand
GCTGCGCGAACTGGCGCTGCGGCAGGTGGCCGAGCAGGTGGACCGCAGCCTTTCGTCCTACATGGACGAAAAGGAAATCCAGGAAAACTGGGCGGTCCGCGAACGGATCGCCGTATGCATCAGCGCCAATCCGCGCGCGCAATATCTGCTGGCGCGCGCGGCCCGCATGGCGCGGCGCATGGATGCGGAGCTGTACGCCGTGCATGTGGATATCGG
This sequence comes from Acidobacteriota bacterium, assembly GCA_003166795.1. GTDB lineage: Bacteria > Acidobacteriota > Terriglobia > Acidiferrales > UBA7541 > Palsa-295. The sequence continues at coordinate 31,924 of PMUS01000090.1, read as the reverse complement.
CGATCGCCTGGACGCGCGCGACGAAAAATCGCTCGCCGCAAACCTGCAATTCGCGGAAAGCCTGGGCGCGAAGGCGGTGCGCCTGAAGGGCACGAGTGTGCCCGACGCGGCCGCGCAATTCGTGCGCGAAAAACACGTCACGCAAATGATTTTCGGAAGAACAGCCAACGAGGGCTGGCAGAAGCTCCTCTACATGAACGCCATCAGCCGCTTCCTGCGCGACGCCCCCGCCGTGGACGTGCACATCGTCACGCAAGAACCCGATTGACGATTCGCTTTTAATTTTTCGGGTGCCCCATCCTCGGTTTGCGAGGGTGGGGCTTTGCGCCGCAATCTCTACAAAAGTCCACAGGCGCTCATGCTTGACGCGCCGCCTCCGCTCTAGAACCATGAACGCATGGTCCACAAGACCGAAGTCGTGGAATGTTGTTTGGGTCCCGGATGGGTTAACGGGGCGCGGTTGGCTGCTCTCGCAAGAGCGGGGAGTGGTGCGCGCGCTCGTTCGTGCGGTTCGGTTGTTGTGGTTGAGGCACTCGCTTGTCCGGAATCCGTTTCGGACGGCCAAAGCACCCGCTTTCTAATCGACACTGCGGCGATTAGAAACGCCTCCAACCCATTGAAATCAAACGGCGAAACATTTTCTAATCGACACGGATCCGGGCCCCGCTCCACCGACTTCTCCGTTTCTTCTGCAGAATTACTCGACACACCCTGCCGAGTAATTTCACGCGTAACTTATAGAAAACAAACGATGGGTGCATCAATTACTCGACACACAATTGAGGGTGCCAAAGCACGCTGTCTTGGGCCTCACGAGTCACGATTCATCGGCGGGCATGTCGAAGCGCACGAGGCCCGATTGAAATCCCTTCGTTTTCACGGCACCGTAAATGATCCCGACGAGAATCCACGCTCCGCCGCCGATCTTCGCGGGCCGGCTCAGGTTCAGCCAAATGAAAAAGCAAATCGCGAATCCGAGGAGTGGAAACACGAGATTCGTCCAGCGCTTCTCGGCTGCGCGCAGGAAATATCGGACGAAGGCCGCCGCGTTGACGCCCATGAACGCGATGAAGGCGCCGAAGTTCAACAGCTCGACTCCCCGCTCGTAGCTGACGAAAAATGCACCGGTGAGCGCGATGGCTCCGACCAGCAGGACATTGTTCATCGGTATCCGCCGCTTCGGCTCGATCGCGCCGAAAAATCCGCGCGGCAGCGCGTCGCTGCGCCCCATGCCGTAGAGCAATCGCGCTGCGGCCAATTGCGCGCCCATGCCCGATCCCACATTCGCGATCAGAATCGTGAAATTCAGGAGATGGAACAGAAAAAAACCGCCGCCCTGCCGCGCCACCAGCGGAAAGGCCGATTCCACCATGTCCTGCGGAAACGGTTTTCCTCCCCAGATGAGCTGCGCCGCATAGACTTCGAGCGACGAAAGGATGCCGGTGATTACGCACACCAGCACGGTCGCGAGCAGAATATCTCGCCTGGGATTGTCGGCTTCTTCGGAAAATGTCGAGATGGCGTCGAAACCAATGTAGGTGAGCACGGCGATGGAAGTGCCGCGGAAGACGCCGTGAAAGCTGAAGGTGCGGGGATCGTAGAACGGCTGCGTGAAAAAAGCCGCTCCGTACTCATGCAGGCCCCAGAGCGAGCGAATCACGAACGCGAAAAAGATCACCACGACGATCATCATTCCCGCCGCGAGCGCTTCGTTGATCCGCGCCGAGGTTTGAATCGCGCGCAGGTTGAGCGCGGTGAAAAGCCCGGCGAACGCGATGGCCAGCGCCCAATAGGGCACGCCGGGCAGAATGTTCCGCGCGAGCTCGCTGCAAATCACGGTGCAGATCAGCGGGTTCAGGATGTAATCCATCACCATCGCCCATCCGGTCACATAGCCGAGCGCCGGATGAATTTCCCGCCCCACATAGGTGTAGGCCGATCCAGCGCTGGGATACGCGCGAGCCATCTTCCCGTAGCTGACGGCGGTGAAAAGCATAGCGACCATGGCGATCAGGATCGTGGTCACCACGTGGCCGCGCGCTTCATTGTTGATCACGCCGTAGATGCCCATCGGCGCAATCGGCTGGATGATCACGATGCCGATGATGATGAGGTTCCAAAGTGTGAGGGCGCGCTTGAGGCGAGCGGGAGATGAGCCAGGCTGCGGTGATTCGGCGCTGCCGGCCATCAATGCACGATGCCCGCACTAATGGCGCTTGTTTCTTTGTCGCTCAGCCGCCCCGTCACCGTTTCGATATTCCAACCTGTGACACGCAACTCGGTCTCGCCGCTCAAAGCGTCAGGCGAAAGAAACTGCGCCGTGACTGCGCGCGATTCACCCGGCATTAACGAAAAGTAATTGTCGCTCCAGAGCACCGGCAGAATGTCGGCGCCTTCATTCTTGCGCCGGATTCCAAGGTGAATCTGAAAAGCGAGATGGTCGCTTCGATTCTGGAGCATCGCCCTGACCAGCGGGCCTCCGGCGCCCGACAGCACGCCGGCACCGACACTAATCTTGCCGGCACTGGGCAGAGACTGAAGGGCGGTGAAATCCTCGTAGGATTTCACGGGCGTGAATGCGTCATTGTCCTCGGCGGCCCAGTCGTAGATGTTTTTCTTCGCCGAGAGCCAGTAGAAATTGGTGCTCAGCTCTTTGCCGAAATTGTCCTTCAACACGAGGTCCACAAAATAAACCGGCGACGCCGGATCGAACGCTCCCTCGGGAAAGGCGCCTGCTTTCGTGACGCCGTCCGCGGGGACATCCACCGGGAGGGTCGCGGAGAATCTTTCATGCAGCGCGGAATCGAAGAGTTTTGCCGTCACGCTGAGGTTCAATCCGGGCTGGTACGTGCTGTTCACCACGGCGACGCTGCGATCGTCATAGGAATACTGCACGTGCAGCGGCTCGCAAGCTTTTTTCGCGCCGAAGTATCCGCCCGCGGGCTGCAAGTAGTAATCCCAAAGATGCCAGATCAGCGAGGGCCACGCGTTGTTCAGCATCCACTGGATCACGCCGGTCGAGCCGTACTTGTTCCGGGAATAGGCCTCGAACATGGCGCGCTCGGAGTCGTAGGCCATCGCTTGCGATTTACGTTCGTAGTCGGCGAGATCGGAGGGAGCGCCGTAGATCGCGTTCATCGCATCTTCGAAATGGCGAAGATTCTGGAATCGTTCGGAGCCCGCGTGATAGTTCCAGACCGGATCATCGGGAACGACATGTTCCGCCGGCAGCATTTTCCGCAGGCTCGAAAGGGGCGGTACAGCCGCGCCGGGCGATATTTCCGTGGCGAAGCCGTATGCTCCGCCGAATTTTGCGGTGTCGGCGAGCCAGTAATCCGGCGGCGTGTAGTCATAGGGGCCGCGCATTTTCACGCCGGAGCGGCCGGTGATCGGCGTGATATTTTCCGACGCGGACGAAAGAACCGGATTCGGCCAGTCGAGTTCCTTGAGCACGGCGAGAAACGGGCGCTCGACCGCAGCGGGCGGCGGCTGGTCGCTGCCGTTGAGCCACGCGAGCATGCTTGGATGTGCTCGCAGGCGCTCGATCTGCGAGCGCTCGGAAGCGGTGGCGATTTCAATGTCGCTCTGCTTCCAGTCGGTCCATTTCTGCCAGTAATCGCAGCAGGTCCAGCCGGCCATGACGAGAACGCCCTGCTCGTCGGCGAGATCGAAAAACGCGTCCGACTCCGTGGGGCCTTCCAAGCGAATCGCGTTGAGGTTCAAGTCGCGCACGTAGCGGAATTCCGTTTTCAATCGCTCGGGAGATTGGCGAAGAAGCATGTCCGGCGCCCAGCCGCCTCCGCGGATCAGGATGCGCTTTCCGTTCACGCGGAAGAGAAGATGACCCTGTGGGTCATTCTCGGACGTGATTTCGCGGATGCCGTAGCGGATGGACGCCGAATCGGACACTCGATCGCCAAGCAAAAAGCGCAGCGACAACGAATGCAGCGCCGGCGCGCCCATCTGATGCGGCCACCACAATTCGGGGCTTTGAACGCGAAGCTCGGAGAACGCTTCGGGAGCGAAGCCAATCGTGCGGACCTCGCCGGCCTTGAGCGTTATCGCCTGTCGAATCCGATGGCCTTCGAGCTCGGCTTCCAGAGCGCCGGTGACTGGCGCCGGGCCGGAGTTGCGCAGCTCGGCCTCGACGGTGAGGTCAGCCTCATCGAGCGACGCAGCGGGGAAGTGCGCGGCGACTGCCGGAAAGCGAATTTCCACGGGACCGGTCGCGCGGAGGGAGACTTCGCGCCAGAGTCCCATGTCCTTGTCGGGAGGCGTGGGATTCCAATCAACCCAATTGACGCCCAGGTCTTTCTCGGTTTGCGCGATGGTTTCGACGGCGAGCACGTTCGGCCCGTCGCGCACCAGCAGCGAACTGATGTCGAACTCGTACGTGCGATAAGCGCCCGCGACGTCATGTTCTCCGGCGATTCGCTGGCCGTTGAGCCAGATGTTGGCGCGGTTGTTGATGCCGGCGAAATTCAGCCACACGCGCTTGCCTTCGAATCCATCCGGCGCGCGGAATTCGGTGCGGTACCACCATGAGCAGCGGAACGGGCTGTCCTTCGGCATGGGTCGCACGGAAAACATTTTGCCGATGGGATAGGTGGCGCCCGGAATCGAGCGCAGGTTTTCGCCGAAGTAGGGGTCGGGAAAGGTCTTGTCCTCCACGAGCGCGGCGACCACGGTTGAGGGCACGGTCGTGGCGTGCCAGCCATCGGTGCCGAAGCCTGGGAGCGAAATCTGCGCGCCCTTTGCGGCGACCTTGCAGGACGACTGGAGCATCCAGCCGTCGTGAAGCAATACGCGTTCATTCGCGGCATCGCGCGAGTCCGCCAAGATCCGCGGAGCTGGAGCGAACAATGCCAGGATAAATCCCAGCGCGGCGAAAAAGAAGGCGGCGAATTTCGGTGGAGAGTTCATTGCGCGCCGAAAAAATTCGGCGCACGAGCATCCTACATCGAAGGGCTATAGCGGGGGAATCTGCGAAACGTTCCAGCCGCCGCCTAGCGCCTTCACGAGCAGAACGCTTGCAGCCATGCGGCGCGTGAGGACGTCCACGGCAGCGCGTTCGTTGCCGAGCGCAGCGCTCTGCGCGGTGGTCACCTCGAGATAGTTGGCGACGCCGCCTTTGTAGCGGCTGTTCGATAGATCGAGCGAGTGCTCGGCTGCCGCCACGGCGGCATTTTGAATCGTCGCTTCATTTTCGAGGATGCGCAGCGCCGAGAGATTGTCCTCGACCTCCTGAAATGCCGTCAGCGTGGTCTGCCGGTAGGTGTCCACCGATTTATCGTAGTTGGCGCGCGCTTCCTCGGTGACTCCGCGGCGCAGGCCGCCATCGAAAATCGTCTCGGCAGCCGACCCGGCGAGGGACCAGAAACCGCTTGGGCCATCGAGAAGATTGGTGAGCTTGGAGCTGTCCCATCCTCCGCCGCCTGTGAGCGCGAAAATCGGAAAATAGGCGGCGCGAGCGACGCCGATCTGCGCGTTTTCTTCCTGGACGCGGCGTTCGGCTGCGGCAATGTCCGGCCGGCGCTCGAGCAGCTCGGAAGGCAAGCCCGGCGGAATCGCGGGCGGCGGGGTCGCGAGCGGCAGAGGCTGCTGGCTGAACTGGTAGGGTGGCTTGCCGATCAAGACGGCGATGGCATGCTCGAACGCGGTGCGATCCACGGCGACGTCCACGGCCTGCGCGCGCGTGGTTTCGAGCTGCGTTTGCGCCTGCGCCACATCCACGCCGGATGCGATGCCGCCCTTATACCGGCTATCGGTCAATTCCAGCGCGTGCTCGTACGACTCTACGGTCGAATCCAATAATTGCTGTTGCGAATCGAGCCCGCGCAACTGGAAGTAATCGAGCGCCAGTTCCGCGTGGAGGCTCAATTCCGTGTTCGCCAGGTCGGCGGCGGTCGCCTGCGCTTCGGAACGCGCAGCCTCAACCGTGCGGCGGACACGGCCCCAGACGTCGGGTTCCCAGGAAGCGTCAATGGGCGGCAGCTGATAATCAGCGTAATTTATCGGAGAGGTCGTACCAAAAAGCGCTTTGTTCTGTGATTCGCGGTTGCCGGCGACGGTAGGGTTCGCGGTGACGGTGGGAAAATAGGCGGCACGAACGGTGCGGATCGCCGCGCGCGCCTCCAGGAACTGCGCCTGCTCTGCCTTCAACGATTCATTCGAGACGCTGACCTGCTCTTCGAGCGCGTTGAGCTGCGGGTCGCCGTAAACTTCCCACCACTTTCCCTTGGCGATCGCGTCGCTCGGCTGCGCGGCTCTAAAGGCGCCCGCTTCCTTGTAATCGGCGGGAACGTCGGCTGAGGGCCGGACGTATTTCGGTCCGACCGTGCAGCCGCCGAGCAGAAGAACGGCAACGCCCAAGACTTCCGCCCGGCGGCTGCGCCAGCCTTTCGAAACCAGCCGAAACCAGCGAGTCGCGATGGGGCTATTTCTTTGCGTACGTGACTCGCCAAATGGAATTCGAGCCGTCATCCGTCACCATCAACGAGCCGTCGCTTGCAACTGTGACTCCCACCGGGCGGCCCCAGCATTCTCCCGCGGACGTCACAAATCCGGTAAGAAAATCCTGATATTCGCCGGTGGCGTGGCCATCCTTCATCGGAGCCATGATCACTTCGTAGCCCGTGCGGACCGAGCGATTCCACGATCCGTGCTCGGCGCCGAACAGCTGTCCTTTAAACTGCTTCGGGAACTGCTTGCCTTCGTAAAAGGTAATGTTCAATGAGGCGTTGTGCGGTTCCATCAGGACGTCGGGCACGATCGCTTTGTCCTTCAGCTCGGGATGCTTCCCCGGAAAGCGCGGGTCCGGATGCCCACCGGTGTAATACCACGGCCAGCCGTAGAAGCCGCCGGCCTGCACGTGGGTGATGTAGTCGGGCGGGATATTGTCGCCGAGCTCGTCGCGCTCGTTCACCGAGGTCCAGAGTTCGCCGGTGGTGGGATTGACGGCGACGCCGGAGCCATTGCGAATGCCGGTGGCGTATACGTCGAGATTCTTGCCGTCGGGATCGGCGACAAGTATGTCGGCGCGGTGAAATTCGCTCTTGTCCGTATCAATGTCGGTGACGTTGGTGTGCGAGCCGACGGCGATGAACATTTTCTTGCCGTCGAGCGAGAACGCCACGCCGCGCGAAAAATGATTCGGACCGGCAGGCAGATCGGGCACGACGGTTTCCGGCTCGGCACTCGCCTTCATATCGCCGTTCGCGTAGGGAAACCGGAGGATCGCATTTGTATCGCCCACGTACAGATATTTCGGATTCGGACCTGCGGGATAAAAGGCGAGTCCGAACGGAAGATTGAGCTTTGAAGCGAAAACTTGCATCTGGGCCATTTTCCCGTCGGGGCCGGTGCGGAATACAAGGACTTCGCCCTGATTCTGCGCGGCGACAAAGAAATCGCCATTGGGGGCGGTGATGATGGTGCGCGGAGAGACGGGCTTGCCGTCGTCGCCCTTCAGGCTTTCGGCGTAGAGCTCCACTTTGAATCCGGCGGGCGCCTGCGGCCATGCGTCACCGCGCGGGACGGGACGCGAGAAGACGGCCGAGGATTTCGTCGCGTAGGGGTCCGGCAGATCGTTCGCCGTGATGTGATGCACGTTGCCGGGCGCTTCGCCCTTGAAATCCGTAAACACGCCCGGAGTGCCGGGCTTGGCGTTGGGGTCAACAGCATGGCTCGGTGGTGGTGTGAATCCTTGCGCGCCGGCGGTGCGGTCGATGCGCACGGCCACAAACAACAGCAGAACCAGGCCTAAGACGACCGCGATGCTTTGATAAAAACGCTTCATTCTGATTCCTCCTCAGACCTGCAATTTTCTCGACGGTTCAAAATCTCAATCTTATTAATCTTACCGCGTAATCACTGGGCGCTGCCGGACGCGCCACTCCCGTCGGCATTGGCCCCGGCGGTCACCACCCGGACAGTTTCTCCCGAAATCAGCGAGTCAGGTGGATTCGCAATCACGGAGTCGTCGGCCGACAAACCCGAAACGACCTCGACCTCGCTGCCCATATCGCGCCCGAGAATAATTTTTGTGAGCGCGGCCCGATTGCCATTCTGCACGGTGCCGACTTGCAAACCGTCGGAGCGAAAAATCAGCGCGCTGACCGGCAGAATCAGAGCCGGCACGCCCGTGGGTACGTTCAGATGAACTTCGGTGTAAGCACCGGGAAGGAGCTCGCCGAGGGGGTTGTCCACATCCACTTCCACGAGCAACGTGCGTGAGGCAAGGTCAATTGCGTCAGCCGTTCGCACCAGTTTTCCCGGGAATCGGCGCCCGGGAAATTCCTGGAGGGTCAGATCGGCGGTGATGCCCGGCTTCGCTGCCTGCGAATATTGCTGCGGCAAATTGACATAAACGCGCATGGTCCGGATCGCGGCGATGTGAAACAACTCCGTGGCCGGCCCGCCGTTGCCGGAATTGATGAGGTGCCCGACGTCGGTATTCCGCACGGTAATCACGCCATCGAAAGGCGCGTAAATTTTCTCGAACGACTGCAACTCCTCGAGGCGTTTTACATTCGATTGAGCAGACGACACCATGGCTTTCTTGGCTTCAAAATCACCGTGGGCGTTGTCCACGTCCTGTTTCGAGACCGAGTCGGTCTTCAAAAGATCCTCGTACCGGGTGGACGTGATCTGGGACAGGTTGTAGTTCGCCTGGGACGTATTTAAATCCGCGCGCGCCTGATCGAGCTGCTGATCCACTTCCGGCGTCTCGATGTCCGCGAGCAACTGGCCCGCCGTCACGCGCGCCCCGATGTCCACGTACCACTTCTTCAGATATCCATTGGTGCGGGCATAAATCGGCGAGTCCGTGAAGGCCTGGATGTTGCCCGGAAGGGTAATCTCGGAAAGTGGCGCGCCAACCTTCGGATGAACGACGGAGACGGAGGGAACCGCCAAATCGTTCGTTTCGGTGCGAAGGGCCGCCCTGGCCCTCCTTCGCGGGACGATTCCGGCAACGACGACGGCCGCAACGATCAACAGCGCGAGGATGATCCACAGCCCGCTCCGTTTCGATCGTGGCTGCTCCGCAGTCGGTCCGGCGTTTTTCCCTTCAATCATGCATTCCTCTTCATATTGGCAGTTTAGACCTTAGACGATTTTCGGCCAGCATTCGTTTCACGCCGAAGCCCCTGCCGAGGTGTCTTTCCGGTGCCAGCCATGCACGATGGCGAATACCACCGGGACGAAAAACAGCGTCGCCACGGTGGCAAACAGCAGCCCGCCGATCACCGCGCGGCCCAGCGGCGCGTTTTGTTCGCCGCCCTCCCCGAGCCCCAGCGACATCGGAAGCATGCCGATAATCATGGCCAGCGCGGTCATCAACACGGGACGGAATCGCGTGAAGCCGGCTTCGAGGGCCGCTTCCGCGGGAGTCTTCCCAGCCTGCAGCTTTTCCTTCGAAAAGCTGATCAAAAGAATGCTGTTTGCCGTGGCCACGCCCATGCACATGATCGCCCCTGTCAGAGCCGGGACGCTGATCGTGGTTCCGGTTACAAACAAGAGCCAGACGATTCCCGCCAGCGCAGCCGGCAGCGCCATCAAGATAATAAACGGGTCGAGCCAGGACTGGAAATTCACGACGATCAGCAGATAGACGAGAATGATCGAGAATCCCAACCCGGTGAGCAGACCAACGAAAGAGGAGTGCATCGTCTCGATCTGGCCGCTGACCAGGATCTGCGATCCTGGCGGCAAATTTTTCTTGCTCTGCGCGATGATGGAAGTCATGTCTCCCGAAACCCCGCCCAGATCGCGCCCGTCCACCGCGCCGAAGATATCAATGGCCGACTGGATATCGTAGTGCGTCACGACGCCCATCTCAGCGCCCCGCTCGAAGGATGCGAGGTTGCCGAGAATTTGAGGCGCGGCGGTGCCGTCGCTGGCATTGGCGACTGGAATGTTTTGAAGATCCTGCAGCGAGTTCACTAGGTACTGGGGCGTTTGCGTCGCGATGCTGTAGCTCACGCCGGTGCGCGGGTCGAGCCAGAACGCCGGAGCCGTCTGAAAACTGCCGCTGAGCGCGATCAGAAGGTTCTGCGCCACGTCGCGCTGTGTATAGCCGACCTCGCCGGCCCTGGTGCGGTCCACGTCCAGGTGCAGCTTGGGATAATTGAAGGGCTGCTGGATTCGCAGGTCCACCATGCCGGGGATGAATTTCAGGCGGTTCATCAGATTCTCGGCGAAATCGCGGTTGGCGCTCAGGTTGCGGCCGACAATCTTGACATCGATCGGCGCCGGGAGCCCGAAATTCAAAATTTGAGTCACGATGTCCACCGGCAATTCGTAGAGAGTGACGCCCGGAAAATCGCGTCCCAAGTTCTTCCGGAGGGCGCGGACGTACTGTTCGGTCGGGTGGTGGTCGTGCGTCAGCTCGACCTGAATATCGGCATCTCCCGGGCCGATGGGAGCGGAGGTGCTGTACGACAGGTTCAGATTGCTATAGGGAAGCCCGATGTTGTCGAGAATCGCGCTGAGTTCGGTGGAAGGAATCTCCCTTCGGATTTCCGTCTCGACCCGGTCGCACAACGCGGCCGTTTCCTCGATCCTGGTTCCGGTGGGCGCGCGAACATGAAGGATGAATTCGCCGCTGTCAACGCTCGGGAAGAAATCCTCTCCCACAAACGGAATCAGCGCAAACGAGAGCACGCAGAAGGCAAGAAAGCAGACGACAAAAACCCTTCTGTGGCGTACTGCCGCTTCCAGCAGGCGATGGTAACGATCCCTGAAATGCTCGAAGCCGACCTCGAATTTCGCCTGCATGCGCACCAACGGATTTCGCGAACTCTCGGTTCGCTCGCGGCGCTCGTCTTCTGTCTGCTCGATCAGCAAGTAGCGAGCCATCGTGGGGACGAGCGTGCGGGAGAGCAGATAAGACGCGAGCATCGCGAAGACCACAGCCTCGGCCAAAGGCACGAACAGATACCGCGCCACACCGGAGAGCAGAAACATCGGAACGAACACGATGCAAATCGAAAGCGTGGAAACAAGAGCGGGCACCGCGATCTGGGAGGCGCCATCCAGAATCGCCTGGATGATTTCCTTTCCCTGGTCGAGGTTCCGGTTGATGTTTTCCACCTCCACTGTGGCGTCGTCCACCAGAATGCCGACGGCAAGGGCCAAGCCGCCGAGCGTCATGATGTTAATCGTCTCGCCGAGCGCGCTTAAGACGATCAGCGAACTCAGCACCGAAAGCGGAATCGAGACGACGATGATCAGCGTGCTGCGCCAGCTCCCCAGGAACACAAGGATCATGAAGCCAGTCAGGCAGGCGGCAATCGCTCCTTCGCGCACCACTCCGTTGATGGAGGCCTTCACGAAAATCGACTGGTCCGAGAGCGCGTGCATATCCACGTGCAAGGGCAGCGAGGCCTCGACCAACGGCAGCATCTTATGGACGCCCGCGATGACATCCAACGTGGAAGCGTCACCCAGCTTGAGGATCGACATCAGAGCGGAGCGCTGCCCGTTTACCCGGACGATGTTGGTCTGCGGCGTAAAGCCATCCCGGACGAATCCCACGTCGCGGATGTAAACCGTCGAGCCATTCACGGTCTTAATCGGCAGATCGTTCATTTCATTCACGGTCTGCGGAGAGCCGTTCATATCCACCTGATATTCAAATGAGCCGATCTTGGCCGTGCCCGCGGGAAGAATGAGATTCTGGGCGTTAATCGTGTTCACGATGTCGAGCGGAGACAGCCCCTTGGCCTGTAACGCGGTGGTATTGAGGTCAACCATCACCGTGCGCTGCTTCCCACCATATGGATATGGGATCTCGATGCCGGGAATCGTAATCAGGCCGGTGCGGATGAAATTCTGGCCCATGTCGGCCAATTGCTGTTCGTTCAGGCCGGGGGCCGAGAGACCCAATTGGAGGATCGGCACGGACGAGGCGCTGTATTCGACGATGAATGGGGGCGTGATGCCAGGGGGCAAGTTCCTTACGGTGCTCTGGCTGATGGCCGTCACCTGCGCGATTGCGAAGGCTATATCGGTGTGCGGTTGGAAGAAAACTTTGACGAGGCCGACCCCGGCCAAGGACTGCGATTCAATGTGCTGAATGTTGTTGACGGTCGTCGTCAGGGACCGCTCGAAATTGAACACGATCCGATTGGACATCTCCTCCGGCGAGAGTCCCGTATATTGCCAAACGACGGTGATGACCGGGATATCAATGTTTGGGAAAATGTCCACGGGCGTGCGGACGATCGAGACCACGCCCAGGATCAGAATCAGAATCGAGGCGACGATGAAGGTATAAGGACGGCGTAATGCGAGTCGAACAATCCACATCTTTTCAGCGCTCCGAAGGTTCCTTTATGAGACGTATGGACCACACGTCAGGATTCCGTGGACCCCCCATTATCGCACGCAGGAATTAGAAATCGAAATTCGGGTGGAACGCGGGGGGCGCCCAGGACTACTTCTGCGAGGTGTATTTCTGCGTTGAGGTGAGGCCCTCCTGTGCGGCCTCCAGCTGCCGGACAGTGGGCGCCAGATTATGTTTCTCGAAGCAGTGCGCGATCGCCTTCCCGATTTCGTCGTAGCGGCCGGTGGCCAGCGCAACCGCGCTCGGCCCAGCGCCGCTCAGCGCGATGCCAAGCAGGCCGGGCATGCGCGGAAGCGCGAGCGCCTCAGCCAGCCCTGGGATGAGTGCTTGGCGCGCCGTTTGATGCAGCCGGTCTTGCATGGCGTCCCACAGTAGGTCGTAGCGGCGGTCTTCGAGGGCGGCAACAAACAGCGCCGACCTCTGCAAGTTGAAGACAGCGTCGGCCCGCGGAACGCTCGCCGGCAGCACCGCGCGCGATTTCTTCGTTTCGAGCTTGACGTTCGGCGTGACCACGATCAAGCGAATCACTTTTGGCCAGTGTTTCCGCACGGCGGCAACCGTCCCGTCGGGGCGGCTGAACGTCACCACCAACCCGCCCAGCAGTGCTGCGGCGACGTTGTCGGGATGGCCTTCCATCTCGGTCGCGTAACGCAGAGTTGCTTCCTTCGCGATGGCGCGGCCAGTGACCGCAAAACCCAGGGCGATGCCCGCTACGGTAGCCGCCGCGCTGCTGCCAAGTCCGCCCGCCACGGGGATCTCGTTTTGCACGGCCAGCCGCACGCGCGGCAAAGCGAATCCTTCGCGCTCGGCGGTATGGCGCATCGCGCGGAAAATTAAATTTTGATCGGGATCGCTGGGAAGTTCCGAGGTGCCGCGGACACCGCGGCTTCGCGCCAATGCGCGCCCTTCGGGTTTCGCGAGCACCGTGGCCCGGACGCTCAGGTACATTTCCAGCGCGAGGCCCAGGCAATCGAAGCCCGCGCCCATATTCGCGGTGGAAGCGGGGACGCGCACTTCAAACGAACTTTGGCGGGACGCGGTCATTGGACTGGGCTGAACATCACCGTCGCTATCGTCGTCGCTCGAGAGTCGCCAGAATCGCGGCTTTGTTTGCGGCAACGCGCTCGGGAGAATTCTGAAACGCGCCGTGAATCGGCTGCGGCGCGCCGGAACCATCCTTCGCGCCGGAATCAAGGGCGAGCGTTCCGCGATGATATGCGCTCACGTAGTCCGGATCCTTGAGCATGTGCCCGGTAAGCACGGCGATCACGTTTTCATCGGCCCGGATGTGTCCCGCAGCCACGAGTTTCTTGATTCCCGCGACTGTGGTGGCCGATCCCGGCTCGCAGCCGATTCCGTCGCGGCCGATCATCGCTTTGGCGTCGGCGATTTCCTGCTCACTCACGGAGATAATTCTCCCCCCCGAGCGCAGCACCGCGCGCAGCGCCTTTTTCCACGAAACGGGCGCTCCGATTTTGATCGCCGTAGCGAGCGTGCGCGGATTTTCAACCGGCGCCATGGTCGCCGGAAGATTCGCGCCGCCGTCCGCCCGCGTCAGGTCGAGTGTCGCGAACAACTGCGCCACGGGCGCAGCGCCTTCGGCCTGAATTGCGCTCAGTTTCGGCAAGCGGCCGATCAGACCGAGGTCGAGCAACTCCTGAAATCCCTTGCCGAGCGCCGTGCTGTTCCCCATGTTTCCGCCGGGCACCACCACGTGGTCCGGAACCTGCCAGAGACACTGCTCCATCATCTCGAACGCGACCGTCTTCTGTCCTTCGATCCGGAATGGATTGATCGAGTTCGCCACGTAAATCGAGGGATCGTCGCCCAGTTCCTGTATCAGGCGCATGCAGTCGTCGAAGTTGCCGTCAATTTCGCAGACCAGCGCGCCGTAATCCAGGCTTTGCGCAAGCTTTCCCGCCGAAATCTGTCCGCGCGGCAGCAGCACGGCGGATTGCAATCCCGCCCGCCCTGCGTATGCCGCGAGGCTCGCCGACGTGTTCCCTGTACTGGCGCAGACCGCGGTTCGCGCGCCGAGCACGACGGCTTGCGTGATCGCGGTCGTCATGCCCGTGTCCTTGAACGAACCGGTTGGATTGCATCCTTGATGCTTCAGGCGCAAATCGTCCAGGCCGCAATAACGCGCGGAGCGGGGTCCGTGATAAAGCGGAGTATTGCCTTCGAACAGCGTAACGAACGGGATGGGCTCATCGAACGGCAGCATTTCCCGATAGCGCCAGACGCCGCTCACGTCGCGCGGATCGCGCGAAGCAGCCCGCTCCTCCCAGCGCTTGCGGATCGCAGCCGGATCGCCGGCGGCGTCGAGGTGGCAGTCTATCTCGAGCGTCCCGCCGCATCGCGGGCACACGTAGATGCGCTCGCGAAGCCCGTATATAGCGCCGCAAGCGGAGTCAATGCAGCGCTGCACGGCCTTCTCGGCCGCCTTGTCCGCAGCGCGCGCAGTTTTTTCCATCATTTCAGGATCCCTTGGCCTTCGATCCCGCCAGACCGAACTCCCGGTGCGTCGCCGCGAGCGCCACTTTGATTTCCTTTTCGAACACGACGAACGAGATGTTTGTCTCCGACGATCCCTGCGCGATCGCGATGATGTTCACGTTCTCGCGTCCTACGGCATTGAACGTGCGCCCCGCGACGCCCGGAGTGCCGCGCATGTTTTCGCCGACCACGGCCACAATGGCGATGGTCGTATCCATCGTGATGTGCTCCACCTTTTCGTGCGCCACATCCTGCGCGAACTCCTTGCGCAAGGCCTCGACCGTGCGCTTCGCATCGGCAGCGGCGACGATGAAGCAGATGTCGTTCTGCGACGAGGATTGTGTGATCAGCAGGATGCTCGCGCGCACCTCGGCGGTCGTCGAGAACGTGCGGCCCACCACGTCGGTCAGGCCCACGATTCCCGGCCCGCCGATAGTGATCAGCGCGACGTCGCGAATCGCGGTAAGGGCTTTCACGCCTCCGCCGTTGGTGCGCCCCTTCGGCGTGATCTTTGTTCCCGTTCGCTCCGGCGTAAAGCTGTTTCGAATCCAGACGGGGATGCCCGCTTGCGACACTGCATGCAGCGTTTTCGGATGCAGCACCTTTGCTCCGAAATAGGCGAGTTCGGTTGCCTCGCGGTAGGAGATTTCAGGAATCGTGCGCGCATCGGGAACCAGCCGCGGGTCCGCCGTCATCACGCCATCCACATCGGTCCAGATGATCACCTCGCCCGCGCCAAGAGCCGCTCCCAGAATTGTGGCGGAGTAGTCCGATCCGCCGCGCCCGAGCGTCGTCAACACGCCGTCCTGCGTCGCGCCGATGAATCCGGTGACCACCGGAACCACGCCCTCCTGCAGCAGCGGGCGCAGGCGCGCTTCGGAGCGCTCGCGCGTGCGATCCATGCGAGGATCGGCGCCGCCGTGGCTCGAGTCCGTCACGATCAGCTCGGTGGCTTCCACGAATTCGCTGGGCGTTCCCAATTCCGAGAGAGCGCCAGCAATCATGGGCGCGGAAAGCCGCTCCCCAAGACTCGAAATCGCATCCAGCGACCGCGGAGTCAGTTCCCGCAGCATCGCGGTGCCCCGGCAGAGGCGCTCGCCTTCGTCGAAGATTTTGGCGAGGCATACCGCAACCCGCTTTCGCCTGGCATCGTCGTGGATCAGCGTGGCGAGCGCGGTCTCGTGCTGAAGGCGCAGCGACGCAAAAATCACGTCCACCTGCTTGCCCTCGGCCAATGCGGAAAGGTTTGCGGCATCAATCAGGCGGTTGGTCACGCCGCTCATCGCCGAAACCACGGCGACGATGGGGCCTTCCGCGGCCGCTCCCTTGACGATCTTCGCGACGCGGGCGATGCATGAAGCATCGCCCACAGACGTGCCGCCGAATTTCATCACTCGCAATGGCTTTTTCATGTATCAGGAGGATCGGGCGCAAAGCAATTCGAAGTGGCCTGATGCGAAAACAACCCGGCGTTTACGATGGCCGCGCCTTCAAAAACTATACACTATGCGGCCGAATCCGCGCGAAGCCTGTTGCGTGGGTGTATCGTCCTAGTTTGCGCTTTGTTTGTGTTATAGACTTTCGCGCTCGACGACGATCGCTTGAATCGCGAGAAGGGAAATCATGACCGGGAAAACTCCAGCGGGACGAGTCCACGCAGGCACCTCCGGGTGGGCGTACGCGAGCTGGAAGCCAAAATTTTATCCCGCGAAGCTCGCCTCCGCGAAATTTCTCAGCTATTACGCGACACGCTTGAATTCGGTGGAAGTGAATTACACATTTCGCAGCCAGGTCACGAAGAAACTGCTCGCGTACTGGATCGCGGCGACTCCTGCGGATTTCAAATTTGCAGTGAAGGCGCACCAGAAAATCACGCACATCAAGCGCCTGCGCGCCGCCGCCGGCCAAACGTCGAAGTTCCTGATATCGCTTGAGCCTCTGCGCGACGCGGGCAAGCTGGGCCCCGTGCTGTTTCAACTTCCCCCGAATCTGAAATGCGACCTCGCGCTGCTGGAAGATTTTCTCGACACGTTGCGTTACCAAACGCGAGTCGCGATGGAATTCCGGCATCCTTCATGGTTTGTGGATGATGTGTACGAGCGATTGGGGCGCGCCAACATCGCATTGTGCCAGGCCGAAAGCGATAAGCTCGAGACGCCGGACGTCGCCACGGCCGATTTTTGCTATTTCCGCCTGCGGAAAGAGCAATACTCGGCCGGCGCCCGCAAAAAGATTTCAAATCGAGTGGCGGAGGCCGCGCACCGCGGCGATGTCTTCGCCTATTTCAAGCACGAAGACACGCCCGAAGGCGCTCTCTACGCGGAAAGTCTATTGCCGGCCGGCAAAACGAATTAGCGTTTGATGGGTGATGGTGCCCAAGAGAGGACTCGAACCTCCACTCCCTTGCGAGAACTAGCTCCTGAAGCTAGCGCGTCTGCCAATTCCGCCACTTGGGCAAATCGTGTTGCAAAGCGAGGCGAATCCATATTGCCGCGCGGCCGGTGGTTTGTCAACGAAGCACGCTCCGCCGAAGTACCATTGACCCGCGCCCCCGCAATCCCTACAGTTATTTCAGCGGTCGCGAGTTAGAGGAGGGCATAACCATGGCAACTGCCCGCGCGATGCTGGAGCGCCGCCGGTCAAGCCGCGTAAGCGCTCGCATCCCTGTAAAAGTTCATTCCAATGGAACCGGTGGCGAACCGCGCGACGCTTCCGCCGAAGCCATCTCCGTCAGCCGGACGGGCGCGCTGCTTCGCCTGCCGTTCCTGCCCGAGCTCGGCTCCCGCATCGAAGTTCTCCACGGCCTTTCGCTCGAGGTGCGCGAATTTCGCGTCATCTCCTTGAGAGACAAGACGGAGCACGGTCCCTTCGAGCTGGGCGTCGAAATCCTTCACCCTGCCCGCAATTTCTGGGGCGTCTCATTCCCCGACGAACGCCGCTAATGGCGCCATTTGCCCGCAACATTGCCGCCTAAGTCATCTTGGTAATCCGCCGCACTCCATGCCAGCGAGGCAGTTGACTAACACGACCACACAAGGCTCGCCCCCCTGGACACCCTCCCCCGCCGCTAGTGCTATAATCCCGCCAAATTAGGGCCGAAGGGCCCGCATGGGCCGGCCTGCCATCAGGCAGAGTCTTCCCGCGGGCACGGGAGGTATCCATGGGAACGCTTCAGATGGTGCTAATAGCCTGGGGTGTGGTCACCGCAATCTTGGTCTGCATGTGGATTTACCGGAGCGCACTCGAGAACCGCGAGGAAGATCAGATTTTTCTCGATGCCGCCGGAGACTCCATGGCGCGAGAGCAGCGCGCGATCGTCGCCCGCATCGAAAAGCTCAGCCGTCCGATCATTGCGCTGATGGCGATATCAGGTTTGCTCTTCGTGACAATGGCGGGTATGTGGATCTGGCAAAGCATCCAGAGTTTCTGATCGCTTGAAGGGCTTCCCGCCGGCGCCCTGCTAGGGTTTTGCCGGGACGGGCTGTGCCGCAGGCGGTTGGGCAGGACCCGGTGTCGCAGCGATCTCAGACGTATGGTTGTGCACAATCAGCCAGTTTCCGCCGATCTTATTGAATACCAGCGTCGTCTGTCCGCGCATCGAGTAAGGCTGTCCGCTCATCAGTGAATCGAATTCCCACTGATACATAGCCCACGCAACGTCTCCGTGCGGAAAGATGATCGTGTTCCGGCGAACCAGCTGCATGGACTGAAACGCCGCACGCTGCCGTTGGTACAGTGGCACGTAATTTTGCCAGCCCACGATGGGCGGCTCGTAGGCGCCGCTCACGAACGTCACGTTGTCCGAGTAATACTTGTGCATCATCTCCACGTTTCCGAGCTCAAACCCGGCCAGCATCTCGCCAATGGCGCGGTCAATCTGATCGGCGTCCGAGCCCGGGGGCATCGGCGGCGCATTTGGATCGGTCTGATCGTTGGTTTTGACTTTCGATTTCTTGTTAGTTTGCGGTCCAGCTAGGGCGCTTGAGGAAACAGCGAGGATCAAAACAGCGGCCA
This sequence comes from Acidobacteriota bacterium, assembly GCA_003166795.1. Classification (GTDB taxonomy): domain Bacteria; phylum Acidobacteriota; class Terriglobia; order Acidiferrales; family UBA7541; genus Palsa-295. Next base: position 13,065 of record PMUS01000090.1, on the reverse strand, counting down.
GCATGCCAGTCAGCCAGCGCGCGCACGCGAAATTTACAAGCTTCGTCTTCATTCGCCCTCCGTCTGGGATCGGCTGGGAGCATAGCACGAAGCGAAAATCGCCTGGCAAGCGGAAGTCGCGCCGTGTGTCGCAACGGCGCACACAAGCGCCGGGGGCGCGCCGTTACCGTCGCGGCGCGGAATGGAGCGTCTGGCTCAGCAGGTTCACGAACAGCCGGTACGCTCCCGGCACTCCATCCGGCAGCTCGCGGAAGAACGAAAGTCCCGTATAGATGTACACGCCCTTGTCGTCGCGCGCATAGACAAGGCCGCCCGTCGCTTCCGGCTCGCCCGGATCGGTCAACCCGAGCACGGCCTGGTAGCGCGGATCCCATGTGCTCCAGAAATAGAGGCCGCGTTCCTGTTCCCAACCCTTGAAATCATCGAGCGTGATTTTATTCGGCGAATTCAGCAGGGGATTGTCCGGCGCGAGGAACCGCACGGGAGAATTCTGATCCGTCACGCGCACGGCCTGCGCCGCCATCTCGGCCCTGAAAGGCGCGGGAAGCAGCTTGGCCCAGGCGAAATCGCGCTCGTACAAGACCAGCAGCGTTCCGCCATTCTGCACGTAGTCGAGCAACCGCGAATTTGCAGCCATTGCATCGTGACGAAGCTCGTAGGCGCGAATTCCCACCACGATCGCGTCGTAGCGGCTCAAATCGCCGAACGCGAGCGCCACTTCGTCGAGCACGTCCACCTGGATGCCGACCTGCCGCAAAGTTTCCGGCAGCACATCGTTATCGCCGGCGATATATCCAATGTGCAGTCCTGCAGGTACCGTCAGATCGAGCACGTGCACGGTCACGTCGTCGGGCTCGCTCCAATTGCGCGTCGGCAGCGTGGGGATCGGTTCGACCGAGGTACGAAATGCTTCGTCGCCGAGCTTGGCGTAAGGATGCAGCACGTACGCTCCCGGAGCGATTTTCGCCGGAGCTTTTACCACGTAACGAACCAACTGATCTCCGGCCCCGGAAAAATTAATCGCCGCGATCGGCGCCGCGTTCCACTCGGGCGGCGCGTCCAGCCCGATTGCCACTATCGCCGGTTTTGTCCCGTGGTAGCGCACTCGGGCCAGCAGTTCGGTGGGCGCCGCCGCGCGCTTCTCCGGCACCATCACCTGCGAAGGCTCGACAGTCAGCGTCACTGCCCGAACGAGCTCGAGCGGATAAACCACGATCGCCGTGGTTTTCGCTTCGGCTGATTCCACGGCCTTGGCGAGCGTGAATTCATAGTCATCAACGCTCATGTGCAGCGCGAGCTTCACAAGCGGCGGCGGGAAAGGCAGCACCGCGTCGGCGGGCGAGGTTGGTGGCTTTGCTTCCGCGGGAACGGAGACCGTGAAGTGATAGTCCTTGCCTCGTGAATCGGCTTCGTCCAGCTTTGCGCTCCAGCCCTCCGGCAGCACCAGGCTCGATTTGTCTACGGTCCATTTCGCCGGCGTCGCGGGATTGTCGAGAAAATTCACGTCCACCGTGAACGTTTCGCCCGCCACGAGTTCGTGACGGCTCGCCTGGGTGTCCACGGGCAGCGCCACATCATCCACGAGCGCGCCGTCAATTCTTTCCTTGATGCGATCGAGTTCCCACAGCGCCGCTGCGCTATCAGCCCCGCCCGCGCTCGATATCTTCTGGCGCAATCCAGAAATCTCCTTGCCCGCTGCCGCCAGCGATTTTGCCGCCGCCGCGCGATCCAACTCGAGCGCCGATTTCGCCGCCGCCGCGATGTCCTGGTCCGCCGTCGTGAGCGCGGGCTCCATCGAACTCTGCCATTGCGAATACCGATCGGCCAGCGACGCTATGGATTGGGCCAATTCGTTCGGGTCAAATGAGCCGCCTCCCTCCTGCCCGTGTTCGACAATTAGGGTCGGCGAGCGGCGAAAAAATGGATTGCCCGTAAAGGATGGCGTGCCCTGCGAAACGTGTTGAGCGTGCCCTTCCATTCCCATTTCGACATAGCTCTGTCCCCAGAGCGGCGAAACGTCGTTCACAGGTAATGCCACGCCGCCCGGTGCGGTGCTCGCCGTCGCAGGGCCGAATCCGAAACTCCCTGGACGCAGCTCGAGCGAAATCTTCCACGGCGTGAGCCCCTGCGCAATCTGCTCCGGAAATTTCGTGGGATCGGCCGCATCAGCCACCGCCTGCGGCGTCAGGATTCCGCTTGCCTGATGCTGGCCGTGCCCGAAATGAACTCCGCCCCAGCCGTTGATCACCACTTGCGGCCGGTACATCCGGATCACGCGCACCATGTCTTCCAGCGGAATTTGATCGCCCCAAATCTTCATCGTTCGCTCGGGGCTCTTCGAGAATCCAGGGTCAACGCCCCGCGTAAAAAACTGATGCGTGCCGTAATGCGAATCCGCGGCCAGCAATTCGGTGGTGCGAACCACGCCCAGCGGCCCATCCTGCTCGGGGCCAATCGCATTTTGCCCGCCCTGCCCGCGCGTGATCGTCAATAAGGCGACATCGGCGTAGAGTCCTCGCGAAAGATAGGCGAGCAGACCGGCCGTTTCGTCATCGGGGTGCGCGGTTACGTAAAGGATTCGAGTCGTCACGCGCGCCTTGTTGATCGCCTGAACCGTGTCCGCGAGCGATTGCGCCGATGCGGACGGGAGAGCCGCTAATCCCGCCGCGCCGGCAAAAATGATCGCGGCCAAAGTCCGAATTCTTCGAGCTGTCCTTCCACGCATCAGGCAATCTCCTCAAAGGGCCACTGGCGCATCCAACGCGCGCGTCCTAAATATACAAGAATTCCAGCTGTGGCCGCAGCGAGCGACGCCAGCATCGGCGTTCGTCCCGTGGAAATGAAAATTCCCATCCAGCCGATGATTGCGGCCACGACCGGCAACGGATACAGCCACATGCGGAACGGCAGTCGCGCTTTCCCCCAGCGCCGCCGCAGCAGGATCAGCCCCACCCCCTGGCCGATAAATTGGATGATGCAGCGCATCGCCAGGATGGCGCGGATCACCGAGAAAAGGCTGAACAGCAGGCTGAACGCCATCGCCGCCGCCCCCAGCGCCACCAGCGAAATGTACGGAAAATGCTTCGTGGGATGCACACGCGCGAAAATCGAGAAAAAGTTTCCGTCCAGTGCCGCGGCGTAGGGCACGCGCGAATATCCAAGCATCGCCGCAAATACCGATCCGAGCGCCGTCACCAGAATCAGCGCCGTCGCGAGCGTGGCCCACTGGCTGCCGTACGCGCGCTCGATAAATGTGCTCACGATAAACTTCGATTGCGCCGCTTCGCGCCACGGAATCACGCTCAGGATGCTCGTCTGCATCGCCAGATAGAGTGCCGTGATCCCGATGATGGAAATAAAAATCGCGCGCGGGATATTTTTTTCGGGGTTCTTCATCTCGCCGCCGAGGTTGCAGACGTTGTAGTAGCCGAGATAACTGTAGATCGTTTGCACCATCCCGTGCCCGAGCGCCGCAAACAACAGCCATGACCAATTCCATCCGCCGCCGGAAAAATCGAAAACGCGCGCTGAACTGAAATGCGCGGCGCCGCCCCAGATGATCCACAAAATCGTGCCAACCACGATCACGCTGAAGACCACGGAAATTCGCCCGATCTCCGTGATCCGTCGGTAGAGCAGCACCACGACCAGCACGATGATCGCCCCGGCGATCACGTTGTCGCCGCGCGTCCCGAATGCGCCCATGATTTCTGTGGCCCGGCTCGATTTTTCCACCAGGTAATGCGTGTACGTGGCGAATCCGAGCGCACCCGAAGCGATGCTCAGCGGTCCCTGAAACAGCGTCTGCCAGATGTAGAGGAACGACAGCAACCGTCCCCAACGCTGCGCTCCGTACGCCTCGCGCAGGTAAACATAACTCCCGCCGGCCTGCGGCATGGCCGCGCCGAGTTCCGCCCAGATGCAGCCGTCGAACATCGCCAGCAGCGCGCCCGCCGCCCATGCCAGCAGGCTCCCCGGCCCGCCCATTGCCTGAATCACGAACGGAATCACGACGAACGGCCCGATGCCGACCATGAACGTCATGTTCAGCGACGTCGCCTCGACCAGCCCCAGTCCGCGCTCGAGTTTCGCCGCCTCGCTCACATTTTCCTCCCGAAAAAGCAGGCAGAGCATAGCAAGAAACGCCATGCCGTCATCCGAAAACTGGCGTCGCGTCAGTTTGCTGCGACTGCGCGTTCAGGTACACTCCCGTCCATGCTATTCATGGTCATTGAGCGCTTCAAGAACGGCGACGCTGGGCCAATCGGTGAGCGGTTTTAGACGCCAGGGGCGAATGCTGCCGGAAGGTGTCGCTTATCACGCGAGCTGGATGGATTCGTCTGGTGCTCGTTGCTTTCAGATCATGGAGGCGCCTCACGTGGAATCGCTGGCTTCCTGGATCAGCCGCTGGGACGATCTGGTGGATTTCGAAATCGTTCCCGTGCTCACCTCGGCCGACTTCTGGTCCAAGGCGCAATCCGACTAGGGCCAATAAAGGCCGGTCCAATCCCCGAAAACCGCTGCAGACTGCGCTACCATACGCGTCCAGCCAATGGACGAACACACGTTCCCGCTGCCGCTCCACGTCACCATCGGCCTCGCCATCACGGCCGCCACCGTCGCGGTTCTCGTCGCAGGATTTTTCCGCCGTCGCCGCCGGCACGCATTCCCGGCGCACGGCTGGCTCGGCCTCGTCGCGCTTGCAGGCGCGGAATTGATGCTTTTCGGCGGCATTGACCCGGTCGCGACGTATTTCACGCCCATCGCCTGGAGCGCCTACATCCTGATCGCCGACGCAGCCGTTCTCGCGCTCACGAACCGCTCGCGCCTGCACGACGCCCCAATCACCCTCGCGCGCATGGCGCTTCTCTCGATTCCGCTTTGGCTCATCTTCGAGGCGTATAACCTCCGCCTCCAAAATTGGACCTACATTGGCGTGCCGCTCGGCTGGGCCGCCGCGCTCGCCGGATATGGCTGGGCGTTCGCCACGATCACGCCAGCGATTTTTGAGACTGCTGATCTCATCCAGGCGCTCCTCCCGGCGCTGCCCACGGAACCGTGGCGAATTTCGCGCGCGGCCGAAAACGCGATGATGGCCTGCGGCGCGGCGTTCCTGATCGTCCCGCTCGTGGTCCCGCGGCATATCGCCGCGTATCTCTTCGTTCTCGTGTGGCTCGGATTTATCCTTTTGCTCGACCCGCTGAATCGCCGACTCCGCCTTCCTTCCTTTCTCGGCGATCTCTCCGAGGGGTTCGCGCGCCGCTTCTACGGATTTCTGGCTTCCGGCTGGATTTGCGGCTGGCTCTGGGAATTCTGGAACAATTGGGCGCACGCGAAATGGCACTATACGTTTCCCATGTTCCAGCAGACGAAAGTCTTCGAGATGCCCGCGCCCGGCTATCTCGGCTTTATTCCTTTTGCCCTGGAATGCTTCGCGATGTACGTTACCGCCGCCTGGCTGGCCGGCTGGCTCAAGAGGGTAAAGTGAGAGGCGGTTCCCACNNGGCCTTTCGGTTCGTTATCGGTTTCTTTGTTGCCGCCCTATTTGCCGCTTCGGCCTTCGGCACCGGCATCACGCTGCCTCCGAAAGCCATGCAAGCACTCGACAAAATCTACAGCGGCGATCCGGATGCGGCCATCGCCATGGCACGCGACATCGAACAAGCGCAACCCGATCACCCGCTCGGATATCTCATCGAAAGCGAAGCAAAATGGTGGAAGAGGTACTGCGCCGCCTGCGAAATTAAATACGGCATCCTGGAAGCATGGAAGCGCAGCAAGGAACCCGACGACGGAGATTATCTCGCGCTCACTGGCAAGGTAACCACTCTCGCGGAAGCTCAACTCGCCAAATCGGATACGGCGGAGATGCGCACCTACGCAGGCTTGGGCTGGGCGCTCCAAGTAAGGGTCTACGCGCTGCGCGGCGAGAATCGCGCCGCCGCTCACGCGGGGGTCAACGCGCGCACGGAGATGCTCGCCGCCCTGAAACTCGATCCGGAAATGGCGGACGCCACCGCCGCCCTCGGAATCTACAACTACTATGTGGATACGCTCTCCCCAATCGTGAAGCTCCTCCGCATTTTCATGGGAATTCCGGGAGGTGACAAGCAGCTCGGAATCAAACAAATGGAAATCGGAATGAATCAAGGCTCGTTCCTGGCGGTTGATATCCGGTTCATTCTCGCGAGAAGTTTGCGAACCTACGACCAAAAATACGAAGAGGCGCTGTCGGACGCCGAACCGCTCGCCGCACGCTATCCGCAGAACCCGATTTTTATGCTCCTGCTCGGCAACCTCAACATGGAGCTAGGCCGCAACCCGAAGGCACAGGAATATTTTTACGCCGTGCAGAAGACATCCATCCCCGATTCCGCCTGCGCTGCTCGCATGCACGACCTGGCAAGTATCTTCCTCGCCTCGTTGCGATCGCCGCCGCGGGTCCAGTGAGTTGTCAGTTCGAATGCGCCCAGCGGGCTAGGAATTTCCCCTTGGCGTGTGTTTGAAATGCGCGCGAGGTATTGACTTTATGCTCGCGCGGCTTCTTCCTGCTCGAAGGCGTGATATGAGGAACGAACCAGCGGACCTGCTTCCACGTGTTTGAATCCCATCCGCTCGCCGAGTTTTTTGAATTCCGCGAACTCATCCGGATGGACGTACCGTTCGATCGGCAGATGCTGGTGCGTCGGCTGCATGTACTGCCCGAGGGTCAGGATGTGCGTGCCCTGCGCGGCGATTTCTTCCATCGCCTGCAACACTTCGTCGCGCGTCTCGCCGAGGCCCAGCATCATTCCCGTTTTTGTGGGCACATCCGGCGCCATTTCGCGCGCGCGGCGCAGGAGTTCGAGCGACCGCTCGTAGACCGCTCCCTTGCGCACCCGGCGATAGAGCCGCGGCACCGTCTCCATGTTGTGGTTGAGCACATCCGGCCGCGCTGCCATCACTTTCCCAAGCGCCGCCCAGTCGCCGCGGAAATCCGGAATCAGCACTTCGATTTTGCAGTCGGGAACGCGCTGGCGTATCTCCTCGATTGTGCGCGCGAAAATCGCCGCGCCTCCGTCCCGTTGGTCGTCGCGGTTCACCGACGTCACCACCGCGTAACGCAGCCCCATCCGTTCCACTGCTTCCGCCACGCGCCCGGGTTCGTCTTCTTCGGGCGGCCCTAGAGGTTTGCCGCTCGGCACCGCGCAAAATCCGCACGCGCGCGTGCAGATATCTCCCAAAATCATGAACGTCGCCGTGCGATGTTCCCAGCACTCGCCCATGTTCGGGCATCGCGCGCTTTCGCACACCGTGTGCAGCTCGAGCGTGCGCATGATCCGATCGAGCTCCCGAAAATTCTCCCCGCCGGAAAATCGCACCTTCAACCACGGTGGACGCGGATGTCCGCCCGGCGGCGGCGCGGGAGTGTTCGGCAGTATGTTGAAAGGAGCAGCCATTTTTCAGTCGCAGCGTTCGAAGCTCAGCTTATTCTACGCATCTGAAACGCTCGAAACAATCCGCTCGTCGCGCTCTCGCCCGTCACGCCCTCGCTTGCCGCTTCGGCGCCAAAAGTGAACGCGAAACCCCTCGTATCGCTCCCGCAAAGGCTCCCCGCTAGGGGTTTTCGCTTTCGCAACCTGTTCTAATTGAGCCACATCTGAACAGGTCGAAGTGTTGTACAATTACAACGCAATCTCGAACTGGGGAATTATTTAGCCTGTATGTCTTTGTAAATAAAGGCGTAAAATCGCCTTGGCACGGCCCCCAAAGTGCCACTAAAAGGGTGCCCTTTCGAATGCCCAGCCAACTTACAATTCAGCGCCCGGTGGAAATCGAAGGCATTGGTCTGCATACCGCAGTCGAAAGCCATCTGCGACTGGTGCCCGCTCCCGCGGATACGGGCATCGTTTTCCGCCGCGTGGATCTCGACAATTTTGAAATCGAGGCTCACGTCCGCAACGTGGCCCGCGTCAGCTACGCCACCAGCTTGATGAAGCAGGGCGTGCTGATCTCGACCACCGAACATCTGCTTGCGGCACTTTACTGCTCCGGGATCGATAACATCTACGTGGAACTCAATGCGCTCGAGCTGCCGATCCTCGACGGCTCGTCGAAGCCGTTCATCGAAATGCTGGCGCAGGCCGGGACCCGGCGCCTGCGGCGGCAGCGGCATTATATCCATGTTGTGAAGCCGCTGGAATTCTCCGATGGCGACCGCCGCATCGGCATCTATCCCGCTGATGAATTTAGCGTCCACTGCTTCGTGGATTATCACCATCCGTGCGCCGGCCCGCAGGAAATCGAGATGTCCGTGGATCGCGAATCGTTCAACCGCGAGCTGGGCCCGGCGAGAACGTTCACTTTCGTGAAGGAGCTTGTCGCGCTGCAAAAAATGGGACTGATTCGCGGCGGTTCGCTGGCCAACGCCATTGTGATGGACGATAACTCCATCCTGAACGGCCCGCTGCGTTTCGCCGACGAATTCGGCCGCCACAAAGCGCTCGATTTGATCGGAGATTTGGCGCTGGTCGGGCGGCCGCTGCAGGCGCGGATCGTCGCGCATAAGGCCGGCCATGCGCTGCACACTCAGCTGGTCACGCGGCTCTTGGAAGACCGCTCACTTTGGAAGGAAACCACCGAGGCGCGCGCGCCAGGCTCTTCCTCGGATCACGTTTCCTCATCCGAACCGATCGACGCCGGCATCCCGGCCGATTGAAACCCTGCAGCTAGCGGATCGGCGGGCTGTCTGCCGTCGCGGGGCCTTCTACACTGACCCGGATCAAGCCTGTTTGATCTGTGAAAAAACCTCGTTGTCCCGTCGTTCCCATGGTGATGGGATCTGCGTTTACTTCGAACGAATCCCCTCCTCGCAAAGTACAGCCTTTAGTGGCCGCCTCTGGCTCGGGTGTTTGTGGATCCGCGCCCTTGGGAAGTGTCCAAATGTAGCTGAAGGTATAACCGCTCTTCCGTCCTGAGGCAAGGCTGGGGTCAATCAGCTGCGCATGATCACAACTTCCGTTAGCGCTCCCTGTTCCGCTCAATGCCGCCAGGCCGGGAGGAAAACCGTTCGAGTAAGTACCCCGATATGCGATCGCCGCCGTGTTGATTGTTCGCAGCGAGCCAACGGCGGAGGCCTCATTCGCCGCCATTTTCGCGCGCAGCAGATTCGGAATCGCGATGGCTGCGACGATCAACACCAAAGGAACGACGGCAACGCCCATGTAGCCCAACACAAGTCCAGTAGTCGCTATTCCCTGTCCGGTCAGCCGGCCGCCGGCCTTTCGAATATCCGACAGCGAAAGATGGCCGAGAATGATCGCGGCAATCGCGCTCGGAAACAAGAAAAATAAGAGCCCGCAGATCAAGCTGCCGATCGCTTTGCCGCTGGTTTCCGTCGCCCCGGCGTAGGGCGTTCCCGGTCCGCCAAGAGCCTCGCCGGGCGGCCCCATGGCTCTCTGTCCCTGCAGCACCGCCCCGCATTTGTTGCAAAAGCGGCCGTCGTTGGGATTATCCGCAGCACAGAGAGCGCAGAACATTGCAACACCTCCCGCTTGCCTTGCTGCCAAGAGAATTTATCTACTTGGTTATCCTTTTGGCAGCGGAATGTCAACGGATGCGCTCGGGACAAGTTCAGCTCCGACCCCGTAAAGCTCCCGCCTGAAGGCGGCCGCTGCGAACCCGCTGCCCGATGGGTTGCGCTGCGGCGAGCAACAGACGACGAAGGCCCAAGTGTCAGACTGGGACAGTTCGTGGTTTCCATTGCGAAAGGGTTCGGGCGGAGCGACAATGCTCGCGTTGATGGCCGCAAACGATACTTCTATCGTAATTCTCGCCGCGGGAAAAGGGACGCGCCTGCGTTCCGACCTCGCAAAGGTTCTGCATCGCGCCGGCGGGCGGCCGATCCTTGAGACGGTGATTCGCGCGTGCCAGCCGCTCAAGGCCGCGCAGATTCTGGTGGTCGTGGGCCACCAGGCCCAGGAAGTCGCCGCGCTTGCCGAGCAGCTTGGCGCGCAGACACCCATTCAGACCATCGTGCAGCATCCGCAGCGCGGTACCGGCCATGCCCTGCAGGTCGCGAAGCGCGCGATACGCAAGAGCGCGAAGCTCGTCATCGTCCTTCCCGGCGACGCGCCGCTGTTGCGCACCGAAACGCTCGCGGCCCTGCTCGATACGCACCGCCGCGGCGAGGCGGCCGCCACAATTCTCTCCGCTGAGCTTGCCGATCCCGGCGCGTACGGCCGGATCGTGCGCGATGCCGAAGGCCGCGTGCAGGCCATCGTCGAAGACACGAGCCTGACGCCGGAGCAGCGCGCGATTCGCGAGGTGAATTCGGCGATCTATTGCTTCACGCTCGAGAAGCTCTGGCCCTGCCTGGCGGCGCTGCGCCCGGAAAATGCGCATCGCGAACTCTATCTCACAGACGCGATCGCCATGCTTCGCGCGCGCAACGAACGCGTGCTCGCGCAGATCGCCTCCGACGCCAACGAAGTTCTCGGCTGCAACACACGCGCCGACCTTGCGGGCGCCGACCGCGTCCTGCGCGCGCGCAAGGCGGCGGAGCTGATGGATTCCGGCGTGACGATTTATCTCCCCGAGACGGTGGTGGTTGACCCCGACGTGACAGCCGGGCCGGACACGGTGATCGAGCCGGGAGTTCAGCTGCTCGGCAAAACACGCATCGGCGCGCACTGCCAGATTCGCACCGGCAGCATTTTGCACGACATGCGCGTGGATGACGGCGCAATCGTCGGCCCGCACACGAATGCAATTGCCTCTCGCATCGGCCCGGGCGCGACGGTCGGACCGTTTGCGCGGCTGCGTCCTGGCGCGGATATTCGCGCGGGCGCGCACATTGGTAATTTCGTCGAGGTGAAGAAATCCGTGGTGCACGAAGGCGCGAAGGCGAACCATCTCAGCTATCTTGGCGACGCCTCCATCGGCCCGGGCGCAAATATCGGCGCAGGCACGATCACCTGCAATTACGACGGCATCGCGAAGCACGAAACGAAAATCGGCAAGGGCGTTTTCATCGGCAGCGATACGGCGCTGGTCGCGCCCGTGCGCGTCGGCGACGGGGCGTATGTCGCGGCTGGGTCGGTGATCACCGAGAATGTTCCGGCGGATGCGCTTGCGCTCGCCCGCGGCCGGCAAGTCAACAAGCTCGGCTGGGCGAAGGCCCGACGTCGCGAGCTTGCCGCTGCGAAGAAACCAGCGAAGTCATCGAAGCGCCATGCGTCTCACCGCGCGAAATCGAAGCCGCGTCCTCGCGCAAAGTCTCGCCGCCGATAGTTCGGTGCTGCACGCGCGCCGAAAGGCGCGATCACGCCAAGAATCTTTGCCGGGCGCAGCATGCTGCGCCCCTACGAAGATATAAACATTGTGGCCGCCCACGAGGATAGAGCAGGAGTATCATGCGGCTGTTTTTGGAGGCAAGCGAATGCGCGGTCCAAAGTCTGATGGCTTCAAAGCGTTGTTGGGCGGAATGCTGGCAGTCCTACTCGGGGTCTGCATAGCGGGAGGCGCGCGATTTGTCTTCGGGGCCGCGGCCGATGCGCAAACGGACCCTTGGACGGCAGCGCAAAGCGTTCAGCCCGCCGACCTCGCGAAAGAACTCGGTTACGCGAAGGGCGCGGGCAAGCCGACCGTGGTCTGCGTTGCGCCGCACGTGCTATACGAAGGAGGGCACATTGTCGGCGCGCTCTTCCATGGGCCCGGGAGTACGGCGCAGGGAATTGACGACCTGAAGAAGTGGGCCCAGTCCGAACCGCGCTCGGAGAATATCGTGATCTATTGCGGCTGCTGCCCGCTCGATCACTGTCCGAATCTTCGTCCCGCCTTCGTGGCGCTGCGGGACATGGGCTTCACGCATCTGCGCGCGCTCCTGATCCCGACAAATTTCTACACGGACTGGGTCAAGCCCGGTTACGCGTACGAAAAATCGCCGGTTCAGTAATTTGGTCTTCGTGAAGTGCGCAGGTGCAAAGCGACCAAGAAAAATCCCCACCCTTGCACACACCGCAAGGATGGGGCACCCGCCAACACTTCCTTCCCGGCGCTGCTGCTCCGCCAGTTCTATCGTTTCAACTGTGCTAAAATGTGGTTCCCATGAAATTCGGCGTGGTGCAATTTCCCGGATCGAATTGCGATGACGACGCGCATCACGCCATCGGCTCGGTGATCGGGCAGCCGGTCGAATTCATCTGGCACCAGTCCGAGCAGGTCTCCGGCTTCGACGCCATCATCCTTCCCGGCGGTTTCGCGTTCGGCGATTATCTGCGCACCGGCGCAATCGCGCGATTTTCACCGGTGATGAAGGCCGTCAGCGCCTTTGCGCGGTCGGGCGGGCCGGTCCTCGGCGTCTGCAACGGATTCCAGATTCTTCTCGAAGCGGGATTGCTCCCGGGCGCGATGATGCGCAACAAGCGCCTTCGATTTCTGTGCCGCCAGGTGCATGTGCGCGTGGAGAATACCGATACGCCCTTCACGTGCGCCGCGCGTCCCGGCCAGATTCTGAAAATGCCCATCGCGCACATGGAAGGGAATTATTTCTGCGATGCGGCCGCGCTGGCCGAGCTCGAACGCAACAAACAGATCGTTTTCCGCTACGTTCACCCGGATGGGCGCGATGCCGGGCCGGATGATTTCGACGCGAACCCGAATGGTGCGCTCGCCGCGATTGCGGGTTTGTGCAATCGAGAGCGGAATGTCGTCGGGCTGATGCCGCATCCGGAGCGAGCGGTGGAGTCGCCGCTTGGCTCGGCGGATGGGCTGGTGATTTTGCGCTCGATGGTGGAGAGCCTCTCACGCGAAGGTAATAAAACGAAGGCTGCGGCTTCGGCCGAACGCGTTCCTGCCTGATCCGATTTTCTCGCGCTTGCGCGCGACGCCGTTTGCTGCGAAAATTTGCGCTCCTGACCCTAGCCCGCGTGCCGATGATCGATACCGAAATTAAAGTCACCCCGCAGATCGCGGCCGAGCACGGTCTTTCCCCCGACGAATACGCGCGTACGCAGAAAATCCTGGGGCGCGATCCGAACCTCACCGAGCTGGGCATCTTCAGCGTCATGTGGAGCGAGCACTGCT
>PMUS01000099.1:39794-163956 GCA_003166795.1 Acidobacteriota bacterium | reverse complement strand
GACCCTGAAATCGAGCGCTCGCAGATTGCTCGTCTGAACTCCCTGCGAGCCCGCCGCGACTCCGCGAAATCGCAAGCCGCGCTTGAAGAAGTCGAACGCCGCGCCCGCGGCACGGAGAACCTCATGCCCGCGATCCTCGCGGCGGTCGAAGCCTACTCCACAGTCGGCGAAATTTCCGACGCCCTGCGCCGCGCCTTCGGCGAATATCAAGAATCCGTCGTAATTTGACGATCCGACCAGGATCGTCATCCTGAGCGAGTGGAACTCGCGAAGGATCTCTCTTTCCTTTCCTTCTCTGCGTATCTCCGGTGAGTCTTTTGCTTTCTCCGTGGTCTCCGTGCCTTCTCTGCGTCCTCTGTGGTAAGTTTTTCCAGCCATCATGAAACCGAAGCTTACCCCCGAAAACGAAATCCCCTGGCCCAGGCGAATCGCAACGCTATCCGAAGCCCGCAAGTTCATTAATGCCGCAGGTTTCTGCATGCTCTTCCCGGTGACGAACGTCCCGCTCCCATCCCTCTATTCCGCCGTCACGCGCCGCAGCCCGGGCGCCGGTATCGTCTTCGACAAGCATTTTGAGATGCTATGGCGCTGGAAGGACGAGCTGCCGCGCCGTCGCCGCGCGTTCTACGCGAAATATTTCCGCACCCGCGGCACGTTCATCTCGCTCGAGTACTTGCCGTATTTCCTCGCCATGCGCGAAACCGCCGTCGCTCTGCACGATCACGCGCGCTTTTATGCCGATGGCCGCATTCGAGACGATGCCCGCGTGATCTGGGAAGCCCTCGAGAACAACGGCCCGCTCGCAACGCTCGAGCTTCGCCACCTCTGCCACATGGAAACGAAAGCAGGCAACGTGCGTTTCAAGCGCGCCATGCTCGACCTGCAGTGCCTGCTTGTGGTGGTGCACTTCGGCTCCGAGCAGGAAACGGGCGCATGGGCCTCCGGGCGCTTTGAGCTGACTTGCCGCGCGTTCCCAAAGCAGATAGCAGCGGCCATGAGTCTCGCGCCGGGAGTGGCTCGCGCGCGCCTCGCGGCAAAGTATCTGGAGTGGCGCCCCGCCGCACCTCCGGTACAATTAGCGAGACTCTTTGGTTGGTCCAAGGACGATGCCCTGGCGGCGTGCGGCGCCGTAGAGCTCAAGACCCGAGGCGCGAAACGCGGAGAGCGTGGATGAAAATCATTCTTGCATCGGCTTCGCCCCGCCGCGCTGAGATCCTGTGCAATGCAGGGATCCCGTTCGAGGCTTGCGCGGCGACACTCGACGAATCCCGCCGCCCGGGCGAACTGCGTGCTGACTACGTCCGCCGCCTGGCATTGGCCAAGGCTCGGGCGGTAGCGGGCCCGCCGCGCGGCTGCGCTGATTGCCTCTTCATCGGCGCGGACACCGTCGTCGTTGCCGCCGATGAAATTCTCGGAAAGCCCGGGTCAACGGAGGAGGCGCGCCGCATGCTTCATCTCCTCAGCGGAACCGTCCACGAGGTGCACACGGGGCTTGCGGTCGTCCGCCGGCCGGGCGGCATGGAAGGCATCGTCGAGGAAATCACGCGCGTTACCTTCGCCCCTCTTTCGGACACGGAGATCGAATCCTACATTGCGACGGGCGAGCCTTTCGACAAGGCTGGCGGCTATGGAATCCAGGGCATCGGCGGGCGCTTTGTCACCCGGATCGAGGGATGTTACTTCAATGTGATGGGATTGCCGCTCGGGCGGCTGTGGGCCCTGTTGCGGGAATTCGGCTGGAAGGAATAGCTCCCGAATAAGCCATCTCGCAATAAAAAACGGCGGCCGCCTGGCCGCCGTGCTCAACTCGATGTGCGTGTACCTCGCAGGTCCCGCGCGCTTTACTTCTTTTCGTCCACCGGCGCCGAGGGGGGCGGAGCTGCCACCGGAGGATTCACCGGCTGGCTCGTTTGCGCCGGCGGTTGATCGCCGCGCATGCCTTCCTTGAACTCGCGGACTCCCTGTCCGAGTCCCTTCATCACTTCGGGGATCTTGCGCCCGCCGAAAAGCACAAGGATGACGATCGCAATAATCAGCAAATGCATCGGGCTGTCCCACATAGGGCACCTGCCTTTCACGCCCGGCTCACCACATCGTAAGCCACTCCGGGCGCCGCTTCCGAATCACCGATAGTATAGCATGCCCCTGAGTACCCGGCGCGGCACGCCCCGCGCGCTCTAGGCTGCCGATCCAGCCCAATCCTCGATCTCTTTGGTCAACGCCGCGACGAGATCCGGCCGATCCTCGCCTGCAAGATTGGAGTCAATCTCGTAACCCTGGCTCGCCAGGTAATAGGACAGCATTCGATAGGAAGCCCGAAACCCCTGCAATTCCTTGGGATCAATCGCAACCGCCACGCCTGGAATCGCGGCGGTAAGCTCGTCCCGCATGTAGATCGCGTCGAAGCCCACGATCCCCCACGCTTCCTTGCGCCGCTCCACTCGGTAGATGAACCGCGAGTATGTCGCAAGGTTCATCTCCGCGCCTTTGATTTGTACTGGAAGATCGATGATCCCGACCAGCCTCGCGATTGCCCGGTTGCCCGACAACACCACGCGAATGGGAGAGAGCCGGTGCTTGGCAAGGACCTTTCGCCGCGCCATGTCTATCGAGCCCGTCACAAAGTCGGCGCCGCTACCCCGAAACCAGCTGATCCGAACCACCGAGTCGCCGAAGAAGCACTCGCGCATCTCGTCCCAGCGCCCCAAATCCCTGCTTTCTCGCTCGCGCAGAATAAGCTGCGTAATCGCGGACGTATCGGCAGCATCCAGCACAGACCGGGGCAATTCCGGGGGCATATCCGTCTCCTTCTAACTGCTGGAGGGATTCCTAACGCCTGCCGCCGGAGGGTGCGGATCGTTCTGGCCGGAATGATTGCCATTCGCGGATTTGTTCAGATAGCTCGGTCTTCTCGCGTTCGGTTGTCGCAAGTTCCCACCGGCGCCGAAGCTCGTCGAGTCGGCCATCCACAAATCCGGCTCGTCCTGATTTTTTCTCTGGTTTGTCGCGGTTGCTGTACCCCATGTTCAGATTGCTCCTCTTTAGATTTGAGAATCCCGCTATTGCTCCCACAGTCGCCTAAACAGCATAACTCACTCTACGGTACTCGGTTATAGCCTTTAGATTACCGCAGAGGCAAGGTCTTGCTCTTTCGTGCCGTAATTCCTGATTGCCCGGCAGATCAGGGTTTAGGTCGCTTGCGCAAAGCTACCGTGCGAGGTTGGGCAAGCAGTCGCTTGACGTCCGCACTCGTTGCGGCTTTTACCTGCTCGAGAGTCATGGTGCGTGATCGTTTCGTTTTCAGCATGGTTCATTTTGTCACCAAATACCGGCTGGAGTCTGTTCCTTCTGGAACACGTGTTCCAGGTTTCACGCGCAGTCTCGTTTCGATTGCCCCCAAGCCCTGATGGATGCGGTAACCGGCCTTCTCGGCGGAATGAATCACCAATTGGGCCGATCTTTGTGAAACCGCATTCGAATCGGCCGCAGCTTCTCCTGCTGCCACCCGTGCTCGGGGCACTCCAGTCGCCGGGGAAACTTCTTTGCGCCCGGCACGGGCTTGGCTACAAGTATTGCTCCGCACTTCGGGCACTTCATTGTTTAGCCGCGTCCGGCCTCGGCCATTTCCCGGGCGATACTTAGAGCTGCATCGCGAGGATCTGACGCCCCGGTCACCGGTCGGCCGACCACGAGATAATTTGCGCCCGCGCGAATCGCGTCGCCCGGCGTCGCCACGCGCGACTGATCGTTCAAAGCCGCACTCGCCGGCCGCACTCCGGGGACGACAATCAGAAACCTGGGGCCGCACGCATGGCGTATTGCGCGCGCCTCATGGGCCGAGGCGACCACCCCGTCAAGCCCTGCGTGTTTTGCCAGGTGCGCCAGGGCGACGACGCGGGAAGCCGGAGCTCCCGAAATACCCACGCGCCGCAGCGCAGCAGCGTCCATGCTCGTCAATATCGTCACGCCCAGAAGCGCCGGCCGCCTCTTCTTGCCGGCCACTGCCTCTCGCGCCGCCCGCATCATGGCGATGCCGCCAAGAGTGTGGACGTTAATCAGCCGCACCTTCGGCAGTTCCGCCGCTGCGGCGACCGCGCCCGCGACCGTATTTGGGATGTCGTGGAACTTGAGATCGAGGAATATCTCAAAGCCTAAGCCCGCGAGCCTTTCGACCGCCCGCGGGCCTTCTGCCGTGAAGAGTTGGAGCCCAACTTTAAAGAGGCCTGCTGCACCGCGAATCCGCCGCGCCAAGGCGCAGGCCGGCCCCAGGCGGTCAACATCCAGGGCTACAATTAGTTGCGATGTTCCGCAGCGGGACGTGAGGGCACCTCAAGCAGCTCCAGCCGGACCTTAGCGACGCCGCGCTGGTCAAACCCGAGCCTCCGGGCCACCTCATAGGAGACGTCGAGTTCGCGGCCTTCGACGTAGGGGCCGCGGTCATTGATCCGAACGACCTGGCTCCGGTGATTCTTCGTATTCACGACTCTAACGATGGACCCGAGCGGAAGCGTCGGGTGGGCGGCGGTTTCAGCGTACATGTCGTACGTCTCGCCGTTGGCTGTCTGCTGGCCGTCGAAATCTCCGCCGTACCAGCTGGTGGTGCACACCCATGTCGCCAGCGGTTTGTGCTGGTTGGGCAATTTAGGGTTAGCGAGCGTGGTTGATAGGGGGGCGGGTATTGTTTGGGAAGGGCTGCCTACCGCTCCGATCGCCGTTGGATTGGCTGACGGAGTTAGGATAAGCATACCCAATCCTAAAAACACCGATTCGAGAACCACAAATATCTTAGCTCTCATATCCGACTAACCTCCCTGAAATCAATATATTCTAGCAGTTCGAGAGTCCAGAAAGCAACCGCATTAGGCTTTCAAAGATCCCCGTATGCCATTGATTTCAATCAGATTTTCGTCCCGGCACCACTCTTCGAGGCCTCCCACGAGCCGCTCTGATGCCCTGGGGTCCACGAAGTGCGCTGTGCCAACCTGAACCGCCGAGGCGCCCGCGACCATATATTCGGCCACGTCCGACGGGCTCTCAATTCCACCAAGCCCGATGATCGGTAACTTTATTACCCGACCAGCCTCGTGAACCAACCTTACGGTTATAGGTTTTATGCCCGCCCCCGACAACCCACCCGTCGTACTACCTAGCCGGGACTTCTTAGTGTGGGCATCTAGACACAAAGACGGGTATGTGTTTGCGATTACGACTGCGTCTGCCCCCTCCGTTTCTGCTATTTTTGCCATAACTCCAATAAATCCAACAGTCGGTGATAGCTTGACCCACAGCGGCCCCTTGGACGCCTTCCGGGCCGCCGACACAAGCTCCGCAGCTAGGGCCGGGTTCGTACCGAACTCCGCACCGCCTCGTTCTACATTCGGGCAGGATATGTTGAGCTCGTACGCAGCGACGCCATCTGTGTCTTCCAGGACACGAATCACCTCAAGGTACTCTTCGGTCGTGTGCCCAAAGACGTTGGCGATAATCGCGGTGTCGAACTTGCGAAGTTGTGGGAGCTTTTCCGCCACGAAGGCGCGCACGCCGATGTTTTGCAGCCCGATAGCGTTGATCATCCCTCTGGGCGTCTCGATCATCCGCGGAGGTGGCGCTCCAGCCATCGGCTGTGCGGAAAGACCTTTCACTACGATCCCGCCCAGGCGATTCAGATCCACGATTTCCGCGAATTCGATGCCATAGCCGAACGTGCCACTCGCTGCAATGATTGGGTTTTTGAGATGGATACTGCCGATGCTGACTCGGAGGTCAATCCCAGAGGCTGGGAGGGGGATGCGTGTCCGCTGCGGCGAACTCACGCCAAGCACTCTATCACGCAGGTCAAGATTTCCGCGCGCCCGGCCGCATTTCGCCGAGGGATTCCGCCGCTGCGAACCCGCTGCACTCTGTGTTAGGATGTGCCACGAAATGCGCGTCGTAGAAAAAAGACAACTGCTCTCGGCGGAAGAAATTGGCCGGACGCTTAGCCGGCTGGCGCACGAAATCGTCGAAAAGAGCGGCGGAGCCAAAGACCTCGCCCTGATCGGTGTTCGACGGCGGGGCGTTCCGCTTTCCGAGCGCCTGGCCAAGCAGATTCGGGGCTTCGCGCACGCGGACGTTCCGGTCGGCACTCTCGATATCACTCTCTACCGCGATGACCTTTCGACAATCGGCCAGCAGCCGGTGGTCCAATCCACTCAAATAGACTTCCCGGTGGACAATCGCGAACTGGTGATTGTGGACGACGTTCTCTACACTGGCCGCACGATCCGCGCGGCCATGAACGGCCTGTTCGATCTGGGCCGTCCCCGGCGCATTCAGCTTTGCGTCCTGATTGACCGCGGACATCGCGAGCTTCCCGTCGAGGCTTCTTTCATCGGCCGTTCGGTTCAGACCAGCGACACCGAGATCGTGGAAGTCCGCCTTCAGGAGATTGACGGTGAGGAACGCGTCGTGCTGGTGGACCGCGTACCCTGATTCCGTCTGGGAGCGGTCCGGAGGCAGCGTCTAAAGGGAAAAAGTGCTTCAGCGCCTGTCACACTTGCTCGGAACAGAAACCCTCAGCAGCGAGCAAATTGCATTTATTCTCGATCAAGCGAAGCCCTTCCAGGAATTCCAGCGCCACCCGTTAAAAAAACTCGCCACCCTGCGCGGCAAGACCGTGGCGTTAGCCTTTTTCGAGTCCTCCACCCGCACGCGCATCAGCTTCTCGACCGCTGCGGCCCGCCTCGGCGCGGATACGATGGCTCTGCAAGCCGAATCGTCGAGCCTCAAAAAGGGCGAATCGCTCATTGATACCGTTCGCACGCTCGAAGCGATGCGCCCCGATGGCATCGTGATTCGCCACGCATCCTCCGGCGCGCCGGAATTCGTCGCCCGGCGGCTCGAGATTCCCGTGATCAACGCGGGCGATGGCACGCACGAGCACCCCACGCAGGCCCTGCTCGACGCCCTGACCATTCGCGACCGCAAGGGAAAGCTCGAGGGCTGGAACGTCACGATCCTCGGCGACATTCTGCACAGCCGCGTGGCCCGCTCGAATATTCATCTTCTCAGCAAGTTTGGAGTGCGGATCACGCTTTGCGGCCCTGCCATGTGGGTTCCGCGTGAGCTCGAAAAGCTCGCCGCGAACGTGCGCGTCGTGCACCGCATTGATGAAG
Source organism: Acidobacteriota bacterium (assembly GCA_003166795.1). Lineage (GTDB taxonomy): Bacteria > Acidobacteriota > Terriglobia > Acidiferrales > UBA7541 > Palsa-295. The sequence continues at coordinate 156,802 of PMUS01000099.1, read as the reverse complement.
CCCTCGACGGCGCGGACGTCGTGATGGTTCTGCGCGTCCAGACCGAGCGCATTCACGAGCCCGCGCTCGCGCCGGACGAATACATCGCCGGGTATCAGCTGACCCCCGCGCGCTTGCGTCTCGCGCGCCCGGACGCTCTGGTTCTCCATCCCGGTCCGATCGTACGCGGCCTGGAAATCGATTCCGCCGTGGCCGATGGGCCGCAGTCGGGCGTGCTTGAGCAAGTCACCAACGGTCTCGCGATACGCATGGCCCTGCTCTACCATCTGATCGGAGGCGCTGCTGCCGACGCGCCCCATCCCGCAAAGGATCGCTCGAATGCTTCTGATTAAGAACGGCCGCGTCCTCGACCCGGCCAGCAAGACGGACGCTGCGCTCGACATTTTGCTCGATGGTGAGCGCATCTCGAAGACCGGCGCGAATCTCTCAGCGAATGGCGCGGAAGTCTTCGACGCGAAGGGGCTGATCGTCGCGCCCGGTTTCATAGACCTCCACTGCCATCTGCGCGAGCCCGGCCAGGAAATGTCCGAAACGATAGAGACCGGCACGCAGTCCGCCGCGCGCGGAGGATTCACCGCCGTCTGCTGTATGCCCAACACGCAGCCCGTAAACGACAACGCCTCGGTTACCCGCTCCATCGTCGAACGCGCCGCAGCCGCGGGCGCCGTGCGAGTCTGGCCGATTGGCGCGGCTTCGATGGGGAGTAAAGGCGAAGCCCTCGCGGAAATCTCCGCGATGAAGGGCGCCGGGATTGTCGCCGTCAGCGACGACGGCAAGCCCGTCGCCACCGCCCGCCTGATGCGCCAGGTGATGGACTATTGCACCCCGCTCGGCCTCCCGGTGATTGACCACTGCGAGGACCCATCGCTCTTCGCCGGCGGCGTGATGCGCGAAGGGCCGCAATCCCTGAAACTCGGTCTGCAGGGAATTCCCGCGCAGTCGGAATCAATCTGCGTGGGCCGCGACGTGGAAGTCGCGCTCCTCACGGGAGCTCGCCTGCACATCGCGCACATGTCTACCTTCGGCTCGCTCGAGTATGTGCGCTTCGCGAAAAGGACGAAGCTGCGCGTCACTTGCGAGGTCACGCCGCATCATTTCACGCTCACTGACGAGGACGTCCGCTACGATTCGCATTACAAAATGAATCCGCCGCTCGCTTCTCGCTCCGATCGCGACGCCCTGATCGCCGGCCTCGCCGACGGCAGCGTGGATGCCATCGCCACCGACCACGCCCCGCATCACGCGGCGAGCAAGGACGTCGAATTCGACCGCGCGCCTTTCGGCATCATCGGATTCGAGACGGCCCTCGCGCTCGGCCTGAGCGAGCTCGTCCATCCAGGAAAACTTTCGCTGATGCGCCTCGTCGAGCTTTTCACCGCCGGCCCCGCTCGCGTTCTCGGCATGGAACGAAAAATCGCCGCCGGCGAGCCCGCCGACCTCACGGTCTTCTCGACCGGCCACGAGTGGACCTACCGCGCCGCCGAATCCCCCAGCAAATCGCGCAACACCCCTTTCGACGGCCGCGCATTCCGCGGCGCGCCGATGGCCACAATCGTAGCCGGCCGCATCGTCTTCCGTCGCTAGCCGCGCCGTCTCCCGCGCTAACCGCCGCGACGGTTCGGATTCCTATCCGAGCATGCCCGCCGCGCCGATTCCGGGCGGTCCATGCCCGGCCAAAATGCCCGGCAACACCGCGCCATCTGCAAATGGTTTCGTAGCGGTCGCCTGAAGGCGGCCGCCTCTGTTTTCGTGTTCGCTCTTTCGGGTGCCCCATCCTCGGTTCGTGAGGCTGGGACCTTTGGTTCCTCATATCTCCGCGCTTTCTTGCCTGAGCGCTTCGACGATAGGCGCGGTAAGCCCTAGCCTCTTCCCTGTTCTCTATGTCTTCTCCGTGCCCTCTGTGGTAAGTCTTGATCTTTTCTCCGTATTGCTCCGTGTCTCATCGGCGAATCGGCATTTCGATTCTCCTATCAGCAGTAGATTTTCCCGCGTCCGCAAGGCAGAATGCCTCGATGACTGCGCCTGTGCCACCAGCGACGCCAAAGGATCGAAACCCAGCCGACTATCTCGCCGCCGAGCGCACATTCCTCGCGTGGATTCGTACCGGCCTCGCGCTCATGGGTTTCGGTTTCGTGGTCGCGCGTTTCGGACTTTTCCTGCAACAGGTTCGCATCGTGGAACCCACTCTTCAATCGCGCTCCTACGGCCTGTCAATCTGGTTCGGCACCGCGCTGATCGCCGCCGGCGTGCTCGTGGATATCTTCGCCACCTGGAATCACCTGCGCCTCGTGCGCCAGTTGAACCGCGGCGAAACGGAATTCACGCGGCCGTCCACGGGAGCGATCGCCCTCGCCTTATTCCTGGCGCTCGTCGGCGTAGGCATGGCCATCTATTTGATCTCGGTGTAGCAGTTTCGAGACAGGGAGCTCCAATGCCTTCGATGTCCGACAATGGGATTATCAGCAAGCCCAGCAATCATTCGGTGGACGAAATCGTCGAGAAATTAAAAGGAATCCTGCAGGCCAAGAACATCACGCTGTTTGCGCTCGTTGACCACAGCGGCGAGGCCGCAAAGGCCGGCCTGAAGATGCCGCCCACAAAACTATTTATCTTCGGCAATCCGAAGGGCGGCACGCCTCTGATGCTCGCCTCGCCCAGCATCGCCATAGATCTGCCGCTAAAAATCCTAGTCGCCGAAGACGCTACCGGCAAAGCCCAGGTTTCCTACAACTCGCTCGTCTATCTCAGGCAGCGCCACAACCTGCCTGAAGAACTCCTCCAAAACATCGCAGTAGTAGAAGCCCTGGTAGCACAAATCGTCTAGTAGGGGCGCACCATGCTGCGCCCGGCGCCGATGCTTCGCACGATGCCGCCCGTTCGCCGTCGCGGCGGTGTTGTCGTTTTCTTGTAGGGGCGTAGCACCGCTACGCCCGGTGAGGCGTCAGCTTCCGTCAGCAACGAACACGACGTGCCAGTCGCTGGTTTTTCAGCAAGCGCCAACGCGATGCCATTCCGCTCGGGCACACCCGCCCGCGCTGTCATTCTGAGCGGAGTGGCCGGACAGCATTTGTCTTCGTCCCGCTCTTGCGGGACGTCCGGTTACGCAGTCGAAGAATCTCTCTTCGACGTGCCGCCCAACGATGCCGCAATTCGTCTCAGGCACACCTCCGCGCCACATTTCCATCTTCCGTTCTCTATTTTCCGGTTTTCTCTGCGCCCCGGTGTCTCTGTGGCTAATTCTTCAGTGCGTGGCAGGTTCCGACGCAGGATGCATCCCGTGCTGTGGCACTTCGTGGATACCGCGCGCCGGCGGCTCTTGATGGAAACGGAAAAGCTGATTCAGCGGTCCGGCGCCCTTGCCGGTCTGATACGATTTCTCAATCGCCTTCGTCACGTAGGCCTTCGCGAGGATCACCGCTTCGCGCAGTTGCTGTCCGCCGGCAAGCTGCGCGGCAATCGCGGATGAAAACGTGCATCCCGTGCCGTGCGTGTTCGGGCTTCTCACGTGATCGCCGCCAAAAGTTTCGATCTCCGTTCCTTCGCACAGCACGTCAATCGGTCTGTCGAGATGTCCGCCCGTGACGATCACGGCGCGCGCGCCCATTTCCAGCAGCTTCTGTCCCGCGGCCTTCATCCCGGCCACGTCCTTCACTTCCATGCCGGTCAGGAATTCCGCCTCGGGAATATTCGGCGTGATCACGCTCGCGCGCTTCAGTAATTCATCGCGCACAAATTTAAGGCCGGCCTCGTCGAGCAGTTCGGCGTCGCCCGCCGTCGGCCGCGACACCGGATCGAGCACCACGTGCGTGAATCTGTATTTGTCCAGGAATTCCGCCACTACGGAAGCATTCGCCCGGTTCGCGAGCATGCCGATTTTCACGCCGGCCAGCGTCGCGTCTTCGGCGAGCGCATCAATTTGCGCTCGCAGCGTCGCGGCGGGAATGGCATGCACCGCGCGCACGCCCTGCGTGGATTGAACCGTAAGCGCTGTCACCGCGGCAACTCCGTAGCAATTGTGCGCCGCGAAAGTTTTTAGGTCCGCTGCGATGCCCGCGCCGCACGTTGGATCGAATCCTGCGACGGTCAGAAGTATGGGAGGTGTTTGGTGTCCGTTGCCCATGTGGTGGTGGTGGCTGCTCAATTCCTGCTTTTCCTCTGCGCTAGACACATATGCCGGCGACACCCTCTCGCGCTGGGCGTGCCGGCAAAGAAAATGTACGGTGTTGCGCCGTCGCACGCAACAAATATTTTCCGCTGGAGTAGTCGCGTCAGCGAATGTTGGAGTGGTTGCCGCCTGAGAATGATGGCGATCTGCTTTCGGAGGTCGAGCCGTGCTCGCGATCGTTCTGTCCGCCTAAAGATGGATGTCAATGACCGCCTTGCGATGATCCGGATCGTGAACTCCGTCGCCCGGCGCCGCCTCCGCTTGCCAATCCACGGTGATGACCCCCGGATCTGCGCCCAACTGTTTCAGCGCGTTGGCCACCAGGTTGGCTCGTTCTTCGGCCACGGTTTTGCGTTCGTGCATGACGCGCTTGTTATCCAGCAGCGCGTCACCCGCATAGCCGACCACGTGGACATGGCGCGCTTCGCTGGCGCGAATATAGGCAGCGGCGGATTCCACGATCACCTCGGTTGTGCCCTCCGGCAGGAAAGCGCGATTGTACGGAAAGTAGACCGTGTAATGGAGATCGTTGTAGGGAGGCGCTGGCAGTGGCAGAACTTCTCCCGGCTTGAACTTAGGCAACGGAGGATCATCGGCATGCTTCACGTAGCCGAAGTTGTTAATCGCGGGTGGCGAGGCAAAGCCATCGGCTGGCAGGATCGTGTTGCACTCCGGCGCGCGCTCGGCCAGCACCGACACGTGCACGGGATTCAAGACGATGCCTCCGCCGATTTTCGGCCCGGGGGATACCTCGCCTTCGACCAAAACTCGGAATCCAAGTTGCGGGCGGTATCCCGTTCCTGGATCAATGTAGTACAGCGTACTCCCTTCCTTCGCGAGCCAGCACTGTCGCTCGGTATTGCGAAAAATAGGACAACTGACGAAGCTGCGGGCCGCTTTGGGATCAATAGGCATCACCTTGTCCGGCATCGTGGAAACGAACTGGGCATGTGCGGTCGCCAGCAGGGGCGCCAACAACAAGAGAGGCAGATATTTCTTCATTCCTGCTCCTAAAGCGCGCTCAAGAAATTGACCATATCCTGAATGTCGCGTTCGGAATACTTCATGTCGAAGCGCCGATTATAGAAGACGACGATATCGCGAAGTGTCTTCGCCGAACCATTCGAGAAATATGGGGCGCGGGCTGCAAGTCCGCGGAATTGCTGCATGTTTATGGATCCCACGTCCACACACCTCCCCGTAATAAGTGCGCGGCCCGGATCGTGCGTGTAGATGACTCGCCCCAGAAAAGGGTGGGGCGTCGCGGTGGCTTTGCACGTCACCTTGAAAAGCGGCAGCCATGGTAGTGGATCGGCAGTAGGCAGATTCGTTGTGCCCAGATCCATGAAGCCCGGCGAGGAATCCATCCCGGTCCGCTGCATGTTGTGGCAGTTTGCGCACGGCTGTTTGTACGGGTTGCCGAGGCCGATGGTGTTGTAGTTCGAAACATTCCTGATCAGAATATCCCTCGATCGGAACATCTCATAACCCCGCGCGACGGAATCGCGAAACGCAGTCTCGGCCGGCGTCTCCTTGTCAGCTCCCTCTCTCATCACTGGCAAGTCCGGACGTGGCGTATTTCTATCCCACTTCTGCGAGCTCAGAGCTGTTGACGTTAGCCATCCGTCCAGTTCCGGGAAACTTCCTCCGTTGTAGTCCGCCAGCATACCGGGCATGCCGTCTATCAGTGCCTGCGGGCCCGCCTTGATCGCGCCGGTGGTCAGGCTGCCGCCCCGCGAATCCATGCTCTGCGCGGTGTATATCTGCATTTCGAAGGCGACGAGTTGTTGAAGCGTCTCTCTGCTCGGCTTGTCGGCCGCTTGCTCGTGATTGAAAGCTGCGTCAACCGCCTGAGCCTCCAGCGTGGGTTGACGATTGTCGGCGAGGATATTCAGGTTCTGCCGCTTCTTGGTTTCCGGATCGATGGGCAACACTTCGCCCGTTTTCGGAGACCAGAGGCCGAACGGTGACATCGGATACTTCATGTTTGCAACGGGGCGAGGACGGCGGAATACCGAGATCATCGGGTTGCTGCTCTTCAATCCGTACTTCGTGCTCGTGTTACAACCCGTTGGATCGCGCACAACCTGAATCGCGAATTCCGGATTCATGGATGAACCGTCGGCGGCGCGTGGCGGCCAAGGCAGGTAGATACGAAAAAGTCCATGCTGAAGCAGAAGTGTGTGCGACGACGCCTGTTCAGGCGGAAGGTCCGGGCAGTTTGCGCCGTCTACCACCGCAAACACCGGATCTCGGCCCGACGTCTCCGCCCAACGGCGTCGCAACGTTTCCACCGAGATGCTCATGCCATTGCCGGGTTGATGGCAGGTAACGCAGGCGCGTCCGTTCGTGCCGAGCGGTGTGAAAAAAGGGTGTCCCAGCGTTTCGATCGGGCCGCTTAGGTTGACAATGCCGAGTGCACCGGTCGCATCCGCGTACAAAGCGCTCGAGGGGAGTTCGCCCTTCTGTCCCGTCGCCCAGTAGCCGCTCTTCTCGTCTAGCGGAAGCCCGCTGTCGTAAGTCTGACTCGGCTTGGGCGAGGCCATCGCTTGCTCGTGTTGCGCGGTAACTTGGCCTCCTGATTGGACCGCGGAGTCTTGTCTCGCGTCCCGAGTGCGGCTCAAGGCAGCGAGGCTTAGGCAGAGGACCGCCGCCGTCATGATGCTCATGCGGATGCGGAATCGGACGATTGATGAGCGCGCCGATCGGCGACGCGGCGTCTTCACGACAGAAATCCTCCCAGGACTCCCAGTCTTGTCGGCGACGCTAGATCCGGCATTCGCGGAGGTGCGCTCGGTACCCTCCGATTGTGCGAAAGCGCGGAACGCGGAAGTTAAATCAGGGGAAGAGGCCGCGCACCAGCGTCGCGTCCGCCACGCGGCCCACGGCGAGCACGTACGCCCCGGTTCGCATGTGCGCCCGATGCTTGCGCATCGAATCGTGCACTTCGTGGAATGCCTGGCGCATCACCGTCTCGAGCTTCATCGTCACTTCCGACACGGGCCAGAAGAAGCTCTGCAGATCCTGCACCCATTCGAAGTAACTGACCGTCACTCCACCCGCATTCGTCAGGATGTCGGGCAGCAGCAGGATTCCCTTGCGCGCCAGAACTTCATCGGCGTGCGGCGTCGTCGGTCCGTTCGCGGCTTCCGCGACGATCTTCGCCTTGATCTGGTCGGCGTTATTCAGCGTGATCACGTTTTCCAGCGCCGCGGGAACCAGAATGTCGCACTTCATTGTCAGCAGGTCGTCGTTGGATATTCGCGATGTGCCCGGCATGCCTACCACCGTGCCCGAGCGTTCCTTGTAGCGCATGGCCTTCAGCGGATCGATCCCGCGCGAATTGAACACGCCGCCGCGCGAGTCGCTGATGGCAATCACGCGCGCCTTTTTTTCTGCAAACAGCCGCGCCACTTGCGAGCCCGTGTTGCCGAATCCCTGAATCGCGACGCTCGATCCGCGCAGCGACATTTTCTTCACCTTGCATGCCTCTTCCACGACCACCAGGCATCCGCGCGCGGTCGCATCCTTGCGTCCTTCGGAGCCGCCGATCGAAACCGGCTTGCCCGTCACGACGCCCAGCGTCGAATAGCCCTTCGTCATCGAGTACGTGTCCATCATCCACGCCATCGTCTGCGAATCGGTATAGACGTCCGGCGCGGGAATGTCCTGCTCGGGGCCGATCAGCGGCAAAATTTCAGAGGTGTAGCGTCGGGTCATGCGCTCGAGCTCGGGCTTGCTCATCCGCTTCGGATCGCAAATCACGCCGCCCTTGCCGCCGCCGAATGGAATGTTGACCGTCGCGGTCTTCCATGTCATCCACATGGCCAGCGCCTTCACTTCGTCCGGCGTTACGCCCGGATGGTAACGCAGGCCGCCTTTCGAGGGGCCGCGGGTCACGTTGTGCTGCACGCGATATCCCGTGAAAACCTTCACCTGCCCGTTGTCCATCTTCGTGGGGATGGATACTTCCAGCACGCGTTTCGGCGTGCGCAGGATTTGGCGCAGTCCAGCGTCGAGCTTCAGGTACTCAGCGGCGAGATCGAATTGAATCTGCGCGATGCGGAACGGGTTCAGGTCCTCGCGGGGCGCGATTCGGGGTACTGGTTGGGGGGCTATCTTGGCAACCATCGCCATTTTGCCTTCCTCCTGGGGTGGGAAGCTCTGCGCTGCTTCTAACCGCTTTTATCCCTTAGAATTGGCCGAGTGCTTGTAAGTCGCGCGAGAATCGAAGTTTAGCGGAGCCGTCGAGGATGTCAATCAAAACCAGTGCGAAAGCGGCACTCCCGAGCCCTACAAGTAACATATAGTGTCACTCCCCGGCCTCGCCCTAATCGTAAGCTGTTGTAAATTAAAGCTTTACCATATCGCCGCCGCCTCCACCGCCGCGCCTGGTGGGCTCCCCATGCTAACTTTATCAGCAGGGGCCCTCTGAATTTTGGTTCTTCGACGGCGAAAAATCGGAGCATCCGCCGCCGCATCTCGTTCATGCGCGAGGCGAAATCCCGCCCGCGCGACAACGCCGTTGACCAGGAACGCCTCGCACGGTACTGTGCCCGTCGCGCGCATCGCTTGCACCCGGAGCGGGACTCGAATCGCAGGCCAATCCGGAAAGCCCTGCCGCGCGTACCTTATAGAAGGGAGTCGCCACACGCTGGTGAGTGCGGACACGGGAACGGAGCGGAGAGCCTCGGACGCGGAGCTCATTGAGAGAATCGTTCAGCGGGACCAGACGGCGCTCGCCGCGCTCTATGACCGCTATGCAGGAATGCTTTCGTCCGTCCTGAACCGGATTTTGCGCGACACGCAAGCGGCCGAGGAGATCTTGCAGGATATTTTCTTCCAGCTCTGGAGCGCGCCATCGCGATTCGACGCCACGCGCGGTTCGCTGCCCGCATGGCTCATGGTGATTGCGCGCAATCGCGCGATTTCGCGGTTGCGCCGGCACAATCCGGCGGCGGGCGACGAGCTCCTTGAAACCACGGTGGTCTCGACGTTCAATATTGAAACGGCCGCGTCCCAGCAGCAGTTGCTCGGCCTCGTGAAGGGCGCTCTCGAAAATCTTCCGGCCGAGCAGCGTGCGGCCGTCGAGCTGGCATTTTTCGAGGGCCTCACCCACAGCGAAATCGCCAAGCGCACCGGCGATCCGCTCGGCACCGTCAAGACGCGCCTGCGCTCGGCTATCGAAACACTGAAGCGGAATCTGCACTCGGCGGCGGCCTCAACCACATGAACGCTCATCCAACTCGCGAAGAAGATTTCGATCTTTACGCTCTCGGCGCGCTCGAAGGCGACGAAAAGCTCGCCATCGAATCGCACGTAACCTCATGCGCTACGTGCACGGAAAAACTCGCCGCGGCGCGCGGACGCATCGCCCTGCTCGCCCTGGCCGCGCCGCCGGTCGCGCCATCCGCCGCCGTGAAGCAACGCCTGATGCAGCAAGTCCGCGCAGACGCCGAGCGCAGCCCGGCCGCCGCGTCCGCCCCCCCGCGCGCGCCGCAAGAAACCGAGCGCGCCGGCGGATTCTTCGGCCGCTGGTGGGCCGCCGTGCTCGTCCCGGCGGGAGCGGTCCTCGCGCTCGCGACGATTCTCCTGTGGACGGAAAACCGCCAGCTCGATCGGCAGCTCGCCGCCCTGCGCGCCGCCGCGGAGCAACAACAACAGCAGCTCCAGGAAGTGCGCGAAGTCGCCGACATGATCGAATCGCACGACACGGTCACCGTCTCGCTCGCGCAGCAGCCCGGCATGCCGGCTGGCGCCGCGCACGTGATGTACAACGCGAAAATGGGCATGCTGATGTTCGATGGCGAAATCGCTCCGGCGCCCGCGGCGAAAAGCTACCAGCTCTGGCTCGTTCCCGCGGACGGCAAACCGATCAGCGCGGGCGTCTTCAATCCCGTCAGCGGCCGCACCGATCACTGGATGATGAAATTGCCGCAGGGAATCGCGGCCAAGGAATTCGCCGTGTCGCTCGAACCCACGGGCGGCATGCCGCAGCCCACGGGCCCGATGGTCCTCGTCGGCCACGCCTAGCGCTCGGGCCCCGAAATTCGGTGGATGATTTTGCCGCTCCGGCGCATTACACTTGGCGGGCAGGACTACGGGGTGGGTTCTTGGGAGAACGTTGGCCCGGCGACCCGCTGCAAATCTGAGGAGGTACGCAAATGAAAAGGGCTATCGGAACGTTTGGTTTGCTCGCAGTGTTGTTCGCCACGCTCAGCCTGGCCACCATCGCCGACAACAAGACGATGACGTGGACCGGCTGGATCAGCGACAGCTCCTGCGGCGCGAAGGGCGCGAACGCAGCGCACAAGGCTTGCGCCAAGACGTGCATGAAGGACAAGGGCGCTTCCTGGGTTTTCGTGAATAACGACGACAAGAAAGTCATCGCCATTCACAATCAGGACGCGGTCAACGGAGATAAGGACCTCGGACAGGAAGTCACAGTCACCGGCCACGTGATGGACGATGGCTCGCTGCACGTGGACAGCATCGCCGCAAAGACCTAACAACCCCGCAACCGGCTCGTGGGGCGCAGGTACGAGGTTTGGGGCCTGCACCCCACAATCCGCCTTCCCGAATTTCCCCCGCACCTAACGATACTCGCGGTCAACACGCAGCAGGCCCTCCGCCCCGCTAGATTTGTCGCTGGCCGCCAACACGCAGTGATCCGTTGCTCTTTCTTAGTAGGGGCATGGCATGCCGTGCCCGGCGCAAATGCCTGGCAACGCCGCGCGATTCAAGCAGCCCGTCCGCGTCCCCAACCAGCAGCCGTCAATCGAAGTTTGTGGAGTGCGGCGGCTCGCCGCCGCTGTTTGCCGCTCGGGCTTGCCCAGGCGTGCTGCACCCGTTGGCACGCGCGCGATGCGTTCCGCCCGCGACGGGAATTTAGAGGTTCGGAGCCTCAGCTCCGAAAAAAAGAGCCGCGAATGCCGAGGGCAGCGCCGCCGCAACCGTTGGCACGAGTGCACGGGTTACCGCCGTTTAGGGGGTCGGAGCTTCAGCTCCGACAAAAAAACGCAGCGCGAAGCGCCTACCACTGCGCTGCCTCTATTGCAGCAAGTACTCGACTCAGCGGTCGTCGAAGTTCCTACACCCTAACCACTAAGACCTAACCCCGATCTTCTCCACCCCCATGTAAGGCCACAGCGCCTCGGGAATTTTCACCGAGCCATCGGCCTGCTGAAAATTCTCGACGATCGCGATCCACGTCCGCCCGACGGCGAGCCCCGACCCATTCAGCGTGTGCACGTACTCGCTCTTGCCGCCCTTCGCCGATTTAAACCGGATCCCCGACCGCCGCGCCTGAAACGCCTCCGTGTTCGAGCAGGACGAAATCTCCATGAACTCGCCCGCCGAGGGCAGCCACACCTCGATGTCGTACGTTTTCGCCGAAGCGAATCCCATATCGCCGGTGCAGAGCTGCATCACGCGGTAGTGCAGCCCGAGCCTCTCCAGGCATTTCTCCGCGTTGCGGACGAGCTTCTCGAGTTCGTCGTAGCTCTGCTCCGGCCGCGTGAATTTGAAAAGCTCCACCTTCTGGAACTGGTGTTGGCGCTTGATGCCGCGCGTGTCTTTTCCCGCCGCGCCGGCCTCCGAGCGGAAGCACGCCGTCCACGCGCACACCTTGATAGGCAACGCCTCGCCGTCCAGCGTTTCGTCGCGGTGCAGGTTCGTCAGCTCCACCTCGGACGTGGGCGTGAGCCACAGGTCCGTGCCCTCCAGATGAAACATATCGGCGGCGAATTTCGGCAGTTGGCCCACTCCGGTCAGCGCCGCCGTATTCACCAGAAATGGCGGCAGGATTTCCGTGTAGCCGTGCTCGCTGGTGTGGATGTCGAGAAAGAAATTAGCAATGGCGCGTTCGAGGCGCGCGCCAAGTCCCTTGTAAACGGCAAACCGCGCGCCCGCGATTTTCACCGCCGCCGCAAAATCCAGAATTCCGGTCCGCTCGCCGATCTCCCAGTGCGGACGCGGCGCGAAATCGAATTTCGGCGGCGCGCCCGACCGGCGCACCTCCACATTGTCCGCCGCGCTGTGCCCCACGGGCACGCTCGCGTGCGGAATATTCGGTATCGTCAGCAGAAATTGCTTCATCCGCTCGTCGAGCTCGCCAACGATCTGATCGTTGCGTTTGATCTCGTCGGATACATCCTTCATCTTTGCAAGGATCGCTTCGAGCGCGCTTGCTTGCCCTGAGCTTTGCGAAGGGTCGGACTTCTCCGCCTTCTTCAGCGCGGCGATTTCCTCGCTCGCCTTGTTCCGATCAGCCTTCATCCGCTCAGTCGAAGTGATGATCTTCCGCCGCTCGGCATCCAATTTGACGAAGGGCGCAAGGTCCAGCGTGATCCCGCGATCCCGCGCCATCTTCTCGATTACTTCCGGGTGCTCGCGCACAAATCCCAAGTCATGCATAGGTTCAGAAGAATAACCGAAATGCGTGATTCGTGAATAGTGATTGGTGATTCGTGGGACGCTGTTGCCGTCGTGGCGGCCGCCTTCAGGCGGGCGCCGTTGCCGTGGCGCATTAGTAGCGCCGGTCTTCAGACCGGCAGCCGTTGCCGTCGGCCCCCCCGATCTGTGTCGATTAGAAAAAATCTCGCGGCTTGTTTTCAGCGAGGTAGGTCGGATTCTAATCGCCGGAGTGTCGGTTAGAAATGCCGGTTGGGCGATAATGCGGCGCCGAGTTTCGTCGGATTGCGGCTCATGCGCATGACTGGCGGCCCCCTCGTTCCAGTGACGGGTAGAACGGGCGTCGGTCCTTTGTTTTGAATGAGGTACGTTGATTTCTACCCGGCACGCAGTGACGGGTAGAACGTTCAGGTCGGTGGCCCTGACAGGGGAATTTAGGAGCGCCTTTTGGAGCGCGTACCTTGTGCCGGATGTGTCTCTGTCGGCGCGACCAGCGCCGCCCGGCATCCGCGCCGTTAGAACCGTTGCGCGGAGCGCGTACCGATTGCCTGCGCCGAGGACGTCGCGGCGATTGAACGGGGCAGAGGAGTGGGCCCGTCCGCCGCCGATGTCGCGGAGCTTTGAGACTGCGCCGAATTCGTGTTCGTGTCGCATAGTGCCAGATTGACGCTAGCAGAATTCGTCACGCGAGGAAGCTGGGACAAAGGTCAGAAAGAGTACAGGTGAGCATACTTGGCCTGGGACGGCTACAGTGGACGCGCGGGAACTCCATATTGCCAACGTGTGTACTGTCTGGCATAGTACACGCGTGATTCCGTTCCGTGTCCAATTCCGGCCGGGAATTCCTCTCTACGAGCAAGTTGTTTACTCCGCGAAAAAAGCGATGATCTCGGGACGACTGCGTCCCGGCGATCCATTTCCCTCCGTTCGCACCTTGAGCAAAGAACTAAAGATCAACCCTAACACCGCGCACAGAGTGGTGACGCAGCTCGTCGCCTCCGGCCTGCTGGAGATTCGTCCCGGAGTCGGCACGATCGTCGCGGCGCATCCGGAAGCCAGCGCCGCCGAGCGCGCGCAGTTGCTCAGCCACGAAATTGAAGAGTTGGTCGTCGAGGCGAAGAGACTCAGCATCAACTTGCAGGATATGGTCACGTCGGTTTCGGAACACTGGAAGCGGCTCTCCGCCAAAGACGGACTCGGCGGACAGCCGGATCGAGAAGGGAGTCGCAAGCGATGACCAGCCCCATCCGCACTGAGAACCTGACGAAAAGATTTCGCCGCGTCAACGCGGTGAATGGGCTCGACCTAGAGGTGACGGAAGGCTCGATCTACGCGCTTGTCGGCCCGAACGGCGCGGGGAAAACCACCGCGATCAAAGTGCTTATGAATATCTATCAGCCTACGAGCGGCCGGGCTGAGGTGCTGGGCACGGGTTCCACGAACGTCGCCGGCAGATCTTTTTGCGCGATCGGGTACGTGTCGGAAAACCAGAAGCTGCCGGACTGGATGCGCGTGAACGCGTTTCTTGCTTATCTGCGGCCGTTCTATCCGACGTGGGATTTGGAGCTCGAAACCGATCTGGTGCGGCGCTTCGATTTGCCGCCGGATCGAAAACTGAAGCAACTCTCGCGCGGGATGCGCATGAAAGTGGCGCTGGCGAGCGCGCTGGCGTATCGCCCGAAGCTGATTATTTTGGACGAGCCGCTCGGCGGCCTTGATCCGCTGGTGCGCGACGAGCTGATCGAGGTTTTGCTGGAGAGCGCGGCGGAGGCGACGGTTTTTGTTTCATCGCACGACCTGGCGGAAATCGAAAGCTTCGCGAGTCACGTTGGGTATCTCGAAAATGGGCGTCTGCGTTTTTCGGAGGAGATGGCGTCGCTTGCGGCGCGATTCCGCGAAGTGGAGGTAACGTTCGACGGACCGCCTCCGGCGCCGACAAAAAAGCCCGAGAGCTGGATGCACGTGAACAGCGGGGGCACGGTGGTGCGATTTATCGAGTCGCGCTTCGACGAGCAGCGAACGAATGCGGAAATCAGGGAAACATTCGGCAACGTACGCGATACGACTTTTACACCGATGACTTTGCGTTCGATTTTCCTGGCGATGGCCAGGAGTCAGCGCACGGCGGCGTGAGAGAGAGGCGGGAATGAGTCAGATTCTTCACATCTTTCGGAAGGACGTGCGCCACCGCTGGATCGACATCTTGGTTTCGCTGGCGCTGCTGATCGCGTATGCCTGGCACGTGGCGCATCGGTGGAACGTGCCGAGCCATGAGTTCGGTCTCTTTTCTTCGCTGTGGGGAGCGCTCACGTTTTTTGTGCCGGCATCGTGGTGCTTCCTGGTTATCCGAGCGGTGCAGGAAGAAAGCCTCGTCGGGGATCGCCAATTCTGGGTCACGCGGCCCTACGAATGGAAAAAACTGCTGGCCGCGAAACTCTTGTTTGTGGCGGCATCCATCAACCTCCCGCTTTTTATCGTGGATGTGGCGCTGCTCGCAGAGGCGGGATTCTCGCCGGTGCGCTATTTGCCGGGGCTGCTGTGGATGCAAGTGCTGCTGCTGATTTTTCTGGTGGTGCCCGCGGCGGCAGTCAGCGTGATTACGTCAACGGTGGTGCAAGTGCTGCTGTGCGTTCTCGGCCTAATACTTTACTTAATCGGCGTAGGAGAACTTTTCTCCTCAATTCCGAACGCGGGGGTGTTGCCGGGGGGCGAGGTCGTGGCGGCGCTGGATTTACTTGTCATAGGCTGCGTTCTCGTGGCGGTCATTTTCTTGCAATATGCGCGGCGCAAGACGTGGACCTCGAGGCTGCTGATCATCGGAGGCGGAGTCGCGGTTCTCGCGATTGGAGCCGTGACGCCATACGGCACGATCGTCGCGCGATCCTACCCGCCTTTGACGGCTGGGCAGCGACCGGCGGTCACGCTGACAATTGACCCAACGCCGCCTTTGCCACCAAAAAAGAAAGACAACGCGTTTCCGGACGTATTGCCGAATGTCTGGATCGCACTTCCTCTGCACGCATCGGGCGTCGCGGAAGGTCATGTAGCGCAGGTGCGTGGTGTGGTCGTGACAATACAGGTGTCTGACGGCCGACATTGGGCTTCCTCCTGGAATTCGGACGGATCAATTTTCTTGCCGGGCGAGGACCACACTGTGAAAATCTTCGCCGTAAACAGGAAAGTTTTCGAACGTGTGAAGTCTATTCCAGTGAACGTGCACATCTCCGTTGCGCAAGTGGATTACCGGGAAACGAACGCGAGGCAAATAACGGCCGAAGGCGGCAAGTCTTCGGTCGCCGAAGTCGGCATCTGCCGGATCGAGCCGTACAGCAATTCGAATCAGAATATGATCGCGTGCCGCGCGCCGCTGAAGTCCCCCTCGCTGATGGGGCACATGGATCCGTCCGCGACGACCTGCACGTATGAAGACGGTCCGCCGCCTTTAGTTACGAGATATATGTGGGACCTGCACGACGACAGCATGGGGCCGGCGGAACTGGGGATTATTCCGGTCAACGACGTGCAGATGATATTTGGGAGCTGGGCGGATGATCCGAAGAGAGAGTTGCGCTACTTCTGCCCGGGAACGCCTTTCACGATCGCCACGCCGGAGGAAGGGAAGCACAGCCGCACCGAAATGGAAATCGATGGCATCAGGCTTTCGCAGTACGAATGGCATCCGGGGCAAGAGTAGGCACGAGCGAACATTACGGCGGGCAGAAAACTGAAATCCTGCGGCTGGCGATGCGACGCCAGCCGCAGGATTATCTTGATGCTAATGGCGCGAAGCACGGGCCAGGTGCGTGCCTCGCGGATCAGGCGGTCAGGAAACGCTTCGAAATTTCGGCGATGGTGCGGGCGCCGGCGAGGCGCATGGTCATTTCGAGCTCGCCATCGAGATGCTGGAGCACGGCCTGCACGCCCATCCATCCGCCGAGCGCCAGGCCGTACAGCACCGGCCGTCCGACGGCGACAGCATTGGCTCCGAGCGCGAGCGCTTTAAAAATGTCTTGTCCGCGCCGCACGCCGCCGTCAATCAGGATGGTCGCGCGCCCGTGGACCGCATCCGCGATTCGCGGCAGCACCGTCATCGTGGCGGAGACGTCGTCGAGCTGGCGCCCGCCGTGGTTCGACACCTGAATGCCCGCGCAGCCGTGCTCGACGGCGGCCACCGCGAACTCGGGCGACATCACGCCCTTCAGCAGCACCGGCAGGCCGGTCGTTTTGCGGATGAACGCGACATCGTCCCAATCGAGATCGCGCTTCATCGGCGATACGCCGTAGCTGCCGTTTTGTCCGGGAAAATTTCCCACGGGCAGCGGCGAACGAAAATGATTGCGCCGGTCGGTCTCGCGGTTGCTCGGCACGACCGTATCAATTGTAAGCACAATGGCGGTGTAACCCGCAGCCTTGGCGCGCCCGAGAATTTCGGTGGCCGCGCCGCGGTCGGCAGGCAGATAAATCTGAAACCACTTCGGGCCGGGACACGCCTGCGCGATTTCCTCGAGCGTCTTCGTGGAAAGCGACGCCGCGCAATACAGAGCGCCTGCGGCGCTCGTCCCTTTGGCGGAGCCGACCTCCGCCGTCACATGAGCCATGCCGTGCCCGGCCATCGCGGAGACCATCACGGGCATGGAAAGTTTCGAGCCGAGCAGCGTGGTCGAGCGGTCGGCGTCCTTGTAGCCGCTCAAATAGCGCGGCGCGATGGTGACGCGCTTGAACGCCGCTTCGTTTTCGCGCTTGGTCCATTCGTCGCCGGCGCCGCTGGAGATGTAGCCGAAGCCGCCGTTTGGAATTATTTTTTGCGCGGCGGGTTCGAGCTCGCGCAGGTTGATAATTTCGATCGCTTTGATTTCCGTGGGCGCGGCGTAGGTCGAGCTATCGGGCGATGCGGCGGGCGCTTGCGGAGTTGCAGCTTGCGGAGCTGGTGCGTGCGCCAAAGGCTCAGCGGCATTCGCGAACTTGGCGGGAAGCGCGGCCGAAAGAGTTACCGCTGCTGCGGTTGCAGAAAGAAAATCACGGCGCTTGCGGTCCATGGCGTGTCCTCCTGGTGTCGTCGCGGCCCGCGGATCATAACATGGCGAGGCGGCGGCGCAGGAAGCGGCGCTCCACATCATTTGTTGCGAGCGCGAGGGCGCGCCGGTACGCATCGGCAGCTTCGGCCGATCGTCCCAGGCGGCGCAGCAAATCCGCGCGCGCGGCAGGCAGAAGATGGAATTCGGAAAGCTCGTCTCGCGATTCGAGTTCATCGAGGAGCGCGAGCCCGTCTTCGGGAGAGCGCGCCATGGCCACGGCGACGGCTCGATTCACCGCGATGACCGGCGAGGGATGAGTTTCGAGCAGCGCGCCATAGAGCGCGGCGATCTGTGGCCAGTCTGTCTCGCGCGCCGTTTTCGCGTTGGCATGAAGCGCGGCGATCGAAGCCTGCAGCGCGTATGAACCCTTCGAACCACCGCGAAGCGCCGATTCGGTGAGCGCCGTGCCTTCGCGAATCTGCTCCGAGTGCCAGAGAGCGCGATCCTGTTCATCGAGCAGAATAATTTCGCCGTCGGCGCTCACGCGCGCGTCGCATCGAGAATCGTGGAGCAGCATCAAGCCGAGCAGCGCCTGCGACTCCGCTTCGCACGGCAGAAGTTCGCACATGGTGCGCGCGAGGCGAATCGCTTCGGCGCAGAGTTCGCGCCGGATCAGCGCGTCGCCGGTGCTGGCAAGGTAACCTTCATTGAAGATCAAGTAAACGACGAGCAGAGCCGCGTCGAGGCGGTCCGGCAGATCTTCGCGCGCGGGAACGCGATAGGGAATGTTCGCGTCGCGAATCTTGCGCTTCGCTCGAACCAGGCGCTGGGCCATGGTCGCCACCGAAACCAGAAACGCGCGGGAGATTTCTTCGGTGGTCAGGCCGCAGATGGTATGAAGAGTGAGAGCGACCTGCGCGTCTGTGGCCAGCGCGGGGTGACTGCAGGTGAAGATGAGGCGCAGGCGGTCATCGGGAAACATGTCGTCTCCGAAATCATCGGCAGGCTGCGCGGTGGACTCTACATTGCGCGCGATCTCGTCCCGTTTTGTTTCGAAGCGGCGGTCGCGCCGGAGCCGGTCGATGGCTTTGTGACGCGCGGTGCTGACGAGCCACGCGCGAGGGTTCGCGGGCGCGCCCTCCACGGGCCACTTCTGTAGGGCGACGGCGTAGGCCTCCTGCAACATTTCCTCGGCAAGATCGAAATCGCCGAGCAGACGAATCAGTGTTGACAGAACCCGGCCCGATTCTTCGCGGTGGAGCTTCTCTAAATCCATGTTGAAGAGGGCCTACGCTCGCTCTTTGGCCGACGTTACCCGCAAGCATTCCCGATCTTACGTGCTGGCCGCTTGCTCCATGGCAAAAATGGGCCGCACCTCGACGGAACCGTGGCGCACGGCCGGAATTTTCGCGGCGATGGCGACGGCTTCGTCGAGGTCCGCGGCTTCGACGAGATAGTAGCCGCCGAGCTGTTCCTTTGTTTCCGCAAAGGGACCGTCTGTGAGGACTCGCTTGCCGTCCCGTACCCGGACCGTGGTTGCAGCGGCGACTGGCTTGAGGCGGTTGGCGCCGAGATTCTTGCCTTGTGAAGTGATTTCTTCGGTGAACTTGCCATATTCCGCCATCATGGCCCCGGTTTGAGCCGGAGTGAGATTAAACCAATCCGATTCCTGACCGTAAATGAGAAGCAGGTATTTCATTGTTTGTTCCTCCTACTGGTTAGTCGAACGAGGATCCCAAATTCGACGACGCAAACCAATCTTTTTAGACCGCGATCACGATCTTGCCCATGAAGTTGCCGGAGGCCTGGAGGCGGAAGGCGTCCAGGGCCTGGTCAAACGGAAACACTTTTTCAATGATGGGCTTGATCTTGTTGACCTCGATCGCCTGAATCGGCTGCTCGAGGCTTGCGCGGCTGCCAACGCCGATGCCGTGCAGGCTGGCGCTTTTGAACATGAGGTCGTGCGGGTTGGCGTAACCTTGCGGGCCGGAGAGCACGCCGATCAGAGCGACTTTGGCGCCGTAACCGAGGCATTCGAACGAGCGCGCGAGCGTGCCCATGCCGCCATTTTCGATCACGCAATCCACGCCGCGACCGCCGGTCAGCGCGATGACTTCCTTTTCCCAATCGGGATGAGTCTTGTAATTCACGCCGGCGGATGCGCCAAATCCGCGGGCGCGCTCGATTTTCGCGTCGCTCGACGAGGTGACGATGACGCGCGCTCCGGCCGCACGCGCAAATTGCAGCGCGAACATCGAGACGCCGCCCGTGCCGAGGCAAAGCACCGTGTCGCCGGGCTTGACGCGGGTGCCGACCGTCATCAAGGCGTTCCAGGCCGTGGGCCCGGCGCACGGGAGCGTGGCGGCTTCCTCAAACGAGAGGTTTTTCGGCATCGCGACCCAGCCGTCTTCGTGCAGCGAGACGAATTCGGCGAGAGTGCCATCGAGAGGAGATCCCAGCGCGCCGCGGTTCTTCGGCGGTGCGCCGTCAATCCACACCTGGAAGAAAGTGGGAATCACGCGATCGCCCGGCTTGAAGCGCGTGACGTTCGCGCCGATGGCGACCACTTCGCCCGCGGCGTCCGAGCAGGGGATGGTGTCGTGGTCGAGGCCGTAGCGATATTTTCCGGTAATGATCGCGTGGTCGCGGTAATTGAGCGCGGCGGCGCGGATGCGGACGAGCACGTCACTGGGCCCCGGCGTTGGATCGGGACGCTCCGCTCGCCGCAGCTGGTCGAGCGCGCTAGCGCCCTTGGGTATTTCGTAGATTTTCATGGCGGACAAGAATAGCGAAATCCAGGCTGGGAAAAAACCAAAGACTTACAACAGGGGACACCGAGGATGCATAGAGAACACAGAGAAATCAGAAGGCCCACCGCAGAGAAAGCTAAGAACATAAAGACCGTAAACCGCAGACAGGCAACATGCGCCCAGGCTCACGATCCCGGGCGAACCTTCAGGCGTGGGCGGAGCGAAAAAAGCGTTCGGTGCGCGCTCCCGGTTCTGCGAGGTACGGTCGGGGTTCGACCGCAGCTTCCAACTGGCGCAGGGAATTTTCGATTCGCAGCAGCACTACTTCGCGGGCGGGATCGCTCATGTGTTTTGCGATTCGAAGCATCCAGCGCACGGCTTCGACTTTTACGCACAGATCGAGTTCCGGATTGTAAGTATGTGTTCCGGTCTTGAGCCGAACGAGCTGCGAAGCGGTGTTGAGCTTCGTGTGCCGATCGCACACATGTTGAATGCGGGCCTCGACCTCGTCCGCTTGAAAAGGCATTTCTTCATGAAGCGGGCGGAACTGATGTTTGGAAACGGTATCAACTTGATCTTGAATAAGAACCCCACTTCTCATCGCTGACCTCCTCGTCAATGCCACCCCGAATTGAATCTTTATGAGTGCTCCGCATTAGCAAGGTAGCAACGGTCCTGCCAATCGAAACATCATTACGTAAGTAACTGTAATTGTTTGGTTTAGGGTTCGGTCTCGTCGGGAAAACTGACGCGCGCGGGGTGCTAAAACCATGAAAATTGTGCGCTCGGCCTGCCGTTTGTGCCGGAACAGAACTGCGTGAGGAACGAGGATTTACGGGCCTCGGCTTGGGGACGGCGGGCGTCATTGAAGCGTGCAGAGCTGTGCTAACATCCGATCGAACGTGGCCAAGACTGTTTACATTGTGAGCGCGGTGCGGACGCCGATCGGAAAATTTGGCGGGATGCTCGCGGATTTCACACACCCGGACCTGGGTACGATCGCGGTGCGCGCGGCGTTGGAGCGCGCGTTTGGATTGCCGTTGCCGGCGGAACGCACGCCGGGGGAATTTGGGTATACGCCAGTGACGGGCGGCGGAAGAGAGATTCCTCGGGCCGAAGACGGCCCTCGGAATGACAGGCAAAAGGAGCAGGCCGAAGAGCGAAATCAAAAGAGCCGGCGAGACGCCGGCGGTACGAATACCCTGCCGTGGCATGTGGATGAGGTGATATTCGGGAATGCGCGGCCGGCGGGCGTGGGGCCGAATCCGGCGCGACAAGTTGGGTGGCGTGCGGGGCTGGGCGACGACGTTCCGGCGTTCACAATTAACATGGCGTGCGCGTCGGGATTGCGCGCGGTGGTGCTTGGCTGGCAGGAAATTTTAACCGGCGCGGCGGAGATTATTGTGGCGGGCGGCGCGGAGTCAATGAGCCGCGTGCCGTATCTCGTGGAAGGGCGCTGGGGATTCAAGCTGGGCAACCAGCCGTTGATTGACGCGATGTACCGCGACGGATTCGTCTGCCCGATATCGAAACTCATCATGGGCGAGACGGCGGAGATTCTGGCGGAGCAGTACAAAATTTCGCGCGACGAGCAGGATACGTTCGCGCTCGAGAGCCATCGCAGAGCCGCGCGCGCGGCTTCGGAGTGCCGCTTCAAGGCGGAGATGGTTCCGATTGAGGTGAAGGATAAAAAAGGCAACGTGACGCGGCTGGACAAAGATGAACACGTGCGCGGGGACGTGACGCTCGAGGCGCTGGCGAAGCTGCCGCCGGTATTCAGCAAGACGGGCAGCGTGAGCGCGGGGAATTCCAGCGGCATCACGGACGGCGCCGCGGCGGTGGTGCTTGCGAGCGAGGAAAAAGTCCGCGAGCTGAATCTAAAACCGATCGCGCGAATCGTGGATGCGACGGTCGCGGCGGTGGATCCGCGCGTGATGGGCATCGGCCCGGTGCCCGCAGTGCGCAATCTGAGCAAACGCACCGGCACGAAAGTGGAAGATTATGACGCGGTTGAGCTGAACGAGGCGTTTGCCGCGCAAGTGCTGGCCTGCGACCGCGACTTGCACTTCAATCGCGAGCGGCTGAATCCCAACGGCGGCGCGATCGCGCTCGGGCATCCGATTGCGTGCACGGGCAGCCGCATTCTCACAACCCTGATTCACGAGATCCGGCGGCCATCAGGACAGGGCACTGGCCAAGAGGCCAGCCCGCGGACTGGCCGGCGGGGTCTTGCCACATTGTGTGTGTCCGGCGGATTGGGCGTGGCGGTCGAAATCGAAACGGTCTAACCTTTTGGAAGTGCTCTTCAGCGGTTTTGGGGGAGAGCGCTCAGACCGGAGCGATTCTTAATGTCCCCACACACGCCGACGCGCAGCGCAGGTGTCGAAGTCCTCGGAACGCTGGCGCTGGCAGCGCCGAAAATCTCGGAATTCCAGTTCGTGAAGGTGCGCGTGGATGGAGAGGTCGCGCGGCTGACGCTCGATCGTCCTGACCACAACCTGCTGAACGAACGAATGCTCTGCGAGCTGGCCTCCGGAATCAACATTCTCGGCGAGCAATACAACATCAAGCTCATCGTGCTCGAGTCCGCCGGAAAGACTTTCTGCGGCGGCATCGAACTCGGCGAATACACGCAGCGGCGCGTGTTTCAATTGCTGGACGCATTCCACTGCGCGTTTTCGGCGATGCTGGATACGTCGAAACCGCTGCTGGTGGTCGTGAACGGGCCGGCGCTGGGCGGAGGCGCGGAGCTGGCGGCGCTGGGCGATCTGGTGGTCGCGACACCCAAGGCACGCTTCGCGCAGCCGGAAATCAAACTCGGAGTGTTTCCGCCGCTGGCCGCGGCGATTCTTCCGTACATTTTGGGGCCGAAGCAAGCACTGGAACTCGTGCTGACAGGCGAAGCGATGTCCGCCGAAAGAGCGCGCGAACTGGGGCTGGTGAACTGGCTTGTGCCCGAGGCTGAACTCGAAAAGAAAGTGAACGACGTGATCGCGAAGGTGACGGCTCAATCCGCGCCGGTGCTGACCATGGCGAAGAAAGCCATCATGGGCAGCCTGGGATTGCCGCTGCGCGATGGCGTCCGCAACTCGATGAAAGTTTTCCTGAACGAACTTGCCGAGCTGGAAGATTCGCAGGAAGGTTTGCGAGCACTGGTTGAAAAGCGCGCCCCGAAGTGGAAGAACCGCTAAGTTCTATCGGCTTAGATGGCGAAACACCTTCGCGTGCGCAGAGAATTATGACGACGAAATTGGGGTCGTACAAATGGACTTGCCTCGTGGGAGTTGTTTTTCTCGGATCGCTTCTCTGGTCGGTCACGTTCTGTGACGGATTAAGCGATTTCTTTGTTTTCCTATTTTCGGCGCTATTGCTAGCGAGTATTTTGCGGAGCGCATTCCTGAGCGTGACCCGAAGATCGAAGGATTTTCTTTACCGCATCGTAATTGGCATCGTTTTTTGCCTGTTGATTTTCCCAACGATCAGCCTCGGCGGCTTCCTCAGAGACCGACTGTTTCTAACGCGCCTTTCCAGATTCCAAGAAGTTACAAATCTCTTGATCAAAGAAGAAACGACCAAAACCAACGGCGACGTCTTTTCGACTGTCGTCGCCCTCCCTTCCGACTATTTGAATCTGGATGTATCGGACAGAGTGCTGATCAGTTCCACCAAAGATGACATCATGGTCCGTTATGCTATGCGGAACTCAAATGCATTGAGCCATAGCGGGTATATGTATCGAACAGACGACGATCCTGTGGCTCTGAGCAAAGAATACCCAAAGACGGGATATACCCGGGTTGCGTCTCATTGGTTCTTTTTTTCTGAGTGACCGAGCATCTTGTGCATCTTGGTGACTGTGGTTGGCTGGTGCTGATTGACACAATGGCGAGCGGAGCTTAGACTCGCTTTCGACAATTGAACTGGCATCGGGTATTGGAAGGCCGTGAAAATCGGCCACGGTCCCGCCACTGTGATCGGCAGCCGCGAAATGTGGCTCCGAAAGTCAGGAACGTACCCGAGCTAGTCGAAGCTGACACTCTTCGCGAGAAAGAGTGTGGCGACGCGCCTCGCTATTCTCGCGAGGCTTTTTTATTGTCCGCTCACCGGAGGGCTGGTTGCGTTACGAGTGGGATCGGCGGATTCTGACAATTTCGATGGCGGGCGCGCTGATTGCGAGCGCGGCGCCAGTCGTCGCTCAAAATCGGACCGGATATTCCCAGGATTATGGCGTGCCTGGGCCGCAGGTGGTCATGGATGAGGTGGGACGGACCATGAAAATATCCGCTGACGTGAAGCGGATTGTGACACTGGCGCCGAATTTGACCGAGACGGTGTATGCGCTTGGACTCGGAGACCGGCTCGTGGCCGACACGAACTTCTGCGACACGCCGGCAGCCGCGAAATTGAAGGCGCACGTGGGCGATCCACAGAATCCAAATCTCGAAGCGATTGTGGCGCTGCAACCGGATCTGGTGCTGGCGACGACTTCGATCAATCGCGTGGAAACAGCAGACGCGCTGAAGCAGCTGGGATTTCCGGTGTATACGACCGATCCGCAGACGGTTCGCGGGATGCTCGATTCGGTTCAGCACATGGCAGAGGCGATGGGCGAGAAACAGCGAGGAACGGAGCTTGTGGCGCAAATGCAGCAGCGCCTCGACGCTCTGCAATCGCGGCTNNTTTACGAGCGATCACGGACCGGCGGCCGCGACGCTTGCGGGTTTGCGCGCGCGACCGGTGTGGCGGGACCTTGATGCCGTCGAAACCGGTCACGTGATCAACGTGAGCGTGGAAGCAATCCGCCCGTCGCCGGGATTGGTGGATGCCATCGAGCAACTCGCGCACGACGTCCATCCGGAAGCGTTCGCGGAGAAACGCGAAACTCGAAATACGAAATTCGCGACCCGGTTAGCGCCAATGACCATTGGAAAAATTGGAGAGGAGTGCAGCCAGTGCGCCCGCTGACGCCGCGACGAGTCGCCTGGATTTGCGCGGGGCTAGGCGCGGTACTGTTCGCCGCGGCGGTGATTTCGCTGCGCATGGGCGCTTATCCGATTTCGGTGATTGATATCGTCAAGACACTTTTCAGCGGCGCCCTCGGCCGGTGGGACGACATTCCGAGCGGGTACCGATCCATCGTGTTCGATATCCGGCTGCCCCGGATCCTGCTGGGGATTCTGGTGGGCGCGTCGCTTGCGACGGCCGGCTCCGGCTTTCAGGCGCTGCTGCGGAATCCGCTGGCCGACCCGTACGTGCTCGGCGTATCGAGCGGCGCGGCGCTGGGAGCGATCATCAGCCTGATCGTGGCGCCGCACACGCAGGGGGCAATTCAATTGGCAGCTTTCGCGGGGGCCGCGGCCACGACTGCAGCGGTTTATTTTCTCGGGCGCCGCGGCGGACAACTCGACAGCGCGACGCTGCTGCTTGCGGGGATCGTCGCCGCGTCGTTTCTTTCCGCGATCATAATGTTTTTGATGACCACGTTGAGCGGGCGCGACCTGCGCGGCATGGCGTTCTGGCTGATGGGCGATCTCGCGACGCCGCCGCAAATTTCAATCAGCTTTCTGTTTGTTGTGATGATTGCAGCGGTTGGCGCGATTTACACGACGGCATCGGATCTGAATTTAATTTTGACTGGCGAGCAGGAGGCACGGCATCTCGGCGTAAACGTAGCGCGCGTGAAAATCGTCGTCTATCTTTCGGCGTCGCTCCTCACGGGACTTGCCGTATCGGTGAGCGGCGCAATCGGCTATGTGGGCTTGCTCGTGCCGCACGTGATGCGAATGATGTTTGGGTCGGACTATCGCGTGTTGATACCAGCGTCGGCATTTGGCGGCGCGATCGCGATCGTGCTCGCNNATGGCGTTCTGGCTGATGGGCGACCTTGGCTCGACGCTGCCGGCAAATCCGTTGCCGTGGTTCGAGGGATTGTTTGGGGTGTTCGTGCTCGCGGCGGGCGCGATTTACGCGACGTCGTCCGACCTGAATTTAATTCTCACGGGCGAGCAGGAAGCGCGGCACCTGGGAGTGAACGTGCATCGCGTGAAGCTGGTGGTGTATATCGCGGCTTCGGTGCTGACGGGCCTTGCGGTGTCGGTGAGCGGCACGATCGGATACGTGGGGCTGCTGGTGCCGCATGTGATGCGGATGATGTTCGGCACCGATTACCGGCTGTTGATTCCGACGTCGGCGATTGGCGGCGCGATTCTGGTGGTGCTGGCGGATACGCTGGCGCGCTCGATTGTCAGCCCGACGGAATTGCCGGTGGGCGCGATGACGGCGCTGGCCGGCGCGCCTGTTTTTATTTATCTGATGCGGCGGAGGGTGCGATGAACGCGGTGACGGGAAGCGGCGGGACGGCAATGTCGCCGGTCGTGATGTCGCCGCGAACTCCGGGCGTGCGTCTGAAAGTGGAGCAGGCGAGCTACGCGTATGCGGCGACGGACCGGTCGGCGCCGAAATTCACGCTCGGCCCAACGAGTTTCGAGGCGCAGCAGAAGGAGATTGTTGCGATTCTCGGTCCGAATGCGAGCGGAAAATCAACGCTACTGACGCTGCTGGCGGGGATGGCGCGGCCGCTTTCGGGGCGCATTGAAGTGGACGGCGTGGAAGTGAGCATGCTCGATTTGCGGACACGCGCGCAGCGAATTGCGCTGGTGCAGCAGGAAAGCGAGCTGCTGTTTCCGCTGCGGGTTTGGGAATACGTGCTGCAGGGGCGCTATCCCTACGGGAAGCGGCTGAGGTTTGAGTCGGAGGAAGACTGCCTGCTGGCGGGAAACGCGCTGGCTCAGGTGGGCGCGGACGCGCTACGCGACCGCTGGATGGACCGGCTTTCCGGAGGCGAGAAGCAACGCGTGATTCTGGCGCGGGCGCTGGCGCAGCAGCCGTCGCTGTTGCTGCTGGACGAGCCGACACAGCACCTGGACATCGGCGGCAAAGTGGAATTGCTGCGACGGCTGCGGCGACTGGCGGATGAAAACCGTTACACCGTTCTTGTGGTGACGCACGAGTTGAATCTGGCTGCAGAATTTTGCGACCGCATCGTGCTGCTGCACAAAGGCAAGTGCCTGCGAGTGGGCACGCCGGCGGAAGTCTATGACCGCGCGCTACTGGAAGAGGTGTTCGAGGCGCCGCTCGAAGTGGAGATGCGCGAAAGTGGACGCCCGAGGGTGATTCTCGGAGGGAATCACTAGGCACGACGAAGAGTCGTTGGTTTACGGATTCGCGGGGGGTGCATTCGCCTTCGCAAGCGGCGCTTTCACACACGGAGAACGCCGTCCACAATCACACGAGACTCCGCGCTAGGGAAGACGGTGAAAATCCGTCGCCGCCGCGCGACTGTAAGGCGGAAAAGTTTTCGGCGCGTGCCACTGACCCGCACAAAGAATCCACCCGGATTCGATGACGGGATGGGAAGGCCGCGCCGCAGTCCCGCATGATTTGGGACAATCCGCCGAGCCAGGAGACCGGCGGAGTCTCAATCCGGAGGCGCATGGCAGGCGCGTGCGTTTCGGGACAACCTTCAACTCCCGCGCGAGAGGGAGAGGAGGAAAAATGAGACTGCGAAATTCCCTTCTGATTTTTTTCACCGCTGCGCTGCTGTTGCCTTACCCGATGTGTGCCCAAACCTCCTCCCAAGCGCCCGGCTCGACGCGCGGAGCGACCATTCGAGGAACCGTTTACGATCCCGATGGGCGCGCAGTGCCGGACGCCGAAGTCACGCTGCTTGGCTCGCTGATCGTTGCCGGGGAGATGCGCACGGATTCGCGCGGCGAGTACAAATTCGATGGGCTCGCCGGCGGAACTTACACGGTCGTCGCGAATCTGCCCGGGTTCACGAGCGTCTCCGCCGAAATCAAAATTGAGGGAAGCGACAATTCCGTGAACGATGTGCGCTTGAAGCTGAGCGCGGTGCAGGAGCAGGTGATCGTTTCGGCGTCGCTCGGGGGCGCGCTGGCGCCGGAGGTCGGCTCTTCGGTCACGGTGGTGAGCCATGATGAAATCGAAGACCAGGGCGTGGAGACAGTTGCCGACGCGCTTCGCAACGTTCCCGGAGTGGAAATCAACCGGACGGGCCAGGAAGGCGCGGTGACCAGCGCGTTCATACGCGGCGGAAATTCCAACTATGACCTCGTGATGGTTGACGGAATTCCGATGAACGATTTCGGCGGGGCGTTCGACCTTGCGCCGCTGCCGACCGAAGGGGTGGATCAAGTGGAAGTGATGCGCGGACCGGAAAGCGCGCTCTACGGTTCGAATGCGGTGGCAGGGGTAATCAACATCGTGAGCGAGCAAGGCGACGGCTCGCCGCACTTCAATTTTTCCGGGGAAGGCGGCAGCTACGACACATATCGCCTGACGACCGGCGGGGCGGGACTGACGGATGGTCTTAGCTGGGCTTACAATTTGTCGCGGGTGAGCACGCAAGGCCCCGTGATTGACGACACGTACCGCAATCAAACCTCGTTTGTGAGCCTTGGATATTCGCGCAGCCCGCGGCGTAAATTCATCGTGCATTTCTTCGGCGATGCGGGGCGCGCGCAAAATCCCGGGCCGTACGGCTCCGATCCTTACGGTCTCTATCCCGGAATTGCGAACGCGTTCACAGATCAGGTGCAGGACCTGTTCGGATATCAGGCGAGCGAGACGGAGCAATTCTCTAGCCGCTTTCAACAGGTCTCGACGGTGAGCGTGGCAACGGACCAGTTTTCGTTTCCGGCGAGCCCGGGATCGTTTGGAAGTTCCTCCTTCACAAAGAATGTGCGGCTGGTGGCGAACACGCGAAGCGAAATCGCGGTTTCGTCCAAGGATATTTTTGTGGCCGGATTCGAATATGACCGCGAGCAGTACAAGGATACGTTCGTGGCCAGCCCGACGGGCATTCCGTTCGACCTGCCGCGAGATACCTACGCGTTTTTTGCCGAAAATCGCTGGAATCCCGGCGCCCGCTGGTTTCTGAGCACGGGCGTGCGCGTGGACAGCATCCAGACCGGCGATTTGCCGGCGGACGAGGTGAATGCGGGGCGCCCTTTCATTCCCGCCACGTCGGTTACGCAGGTGGACCCGCGAATTTCCGTCGCTTATGTGGCGCGGCAATCGAGCAGCGGACTTTTTGGAATCACACGCATTCACAGCAGCTTCGGAACCGGAATTCGCCCGCCGGACGGCTTCGAGCTGGGTTTCACGGACAATCCGCAGTTGAAGCCGGAGCGGAGTATCAGCGCGGACGCAGGGGTCGAGCAGCGGTTTCTGAACGATAAAGCCGTGATTGACGTGACCTATTTTTACAATCGCTACAAGGATCAGATCGTCACGCTGGGCGGCTCGTTTTCAGGGCTGAGCCCGTTTTCATCGGCGAATCTGGCGAAATCGCGCGCCTACGGAATTGAAAGCAGCCTGCGGCTTCGCCCGGCTCGCTCGCTGGAGGTGATGGCGGAATACACGTGGCTCAACACCGCCGTACTGGCGCTCGACGGCACAACGGGTGTGCAGTTGCCGTTCTTTGTGGGCGAGCCGCTGCTCAGGCGGCCGCGCAGTTCAGCGGGATACGACATCACGTGGACGCATGGCCGGTTGATGCTCAACTCGAACGCCAGCATTCGCGGGGCGGTGCTCGATCTGGAGCCGAATGACGGGACATTTACCTGCACATTCGAGCCGCAATGCGTCTTTCGAAACCACGGCTATGTGGACGCGAACGCCGGCTTTGCGTATCACCTTCCGCGCGGAATCGAAATCTACGGACGGCTGAACAATTTCCTCAATCAAAAGTATGAGGAGTCGTTCGGCTTTCCGGCGCTGCGGCTGAACTTTGTATCGGGGATTAAACTGGAGCTGCCCGCAGGGCGGGACCGGTCTTCGCCTTAATTGTCAGCCGCAGCCGGAACACCCGACGCGGGCACCGGCCAAATTGCCGGGCGGGCGCGAGATCGGCGAAAAGCGCGCCGCCCGGCCGGATGCTATAATCGTCCGCCTACCGTGAGCCGAACAGCACAGAACGCACCGACGGTTACGCAAGACGCGATGGATCGTTACGAGGCCGTGATCGGCCTCGAAGTGCACGCGCATCTTCAGACGCTGACGAAGGCGTTCTGCGGGTGCTCGACGCGCTTCGGCGACCCGCCGAATTCGAACACGTGTCCCGTGTGCCTGGGCCTGCCGGGCGCGCTGCCGATTCTCAATAAACGGGCACTGGAGCTCGCGCTGCGTGCATCGCTCGCGATCGGCTGCACGATTCAGAACCGGTCGCGCTTCGCGCGCAAGAATTACTTCTACCCCGATCTGCCGAAGGGCTACCAAATTTCCATGTACGAACTCCCGCTGGCGCTTGAAGGCGAGCTCGAGATCGAGACCGGCGGCGAGAAAAAACGCATCGGCATCACGCGGCTGCACATGGAAGACGACGCGGGAAAAAGCCTGCACGAGGGTTTCCCGGACTCGGACCGATGGAGCTACATTGATTTCAACCGCAGCGGCGTGCCATTGATCGAGATCGTCTCCGAGCCGGACCTGCGCGCGCCCGCCGACGCCTACGCATACCTGACGGCCCTGAAGCAGATCCTCGAATACACCGAAGTGAGCGATTGCAACATGGAGGAGGGATCGCTGCGGTGCGATGCGAACGTCAGCGTGCGACTGCGCGGCGCCTCCAAACTTGGGACGAAGGCGGAAGTGAAGAATCTGAACTCATTTCGCTATCTCGCGCACGCGCTGGAATATGAAATCGAGCGGCAAATCGGCGTGCTGGAATCGGGCGGCACGGTGACGCAGGAGACGCGGCTGTGGAATGTGGCGGCTGGGCGCACGGAGCCGATGCGTTCGAAGGAGTTCGCGCACGATTACCGGTATTTCCCCGACCCCGACCTGCTGCCCGTGTCCGTGTCGGATAGCACAATTGCGGATGTGCGCCGGGACATGCCTGAGCTGCCGAGCGCAAAACGCACGCGTTTCCAGACCGAATACGGCGTCTCGGCATACGATGCCGGAGTGCTCACGGATACGCGAGCGCTCGCGAATTACTTCGAGGCGGCTGCGCGCGCGGGTGCGCCGGCCAAGTCAGCCGCGAGCTGGATCTCCGTGGAACTTTTGCGGCGTCTGAACGATGCGGGGAAAGATATCGCAGAGTGCCCGGTGGAACCCGCGGCGCTGGCGGAACTGCTCGCGAAAGTGGAGAAGGGTGAAATCACCGCGGCGAGCGGGAAGAAAGTGTTCGCGACGATGTTCGATACCGGCAAGCGTGCCGCGGAAATCATCGCCGCCGAGGGACTCGCGCAGATCACGGACACCAGCGCCATCGAGAAAATCGCGCGGGAAGTGGTGGCGAAGAGCCCGGACAATGCGGCGAAATATCGCGCGGGAAACGAAGGCGTGTTCAAATTTTTCGTGGGGCAGGTGATGCGCGAGACGCGCGGGCAAGCCAATCCCCAGGCCGTGAATGAAATCCTGAAGCGCGTGCTCGCGGGCGAATAGCCCGCGCGGCGAAATGGAGATTCGAACGTGCTCAAAGAAGGCGAAGCGGCTCCCGGTTTCAACGTGACGGCCGACGACGGCAGCAAGATCTCGCTTGATGATTATCGCGGACGAAACCTTGTCCTCTATTTCTATCCGAAGGCCAACACCACCGGCTGCACGCACGAATCAGTGGAATTTCGCGACGCGCTAAAAGAGTTTGAGGCGCTGAACACGGCGGTTGTCGGCTGTAGCGGAGATTCGGTGGAGGACCAGACCAAATTCAAGACCCGATACAAACTGAATTTTCCGCTCCTCGCGGATACGGAATTCGAAGTGGTCGAGGCCTACAAGGCCCGCCGAATGAAAAGTTTTTTTGGCAAATCGTTTCTGGGGATCGTGCGAACGACATTCTGGATCGGCCCGGACGGAAAGATCCACAAAATTTGGCCGAAGGTCACTCCGAAAGGGCATGCCGCCGAAGTGCTCGCCGCAATCCGCGAGGAATAATTCCGGCGCAGCAGTGCCGGCGGCGAGCTGCTCGACTCACGACGAGGGTTTGTTGCGAAGCCGCTCGATAAGCCACATCAGGGCAACGCCGAAGCACATTCCCGAAGCGAACAACTGCACCATATCCACGGTGCGATAGGCTTGGAACCGCTGCTTTCCAATAAGCTCGAATAGTCCAAGCAAACCGATGAACAGAGCGGCACTTGGGAACACTCCTCCGCCACGCGATGCCATGATTTCCTCCCAGGAAGATATCTCGCTAAATGCGCCGGATGCAGAGGGTATGGTGGCCCCACTGGCTTGTCAATATCGAGCGATCCGACGGAAAGGCCGGGCGGCTAGAGCGTAACGATGAACGACTCGCCCGCCGGTTCGATTAGCGCATTGTCAATCAAGCGCGTGTTGCCTACGCGCGCGGCCAGCAGGGCGCAGCACGTCTTCCGCAGGGCCATCACCGGTTCGAGGGTGTCCGCGTCCACAATCTCCGCATAATCGAGCGCCACGCCCGGCTCGGCTTCGATGATTTTGCGCACGGTCGCCACAAGATGCACCACGTCCCGGTCGCCCGCTGAAATCTCGCGGCGGAGTGCGTCAAGCGAGCGATACAGCACCGTGGCCGCGCGGCGATCGCCGGCGGAAAGGTAAGCATTGCGCGAAGAAAGCGCCAGGCCGTCCGGCTCGCGAACGATCGGGCAGACCGCGATTTCCGTGTCGAGAGCGAGATCGCCGGTCATCTGGCGAATGATGCGGACCTGCTGCGCGTCCTTGCGTCCGAAAAACGCGAAGCGCGGCTGCACGATCTCGAAAAGCTTCAGGACCACGGTGGTGACGCCGCGAAAGTGCCCGGGACGCGAGCGCCCTTCGAGCTTGTCGCTCAGTCCTTCGACGGATACGGCCGTACGGAAGCCGGACGGGTAGATTTGTTCCGGAGCGGGCGCGAATGTGTAGTCCACGCCGAGGTTTTCCAGCGCCGCGCGATCCGCGTCGAGGGTCCGGGGGTATTTCTGAAAATCCTCGGATGGCCCGAATTGTTTCGGGTTCACGAAAATTGAAACGACCACCGGCGAGCATTGCCGCTTCGCCTCGCGAACCAGGGAGAAATGGCCTTCGTGCAAGGCGCCCATCGTCGGCACCAGACCGAGCGGGCAGTCGCCGCGGCGGGCCTCGGCGGCCACCTGCCTCATCCATGCGACGGTGTGAATCAGTTCCATCAGGCGTCAGTCATGCAGGGGTCATGCGCCGGTTTGGGTGGCGCGCTCGCGGTAGAAAGCGAGCAAATCCGTGCTAATGGCCTTGGCGCCGAGTTGCCGCAGCAGAGTGGTCACCTGGCCGCGGTGATAGGTGCTGTGATTGGCAAGGTGCTGCAACATTTGCCAGAGCGGCTGCGCATTCGCCGCGCCCGCAACCGTTTTGTACTGGACTACGCGGTGCAGATCGTCCGCGTTGAGCGAGGCGGCGAAGTCCACCAGGTTGCGGTCAATTTCGACGATGCGGCGGCGCACGGATTCGAGATCGGGAAAATCCGCGGCGGAGGGAAGCGCGGACGGAGTGCGGCCATGCCAGCGCTCGAGCCAAATCCACTCGGCGCCGTAAATATGGGCGAGCGTGTCGCGCACGGAGCGGAAGCTGGACGCGAGATCGCGCGTGAACTGCTCGGGCGCGAGCGTGGCGCACGCCTCAATCGTGCGGTGATTCGCCCAGGTATTGAAATCGTAGAGCAGGCGAATGTCGTCAATATTCATGGCGGAAAGCTCCTTTTCAATCGGGATCGCGCGTGTCGGCGGCCTTTTTCGATCAGCGCCGCTGGGGAGCAGCCTGATGTTCGCGCAGCTCGGCGGTGGAGTGATAGGACTCCGCATCCGACGGGAAGTTCCCGCCGCGCACGTCCTCGCAATACGCGGATACCGCGCGCGAGATCTCGACGGAGAGATTCGCATACGGCCGCACGAATTTCGGCCTGTGGCCCGTGGAAAGGCCGACGAGATCGTGGAAGACGAGCACCTGGCCGTCGCAATCGGGTCCCGCGCCGATGCCGATCGTGGGAATGCGCAGCTTTTCGGTGATGCGCGCGGCCAGCTCCCGCGGCATGGATTCGAGCACGATGGAAAAAGCGCCCGCAGCTTCCACGGCGCGCGCGTCTCGCTCGACTTGCCGGGCCGCGTCGGCCGTCTTGCCCTGCACGTGAAATCCTCCAAGGGTGTTCACGGATTGCGGCGTCAGGCCGACGTGCCCCATCACCGGGATTTCGGCTTCGACCAGCCGCGCGATCAGTTCGATGCGGCGCTCGCCGCCCTCGACTTTCACGGCTTCCGCGCCGCCCTCTTTCACCAGGCGGATGGCGTTGCGAACCGTTTCGTCGAGAGAAATGTGAAAGCTGCCGTAGGGCATATCGGCAACGACCAGCGCGCGACGCGTGGCGCGGCGAACCGCGCGCGTGTGATGCACCATTTCGTCGAGCGTGACGGGCAGCGTGCTGTCGTATCCGAGCACGGCCATGCCGAGCGAATCGCCGACGAGCAGAATGTCCACGCCGGCTTCATCGAGCAGGCGCGCGGTGGGATAGTCGTAGGCCGTCAGGCAAGTGATCTTTGATTTCGAATCCACGAAACCAGCGGGGGAATGGGACTTGCGGGAGAGAATGTCGGGCACGGTGACTTTACCGTTGTCCGCACGAGGTGCGAGACTCATTGTCGCCTCCGGTGCCGCTCCCAGACTTCGGGATGCAGCCCACCAACAAGCCGATGCTATCAGATTGCCGCGAAATCCCGCAAGAAATTAGCGGGTCATGACGCTCAAGCTTGCGCGACGGGCGTGGGCGGTGCGGATGATGGAGCTGACGGCGGAAGGTGCGTCTCCACGCCGCGCCAGCCAACGGGCCGGCCGCGCAGAGCCTCCCGGACCGCGCGGAAAAGCACGACGTACATCATCTGGCGATAGTAGAAGCGCTGGAGGATCAGCGGAGCGAGAAGCGTCCAATCTTCGTCCTTTTCGAGGGCGAAAGCGATCACGCAGGTGAGCAAATCAATCAGCATGAATATCGCGAAGAAGATCAGCGAACGCTCGACGTCCTGCGAGGTCCAAAGCTGCGGCAGGCGCGCGAACCGGAGCTGCCCGAGTCCCCAGAGGGCCAGCGACAGCAGGAACAACAGGTCAATGACCGGAGAGACGAGCGGCAGAATAATCTGGAACAGAAAAATATTGGGAATGGCGATCCAGCCGAGCGTGCCATAGCGCGCTTTTCCGGCGGTATCGCGGTGTTTCCAAACTGCCTGGAGCGTGCCGAAGGTCCAACGGAATCGCTGGCGCACCAGCGCGTCAACGGTCTCGGGAACTTCGGTGCGGCCGATGGCGGTTTCGTCGTAAAGAATCTTCCAGCCATTTCGGCGGATCGTCAGCGTTAAATCCGTGTCTTCGGCAACGGTGTCGCCTGAAAATCCATCGTTGCTGCGAAGCAAATCCGCGCGCCAGGCTCCCACGGCGCCCGGCACGACCGGAATGCAATTCAGCAGATCGAAGGCGCGCTTTTCCAAATTTTGACTGGTGATGTATTCAAGCGCCTGCCAACGGGTGATCCAGCGATTGCGGTTGATCACTTTCACATTTCCGGCCACCG
Organism: Acidobacteriota bacterium; assembly: GCA_003166795.1. Taxonomy (GTDB): domain Bacteria; phylum Acidobacteriota; class Terriglobia; order Acidiferrales; family UBA7541; genus Palsa-295. The sequence goes on along the minus strand of PMUS01000099.1, from coordinate 120,889 downwards.
CTCCCACGCTGGGATCGGCGAAGTGCCGGACGAGGCGAGGAACTGCTTCGGGATCGACAATGGTATCGGCGTCAATCGAAACCACGATTTCGCCGATAGCTTCGCTGAGAGCATTATTCAGCGCCGAGGGCTTGCCGTGATTGGTTTGCAGAAGCAGCCGCACGCGACGGTCGCGTCCAAAATTAGCGCGCACAAGCTCGGCGGTGCGATCCGCGGAGCCGTCGTCCACCACGAGGATTTCGAGCTTCGGATAATTGGAAGCCAGCGCCGCGTGGACCGTATTCAGGATCACGGCTTCTTCGTTGTAAGCCGGGATCAGGATGCTGACCTCCGGCTGATATTCAGGATGGTCGAGCGGCGCGGGGCGCAGTTTTTCAGCGAGAGCGAGCAGGCCGATGATCAGCGCGCGGCCGCCGACCAGCAGAATGCCGGCGACAAAAATGAATGCGATTCCGCTGCGCAGCCACCGGAATACTTCGAAGACGAAGGAATCCGCGCGCACCAGCAGCCATTCGCGGTAGGTGAGCGAACGCATCACCTGCGCGCGCGATTGACCGAGCAAATCGGAAACCGAAACGAACTCGTAACCTTTCGCGCGGAGCCCTTCGATGATTTGCGGCAGCGCGGCGACGGTATGGCTGCGGTCGCCTCCGCCGTCGTGCAAAAGGATGATATTGCCGTCGTTGTTTTCGGTCTGCGCGAGCACGCGCTGGACAATCGTGTCGGCGGCAGCGGGCGGCTGGCCGTTGTTTTCGCCCCAATCGTGCGGATCGATGCGCGCGCCGATAATGACGTAGCCCATGGATTGCGGGATGGGCAGCAATTGAATTTCGCTGGCCGTTTCCGGCTGGTGGTCAATGCCGTAGGGCGGCCGGAAAAGCGTGGTTTTGACGCCGAGATAACTTTCCAGGAGCAGTTCCGTGAGATTTAACTGAACCTCGAGCTCTGTTTTCGAGAGGCGGTCCACGTCGAATTCGGGGTGCGTGAAAGTGTGGTTGCCGATCTCATTGCCCAGCGCATATTCCTGTTTCACGATGGCGGCATTCTGGTTCGCGGATTCGCCTATTACGAAGAATGTCGCCGGCGCCTTCTCCCGTTTCAAAACGTCGAGGATCTTGGGCGTCCACTCAGGATCGGGGCCGTCGTCGAATGTGAGCGCGACTTTCCTGGGATCGGCGCCCATCTGCTCGATCCGCCACGACATCGGGTAGCTCGTAAAGCCCTCGTCATCGAAAGTGTCGGAATCGGGATCGTAGTCGAACGTGCGTTTGCCGCTCTGAGGTGTGGATGTGATGCGCCAGATGTCGCCGTCGCCTTCGAGGACCAGATCGTAACCCGGCGGGAGATCCGTCATCTTATTGCGAACCGCGGTGTCCGGGTGCGTGGCGTCCCAGATGTACCACATCGAGGGATCTTCCATGCCCAGGCGCCACAGGGCGGTGCCGGCAACTCCGGCGCGCTCCGAAGCGCGAAGTTCGTTGTAGGCAGTAAGACCGTCGAGCATCCAGACGTGGTGAACCTGGTTGTTCTCATCCTCGTAGGAGTAATACGGATTCATGGAATCGGAGTCGAACTGGATGTCCGATTCGGATTCGACGGCGGTGACGACTCCCTGCTGGAACGTCACTGCCTGCGCAACCGGGTGCGGCACGCGCTTCGATTTGGCGGGCCAATCGTAGCCGTAATTGGCGATGCCCATCACCAGCTTTTCCGGTGGAACGATCTTCACGATGTTCTGAATGTCGCGCACGAACCAATCCTGCGGCGCGATCGGACCGGGATCCGATGTTGACCAATGGAAATCGTAGTTCATCAGAATGATGGCGTCGGCCTGCGACGCGAAGTACTTGTAGTCGTAGCTCCAATCAGCCGCGGGGAGCGCCACCATGAGCTTCAGATTTCTTGCGTGCAAATCCGCCGCCAAATCGTGAGTGAAGCGCTGAAAATCCACTTGGCTGGATTTTGGCAGCGACTCGAAATCCACGACGATGCCGGCCTGATGCTCCGCATCCGCGAATTCCTCGAGCTGTCTGGCAAGATTTTGCCGCGCCGCGGGGTCGGCCAGCATTTTAAGCGTTGCCGGAGGGCACCACACGCCGCTCTTCGCGTCGTAGTTGTTCACCATGGGCATGACCTGCATGTCCACGGCGGGGGTGCGCGATTGCAGCGACTGCAGGAACGCGGCGAGTTTTGGGTCCTGGTCGGCGTCCAGCTTTCCATCGAGCGACACGGCGTGCAAGGCCTCGGGAATGAGCAAGTCCAGATCGTGATAGTGCAACTGGAGGGAAGCGAGGCTGGTGTAATCGTCACCCACGTAAAAGGCGGCGCGCAGCGGGTCGTAATTCTGGGGAACCTTGCCGAGCGCGGCAACCTTGCGCTTCCGGCCGAGCCGCTGCGGCTTGGTCTTCAGCTTGGTGCGGATGGCATGCAGACCGGCGCGGGTATCCGGGCGCAGGATATCGGGCAGGTTCGGGTTGCGGCCCACGTTAAGCAGGAAGACGACCAGAACGACCGTGAAGAGACCGCCGGCAATTTCCAGCGCGAGCCGGGTTCGGCGCCAGCGGCGGCGCTCCTCGTCGTAGAAAATGGGCTTGCGTTCAGACATCGGGACATTCCAAGCTAGCCGTCCATCGGGACGCTGTCAATGACCGCCAAATATATGATGCGCGTAAACGTAGCGCTTGCCGCCATGGCCGGGCTGGGGCTGCGATTTTTTTTCGTCCTGAAGCTGCCGGTGACGGACTCGGGCGATGCGCCATTCTACATCGAGCTGGCCTGGAATTGGCTGAAGAAGGGCGTGTACGGAGCGGTGGTGGAAGGGCAGCTCATGCCGCTGGACACGCGAGTTCCGGGTTACCCGGCCTTCCTGGCCGCGATTTTCAGCGTGGCTGGGAATTCATCGCGGGCCGCGATGCTGACCCAGGCGATCGTGGACCTTGCGACGTGTTTTGTAGTGGCGCTGATCGCGGCGCGGCTGGCTCCCGAGATGTCGCGACGCCGGGTCGCGCTCGCCGGGCTGTGGCTCGCGGCGCTCTGCCCGTTTACGGCGAACTACACCGCCGTGGTGCTGACCGAGACGCTGGTCACGTTCCTGACGGCGCTGGCGATTCTGCTGCTGGTCGAAGCGGAGGCGCGAGACACAGCGAATGCGCCGGACTTTGACATGGGTGCGGGCAGAGATGCGCGCAAGGGGGCGCTCAGTCCCTGGTTCCTGGGAGGCGTGGTGACGGGATTCGGAGCGCTGGTTCGCCCGGAAACGCCGCTGCTTCTACTTGCGACGGGGTTGGTTCTGGCGGCGAAATGGTGGCGGCCCGTGAACTGGATAAAGCTGGCGCGCGCGGGCGTGCTGATGGGGGTCGGGCTGCTGCTGCCGCTGCTGCCGTGGGCGGCGCGGAATATGCGCACGCTCCACGAAACCCAATTTCTGTCGCCGCGCTACCTCCAGATGCCCGACGACTTCGCGCCAATCGGATTCAATGCGTGGACGGGCACGTGGCTCTGGCGGTTCCGCGATGTGTACACCACTCTGTGGAGGCTTGGCTCCGAGGAAATTCCGATCGGCAGCATCCCGGCGCAGGCGTTTGATTCGCCGCAAGAACGCTCACGCGTCGCGGACATGCTCGACTCGTACAACTACACGCTGACGCTTTCACGGGAGCAAGACGCCGCATTCGGCGAAATTGCGCGAGAGCGCACGGCGAATCATCCTCTGCGGACGTACGTGAAGATTCCGCTGCTGCGCTCGCTGGCGATGTGGTTTACGCCGCGCGTGGAATTGCTGCCCAACAGCAGTCCTCTGCGTCCGGTGGGGAGCGAATGGGAAGATGACCGCGTGGATTTTCTGGTGACCCTGGGAATGGCGCTGCTGAATGCGGGGTACGTCATTCTGGCGCTGGCCGGGGCCTGGATGGCGCGCGGGCGGCCGGGCGTCGCTCTGCTGATCGTGTTCGTTGTGGTGCGCACACTCTTCATCGCGAGTTTTATCGAGACGCCGGAGCCGCGCTACGTCCTCGAATGTTTTCCGGCGGTGCTGGCGCTTGCCGCGCAGGTCTTTGCCGGGTCTCGGGGCGGAAGGCGTCAGCTTTCTTCGACAGGCTCCGGGTGAATCGTCAGGCGGTAGATTTGAGGGAAGCGCTCCTTGACGCGGCTTTCGAGGAGCGCGGTGAAATCGTGGACGTCGGTGATCGGCAGGTCGCCATCCATCGCGCAATGGCACGAGACCAGAATTCGGCGTTCGACGCTGCGGACGTGAACCTCGTGGCAATCCACCAGCTCGTGATATTCGGAAGGAAGTGAATTCAGGAAATTCTGGACCGCGCGCGAAAGTTCCTTCATTTCCTCCGCGCCGACGATGCGTGCGCCGAGCGGCTCGATGTGAATATTGACGCGCGTTGCGGGATCGGTGACGCGCTGGATCTCTTCCTCGAGTTCGGTGGCTTGGCGGTGGGCGTCGCGGAGTTTCGAGGCCTCGTCCACTTCGAGATGCAGCTCGATGAAAAGATGGCCCTCGTAATGATGCGCGGACAATTCGTGAACGGCGAGTCCGCGGCGCTGAGCGATCGCGCGGATCGTTTCAAACAAGGGCTCGTCGTTCCGGGCGCGCGGTTCAACATGAACGACAACGTCCGCGGGGACAATATTCTCGATGTTGCGCTCGACTGCCTCGCTCGCCGCATGCGCCTGCTCGAGGCTCGCGGTGCGCGGCACGCTGATGGTCACGTCCACGAAATAGCGCTGGCCAGCCCGGCGCACGCGCACGCGTTCGGTCTGCAACACGCCTTCGGTCTCATCCACGGCATTCGCAATTCGTTCGCGCAAGCCTTGCGGGGCCACGTCGAGCAGCGCGTCCACGGTCTGCCGGCCCAGCCGTGAGCCGATCCAGATGATCACGCCCGCCACGCCGAGAGCGGCGAAGGCGTCGAGCGAGCCGAGCCAGGGAATATTGAATCTCACGCCCAGCCAGGCGCCCGAAATTCCGAGGACCACGACGAATGTGCTCCACACGTCGGTTGAAAAATGCAGGGCGTCAGCTTCGAGCGCTTCGCTGGGATATTTTTTCGCGACGCGGGCCAGGGCGCGGGCGCGGACGAAATCGATTCCCATGGTGAGCGCAAGAATAAGGATGGCCGCGAGGCTCGCGTGCACATCGTGCGGCGCGTGGAAGAGCAGCCGTTGAAAAGCTTCCCAGATAATGTAGAGCGCGGTCAGCAGTAGCAGGCCGGTTTCGACGAACGCGGAAAAACTCTCCACCTTTCCGTGGCCATAGAGGTGTTGCGCGTCCGCGGGTTTGTCCGCCACTCGCACGGAAAGATAGGTGATGACGGCTGCTACCAGGTCGAGGATCGAATGCAACGCCTCGGAGAGAATACCGAGGCTGCCGGTGAGCGCTGCGAGGAACACCTTCAGGGACACAAGCACGACGGCCGAACCCACCGAGCCGAGCGCCGCCATTCGCTTTTCGCGGCTGGCCTGTTCGATGGTCGCCAAGGGCATTCGGGGGATTATACGCCGCGAGATGGCGATTTAAGGGGCGGGGAGGGCGCTACGAGAGATCCTTCGCCAGGCCAGAAGATGAAGGCGCACGGTTCAGGATGACGATGCTTGGTGAATTGAAGAGAGATCCTTCGCCCGGCCAAAAGACGAATGCGTCGGGTTCAGGATGACGATGCTTGGTGAATTGAAGAGAGATCCTTCGCCCGACCAAAAACCGAATGCGCCGGGTTCAGGATGACGATCCTGGTCGGATCGTCACTTCATAGGAGGCGCAGAATCGAGCGGGAGGCGGCTGGGTTCGCCGTGGAAGCCGCGAATCTCGACATCGTCGAGCAAGAGCGAAGGAGCGGCGACCGTGCTCGGAATGCCGTCCTGCGCCGAGCCAAAAGCGCCAAGGGCCGTGCCAGCAAGGCCGTCCTGCGAATTTTGCATGTAGGTGAGGACCGTCGGATCGCTGCCAATCGCGAGGATGTTGCGCAGTGACCGCAACGTGAGTCCTTCGAGGATTCCGCCGCGCGCCAGTTCTTCGTGGCCGTCCGCCACGTACACGCGATACACGAGCAGCGGCACGCGATCGCCGTTCGAAATTCCTCCGCCCAGCTCGCCGACAAACTCCGAGAAATCCTCCTGGCGAACCGCGGAAAGCGCGGGATTATCCATGCGTTTTATTTCGAGACACCATTCATGCCCGTCGGAGCGGCAGGAATCGAGAAATTTCTTACGCATATCGTCCGGTTTGAGCGCATCGGTTGCCTGCAAGATCAGATTGCTGCTCAGAGGATGCGGGTCGGCAAGAAGCGCCGAGCGAGCGTGCCCATTGGAATACATGGAATCCGGGCCCGGGCGGCGCGACATCAATAGTTCCTTGAGGATGCCGTTTTCCACGAGCGTAACTTTCTGGGCATTCACGCCTTCGTCGTCCACGTCGTAACTTCCGAGCAGCGGCTGGCCTTGAGACTCCTGAAGCGTGGGATCGTCCACCAGCGTGACGCTCGCCGGAAGCACACGAGTGCCGACGCGGCCCGACCACTCGCTGCGCCCGCCGAAGCGCTCGAGGAACGCGTCAAAATCGCGCGTCATCGAAAGCGGGGGACGCGCGCCGGAAAGGGACGGTTCGAGAACCTGCGCCAGGGTCGAAGCGGCGGCCGGCGCGTCAAACAGCACCGGGCCAGTATAATCCGGAACGAGAGGGCTCGAGCGGAGCGCCATCAGATCGGTGCTGGCGCTAGCGAGCGCCTTCGCGACGGCTGCAGCGTCGGGCAGGCCAGCGGGCAGCGGGGTATAGACCGAATAATAGTTGTGCAGCGACATGCCGTCTTCCGCCTGGGTATCCATCGCCGCTTCCACGGCGGCCAGATGGCGCGACGAGCGGATGGTGGTGCCCTCGCTGGTCATGCGATAGGAGGTTGCGTAAACCAGGTAGTAACTGACGCGATTCCCGTAGAGTTGCGGGAAATTCTTGAGGACCGCCGACGCCTCGCGGGCTTCTTCTTCCCAATTACGCGACGTCCAATCAGGATCGATGCGGGGATCAACCTTCACGAGCGGCTGCGCCTGAGAGAAATCGTCTATTTCGGGCGGCTTCGTGAGGCTGCGAAGAAAAGATTGCTTGAGCGCCATCTGCGTGACGGCGGCCTTGTAGGCCTGATCGGTGGCGAGCCACAAATCCTGGCGGAGCGAGTTGTAGTCGCGGTCAATGCCGACTTCTCCGGTGGATCCGAGGAAACCCTGGAAACCGTCCTCGCTGATGAAATTGGAGCTGTCGAGGTGGTAGTCGCCCACGCGCACGTCCACGGACATGAAACGAGTGCGCGAGGTCGAACTGGAGACGAGCGCGCCGAAGGAGGCCGTGACGCTGCGGACATCAAGGTCGAGCAGGCGGTATTCGAAGTAAAAGGGTTTGCCGACGCCGGCGAGTGCAAGCCGCGTGCGGGAGCGGTCCATTTCGTCGTGCATGGCGTGAAGAGTCTGGTCAGTTTCGCCAGCCGGAACGGGCGCCTGCGCGGCGGGGAGCATAGCCGCGCGGTTTCCCGCGGCGCGAGCGACGGTCAGCGGCATGGCGAACGCCGTGAGCAAAGCAAGTGTGGCGAGTTTTCTCACTGTTGTTGGACCACCTTTGCTTCCGAATCGTGCGCCGGCGGCGGCAGGACGGGCGGCCGGTCGGTTGACGTTTCCTTCTTCGCGAATTCCATTTCGGAGATCAGGATCGCGGGTGCGACGGCCGAGACCGGCACGGAGCCGGATTCCGCGCCGCAGTAGCCGTTGAAGATTTCCTGCTTATCGCTGGCAGCCACGATCTTCGTGAGCGATACGAGCGGTGTGCCGACGATATCCACGCCGCGCACGAGCTGATCGGGGCGGCCATCGGCGAACACGCGGTAGACAACGAGCGGAGTGACCTGGAACGCTTGCGGCTGTCCGCGGCCGGTGAACGTGAAGCCTCCGGAGATATCGTCAATCAGCAGGCCATAGGGCATGCCCTGCTGCTTCACAAGCGCGATCAGTTTCTGCCTCATCTCGCTGAAGGGCACGGTCTGCGTGCTCGATACGATCAGGTTCCCCTGCCTGGCGATGGGCACGAAGCCGAGCTGGCGGCGGCCGTGGCCGTTGGAGTGCGGAACGTCCACGAGCGGCGACCGGCCCATCAGGAAAGTTTTCAACACGCCGTGATCCACCAGCGGCACACTCACGGAGGGCACGCCTTCGTCATCAAATGGATAACTTCCGAGGAGCATCTGGCCGCCGAAAGATGCCTCGGTGGGATCGTCCTTGATCGAAATAAAATCGGGCAGAATTCTTTCACCGACCTTGCTCGTAAATGTCTGCCCTTCGCTGATGTCCTTCTGGCGGAATCCTTCGGCGCGATGGCCAAAAACTTCATGGAAGAATACCGCGGCGGCGCGGCCGGTGAGCAGCGCGGGTCCGGCGTAAGGATTCGCGAGCGGAGCTTTGTCCAGGGCTTCCGTTTCCTTGACCAATTGATGAATGCTGTCGAAGATGGTTTTCTCGTCCGGAGTGTCCTTGGGGTCAAGCCAGTCGAAATTCGCGTAGCGTTCGATGTCCATTCCATCGGGCGCCTTGCTCTGCACGAAAAGTTCGAGACGGTAATGAATCTGCCCAAAAGCGAGCTTGGTGCCCTCGGTATTCACCTGATATTGATTCGTCGCGAGCGCGGTGAACGTGGCGATGGAATTCAGTACCGAGGGTGACTTGCTGAACTCGGCGGTGTATCTCCGCACGCGCTCTTCCCAGGGCTTGCGGTCCACGCTAATTTCAACGTGCGGGCCGACGGACGTATGCGGCGGCTCGTGCGAGAAATCCGGAGCGCCGCCTTCGGCGGTCTGCACCTGCACTTGCTCGCTGGTCTTTACCTTGATCAGGGCCTGTGCGGCGGCGCGGTATTGGCGGTCGGTCTCGCGCCAGATTTCGCGGCGGAGGATGGCAATGTCGTCGTCCAGCGGAACGTTGGTGCCGGGGCTCGTCCAGCTGGGAGGACGGTCGCCGAGTTTATGCGTGTCGTCGAGCTGATAGCCTCCGACGCGCGATTGCACTTCGAGCCAGCGCGCACGGTCCGCGGTGCTGGAAAGCAGCGCGCCATTGGAGCCGGAAACCTCGGCGAGTTGGCGGTCGGAGACGGTGTAGCTGATGAAGTAGGCCGGGGGATCGGCGGCAGAGGTCGCCTCCATCGAGCGGCTGAGCTCGTCCTGCATGGCAGTCAGTACGGCTGGCGCGGGTGTATCCGGGGGCGCGGGACGATTCGCCGCCACGCAAGCCCATGCGCCTGCGAGCAGCGCAGTACCGGTCAACAAAGTTCTATATGTCAGGTTGAGTTTGATCATTGCGCGAAGTCCAATAGTTTAAGATAGGATGCAATCGATTCCTAATGAAATGCCGGTGCAGGTGTTCCGGTCCCGGCGAACGGTGGGAGCGGGCCCGGCCGGCAGGTTCCCGGCATGAGGAGAGTTAGATGCGCGCGATGGTCGTACGGCGGTATGGCCCTCCCGAAGTATTTGAGGCCCGCCAGGTGCCAGACCCGCAGCCGAAGCCTGGTGAAGTGCTGATCCGCGTGAAGGCGATTGGCGTGAATTTCGCGGACCTCCTGCAGCGCATGGGGCTCTATCCCGACACGCCGAAGCCGCCGTTTGTCCCCGGCCTTGAGATCGCGGGAGTGGTGGAAAAAGTCATCGAGGGCGCCAGGCGAGGCGAAGGCGGCGCCTTGAAGGCAGGCGATGCCGTGGTGGCGCTGCCCCATTTCAACGCATATGCGGAATGGGCGGCGGTCCCGGCGAGCGTGGTCTATCGGCTGCCTGCGGGGATGCCGTTCGACGATGGGGCAGCGATTCCCGCGAACTACCTGACCGCGCATCACGCGATGTTCACGATGGGCAATTTGCAGCCGGGCGACCGCATTCTGATCCATGGCGCCGCGGGAGGCGTGGGAATCGGCGCCGTGCAGCTCGCGCGAGCGAAGGGATTGGTGATTTTCGGCACGGCGGGCCCGGCAAAGCAGGAATATCTGCGAAAGATCGGGGTGCATCATCCGATTGACCACGAGAAAACCGATTTCGTGGAGGCGGTGCTGAAATTCGCGCCCGACGGCATCGAGATGGTGATGGACGCGGTGGGCGGAAAATCCTTTGCCGACAGCTACAAGTGCCTTGGACCGACCGGGCGGCTGGTGGTGTACGGTTTTTCGGTCGCGGCCGGGCCGGACGGCAAGCGACACTGGTGGCGCAGCCTGAAGGCGTTTGCGCAGATGCCGCGATTTAGTCCGCTGAAGCTGATGGGACAAAGCGTCTCCGTGATTGGCGTAAACCTCGGGCAAATTCAAAGGCGCGGCGCCCTATTGCGCGGCGAGCTCGACGAACTATTCCGCATGTACACCGCCGGGATAATCAAACCCGAGATCGGCAAGACGTTTCCGCTCGATCAGGCCGCCGCCGCGCACCAATACATTCACGACCGAAAAAACATCGGGAAAGTAATCCTGTCGGTGAAATAGAGTCCGACAGGCTAGCGCGCGGCCGCGGTCGGGCTGGCAGGCATGGCGAAAAGCGCGTCATCTACCTTCGGATTCAGGTCTAGCTGCTGAATCGTGGACTCCATGTATTTCACGCCATCGCGATAGACCACGGTCGAGAAAGCGAACTGGCGGCCCTCGACCGGGCGGTAATCGCTCCAGCGTTGCTCATTGTCCGAAGCTCCCTGCGGGCCGGCCGATTGGTACCGCGCGGCGGCGAGCAGGTGGGTCGCGGGATCGAAATACAATTTGATCGTGCCGAAAGCAGCGTCAACAGCCACCCCGGTGGTTTTCTTGCCGTCGATTTCCTCGTCGCCGATCGCCCAAATCGCGGGTCCCGAAATCTTGCCGCCCAGCACTTCCCGATAGAGTCCCCATCCGCCGCCATAAAGAGAAATGGCACGCAGAAATTCCCGCGCCATGGGCGTGGCATCGCGCGTATCGGTTCCCATCTGCACCCAGGCAGAATGTCCGTCGCAAACCTGCACAATATCTCTGCCGGAAAGGTTGAACTCGCCGCGGGCGCGATCCGGATAGGAAACGAGCCATTTCACGCTTCGCGGCACATCGCCATCCGGGCGGAAGATTTTGCCGTCCTCGGTCATTTTCAGCGCCGCGAGAGAAGTGAGCGCGTCGCCGCCGGCGGCCTGCGCGGCGGCCAGGATAATCTGCTTACCCTGCTCGAGCGACGCGTGCGTGGCCGGCGCTACCTTCGCTTTGCGCAGATCGGGAGCGAGCAAATCCACCTGGTCGAAGGGAATTTCCTCATACTTCGCATCGGGAAATGCTTTCTTCAAGGAGTCGCGAAACGCACTGACGTTTCCGGCGAACACCATGTCGAGGTCCTTGGCGCTGAGATAATGCATGGCCATCTCGCGCACCTGCGCGGAAGTGACGGCGCGAATTTTCTCCGGATACGTGCTGTTATAGTCCGCGGGCAGATCGAAAGCGGCCGCGGTCAGGACGCGGTTCGCCACTTGTTCAGCTGTCTCGGATTGAATGGGATAGACACCGGCGAGATAGTCCCGCGCGAAATCCATCTCCTGCGGCGTCACGTCGCCCGTGGACATCTTGGCGATCAGATCAACCACCAATTTTGCCGCTTCGACGGTGGCTTCGGTGCGCGTGTACGTCCCAACCGCAAACGAGCCGGCTGACAGATGCGGATTGAAGGAAGAGTAGGCGCTATACGTGAGCCCCTTCTTGACGCGGACCTCGGTGTTGAGGCGGCTGTTGTAGCCGCCGCCAAAAATGCGGTTCATTACCGAGACGGGAATGTAGTTTGGGTCGCCGCGGCGAATGCCGAGCTTGCCCGCGCGAATTTGCGTTTGCACGGCGTCGGGCTTGTCTATCAGCCAGATGTGCATGCCTGTAAAAGTTTCGGGCGCCGGTGGAATAGCGGCCGCCACCTCGATCTTGGGCCAGGCCCCGAAATATTTTTCGGCGGCGGCGAATGCTTCCTCGGGCGTGATATCGCCCGCAAAGGCCAGCAGGGATTGATTAGGAGCATAATTGGCGTCGTGAAATTTCTTGAGAACCGCCGGATCGAGCTTCTGCACGGTTTCCGGAGTTCCCTCTTCCGGCCAGCCGTAGGGCGAGCTGCCATAGACGATGCGGCTGAAGGCCGCCGAAGCGAGGAAGTCTGGATCGGAATACTGCACCGTGAGGCCTGAAAGAAGCTGCTGGCGCTGGCGGTCCAGTTCCTCCGCGCGAAATGCAGGGCGCAGCACGATGTCAGACATCAGATCGAGTCCCGTGGCCAGGTCTTTTTTCACGACATCGAGGCTGACGTCCGTGGAATCCTTGCTCGCCGAAGCCTCCAGCGAGCCGCCGATGAAATCAATCGCCTCGGCGATGTCCTTCGCCGAGCGTTTTTCGGTTCCTTGCGTCAGCAGGTTAGCGGTCATTTGCGCCACGCCTGGCATGTCCCTGGGGTCCTTGACGCTGCCCGCGGATAATGTCACCAGCCGGGCGGCAACGGCCGGCTCGCTATGATCGGTTACGACGAATACGCGCAGTCCATTTGCGAGAGTCTTAGTGGCCGCCTGCGGAAAACTGAAATGCGTCGGCGCGCCGGCAGCGGGCATTGCCGGAACGAGCTTCACGCCTGAAGGGACTACTCCCGTGCCATTTTTCTGATCCTGCGCGGCGCTCGGCGGGCTCGCAGGCTGCGGGGGCTGCTGAGCGAGCGCCGCTGTTGCCACAAGCATCAGTGCCGCCGGAAAAAGAATCCATCGCTTGATTGCACGCTTCATCAATGCTCCTGAGACTTGAATTTCTTTTCAGCTCTATTGAGCCGGCGCCGCGGGCTTAATCGTCAAAATCGTGGCTCGCTGCGAAACAAAATATTCCTTCGCCACGCGCTCGATGTCCTCCGGCGTGACTTTCAGATAGCGGTCGAGCTCGGTGTTGACCAGGTCCGGATTCTTGCCAATCAGGGTAGCGCTGGCGAGGGCGATAGCCTTATTCTCGTCCGTATCGCGGCCGAGGATGAAGCCCGAGATCTCCTGGTTTTTGGCCTTCTGCAATTCGTTCGCGCCTACCGGCTGAGTTTTCAGCCCATCGAGGATGGTCACAATTGCTTTTTCGCCGTCCTCGGGCGTGTGTCCTGGATTCATGATCGCGTACGCCCAGAAAAGATTGGGATCCTCGCTGAAATCGCCGGACCCAGCCGCTTGCACCGCGATCTGGTCCTTGTACACAAGGGCCTGATAGAGCCGGCTGCTTTCGCCTCCAGCGAGAACGTTGGACGCGAGATCGAGCGGATATGAATCCGGTGCGTACCGCGCGGGAATTTTGTAGCCAATGACCACGGCGGGCAGCGGCGTGTTCGTGTACGACTTGGCGACGTCGCGTTCAGCCGTTTGTGGAGGCTCGGGCGTATTGGGCCGCGGAATGGGTCCCGCGGAAGCGGGAATGCCCTCAAAATATTTTTGCGTCCATGCCAGCGCCTGATCGGATTTGAAATCGCCGACGATCACCAGCGTCGCGTTGTTCGGCTTGTAATAGGTGTTGAAGAAAGCGCGGACGTCCTCGAGGGTGGCCTTGTCGAGATCGGCGATGCTGCCGATGGGAGTGTGGTGATATCCATGGACCGTGAACGCGGCGGCGCGAAGATCTTCTTCGATCGAGCCGTAGGGCTGATTGTCCACGCGGACGCGGCGCTCTTCCTCGACGACCTGGCGCTCCGATTTGAAGTTCGCGTCGTCCACGTTGAGGCTGCCCATGCGATCGGCTTCGAGCCAGAGAACGCGCTCGAGGTATTGGCTCGGAAACGTCTCGAAGAAATTCGTGGAGTCGTCGCCCGTCTCGGCGTTGTCGAACCCGCCGACTGCTTCGATGATGCGCGAGTGCTCGTCCGGCCCCACATGCGCCGAACCTTTGAACATCAGGTGCTCGAAGAGATGCGCGAATCCGGTATGGCCGGGGCGCTCGTCTTTTCCGCCCACGTGATACCAGACCTGCAGGTCAATCACCGGAACCTCGTGGTCTTCGAGCAAAACCACCTGGAGGCCGTTCGAGAGTGTGTGGGTGGTGAAATCAAGTTTCGGCGGGCGAACCGCGGAAGGCTGATCCTGCGCCGCAAGCGGCATCATGAGAGATGCGGACACGCCGATCGCGAGAAATATCGCCGCAGCCGCCGGAATCCATTTCCTCGTGTTCGCCCTCATCATGAATCGCTCCGATCGGTCGGGGAAGGTGCGTGAAACGCCCAAATGGTGGAAGTCAATGCTCCAGTATTGCGAGAGCCTGCGCGCGTGTCAAACAAACCTGAGAATAAGCGGGCCGCCGCCCCTCTTTTGGCCCTGTTACTTGGACGCATTCCAGCGGTGAAAGGTAGCACCACGCGACCGGTGTTCGGCGAGGATGCGGCGCGGTGCGGCTGTTTCTCTATTCGCACGCGCGAGCAACACAATGTTGCGGGCACGGACGCCGCTGTGGTGCTATTGAAAATAGCGGTTATCCGGGACGCTAGTTGCTACAGGAGGTGCTCATGCGAAGCATAGCTGGAATCGCTGCACTGCTCGTCGGGGCGGTCGTTGGGCTTTATGTTTACCGAACTTCTCTTACGCAATCCCAAGCCGCGGGCGCGGGGACGCCGGCGCAAACGATCAATATTGTCGGCGTAAAAAACGACCTGGTGTCCATCGCGCAATCCGAGCGCGCCTACCAGGCTGAGCACGGTTCGGTCGCCTCGCTCGACGAACTGGTATCCAGCGGCGAAATGAGCATGAAAAAGTCGGGGCGCGACGGTTACACATACGAGGTTGAACCTTCCGGAGAGGGCTTTCGCGTGATCGCGCGCTGCTCGGCCGCGATTGCGGGCTGCACGAATTACGCCGTCGATCAGACCATGGAAGTCCGCGCCGAGCCTTGAGTTAGCCCGCTCCCTCCTCCACGTTTCCATCAGAATGTATTAAATCGCGCGCGGCCAGCCTGCCGCGTTTGGCTTCCGCAGGACGCCGCTAGCGGGACCTCGCTTTTCGCCTGACTGCTACAGGTTCGTTCTCCGCGCCGAACGCCACACTTTAAACTGGAGCCGGTGGATACCGTGGCGGCGCGCAGCGGTGTATATTATCGGTCCGTCGAGAAATCAAGAATGCAGTGCGACGCGAATG
Source organism: Acidobacteriota bacterium (assembly GCA_003166795.1). GTDB lineage: Bacteria > Acidobacteriota > Terriglobia > Acidiferrales > UBA7541 > Palsa-295. The sequence continues at coordinate 105,757 of PMUS01000099.1, read as the reverse complement.
GAGAGTGATGCGTGCCTGGTGGTCGTCACGGTCTTCAAAACCGTCGCCCCGACACTTCGTGTCGGGGGGTAGGTTCGATTCCTACCCTCTCCACCAACTTTTCCTGCATTCAGATAGATGGTTCCAAAAGATGGTGATCGCGCATGGCAACTGAGGTTCTGAAACTGACGGCGCTGTCTTCCTGCGCGGGCTGCGCTTCCAAGCTCAGCCGGCGGGAGTTGACGGAGGTTTTGCGTCAAGTGCCGACGCTGAAAGATCGCAACGTGCTTGTCGGCACAGCCACCGGGGACGATGCAGGCGTATATCGCCTGAGCGGCGATCGGGCGCTGGTGCAGACCACGGATTTTTTTACGCCGATCGTGGACGATCCGTTTTCGTACGGGCAAATCGCCGCGACGAATGCGCTGTCCGACGTTTACGCCATGGGCGGACGCCCGCTCACGGCGCTCAACATCGTGGGAATTCCGGCCGATCTCGTGCCGCTCGACGTAGTGAATCAAATCGTGCGCGGAGGCGCGGAGAAGATTCAGGAAGCGAAATGCGTGCTGATCGGCGGCCACACGATTAAAATTCCCGAACCAATTTTCGGGTACGCCATCACAGGACTGGTGTCGCCGCGCCGCACGATGACGAATGCCAACGCGCGTCCGGGCGACCTGCTCATACTGACCAAGCCGCTCGGCACGGGAATCATCACCACCGGCGTCAAGCGGGGCCTGGCGCCACCGGCGCTCGAACGGAAGGCCATTGAGGTGATGACGCACCTCAATACCGTTGGCGCAGACGTGGCCGAGCGCGGGCTCGTGCGCGCCGCCGTGGACGTAACCGGATTTGGACTCCTCAGCCATCTGGGCGCCATGTGCGCGTCCAGCAAAGTGGGCGCAGAGATTTCCGCCGCGAGCGTGCCCGCAATCAACAGCGAAGTTTTCGATTTGATTGCCGCCAACTGCATTCCCGGCGGCAGCCGCGACAATCTCACCCATGCGAATGAGTTCACGGATTGGGAGGGCGTAACGGATTCTCAGAAGACGCTGCTGACGGACGCGCAAACCAGCGGCGGCCTGCTGCTTTGCGTCCCGCAGAAGAATCAGAAAGCTGTTTTGAAGCGCCTCGAGAAAGCGCACACGCTCTGCGCCGCGGTGATCGGCCGCATCGTGCGCTCCGGCAAACCGCGCATACGGGTTTCTGCATGAAGCAGTCTCAGCTGCGTGCGATTCCCGCCGTGGAAAAGGTCCTGCTGGCGCTTGGCGACACTGATTTGCCCCGCCCCATCGTCCTCGGAGTGGTGCGCCGTGAACTCGCGGCGCTTCGCACGCAGAAATCGATTCCCGCGTTTGACGCCGTGCTCGCTTCGGCGCGTGACGCGCTGAGCGAATTGCGCGCCTCGCGCATCCGGCCGCTCATCAATGGCACCGGCATCTTGATCCATACAAATTTCGGCCGCGCCCCGCTGGGCCCGGATGTCATTCAGGCGCTTTCAAACATCGGATCGAGTTACAGCAATCTCGAATATGGACTTGCCGGCGGCACGCGAGGCGGTCGCGCAGCGTATCTGGAGCGAAGTCTCGCGGCGCTTTGCGAGGCCGAGGCTGCCACCGTCGTCAACAACAATGCCGCCGCGCTCGTCCTGATCCTGCGGCACTTCTGCCAGGCAGATGCGGCGATTTCCGAACGCACCGGGCGCGCAGGATCTCGTAAAGCGGCGCCTCGGAAAAACGAAGTCATTATCTCGCGCGGCGAACTCATCCAGATCGGCGGCGGCTTTCGGATTCCCGACATTCTCGAAACCAGCGGAGCGCGGCTGCGCGAGGTAGGCACGACCAACAAAACATCTCTCCAGGATTACGGCCGCGCAATGGGCCGCGAGACGGCGCTGATTTTGAAGGTGCATCGCAGCAATTTTTTCATGGACGGCTTTGTTGAGTCCGCGCAGGCCGAAGAAATCGCGGCGCTGGCGCGCAAGAAGCGAGTGCCGTTTGTCGAGGACCTTGGCAGCGGCGCGATGATCGAGACTCAAACGGCCGCCGGCCTGGAGCATGAACCGACGCCCGCGGAAGTGATCGGTCGCCGTGTTGATCTGGTCTGCTTCAGCGGCGACAAGCTTCTTGGCGGCCCTCAGGCGGGAATAATCGCCGGCAAAGCTAAATTGATCGCCGCGCTCAAGCGCGATCCTTTTTTCCGTGCGCTGCGGTGCGACAAGCTCATCCTTTCGGCGCTCGAGGCGACTGCCGATATCTACTTGCGCGGCCAGGGCGGAATTCCGGTCCTCGAAATGCTGCACGCATCAAACGACGATCTGCGTTCGCGTGCCGAGAAGATCAGATCGGCGCTCGATGGACTGCCGATCAAGGCGCGCGTCGGCGAAGGACAGGCACAGATCGGCGGCGGAACATTGCCGCGTTCCGCAATTGCATCGGTCACGCTCGATCTGGTGCATGGCGCGATCAAGCCACAGGAAATTGCCGCGCGCCTGCGCGACCACGCGGTTCCTGTGATCGGATATGTGGCGCGCGGCAGCCTGAAGCTCGACTTGCGCACGATTTTCCCGCGGCAGGATGCGGAGTTAATCGCCGCCATCCGCGCGGTGTGTCGCTAGCACCGATGTCCGCCATTCGACATTTTATCCTTGCGACGGCCGGGCACGTGGATCACGGTAAGAGCGCATTGATTAAAGCGCTGACCGGCACCGATCCCGACCGCCTGCCGGAAGAGCAGCTGCGCGGGATCACCATTGACCTCGGTTTCGCGCACCTGGAACTGCCGGATCCCGCCAATCCATCCTCATCGCTCGTGCTTGGAATCGTTGACGTGCCCGGCCACGAAGATTTTGTGAAAAACATGGTCGCCGGCGTCGGCTCAATTGATCTCGCGCTCTTGGTTGTCGCGGCCGATGACGGCTGGATGCCGCAGACGGAAGAACATCTGCAAATCCTCACGTACCTTGGCGTCAGTCGCGCCGTCGTCGCGCTCACTAAAATCGATCTGATACAGGACGGAACGAGCGCGACCGCGGCGATCCGCGAAAAATTACGCCACACTCCGTTTTCCGCCGCGCCGATCGTTGCCACATCGGTCGTTAGTGGGCGCGGCCTCGACGAATTGAAAGCCGCGCTCTCGCGCGTGCTGGCGGATGCGCCGCCGCAGACCGATATCGGGAAACCGCGGCTGCCGGTGGATCGAGTTTTCAAGCTGCAAGGAATCGGCACTGTGGTTACCGGCACATTGAACGGCGGCACATTGCGCCGCGGTCAAACCGTTGCGATTCAGCCGTCCGGGAAGACGGCGCGCATTCGCAACATCCAGTCGCACGGCCGCGATGTGGTAGCAAGCGGACCCGGCTCGCGAACGGCGCTCAATTTGTCGCTGGACGCCGTGGAGGACATTCAACGCGGCGACGTAGTCACACTGAATGATTTTGGCGGGCCGAGCAAAGTTCTCGACGTGCGCATCGAGATTTCGCCCCGGGCGATTCATGCGATCAAGGACGGCGTCCGCGTCCACGCGCATCACGGAAGCGGAAACGTAGCGGCGCGCGTCGCGTTCCACGGCGACCGGACGCTGGCCGCCGGAGAAGGCGCCGTCGCGCAACTTCGATTGGAGGCGCCCGCTTTTGTTTTCACCGGCGATCGTTTCATCATCCGAGATTGGGCCGAGCGCAGCACGCTGGGAGGCGCGATCGTTCTCGACCCCGACGGTAACCGAAGACTTTTCCGCCGCGATGCGCGGATGCAATTCCTCAGCGCGCGCGCGGAATCGCCAGGAGATGTTTCCCGCCTGGTTGCGTCGCAAGCCGCATACGAAGGGGCAACGCGGAAATCCCATGTACTCGTCAAATCGCGCTTCAGCGGCGCTGACATTTCCGCCGCCGTCGCGCGCCTCACGGCCGCGGGTTCGGTTGTTGTTGCCGGAGACTTCGTCGTTCACGCTGACAGATGGCAGGCGCTGGATCGCCGTGCGACGGAGGCAATTGACGCGCGACATCGCGCGCATCCTGAACAGAGCGGCTTGCCGCTCACCGATTTGCGCGCGGCGCTCAAGGATGTATTGCCGGTCGCGGATCTCTTTGACGCGGTCGTCGCGCACCTATGCACGCGCGATTTTGTGCGGGTTGGCGCGGCGATTCGCAGGACGTCGCACCTGCCGGTATTGCCGCCGCAGCTTCAGGCGGCCGGAGCAAGGATACGCGCGATGCTGGCGCACAAGCCGCTCGATCCTCCTTCGCGCAAGGATCTCGCGCCGGATATCGGCTCGCAACAGGCGCTGCGATTCTTGATCGAGACGGGAGAGGTTGTCGAAATAAATGTCGAGATCGTGATGTCCGCTGACAGCATGAAACGCGCGAGCGAAATGATTCGCCAATTCATCCGCGCGAAGGGTCCCGCGACAACGAGCGACCTTCGCCAGATGCTTGGCAACAGCCGCCGCGTGGCGATTCCTTTGCTCGAGCGGCTCGACCGTGACGGCGTCACTTTGCGACAGGGAGACAAGCGTTCGCTGCGCTCCTGATTTCCGTGGGGCCGTCCGATATGGAGCTGCTGCGAAACGAGGCGGTATCCGGCACTGTGCTAGAATGAGCCAGCCGTGCAAAAGATCCTTCAGAACCTTCTCGACCTGCAAAATGTGGACATTCGGCTGAATGATGTCCGTTCCCGGCTTGCCAAATTCCCCAAGAAACTCGCCGAATCGGACGCGCGCATCGCGGCCTCCAAAGCGGACCTGGATGCGAGCAAGGCCGCGCAACTTGCGACGGTGAAAGACCGCAAGAAGTACGAGCTCGACGTTGACAGTTGGAAAGATAAGGTTCGCAAGTATCGCGACCAGACTTCGCAGATCAAGACGAACGAGTCCTATCGCGCGCTTCTTCATGAAGTGCAGATGGCCGAGGACGAAATTGCAAAGGCCGAGGACCGGCTCCTCGAACAGATGGTGGCCAGCGAGGAGTACGACCGGCGGATCAAGGCGTCCGAAATTGCGCTGAAGGATGTGGAACAAGTGGAGCGCGTGCAGCGCTCAACGGTGGAAGCGGATCGCGCCGTGGCCGAAAAGGACCTGGCCGATTTGAACGCCGAGCGCACGCGCGCCATCGCGGAAATTCCCGAAAACCTGCTCGATCATTACGATCGCATCGTCAAGAAACATAATGGAGTGGCGCTCGCCGAAGTGCGCAACGAGAAATGCGGCGCGTGCGGAATGATCGTGCGCCCTCACGTGATCCAGGAAATGCGGCGCGCGGACAGCGCCGAGATGTTCCATTGCGAGACGTGCACGCGGATCATTTACTATATCGAGCCGAGCGTTTCGGCTGCCGCGTCGGCTTCCCAGGCCAGCGCTTCCGCCTCCACTTCGCGCGAAAGCTGAGGGCGCGGCGCATGCGAGGACCGAAAACTTCTCCGCCGGGCAGCGCGCGTCTTTTTTCCGAATCCCATCCAGTGTCGCCGCCTGCGGGAGTCCACATCGCCAATATAGATGGCGCTTCGCGCGGCAATCCCGGCCCTGCCGCGTACGCGGTGGTGATACGCGATCCTGAGGGGAAGCTGGTTCTCGAACTCGCAAAGAAATTCGGCCGCGATACGAACAACGTGGCTGAGTATTACGCGCTGCTTGCGGCTCTCGACTATGCGACCACGCATGGCATTTCCGCGCTGCGCATTCGCAGCGATTCCGAGTTGCTGGTTCGCCAGATGCAGGGGCGCTACAAAGTGAAGAGCGCGGATTTGAAACCGCTCCACGAGCGCGCTGCCATCCTTACGCGCCAGCTCAGGTATTTCGCCATCGAACACGTCCGCAGGGAACAGAACAGCGACGCGGATGCGCTCGCAAATGTTGCGCTCGATTCCGGACCGGTCATGAACGCGACGCCGTCCTCGGCTGCGTCTGGGGCGAGGGATGAGGGGCGAGGGGCGAGCGAGCGGAACCAGCCGGCGCGTTCGCGGCAAATTCGCGCGCGGTACGCGAACGGTGTCCTCGTGCCGACTGGTCCGCTCGATCTTCCAGAGGGCGCCGAAGTCGTTTTGGACGTCCGAGTCTCGCCGAAGGGTTGAACCGTCGCACCCTTCGCGCGCCAAGCAACCGATTTTTCCGTAGGGGCGTAGCACTGCTACGCCCGGCGCGCATGCTTGGCACGGTGCCAACCATCCATCTCACGCACCGCACTTGTCATTCCTCGCTTCGCTCGGGATGACAGCTCTCTAATGGGTGACTTATTTCCAAGCACGTCTGCCGGGCGTAGCAGTGCTACGCCCCTACAATTCAGATGTTTGACGCGGGCGAGCAGGCAGTAACAGCTACTGCTTCAAGACGTAAGACGTGTATAGCGTGTCGCGCTGCGCGGGCAGATAGCCGGCGTCGGATATGATCCGGCGAAGCTCTTCTTCGTTTGTGCGGTTCCGGACGCCGGCGGCGAAGACGACATTCTCTTCGATCAGGATGCTGCCGACATCGTCTGCGCCGAATTGCAAGCCGACCTGGCAGACTTTGATTCCCGGCGTTAGCCAGCTTGATTGGATGTGGTCAATGTCGTCGAGGTAAAGCCGGCTGATGGCGAGCGTCTTCAGATAATCGAACGCGGTGGTTTCGGGCACTTTTTTCCCGAGCGGCGTATTTTCCGGCGCGAAAATCCAGGGAATAAACGCGGTGAACCCGCCCGACACTTCCTGAATCTGCCGGAGCTTTTCGAAGTGGTTCACGCGATGGTGGTACTCTTCGCCGCAGCCGAACATCATCGTCGCCGTGGTGCGCATGCCGAGCTTGTGCGCCTCGCGATGCACTGTTTCCCATTCTTCCGACTTGCACTTCAGGCGCGCGATGCGGCCGCGGACTTCATCGTCCAGAATTTCCGCGCCTCCGCCCGGAATGGAGACGAGTCCGGCATCGCGCAACCGCACGATCGTCTCGCGAATCGAAAGCCCGGATACTTCCGCGATGCAGGTGATCTCGGGCGCGGAAAAACAGTGCAGGTGAACTTGCGGAAAGCGCTCGTGAATCGAGCGCAGCATGTTCTCGTAAAATTCGATTTGCAGGTCCGGGTGCAGGCCGCCCTGCAGCAGGACGCCCGTGCCACCGAGGTCGAGCATCTCCTGAATTTTTTCGTATATCGCTTCCAGCGGGAGGATGTAGCCGTCCCTCGCGCCCAGCGGCCGGTAAAACGCGCAGAAGGAACAATATTCCGTGCAGAAATTCGTGTAATTGATGTTGCGGTCTATCTGATAGGTGGCGACGCGAGGATCCGTCTTCTTGCGGCGGACTTCATTGGCCGCCATGCCGATGCCGATCAAGTCATCGGAGTTAAAAAGGTCGAGAGCTTCCTGCGAGCTGATTCCCATGTTTCCTCTGATTGATCCCCTATTCTCGCATTAAATCAGCCAAATCGGGTCATCTCGCCGCACAATTCCTTCGCCGAGGACGGCGCCGTAGATTCCGGCGCAGCCGCCATGATTCCGGGCCACGCATTCAAGAAGCCGGGGAAATGGCGAGGCGTTGTCCGGATCGAGCGTAATCATCACGCAGCGGCCATCTTTCTTAAGCGCCATCACGCTGACTGCGTCGCCGATACGAAGCGTACGGCCGATCAGTGTATCTTCAAAAAAGGGAATATCGCTGTCCCAACGTGCGTAAAAATTCGCGCGGAATCGTCGAGGATCGAGGACCGTGCCCGTCTCTTCCGAAAGCGCCCGAATCGTGCTCAACCCAAGAACGGAAATCGGTTGAGCATCGGTCATGCTGCGTTCGGAAAAACGCAGGCGCAACGAGCGTTCGTATCTCTTCTCCAGGTATTGCGTGAACTCCGGTGAGTCGGCGCGGAAACAATCCCCCTCCGGCGTGACGACCTCCGCTGCGTATTTCTCGGAGAACGGATTCTCATCCGTGGGTAGCGCGGGATCGAGGAATCGCGGACGAAACAATATCCAGTCATGGCCGTGGCGCGCGGTCATCCAGGGAGAGCTCGAGCGATTGGCGGTTTCGACGAACGCGTACACGCGATCACCGGCGAGTCCCGCAAACGTGACGCGCGCTTCCTCGAGATCCTCGCCGCGCATGCTCTTTACGGGATAGCGATGAATGGAGCTGATCGTGCCTATGCGTTCCACACCGTCACGCGCCGCGGCGGACAGTCGCACGCGCGGCGGCCTGCGGAAATTCCAAGGGCTTGGCGCGCGGGATCAATCCCGCGGCGGCGGCCTTCTCGAAATAGAGAAGCAAACCGGCAAGATTTTCCTCGTCGAGATCGAAATGAATATTTTCGGTCAAGTAACGCTCGAGCGCCCGCGGCGGCAGATCGAGTTTGATCGAAGCCGCTTCGGAAATTTCACGGACTCGCTCCAGACCGTACTGCTTGGACGCGGCGAAATCGGCCAAAACTTCCGGCGTGATGGCATCGCGCCGCCCCGCCCAGATCGCAAGCACAGCGGGTTTGCCGGTCATCTCGCGCCACTGGTGAATCACGTCGTACACGTAAAGCGTTTCGAAGCCCGGCACGGGCATCTCTTCGGGATCGCCCTGGCAGCACTGTTCGCCGCTTGGCGCCTTTCCGGCGAGAGCTTCCATCTTGAGCGAAATTCGCAGGGCCGGATCGCCGATCAGAAGCGCGGCGTCCGCTTCTCGCAGCATCTCCGCGGGGTCGGGAGCGGCGTCCACAAACTCCGGCGCGATCTTCCAGTGTTCCGCGGCGAGCAGCCGCACCAGCCCGATCGTGCTGCGCGAACTTGTGTCGAGCGCAATCCGCTTCGCCATCTCGATCGGTTTCTTGGCTACGACGAGCAGGCTGCGGACTTCGCGCTTGGACGCAATCGCCATTCCCGGCAGCGCCACGACGCCATCAATGCGCTGGTATTCGATCGACGGGATGATTCCGAGGTCCGCATCGCCGCGGCGAAGTTCCTCGGCGCACTGCGACGGCACCGTGAATGAAAGGTCGTACTTGCCCGCGAGCGGCCCGTCGGTGAAGCCCCAGACGAGTGGCGCAGCGTTGAGGTATTCAACAATTGAGACGCGCAGCTTTTTCAAGGCTCTATCCTTGTCGTCGGACGCGCCAATATTATCACATCCGGCGGGCGAGCTTTTCGGGCCCCGCTGGGGCAGACGAGCTGCGGAATTTCGGGCTGGGGTACCTTCGATAGTCCGGCATCTACTGCTGCGAAGTCGTGTCTGACGCTCGGCCTAATTGTGGTGGTTCAAAGCGTATACGACACCGATAATTATCGCCAGCACGGACGCCTGCATCAGCATCCCCGCCAACGCCAAGACTTCCCAACCCATGTCGGAAAGGCTTTCATGCCATTTCTTTGTTCCGATCTCCATGGCGCCCTCCATTCATTTGGATGCTTTCGCGACCGACTGCGTACACATTCAAATTCCGCGATGGGGGAGACAGCAGCCGAACCTGGCGAAAGCTCCGGCCCGGCCAGCCGCAAGCATAGTCCAGACAATCCGAGACTCCTAGTAAGTACTTTGCCTATCTTGACAATGCCAATCCCCGGTGCGTACCCTCAGCCGCGGATTTCCCTCTCGATGCATTCCGACGACTACATAGGGTGGTTGGCGCTGGCGTTGACGCCCGGCTTGGGCGCGCGGACGGCTGGGAAGCTGCTGCGCGAATTCGGGAGCCCTGACGCGATATTCAGCGCGTCGCTGACGGCGCTCGAAGGCCAGCGCCTGCCGGCAGCAGTAGCCCAGGCCCTTCATTCGCAACGGCCGCTGAGCGACGCGGCAAAGGAATTGGCGCAAGTCCAGGCTGCGGGCTGCCGATTGCTCACATGGGACGAACCCGAGTATCCAGCTCGGCTCAAGGAGATTTATGACCCTCCACCATTGCTTTATGTGCGCGGAAACATTGAACTTCTGAGTAGGCACATGATTTCCATAGTGGGCGCGCGACGTCCGACCCCCTACGGGAATCAAATGGCTGAGCGAATATCGAGGGATCTCGCTGATCGAGGGCTGGTGATTTCAAGCGGCTTAGCCCGCGGAATCGATGCCAGCGCGCACAAAGGAGCCCTAAGCTCGACGACCGGCGCCACGATCGCCGTCCTCGGCTGCGGGATTGATGTGGTCTACCCGAAGGAGAACAAGAAGATTTTCGAGCAGATTGAGCAGCGCGGCGCAATCATCAGCGAATTCCCTATTGGGACGTTTCCCGCGCCGCAAAATTTCCCGATTCGGAACCGGATCATCGCTGGCATGGCGCTCGGGGTTGTGGTCGTCGAAGGCGCGCAGTATTCTGGATCCTTAATCACAGCGCGACTGGCGATGGAGTTCGGCCGCGAGGTGTTTGGCGTGCCGGGGCACGTGACGCAACCCTCGAGCTTTGGGCCGAATCAACTGATCAAGCAGGGCGCGAAGCTGGTGACGGGGTGGGAGGACGTCGTCGAGGAACTCCCAACGCCCGTCCGCGCGGAGCTGATGCCCGTCGAATCGGCATCCCATGAAGAACGGGCCGCGCTGGTCGAGGGTAGCCTGTCTCCCATTGAGAGGCCGTTATATTCGCTTCTGAGCGTGGACGAGGCCCGGCATGTGGACGATTTGGTCGAGCTTTCGGGCCTGACTTCGTCGGAAGTGCTGGCTGCCCTGTTTGACATGGAGCTCAAGAGCGTGATACGCCAGTTACCTGGTAAGCAATTCCTGAAAGTCCTGTTGTAATAACCTTAGGGACAGCAGGTTAGGATGGGAGCGCCCGGGGACCGGCATCACCGGTTTGCGGGCGTCAGGTTTTCACGCAAAATCGTTCCACAAGGAACATAGCGACGGATGGCAAGATCACTCGTAATCGTGGAGTCGCCGGCCAAGGCCAAGACCATCAACAAGTACCTCGGCCGGAACTACAACGTGAAGGCGTCCTACGGCCATGTGATGGACCTGCCGAAGAAGACCATCGGTATCCTGCTGCCCGGCGAACAAAACGGTAAAAAGAAGTCGAAGCGCAAAACCAAGGGCAAAGGTAAGAGCAAGGCTGCTGAAAAGAAGCTCGTCAAGCCGATCGTAGTCACGGCCGAAAACATCTTCGAGCCGACCTACGAGGTGATTCCGACCAAGCTGAAGGTCATCGGGGACCTCCAAAGGGCCGCTGTGAACGCCGAAGCCATCTACTTGGCTGGCGACCCGGACCGTGAAGGCGAGGCGATTTGCGCTCACCTGGCCGAGATATTGAGCAAGCCGCGCAAGTACACCAAGGTTGTGGCGGACGCCGTGGCTGCGGAGGCGGCAGAAGAAAACGGAAACGGCGATAAATCCGAAGCCGACGCCAAGCCGGCGAAGAAGCAGGAAGCCGAGACCCGCAAGGCCCCTAAGATTTATCGTGTGATGTTCAACGAAATCACGCAGAAGGCGATCAAGGCGGCTTTCGAGCATCCCACGGAAGTGAATGCGAACCTGGTGAACGCGCAGCAGGCCCGGCGCGTGCTCGATCGCCTGGTGGGCTACAAAGTCTCGCCGATCCTGTGGGACAAGGTTCGCCGCGGGCTCTCCGCCGGGCGCGTGCAGACCGTGGCGCTGCGGCTGATTGTCGAGCGCGAACGCGAGGTCCGCGCTTTCATTCCCAGGGAATACTGGACGATCCACGCGCTGCTCGGCGCGGGCCAGCCGCCTTCGTTTGAAGCCAAGCTGATCAAATACAACGGCCAGGATATAGAGATCCCCGATCAGGCGGAATCGCAGCGAATTCTTGCGGCGGTTGATCATGCAATCTGGCAGGTTACGAGCGTGGCGCAGAAGGAAAAGCGCCGGTTCGCTCCTCCGCCCTTCACGACATCAAAGCTTCAGCAGGCAGGTTACAATCGCCTGCGCTACACGGCGAAGCGCACCATGATGCTCGCGCAGCGCCTTTATGAAGGCGTCGAGCTCGGTGACGAAGGCTCGGTCGCGCTGATCACGTATATGCGCACGGACTCGGTAAAAGTGTCCGCCGACGCGATTGCGCAGGTGCGCGACCACATTGGATCGAGCTACGGACAGAGCTATCTGCCCGAAAAACCCAACTTCTACAAGTCCAAAAAAGACGCGCAGGAAGCGCACGAGGCCATTCGACCCACCGATGTGACTCGCACGCCGGACAGCGTGCGGCGCTATCTGGACGACGATATGTTCAAGCTCTACCAGATGATCTGGCAGCGCTTCGTAGCCTCGCAGATGGTGCCGGCCGTTTTCGACCAGACCTCAATTGACGTGGATGCCAACGGCTATACATTCCGCGCGACCGGATCGGTGATGAAGTTCGAGGGTTATCTCGCCGCGTACCAGGCCGTGAAGGATGAGGAAGAAAAGGACGACGAAGGCGACGCCGCCGGCAACCGGCTCCCCGTGGTTCGCGAAGGCGAGCAACTCCGCCTGGAAACGATTCGCCCCGAGCAGCACTTTACGGAACCCCCCCCGCGTTACACGGAAGCCACGCTCGTAAAGGATCTGGAAGAAAAGGGAATCGGCCGGCCGTCCACGTACGCTGCGATTATCTCGACCATCGTCGAGCGCGAATATGTGAACAAGGACCAGGGCCGATTCACGCCCACGTTGCTGGGCGAAAAAGTCAGCGATCTTCTGGTGAAAGCGTTCGAGGATATCTTCGACGTTGGTTTCACCGCGCGGCTGGAAGACGAGCTCGACGAAATCGAAGAAGGCAAGCTCACATGGCGCTCGGCGGTGGGCGAATTCTGGGATCGCTTTACGGTGGACCTGGATAAAGCCAGCGACAAGATGGAGTCCTACAAGGCCGGCATCCCGACGGGCCAGAAGTGCGAGAAGTGCGGCCAGGGCGAATTGCTCGAGCGCATCAGCCGCCACGGATTTTTCCTGGGCTGCTCGCGCTATCCGGAGTGCGATTTCATCCGCGACATCGCCGAGACGGGAAGTTCAAACAGCGAAGGCGAAGGCGGCGTCGTTTACTGCGACAATTGCGGGAAGGAAATGACGATCAAGCGCGGCCGCTTCGGCACGTTCCTCGCCTGCACGGGCTACCCGGATTGCAAGACGACGCGGCGCCTGGCGGCGGGCACGAGGAAGGCGCTGCAACCCGATGTGGTTCTCGAAGAAAAATGCCCCACGGACGGCGGGGTGCTGCTGCGTCGCGCGGGCCGCTTCGGCGATTTCATCGGCTGCCAGAACTATCCGAAATGCAAGTACACGCGGCCGATTACTCTCGGTATCAAATGCCCGAAGTGCAATGAGGGAGAGTTTGTCCGCCGCGGGACGGCGAAGGGACGAGGCGCCGGGCGGATTTTCTACGGCTGCAGCCGGTACCCGGATTGCGATTTCACATCGCCGCACGAGCCGATTGCCGAGCCGTGCCCGAAGTGCGGCGCGCCGTTTGTGGTCGAGAAGCGCACGAAGCAAGGGAACTTCCGCGCGTGCATCCGCGAGGAGTGCGATTGGGAAATCGCGGCGCCGGAGCCACCGCCGGCAGCGCCGTTCGTTCACCCGCAAAATTTGCCTGTCCCAGAGCCGCAGCCGGTGGGCGCGGCTCCCGCGAAAAACTGACCTTACGTTCTGCGTCGTGCGTCGCTGAGGGCACGATATGCTTGCGCGACCCCCTTCATTTGTGTGTCACTTAGTGTGTACCCCAAGCTTTTGTTTTCAGTATGTTACGGTGAAAACTACTCGGCAGGTGTGTCACTTAAATGCAGTGATTGGTGACTTGTGGCGCGTGATTCGTAGTTCGTGGAGGGAACAACGCCCCGGGATTATCACGACTGGCGCGGAGGAGGCGTAGGGCACAAGGAGTGGAGAAAGCTGTTGTCAGCCTATCGAACCGCGATTCATTTTTCAAAGAGCATCCGGCTCTCGTCAAGAGAGAGGGCGAGATTTCTCGTCGTTAGCAGGCTGGCAGACTGTCGAGCGTGCGTCTACTGTCCGTTCGTTCAACATTGGTGCCACCTGCACTTTTTCGATGTTCCGGCGCGAGAAATCGGCGCCCCGTGAAAACCCATCGCGCACTCTTCTGGCGAACAAACGGTCGTCGCCGGGATAATTTTCATGCGTGGCTCGAATGAACACTGGTGTGAGTTGCGTCGGAGCGGTCCGGCATGGATTCAAGAACGTCGATTGACGCGTCCGGCCCCCTGCCACGATTCAGCGCGCAGGCTCTTCGGCTGCTCGTGAGCACTTGTCCGGTCATCCGACTTATCAGAAGTTAACGAAGCTGATGGTTCCCAGAGGGCAGCCGCCAAAGCCCAAGATAACACCGCTTATTCGCCGGCTCGTTCTGAGCTGTTGCAGTGAGCAACTGTCATGGATCCACGGCCGCAAGAGCTGGGACCTTTTCATGTGCCGATCGTCCCTATGAGCGTCAAGGCACCGGTGGCAGCGTCGATACTGTAAATGGAGACGTCGTTTGAGGCGGAATTCGTCACATAGGCGAACTTGCCCGCAGGATCTACGGCCACAGAGACAGGGTCTGTTCCGGTTGCGATCGTCCCCATAGGCGTTAAGGCCCCAGTCGTGGCGTTGATCGTGTACATGAGCACGCTGCCAGCCGATCCAAAAGTCTCGCTCCCAGTCGTCAGATAAGCGAACTTACCGGATGGATCCACGACCACCGACGAGGGAAGGCACAATCCCGGACAATTTCCGTTTATCGTTCCTGTGGAGGTTAAGGCCCCGGTCGTGGCGTCGATGGTGTACATCGCGACGTTGCCATCAGCGCCATCCCCGTAATCATACACATCCCCCGAATTTGTCACGTAGGCGAACTTGCCAAGAGGATCTACGGTCACGGACTCGGTGTAGGCACCGTAGCCGTATGTTGACACCGGTGGTCCTATGGACGCTAGAGCCCCGGTAGTGGGGTTGATCGCGTACATGGACACGTAGCCACCAACGCCGCCATCGCAGCCGCCATTCATTACATAGGCGAACTTTCCAGTAGGGTCCACAGCGATTGATTGCGGATCAACTGCTCCTGGCGTTATGGTGAAGGTCAACGAATTCGAGCTACCACCGCCGGGTGGAGGATTGAAGACTGTGACCACGGCTGTCCCGGCTGCGGCGATGTCATTCGCCGAAATCTGAGCAATGAGCCCGTCAATGCTGCCATTACTGGCGGTCGGCCGGTCACTGCCGTTCCAGCGCACGACTGAATCGGCCACAAAATTTTCCCCAACTACCGTCAACTGATTATCTACCGAATCAACGAACTGTTCTCCCGCGGGCGCGCAGCTTGGATAGAGAGAACTGGTCGTCGGGACGAGATTAACGCCGCTGGTGATGGTGAAGTTCATCGGATTGGAGGTGCCACCGCCGGGCGCGGGGTTGGNNGTGGTGATTGTCGGAGTGGGATTAGATTCGCTGGGTGGAGGCTGATTAATCGGCGACGGACTCGTGCCGCCCCCGCATCCGGCAAGGAGCAAAAGCAGAGCAATAAGCAGAAGGGGAAAGGTATTTGCGCTTAAAAGGTGATTTTGCCTGGTCTCCTCAATAACCGCGCCTTCCCATCCAAGATTCGAAGCGTGTTGGACCCCTCCGGTCACCCGGATCCCGTGTGCATTCAGCCATGACTTGTGCCAGTTGGTCCTCGTGCTTCCTGTCGTGATTTTTCTTCGCATGGTGGAGTATTGTGGTTTTAGACCCCGGGAGAAAAATCTTCGGTCCGAACATGCCTCGTGCATATCTCCTCCACCAGCGTGGTCGATCGCCAGAATCCGCCGAGACTGACGCGAAGGCGCTTGCGGCGCAATGGTAGGAATATGGTCTGCATCTGTTTTGTTTCTGATCGTGCAGCTCTCTGAATTAAGGGGAGTTGCAGCAATCTCGTACGTGGTCCGGCCGATATTCCTTCCGCCGACTCTTCGGTGGTAAACTGCCGCCACGCTCGAAACCTTGCTATGGAAGCCACTGTTCGAACTCGGAGGACACGCTTCGGCGCCTTCGAGGTGGAATTGCGTTCGGGCGAGTTGCGGAAGCACGGCATTCGCCTGAAGCTTCAGAACCAACCATTCCAGGTGCTCGCGCTCCTGCTGAAGTATCCAGGTGACGTGGTTACACGCGAGGAACTCCGTCAGAAGCTCTGGTCTGCGGACACTTTCGTTGACTTCGATACCGGTCTGAACAGCGCCATCAAGAAGCTGCGCGACGTGCTGGGCGACTCAGCCGAGGAACCCCGCTACATCGAGACTGTGCCCCGCCGCGGCTACCGGTTCATCGCTCCAGTCGAAAACGGAGACTTAACCGCACCCGCCGCTGTCCATGAAAAGCTCGCGGTCGTACCCTTATCATTGCAGCGCTCATTGACGAAGCGCTGGCGTGTTCTTGGGGTTGCTGCCTCCATACTTGTTCTTGTTGTCGTCGTAGTTTCATGGCGCGTGTTCTTCGCCCGACCTGTGCTGACCGGGACGGATGTCATCCTTCTCGCGAGCTTTGTCAATAAGACCGGCGACCCCGTCTTTGACAACTCCCTCGACAGACCTCTCGAGGTCAAACTTACCGAATCCCCGTTCCTCAGCCTTCTTTCAGAAGCTGACGTCGCCTCTACCATGCGGATGATGCGCCGCAATCCCGACGAACGCGTGACTCAAGATCTGGGCGTCGAAATCTGCAAACGCCGTGGGCTGAAAGCCCTTGTCGTGCCGGAAATTGCCGCGATCGGCAGCACCTATGTCATCACCTTGGATGCGATTGATGCGCACAGCCAAAAATTTATTGCGCGGCAGCAAGTCAAGGCGAACAACAAGGATCAAGTGATCGCTGCCCTGGGCAAAGCAGGCTCGCAGTTGCGAAAACGGCTTGGCGAAGGTCTAAGCTCTCTCCAGAAATTTGACGCGCCCCTCGACCTTGCCACCACCAGTTCGCTCGAGGCCCTGCAAGCCTACAGCTCCGGGCTTACCCTCTACCGCTCCGGAAAGCGCCCGGAGGCCATCCCGTTTTTTGAGAGAGCCGTCGAACTCGACCCCCAGTTTTGCTCCGCCTACGACCAGCTCGGCAGAGCGCAACACAGCATAGGCCAAAGCCAGGAGGCGCGGGCGAGCTTCGCGCGAGCCTTCGAGCTCAAGGATCGCCGCCTTACCCAGGAGGAGAATTTTGAAACTACCGCGCTCTACTATTCGGCCATCACCGGTAATCTCGACAAAGAAGTCACCGTCGTCCTTTTGTACCGTCAAATCTACCCGCGGAGCGTGGATGCCGCCAATCTCCTGGGCATTAACTACGCCATGATGGGCAAAACGGAGGAGGCCGTGCAGGAGTTCCAATGGGCTATCGCTCACTCTCCGGTGCCTTCCTCTACTTACAACTCCAATGCCGGCCAGGCTCTGATCATCCTCGGCCGCTTTGACGACGCCAAGAAACTGCTCGACCAATGGCGCGAGCAGGGCTCCCTCACTCCGTTTCAGTTGATGTTGCGTTACCGCATCGCTTTCATCGAGCACGATACCGCCACCATGGACCGGCTTGCTGGCGAAACTTCCGGCGAGGATGCGCCCTGGGTCCATCTCCAGACGAACCTGGCATTCCTTCGCGGCGACGTCGCGACAATTCGTTCCCTCAGCGACGCTCTGGTTAGTCGTCAGAGGAAGGCGAACCACATGGAAAACGTTGCCACGGAGCTCGCCTACCATGCCGACGCGGAGGCCTATCTTGGGAACTATGACTTAGCCCGCCGACTGTGCGCCCAGGCCGACGAAGCCGGAAATAATAGCGCTCCCGGACTTTTTAAATGCTCGCACGCTCTCGCGCAGGCCTCGGACACATCTCCCGCAGAAGCACTCGCCGCGAAACTGGATGAACTCTTCCCCGAGGACACTTTCCAGCAGAAGGTCCTCCTTCCCGTCATTCACTCTACCATCCAGCGAGCGCGGGGAAATCTCAGGGCCGCAGTGGACTTACTTTCTCCCGTCACGCAGTTTCCGAATGTCGTGGTCTTCTACAATCGAGCTCGCGCCTATATGGCCGCGGGAGATCAGGCCAAGGCCGTAGCGGACTTCCAGACCGTCATTGACAACCCGGGTTGGCCGGACTGGGAACCGTTTGGGCCGCTTTCGCAACTCGGACTGGCGCAGGCCTACGCGAAACAAGGCGACTCCGAAAACAGCCGCAAAGCTTACGATGATTTTTTTGCAACCTGGAAGGATGCAGACCCTAGGATCCCGATACTTCGTCAAGCCAAAGCCGAATACAAGAAACTCATCGCAACCGCCTCGGTCGCCGCTTCAGCAAAAGGGAAAAAACAATAACCTCCGTTTTCCTAAGGTACTTGTCCCTGATGGAATCGCCGGAGTCTGAAGGGCGGTTTTGTCCGCGCGGAAGAGCCTAGGCACGTCAGACAAAAGCATGGCGGTGAAGAGTAAAGACTACCTCGGAATCCTTGGCGTCAGTGCCCGGCAAGCTAGGTAATCGGTCCAATAGGAGCTGAGTCTCCTTATCACCAGCTACTTGATCGGTGCCAGTGGGCAAAAAGCATTCGCTCACTGCACGGGACAGAAAACTGCGCTTTTAAGCGAAAGGGAAGCAGCACTGAGTACAAACATTACCCAATCTCCTGCAAGCCTTCCCCAGGTTGCTTCAATCCGGGATAGCCGATTTCATATTTTTGACCCACGCATCGTGCGCTAATGCTGATTCTTCGGACAACGGATTTGCCGTCAGTGTGGGCGGGCCACGGCGATCAGCGAGGGGTCCGACTGCCAACTCCTGTTTAACGCGGTGACCGGACGAGTTGGTACCGGGACCAAGGTGGCCGATGATTAAAACCACTTTTTTTTAACCGTGTCCACTTTGTTCGTCGGTGCTTAACAATTGAAGCGCCCGTAGAGCCGCTTGAATTTCAGCGAATTCCGCATCGTCAAGTTTCGTGGGTCCGTCCAATCTTTGTTCTATTGCTCTCAGCGCACGGTCTATCCGTCCATAGAGCCGGCTAAAGTTAGTCTCTAGCGCAGCGGACCTGTAGGCCGCAAACCACGAATAAGGCGAAGAACTCATTACATTTTCGCTCGATTTGACCCGGCCATCTTCTGCGCCAGATGGAGGAGAATCTTCTGGTCCTTCTCTCCGGTACGGCTCAAGTATTTACGAAACTGATCGAGCATTTTTTCATCCGCGCCCGAATCACCCCATTCTTTGTCGGCTTTTTGACGCTTGGGTAGCTTTGGGAGCTTTGGGGGAGCGGTGCCGTCGTAGAACAGTTGATACATGGGAACTTCGAACGCCCGGGCCAGTTTTTCCAATGTGTCGATCGCGGGAACGGTGTGCCCATTCTCGACGCGAGAGATATAGCAGCGAAGCAGACCCGTGCGTTTTTCAATTTCGCCCTGGGAGAGATTTTTTTCCTCTCGTAGGGTTTTCAACCGGTCGCCGATAACCATTTGATCTCTCCTTGCCTTTGATCAGAGGAAGTGTACGGGGCACGCCAGAACGAAGGCCGAGGATACCGCGATGCTACGTTATCGTCTAGCTTGCTTTGCTCCTCGGCTCCAGGAACAACGCGAGGGTGTCCCCCACCTCGATTCGGACGCGTACCGTAAGCTGGCCGCATTGGAGGCCGTTGAAAGTAAACGGCTTGCCCGAAGGTAGTTCACTCGTCCGGTAATCCGACTAATCAGGAGTTGACGCCATTGCAACGCAAATTTTGAACACCCCACCTTTTTCCGGCTTCCACGCGCTAGAGTTGTAAATTACGGAGAATTACTTCCGAGTAGGCGACCATTGCGCCTGTCACTGGGGCGGAGGCAACAAACCCGCCTGTCTCATCACGGAAAGCATGTCCCAAACGCTCCACTCCTCGCAAATCTTCCCCGCCTTGAAGCGAAAAATGGTCATGCCATCAGTCTTGATCTTTTTGCCCGTTGCCGGAAATCCCATCCCTGCCTGGGTGTTGGTACCGGACGAAGTCCAATACACCGCCACCAGATCTTGTTCCGCGAGAATCTGGTTGACCTTCACTTTCATGTCTGGCAAGGCCTTGCGTTCTTCTTTAGCTGCGGCCATGTCCTCCACCAGGGTGTACTCGTGGTTCTCGCCGTGCGCCACGAAGTCGTTGGCGTGTGACTCCGCGTACTTGTCCAGGTGCCCTTGGCCGAGCACCTCTTCAAAAAAGCTTCGGGCAACTTCTTTGTTTCTTTCTTGTACTCTGGTCTGCTGCGCCTTTGCGGGCACGCAGATCGCAAACAACATCAGCAATAATGCAGATGTGCGCATACGGTTCTCTCCGGTTGAGTAACTCCACCCGCTCTACTGATACGCATTGAGAGACCAGGAAATTTCACAAATTCCCGTCTAGCCTCTTTTATCGGAGGTAATCCACATGCCTGATTAACGCGGTGGTCTNNTGCGTCGACCGTCTGAGCTGGCAGCGGTAACCGGACATCTCTAACAATGTCGGCTTCGTGTTCCGCAAGTTGACTCGCAGAGTTACATTAATCCGATCCTGGCAGCTTGTCGGACCCGACTTCGCGGCGTTCGTTGACTTGCCTGGTTGGCCCCACGTAAGATTCACGGACCGTGATCGGCGAAATCGTATCGCACTACCGAATTGTCGAAAAAGTCGGTGGCGGCGGCATGGGCATCGTGTACAAGGCCGAGGACACCGAACTTGGCCGCTTCGTCGCCCTGAAATTCCTTCCCGATGAAATGTCGAAGGACCCGCAGGCGCTCGAGCGTTTTCGCAGGGAAGCCCGCGCGGCTTCCGGGCTCAATCATCCCAATATTTGCACGATCCACGAAATAGGCAAGCATGGCGAGCACACTTTTATCGCCATGGAATTTCTTGACGGGGTGACGCTGCGGCACATGATTGCCGCAGGCCCGCTGGAGAACGACACCCTCCTCACGCTCGCAATCGAGATCGCCGATGCGTTGGACGCGGCGCATTCCCAAGGGATCGTCCACCGCGACATCAAGCCCGCCAACATCCTCGTCACCAAGCGCGGCCACGCCAAGTTGCTCGATTTTGGTCTGGCTAAGAATGTGGTTGCCACCAGTCTGTCGGGCCACGCCGCAATGGCGAATTCGATGGCGGAGACGATCGGTGAACAGCACCTTACCAGCCCCGGCTCGACGCTCGGCACCGTCGCATATATGTCGCCGGAGCAGGCTCGCGCCAAGGACGTTGACGCCCGGAGCGACTTGTTCTCCTTCGGCGCGGTGCTCTATGAGATGGCTACCGGTCAGCTCGCATTTCGCGGAGGCAGCTCCGCCGAGATCTTCAAGGCAATCCTGGATGGCGAGCCCATTCCCGTGCTGCGATTCAATCACGACATGCCCGCGGATTTTGAGCGGATCATCCATAAAGCGCTCGAGAAGGACCGCAACCTGCGCTATCAGAATGCCGCCGATCTCCGCACCGATCTCGCACGGCTGAAGCGCGACCTCGACTCCGGCCGTTCCAGCGCCTCGGCGTACCCGGCCGCGGCCGCGCCCGCGAGTTCGTCATCAATTCCAGCTGCCGCGCCGAGCTTGCGTTCGCGAAAGTATCTGGCAGGCGCCGTCGTCGCTACGATTCTCGTGGTTGCCGCCGGCGGCGGGATCTACTTTCTGCGCGGGAGGTCCCAAGCCGGCCAAATTGATTCCATAGCCGTGCTGCCGTTTGTGAATGCGACGGATGACCCGAACAAGGAGTACATGAGCGACGGTTTGACCGATAGCCTGATCAGTGCGCTCTCGCAACTGCCAAATCTGAAGGTCATGGCGCGCAGTACGGTATTTCGCTACAAGGGAAATCAGGAGCTCCCGCAAAAAATCGGCCAGGACCTGAATGTGAGAGCGGTGCTGCTGGGAACTGTCACGCAGCATGCAGGGGGATTGAGCGTTCAGGCCGACCTGGTCAATACGGCCGACGGCACGGAACTTTGGGGGGCGCACTATTCTCCGCAAATGGCAGACATCATGCAGGTGCAGAGCGACATCACCCGCGACCTCGCCGACAGATTGCGCATGCACGTGGGCGCGGATGAGAAGCAGCGGTTGGGTAGCGCCGGCACGACGAACCCGGAAGCGTACCGGCTGTATCTGGAGGGTCGCCAGCTTTGGTACGGGCGTACCACCGAGGGCCTGAAGGAAAGTATCGGCCTGTTTCAGCAGGCGATTGCCGCCGACCCCAACTATGCCTTGGCCTACACCGGGCTTGCGGACACGTACAACGTCGCCCCCAGTTACGGCGTAGGCATCACCCCCCGGCAAGCTCGTGTGCTGGCCGACGAAGCTTCTCGAAAAGCGCTTGAGCTCGACGACTCCCTTGCCGAGGCACATGCTTCACGGGCCGCTGCGCTGGCCATGGCCTGGAGATGGAGCGAAGCGGAGCCCGAGTTCCGGCATGCGCTCCAACTCAGCCCGAACAGTGCATCCGTGCACTATTTTTATGCGTTCACATTTCTGGTTCCCGAAAATCGCCTTGACGAGGCACTGCACGAATTTCAGATAGCCTTGTCGCTCGACCCACTTTCTCCGATCGTCAACACCAACTATGCAGCGACCTTGATGACCGCTCGACGCTACCCCGAGGCTCTTGCGCAGTTTCAAAAGACCCTGGAACGCGATCCCAATTTCGGACCGGCACATCTTAAGCTCGGTTTCTTGTACGCCACAACGGGACGCTTCGCCGAAGCCATCAGCGAAATGCAGAAATTCTCTCCGAGCCCCGGCAACTGGAGCCCGGACGCCAAAGGCTACAGCGAACTCGCGGTCGTCGCATTGCCCAAAGTAGGGGATTGGTACGCTGACGGGGCCTTGACCTTCGCGCTGAGAGGGGATCGCGACAAAGCATTCGAGTATTTGAACCGGGCACTCTCCGACCAATCCAGCGACCTGAGCCTCGTTGTGCGTTTCCCCTTGCTGGACTCGGTGCGCGCCGATCCCCGGTTCGTGGATCTCTTGCGCGGTCTCGGCCTCCCTCAATAGCGATTCCTGCTCACACTCGCACGTGACCTTTCGTTGGCCCGATAAGTCACTACGCGCTCTTCCTTGGTTAGGGCCGGCAGCACGACGGCAATTTCGTGTTCCGTGGGTTGGTTCGCAGAGTTACACTACGCCCATCTTGATGCGACGAAGCGCCGGCCTGCACTCGCAAGCGGCGCGGTTGGCCGAGCTAGTGGGGGAATACTCATGACTGCGATTCGCCGTTTGTGGATTGCCGCGGTAATTATTCCGTTGTGGGGAATGTCGGCGAATCGGGCCGCTGCTTCCCCGCGCGCGGGACAGGATGCGCCGATCGCAAATCCGCAGGCCGCGGACGTTGATCAGGGCAAACAGACTTTTGAAACGCGCTGTTCCACCTGCCACGGCCTCGATGGCGGCGGCGCGATGGGCCCCAATATTCAGGCCATCCCCATGAGGCTGGGCGCGCCCGCGGTCGCGGACGTGATCAAGAACGGAATGAGCGGCGGAATGCCGTCTTTCGCGGGGCAGCTGGATGCGTCGCAAATTCAGCAGGTCATCGCCTATCTGCTCACGCTCACGCACAAGGATTCCGGCACGGTGACGGGCGATGCGGTGAAGGGTAAAGACGTCTACGACACGAGCGGTTGCGCCGCGTGCCACATTATTTCGGGAGAAGGCAGCGGCGCCGGCCCTGAACTCACGAAGGTTGGCCAATTACGCGGCCCCGGCTACCTGAAGACGACGCTGCTGTATCCCGGCTCGGATTTGCCCCAAGCGCGCGTGTTCCTTGAAACCGGCGGACTCCTTGATTACATGTTCGTCCACATCGTCACCAAGGACGGGCATACATTCGATGGCACGCGCGTGACGGAAGACTCGTTTCGCATCGTGATCAAAGACGTCAATGGCACGTTCCATTCGTTCCAGAAGAGCGACCTGCGCGAGTTCAAGAAGGAGCCGGGCAAAAGCGTGATGCCCAGCTACAAGGGCAAATTGTCGGATACGCAGATAGACGACCTAGTCGCATATCTTGCGAGCTTGAAAGGGGAATAATGAAAATTATCAAATACGCCCTGATCCTGGCTGCCCTTCTTGCATGCCGTCCGGCGCCGTCTCTCGCGCAGAATGTGCCCTACGATCGTATTCTGCACTCGCAAAGCGAGCCGCAAAGCTGGCTGACCTACGGCGGCAGTTATTCGTCGCAGCAGTTTTCGTCGCTCAAGCAGATCAACCGCGAGAACATCTCAAGTTTGAAAGTGGCGTGGATGTACCAGCCGAGCAAGGCCGTGTCGAATCTGGAGGCGTCTCCCATCGTAGTGGACGGCGTGATGTACATCACCGAACCGCCCAGCACGGTAACGGCATTGGACGTTCGCACCGGACTCAGACTCTGGAGTTGGTCACCCGTGCTTCCCGAACACGTCGTGTCGATCGGTTTATACGCGACGAGCCGTGGTGTGGCGATACTTGGCGACACGGTTTTCATCGGTACAGCGGATTCGCACCTGGTCGCGCTCGACGCGAAGACCGGCGCGGTCAGGTGGAATGTGCACGTCGCGGACAACGCCATGGGCTATGCCATGACGGGACCTCCCCTTGCCATCAAAGACGAAGTGATTATCGGCAGCGCCGGAAGCGAAGCAGCGGTCCGGGGTTTTCTCGACGCGTACGATGCGAAGACCGGCAAACGGCTTTGGCGATTTTGGACCACGCCGAGGCCGGGAGAACCCGGCGCGGAAAGCTGGGGCGTGGGCGCTTCCGAAAGCGCAGGAGCTACCACGTGGAACAACGGCTCATACGATCCCGAGCTGAACCTGATTTACTGGGGCACCGGAAATCCCGCGCCGGACTTCAACGACGACGAACGCCCCGGCGACAACCTCTATACCTGTTCTGTGATCGCGCTGGATGCGGACACGGGAAAACTGAAATGGTATTTCCAGTTCTCTCCGCACGAGAACCACGACTGGGATTCGGACGAGCCCGCAATTTTGTTTAACGCCACGATCGGCGGGAAGCCGCGCAAGCTGCTCGGCTTTGCGAATCGCAACGGCTTTTATTACGTACTCGATCGCGTCACCGGAAAATTCATTACGGGCCAGCCATTTGTGAAGGAAACGTGGGCCAAGGGACTTGATGCCGACGGCCGCCCGATACTCGCGCCCGATCAGGAGCCAACTCTTGGCGCCGGAACGTTGGTTTATCCGAGTATCACCGGAGGCGTTGACTGGACGAGCCCCTCCTACAGTCCGGACACGGGACTTTTCTACGTGAGCGTCCACGAAACGGGCGCTTACTTCATCAAGGGTCAGGGCAAGATCGAACCGGGACCTCCGAAAGGGATCGTGGGAGGAGGAGGAATCCGCGCGCTCGCCGGCGAACAATCGTACGGCGCGATTCGCGCGCTCGACGCGACTTCGGGAAAGCTACGGTGGCAATTCAAGCTGCTGGCTCCGGCGTGGGTTCCGGTGCTCTCAACTGCGGGCGGATTGGTATTTAGCGGCACCGACGAAGGAAACTTTTTCGCGCTGGATGCTTCCAGCGGCAAACCGCTGTGGCAATTTTATATGGGGCACGCCGCGCGGTCGAATCCGATCAGTTACGAAGTGGATGGCAAGCAATACATCTTCGAGACGGCAGGCAACGTCTATGTTGCGTTCGCTTTGCCGTAATTATTGGATTGCGTAGCGGCATTCCGTCGGCTCCGTAGTGAGAAACCCACTCTCTTCACATCGAACTAACTTCGTTTGGCGAAGACTACGTGGGTTGCGCTGGGTGTGGAAACGTATTCGGCGCGCTGGTAGCCGAGCTTCGGCAAGTCAATACCGGTGAAAAGGTTTTCACCGGAGCCGAGCAGGACCGGCGAAACGGCAAGATGCATCTCGTCGACAAGTCCCTCTCGAAGATATTGCCGGATGGTGGCAACCCCGCCGCCGAGCCGGACGTCTTGATCCCGGGCAGCGTCGGCGGCTTTTTGAAGCGCGGAGTGAATGCCATCAGTGACAAAGTGGAACGTGGTTCCGCCGTTCATGGTGATTGATTCGCGAGGGTAATGAGTAAGGACGAAAACTGGCGTGTGGAACGGCGGTGAATCGCCCCACCATCCCTTCCAGCTATCGTCAGGCCACGGCCCCCGGATCGGGCCGAACATGTTACGGCCGAGGATCCACGCTCCGATGTTCTTGAATCCACGAACCGCGAAGTTGTCGTCCACGTCGGTCGAGCCGCCGTCTTGCCCCTGCATCTGACGAAACGTGCGGGTGGCGAAGAACCAATCGAATATGGCGGCGCCGCCAATGCCGAGGGGGTTTTGGAGATCTTGATCGGGGCCGGCGCTAAAGCCGTCGAGAGAAACGCCGATGCTGAGGATGCGGAGCTTGCTCATGGCAATACAGAAAATCCGTTGACTGAGGAGAAAAGAGAGCCGAGCATGACAGGCCATGTCCGGCTCTCTCGTATTGGTTCAGCCGCTGACTAGGTCCACTTGTCGATTGACACGCTTACCCGGTAGCTCATGTTCGCCAGCTGGTGATACGGGTTGGTCTGGCCTCCGACCACGACGAGGTTGAAAGCGTCGGATTTTTGCCACTTCGGGATTACGTCGTCGTCCTTAAGGTTCGCCGCCTCCGGACCTCTCGGGAGCCCGCTGAATAGCATGGATTTGACGTCCTTCACTGTGACCGTCGTATTTTTCTGGAGCCAGTCCACAACCGAGTCCTTCGTCTTGAATCCCAGATCGCCCAGTCCATTGGCCACCAGCGGATCCAGGAGGAAGAGCGCGCCGAAGAGCGAAGCGAAGGGTGCGACGTTGGCGGACATGGCCACGTTGTAGAGCGGCACCGGTTTCACACCGAGACCTTTGCCTCCCTGCCCTTGCGTGATGCAGAATCCAAAGAAGAAGCTAATCACGCTCTCCTCGGGTTTGAAGCCCTTCTGCACGTGGAAGGGAGGCCACGGGCTGTCCTTTTCGTTCTCGGGAATAATCAGGTTGCTGTAGTTGATGACGTTGCCCTGCGAGCCCATGTACGTCTCGCCGCAGATTCCGCCGCCATCGAGGTTTCTGGACATCAAAGTCCACGCTCGGCCGATTGTGGCGTTCGGCTGGTTGAAGGGACCCATGGCGCCGATACCGTAATTCATGGTGAGCTTGTCGCGAATCGGGCCGTTGATCACGGCCGCGGACACCAGCGAGTTGGTGGAGCTGAAGAGCGCGGAAATCCCGGTGGAAGCGATTGCCAGAATCGTCGGAAAATATTCCGGCAGGGCGCCTGCCATCACCGCGTTGACCGCGCACTGTTGCACCGTGAATGACCACGCCGGGAAAGCACCCTGCGCAGGAGTCATCTTGCCGACCACTTCGTCGAGCTTGTGGCTCGTGGCCCTGAGCATGGCATCCACTCTTTCCTGCGTGGGAATGATGATCGGCATGGTGTCCGTCATTCCGTTGTCGAGGAAATATTGCTGCAGGTTATCCGCCGTGTCCGTGAAGGTAGGCGCACCGACCGGAGGGGTGACCGTCCCCGTTTTCATTTCGTCCGCGGTCAGAGGCCTCGTGAGTGATTCCACGATTTCTTTCATCAGCGGTACGTTATGGACCGGATCGTTTCCTTCGAGGTAGGCGTACATCTGCTCGTCGGTCTTGCCCCACACCGGATGCGGGGTGTAGGAAATTCGCTGGAGCGGCATGCCTCTTTTTGCGCAGTTTGTTTGGGCGAGATCCTTAAAAGCGATCGTCACTATGGGAGCTGCCGGAATGCCCATCTTTTCGTATGCTATGCAGTGACCAACGGTCGCTGGGGTGCACGTGCTTCAATGCCCAATGGCCATGATGACGGCCTGCCCCTTGTCCTTGATCTCCGCGTTCAGCTTTGGATCGTCGTCGGCGAATCCTCCGGCCTTCAACCGGTAGACCGTCGTCACGTTGGGCATGTTCTTCGTGAACCAACTCCCGACCTGCGCGAGGAAATGGTCGGCGCCCGGGAAACCGTCCGAGACGAGGTAAATCGTCTTGCCATCCAAGGTGGCGAGGCGCGGAGCCATCGGAATCAACGTAATCGGAGGCGGGACGCCGCGCGGATTCAGCGCGGTGAGCTTGATTTCAGCGGGGACGCCAGGCTTTCCATTCTTTCCCTTTGCCTTGGACTGCGCTTGGGCAGTCGCACCCGCCAGGAGCGCCGGAGAGATTCCGATCAAAGACAGCAATCTTCGCCGATTCATGCTCATTTCCACCCCCTAGGTTGTGTAGACCCCATTTTACCTCAACAACGCCGCGCGCTCCCTCTTATCGAGGTGACCGTGCGCTCACATCCACTTATCAATTGAGACGCTTACGCGATAGGTCAGGTTACCGACCTGGAAGAACGGATTCGTTTGCCCGCCGGCGCACACGAGAACGATGTTATCCGGCTTGGGCCAATAGGGAATCAGCGTGCCCTCGGGGCATTTGTACCACGTGGCGTAGGGTTCTTCACCGCGAAGCGCGCGCGGATAATGGAAAGTGTAAACAAACGCGGAGTCACGGTAGTCCTTGGCGGTGCGCATCGTGTTCTTCCACAACCAGTCCGTCAATTTTTCCTTAGTGTCGTAGCCCTGCTCGACGAGGCGTTTGATCGTAAGCGGATCGCAAATCACGAGCGCGTCGAACTGGCTTGTGAGCGTGCGGAACATGTCGCTGATCTGATCGTCGAACATCGGATTCTCGAGCACGCCCGCGCCACGCGCGCCGTGGCCCTGGCGAATGTCCTCGCCCGCGAACAGGCTGACGACATTATCCTCGGGCTTGAATCCCTTTTGCACGTGATACGGCGTCCAGAGGCTGTCCTTTTCATTTTCCGCGATCACGATGTTGTTGTAGTTCGTGTTGTTGCCCTGCGAGCCCATGTACGTGTCGCCGGGAATTCCGCCGTTACCGAGATTCTTTCCGATGAGCGTCCACGCGCGCCCGATGGTTGCGTTCGGTTGCGCGAAAGGACCCATCGCCCCGATAGTGTAATTCATGTTGAGCTTGTCGCGAATCGGTCCATTGATGACCATCGAGTACGCGAAGGAAGAGGTGGAGCTGCCAAGCGCCGCCATTCCAGACGAAGCTACCGCCAGGAGGATCGGGAAATATTCCGGCTCGCATCCGGCCATCACCGCGTTCACGGCCACTTGCCGCACGGTGAACGTCCACGCGGCAAATGCGCCCGCGGCCATCTTGCCGACCACTTCGTCGGGATGGTGGCTCGAGCCTTTGAGCATCGCGTCCACTTTTTCCGGCGTGGGAATGATGATGGGAAGGAAGTCCGTCATCCCATTGTTGAGAAAATGTATTTGCAGATTATCAAGCGTGTCGGGGCCGTAGACCGGCGGGCCGACGTTGACGTCCATCATCCCGGTTTTTGTGTCTTCGGCGATGAGGGGCACCGTCAGCCCGTCGATGATTTCCTGCATCAGCGGCTTGCCGGAGACGGGATCGTTTCCTTCGACGTACGCCATCAACTGTTCGGCGGTCTTGCCCCAAACAGGGTGCGGCGTGAAACACGCGCGAATGTGCGGCATGCCTCGCTTCGAGGCATTTGATTTCGCCAGATCGGCGAACGACTTCGTCGCCATGGGGACGGAGGGAATCCCCAACTTCTCCATTGTTATGCAGTGACCGACGGTCGCTGGTGTGCAGCTGCTTCAATGGCCGATGGCCATGATCGCCGCGTTGCCCTTTTCCTTGATTTCCTTCCACAGCGGCGGGTCGTCTTCCATGTAGGATCCCGCTTTTTTGCGGAATACAACGGTGACGTCGGGATAGTTCTTGTTGAACCAGATCTGCATCTGCTGCAGGAGCACGCCTCCGCTCATGAATCCGGTGTCAACCAGATAGATTGTCTTGCCGTGAACGCTGTCGAGGCGGGGCGCCATCGGAATCAGCTTGACGGGGGGCGGCGAGCCCTTCGGATTCAGCGCTTCGAACTGGGCGTTTTCCGCGGCGGCGACTTTGCCGGATTTCGCGGCCTTGGGCTGCTGCGCTTCCATTTGAGCGCCGGCGAGGAGCGCCGGAGACATTCCCAGCAGGGACAGGAGCTTTCGTCTATTCACGGTTCACCTCAAAACAGTGGCCGATACTTCCGATCCGGTCGTTGACAGCAGATCTCTCGGTCAACCGCCTTCGGCGGATTCCCTCGGGATGACAATCCTTATCGGGTTGTCACATCCACTTGTCAATCGAGACGCTGACCCCGTAACTCATATTCGCGGCTTGCGGGTAAGCGTTCGTCTGTCCGCCCGTGACCACAACGTTGAAGCTGCTCGCCCTCGGGAAATGCGGGATCACGGCATCGTCGGGAAGTTTGTACCAGGTCGCGAAGGGTTCGACGCCCTGCAACGCCTGCGGGTACTCGAACAGATAGGAGTAGTTCCGGCCTTTGTAATCCTTCACGGTCTGAGTCGTATTCTTGTATAGCCAATCAATTAGCTTTTCTTTCGTGTCGTAGCCCTGTTCCTTCAAGCGCACGGCTACCAACGGGTCGGCAATCACCAACGCGCCGAAGAATCCCGTGAACGTGCTGAAGAGGTCGCTCAGCTGGGCATCAAACATCGGGCTGGTGTTGACGCTGCTGCCCCGAGCTACCTGTCCGGGAACCACGCCCAGCCCGCGGAACAAACTGACGACGTTCTCTTCCTTCTTGAAGCCTCTTTGGACGTGGAATGGATCCCACGGGCTTGCCTCTTCGTTCTCGGCAATCACCACGTTGTTGTAGTTCAGGTTGTTGCCCACCGAACCCAGATACGTGTCGCCGGGAATTCCGCCGTTTCCAAGATTCTTCGACATGATCGTCCAGGCGCGCCCAATCGTGGCATTGGCCTGCGCGAACGGCCCCAGGGCCCCGATCCCATAGTTAAATTCGAGCTTGTCGCGGATCGGACCATTGATGATCATCGAAAACGCGAACGAATTCGTCGAGCTGAAAAGCGAAGCGATTCCCGTGGAGGCGATCGCGAGCAAAATCGGGAAATATTCGGGCCTGCATCCCGCCATCACCGCGCTTGCAGCCACCTGCCGGACCGTGTAGGTCCATGGTGGATACGCGCCCGCCGCCATTTTGCCGATGACCTCGTCGGGATGGTGGCTCGAGCCCTTCAGCATCGCATCCACTTTTTCCTGGGTAGGCAGGACGATCGGGAGAAAATCCGTGTAGCCGTTGTTGAGGTAAAATTCCTGCAAATTCTCGGCGGTGTCCGTAAAGGTCGGAGGCCCCACGGAGACGGAAACGATTCCCGTCTTCTTTTCGTCCGCGCTGAGCGGCACGGTCAGCCCATCCACCACTTCCTTCATCAGCGGCTTTCCGGTGATCGGGTCCGGACCATCCACGTACACACGTAATTCTTCGGGAGTCTTGCCCCACACGGGATGCGGCGTGAAGCAGATGCGCTCAAGCGGCATTCCCCGTTTTCCCGCGTTGAGGATCGCGAGATCCTTGAACGCCTTGGTAACCAGGGGAACGCTGGGGATGCCCATCTTTTCAGTTGTTATGCAGTGACCGACGGTCGCTGGGGTGCACGTGCTTCAATGGCCCGTGGCCATGATGACCGCGTTGCCCTTTTCCTTGATTTCCTTCCAAAGGGGCGGATCGTCTTGCGCGTAGGGACCGGCTTTGCGCTTGAAGACCAGGGTGACGCTCGGCATGTTCCTGTTGAACCACAGCTCGACCTGATGCAAGAGGGCGTCCGAACCGTGGAATCCCGTGTCCACGAGATACACGGTTTTGCCATCGAGCGAGTCGAGGCGAGGAGCCATCGGAATCAGTTGAATGGACGGCGGAGTGCCTTTCGGATTGACGGTCGTGATTTTGACCGCGCCTGGGTCGGCAGCCGGAGCGGCAGCATGTTTGGTTTGACCCGCTTGTGCAGGATTGCCGGTTAGCAGCACCGGAGACATTCCCAGCAGCGACAGCAACTTGCGTCTATTCATTGGTTGATCCCCACCGGGCCCAGAGCCGGATGCTTCTTGGACGGCGAAAACTTAGAGGCGGTTACAGTTCGCGCGTCGCGCTGCCTATATAGTACCCGAATGCTTCGATTGTAACCTGATTGCGTTCGCAAGCTTCCGCAACTCCAATCGAAGGGTGCGGCGGCTTCCCGGCGTCATCTCTCCGTGAATTCGTCGTTGTGGACGATGAAATCCGGATATGCGCCCGCGCCCAATTCGTAAAGGTCCATGCCTTGCCGTTCGCCCTCGGCGGCCACGCGTTGCGTGTACATGCGATCCAGGAGCCAATTCAGCCCGTAGGTCATTGGCAGGACGAAACCAATCAACGTCGCAATGCCCACCAGTTGCGCGAGCCACTGTCCGGTGTCGCCGCTTTCGTGCATCCCGGCGTCGCCCATCGCCGGGATTCTCGCGAACAACCCCACCGAAAGCACGCCCCACAGCCCGCCCATCGCGTGCGCTGAAATCGAACCTCCGGGATCGTCCACCGACATATGCAGCTCGAACCATTCCACCGAGAACGTGACGAGCGCTCCCGCCAACAATCCGATCATCGCGGCCATAGCCGGGCTGACAAATGCGCAAGCGCCGCTGCTCGCCGCAAGGCCGCCGATCCAACCGTTCGCCGTCAGCGATGCGTCCGGTTTGCCGAAGCGCGCGTGGGTAATCACTGCAGCTGTCAACGCAGCAACAGCCGCCGACAGAATTGTGTTGATCGCCACTTGCACGGTCTGGCCCGGCTCCGCGCCGTTATAGAGGATTGCGCCGGCGGAGTTCAATCCCAGCCAGCCAATCAACGCGAGCATGCAGCCGAGCATTACCAGCACGCCGTTGTGCCCCGGAATCGCGGTCGGCAATCCTTCATGCGTGTATTTGCCGTGACGCGCGCCCAGAATCCACGCGATGGAGAGAGCGGTCAATCCGCCTACAGCCTGAATCGTTCCGGCGCCCCCGGTATCCACAAATCCTCGGCCCAGCCCGTAATTGGTCCCGAGCTCCGCCAGCCATCCGCCGCCCCACACCCAGTGCGCGAACAGCGGATACGTCCATCCGGCTAGCACGGCAGTCGAAGCGCAGCACGCGCCCAGCCGCCAGCGGTCGGCTCCGCTGCCCAGGGGAATGAGCGCGGCCAATCCGACGCTAAAAATTCCGAGCAACGCCGCAAGCGATGCGGGCGATCCATCGAGCGCCTGATGGCGCAGGAAAAATTCGCCGAAGGCGATCCAGCTCCACTCCTTGCCGCCAACCAACGCAACGTGCGCGGGGCCTCCGGCGAATCCCTGCCACGCGAAGCCGCACACAAAATACGCCAGGGCCGCCACTGCAAGCACGCACATCGAAGACATCATCGAATGCGCCGCGCTGCGCGAACGCCCGAGACCGGTGCTGATCAGCGCGAGCCCGGCGGCCGCGCACGGCACCAGAAAAATGAATACGAGGCAAAGCAGCGTCGCCGGGTACGAAATACCGACAGTGGGAGCGGGGATCACTCGTGTGCACCTCGCCGAAGCGGATGCGCACGGATCACGAGCACAAGTCCCACAATTTCCACGCCAACGCCGGCCAGCACGAAAGCGATTCGCGGCGCATCAGCCGCCATCAGGGCAAGAGCGGTCAGGACGATCACCCAGCCCGCCAATAAAAGCAGAAAGCCAAAAAATCTCATGCGCCAAGCCCCCGGCCCGTGCGGTCCGATCCGCGCGAGCCATCATTATCCATGGCTAAAATAACATTCCTGGGCCAAACGGGGAGAGAACAAAGAGTTTCCGCACTGACCGCTGACCAAGCGGCGTAAGCGTAGCATTCGCCGGATAAGCCAACCAGTTCAATCTTGCGGCGCGCGGATGGCGGGGGAAAATAGAGCGGGAAGAGGATGGATGTTCTCTTCGGGTTCGCGGCGAATACTTTTCGCTCTGCCGCCTACTCCGCCGATGGGGCGGATCGCGGCATGGCGTTGATCGTCACAGGTTGGCCGAGCTGGAAATTCAATTTCGTCTCCGACGGGATTTTTACCTGCTTGCCGCCCGTCGCGCCTTGGTAAATACCGCCGCCGGCGCCTCCGACTCCGGCTCCGATGGCCGCGCCTCTTCCGCCGCCGGCAATCGCGCCGATGATCGCGCCGATCACGGCTCCGCCGCCGACTTTCTCGGCCGTGCCTTTGCCTTGCGAGCTGCCGGCCAGTGAATACGTGCTGCTGACCAGCGGATAGGATTGTCCGCGGAGCTCGAGCTTCACGAGTTCGAGATGGAGTTCGCTCTTGCCGCTGTATCTTCCGGCGGAGCTGGCAGACGCCAGCCGCACATATACATCCGCGCCTTTCGGAACGAGCACTTCATCGTTGACGACGATGGGCGCGTCGAGCGCGGCATGGAATATTTCGCCCGCGTGGTTCACCGACGAATCAATGCCGTCAATCATGCGGATCGCCAGAGTGGTATCCGCGGCAACCAACACCGGTACGGGTTGCAGTGGTGGCGGCGGTGCGGGGACCGGAGCAGGAGTTGGCACCGGATCTGGTCGCGGTGCGGGCGTCGCAACAGGGGCCTCTGCGGGCGGCGGGTCATCCTGCGGGGCGTTGTAAGCCGACTCTGCATCGTCCGGGATAGGTTGATGTTTTTTCTTTTTCTTATCCGCGCCTGCTTTCAGTGCAGCGCGATCATGTTTCTTCACGGGAGGCGCGACTATCTCCGCCTGCGGCGCCGCCGGGATTTCGATGGTCATTTGATCGTTCACTTTGTTCACGCCGGGGGTCTGCGTCGCGATTTTGAATGCGTCGAGGCGCGCTTCGTCGTTGGGCACGGTCCCGTTCAGCGTCACTTGTCCGTGGTCGGACGTTACCTGCAGGCTCGCGCCCCTGAGCTGCTGATCAGAAAACATTTGCGATTGGATGCTGGTGACGAGCGCCGCATCATTCGCCTTGCTGGAACATCCGATTACCAACGCGATGGCCAACATCGTGACCGAGAGGATCGATCTCTCGCGCATTTTGCTTTCTCCTTCTTGTTTCTCGCCGGCCCCGGGCGCTTACCAGTCAGCGAAACCTTTCAGGGTCGCGCGGTTCACTTTACTACGATGCGACCAGGCGTCTAAATGCCGTCCAATCCCGGCCTCGTGGCTCCGGAAAATCCGGTTTACGGCGAGAAATTGGCACAACTTTTTTGCATGCTGCGGGTTTGACCTTCAGCAGCCGAAATAGCGTATTCGGCTACAGCAGTCATCCATAGGGTGAAGGAGAATAATCATGGGGAATCCTAAAGCTACGGGTGTGTTTTTTGTGCTTCTGGCTGTGCTGGGTCTTTGCAGTTGCAGCGGATCAACTCCAGCTTCCAATCCTGGACCTACGGGCCAGGCTTCGGTTTTCACGATCGGCACCGATGCGCCATTGCCGAGCGTGATCTCCTGCCAGATCATGGTTACGGGCGTGACGTTGAATAATGGCACGACCAACGTTTCGGTTTTGAGCGCGCCGCAAGTGGTTGACTTCGCGCAATTGAGCGGCTTGCACCAGCTTCTGGATCTCAGCGCCGTTCCGACGGGAACCTATTCGTCCGCGACGGTTACGATCTCAAGTCCGGTCATCAGCTTTATTGACACAACTCAGAATCCTCCGACGATTAACACGATGGACGGTACGCTCTCGGAATCGAGCGTGCCCGTCACGTTTGCGACTCCCTTTGTGATGAGCGATGCCCAGCTCGTCGGCCTGCGCATGGAGTTCGACCTGCGGCAGTCGCTTGTGACCGACATGAACGGCCAGGTAACCGGCGCAATCAATCCGGTCTTCCATATGCAATTGCTCGCCGCAGATGACGCGAATGTCGCGATCGACGACTTCTACGGTGGCGTGGTCGGCACCACGACCGGCACCAGCTTCGTGATACAGGGACCGAAAGGCCGTCAGTGGACCGTCCAGACGAATGCCAATACGATCCTCGACGATCCGAGCGATCCGATCAGCTCGTTCACCACGAACACGATTGTTGAAGTTTCGGGCACCATCGATCCCGTCACGCACGATATCGATGCCTCAGAACTCGAGGTCGTGTCGAACGACGGTTTCTACCTCGCCGGGTTGTTTACCAGCATTCGTCCGCCTACCGGACCCGCGACAGCAGCGGATTTGTACGTTCGCGCCGAGCTGCCGGATATTACCGGTGTCGAGGACGGCCAGATTGAAACGCTGGCGTTGAACGGCAGCGAACAGTACAGGATCGCAAATATCGCGAATCCGATCACCACCCTGCTATTTAACAACTCCGCGCTGGCTGCAGGACAGTCCGTTGGCGTCGGAGGAAAACTCGTAACCACGAACGGTGTTGCAACCCTTACGGTCCATCGCGTCGTGCTGCGACGTCAGGGACAGGCGGGTTCGTTGGTTACCGGTCAGACGGTCGTGCAATCCGGCAATTCCGGAAGCTTCGAGCTGAGCGATCAATGGACAGCCGGAGTTTTGTTGCCGCAGCCGCTGACCGTTCTGACCACAAACAGCACCAACTTCATCAATCTCAGCGGGCTCTCGGCGTTGACGGGGATGCAGGCGATCCCGCTTCGCGTGGTCGGATTCATCCTCATCGATCCGGCCACCGGCACGCCGGTAATGGTGGCCCGATCGGTCGAGCAGTTAACCGACTAACCCGAAGGCAAAATACTGCACGAGCGCCACCGTTCCGTTTAGCTGAAACCGGCACAGTGGCGTTCGTGTTTTTTCTTCTGGATTACTCCACGGTGTGAATCAATCACAGGATGACGAGCAGAGGGAACGGCGTTTTGTGCTTGAGCGAGCTCTATTCTTCGCGCACGGCAACAACGTCTTTGCCGTCCGCGCGAATCTCAATCGCCATCGGCGGCCGGATGCCGGATCCTTGAACGATCACGCCGCGAACGAGATCATCGTTCGACGCCCCGCCGCCGTAACGCAGCAAATCGTAGACCGTGTGGTTGCAGGGGTCGCCAACCATCGGATGATCGGCGCGGTATCCGTAATCGGTCTTCAATTTGTCGAGGTCCGTGACATATTCCAGCTCACATCTGCCGAACGGCTCAACCAGCGAGAACCCCCAATATTCGCCGCGCGGCAAGCGCACCACCATGGCCGGCTGGGGCTGACCCGTGATCGAATTGCGAAAGAGGAAACGCTTCGCGGACCAGGTTTTCGCCAGCTCCTGCGTCGTCGCGACGGGTCCGGGACCGATGAGTGGGCTTGGCGCGCTCTTGGGCGCGGGGGCAGGCGCAGCGGGAGCCGCCGTCGTAGTCGAATCAGCGGATGCCACCGTGGGTTTCGGAGTCGAGCTCCTGCTCCAATACACGAGCCCTACTAGGATGATGAGCGCCCCCACCGCCGCAATCGCGATCAACTTGACGGGAGGCGGCGCCTTTTGCTCCGGCACGACAGAATGTTCGAGCGAAGCGGGCGGCTCGGGCTTGGCTTTTCCCTCGCTCGGCAACACGCCCGGAATGCTGGGCTGCTGGGGCTTGAAAGGATCGGCTTTTTTTTCGTCCGTCACGCTGGGGCGCCTCGAAAGGCACCTTCAGATTGAATGGGCGGTTAGCGAAATGCAAGATTACGGAGCGTCCGGGGTATTGTCACTTTCGCATGCGGTAACCGCTGGGTGCGGCCGGACTATGCGAGCTTGTCCAGGCGTATGGAATGGTGCGCCACATACTCATGAAGGTTGGCGAGCTTCAGCAGCAATTCGAGCATTCGGTCCCGGTCCTGCGGCTGGGGATCGCTCGCCTTCTCCTCGAGGTTTTTGACGATCGCGAGCGCGTCAGAGAGGAGCCATTCGACATCCGCGGGATTCATCGCGCACCCCTCGCGGCAGCGGCCGAAAGTTTGGTCCGTGCGAAGAAATGCGTCGTCCAGAAAATGTTCGAGGCAGAGTTGCTCGTTCGCGAGAGCCGACGGAATCGAATTCGGACACCCGGACCTTCGGCACCTTCCAGCGGCAGCGGTGTTCATAGCCAATCTCAATCACCCAAAATGGATTTTTTCCGAGGCCCGTGCGACAGAGACTACCATAACTTTTCTGCAAGCGCGGAAGTATCCACGGCGAGATTGGCGCCGGAACCATCGGAATTTTGGTTACAATCCATTTGCATTTTGGCGAGCTCGCGGTGACAACATGCGCGTACAGTCCGGGAAAGAGGGGCGATGAATCGGTTCGGCGCAATCGTGCTGTTGACGTCCTGCTTCGGATTTGCGGGATGCGGAGGAGGTTCCGGCCAGGGCGGAACGCCGATCATCCAACTCTCGCAAACAACGCTCTCCTTCGCCGCTAATTTCGGCATCGCCTACACCCCCGTGCTCGCTCCTGTAAACGTAACCAACACGGGCGCGGGCACGCTCTCGTTTGCGGCCACGAGCGACTCGCCATGGCTTGTCGTCACGCCCGGAAGTGGAACGGCACCTCAATCGCTGAGCGTGTCGGTTGCCCCGGGGAATCTCGCGGTGGGCGCTTATACAGGTCACGTCACTGTCGCGGCGAGCGGCGCGCAAGTACCTCCGGCCACAATCACCGTCACGTTTGATGTCGTGACTGCACCGGCGAACGCCCCATTCTGGGCGCAGTGGGGTGCGGACCCGCAGCACGCTGGAATGGTCAGCGTCGCCGCACAGGGCGCGACGAATCAGCTTGCGAACATCGTTTACGACCCGTTCGTCGCTCAAGAGCAAGCCGAAAATGCCGGTTCCGGCGGGGATGGAGATTTAACGGTTCACTACCAGGCGCCGCTTACCGACGGCAACGACGTCTATATGATGACGAAGACCGGAACCTACAAATCCTGCAGTCCGGCGGGCGCGTGGGCGAACGGCGCAGCCTGCGGGCCGAATACCTGGTCATCCGAACAATGGAACGAGGTGCGATTCAGCTGGCTGGACGGAAACCTTGTGCCCCTGTGGACGTTTGCCAGCGACTGGAAGCCGGAGCCGAACGGTTCCGGGCTGCAGGGGTGGGAGCCGGTATTTCATCCCGTGGACGCAAACGGATTTATCTACGTGCCGGGCGCGGGCGGCACAGTCTGGAAGGTCAAGCAAGCGGATGGCACGTCGGCGGCGATCAACCCATTCTCCGGAATGAACATCACCGCGGCTGATACGTATGTCGCGGGACCGCTCACGGCCGATTCAGCCGGCAACGTCTACTACAACGCGATCGAATTGGCCGATCCGACCACAGGAGATCCATGGCAGAATGACGTCCAGGGGGCGTGGCTCGTAAGAATCACTTCGGCCGGCGCGACAAGCGTCCTTTCTTTCGCGTCGCTTATTCCGGGCGCGCCCGCCGGCAGCGCGACCACTTGTCCCGGACAATTCTCTAGCGCCGGAACGCTGCCGTGGCCGCCATCCCCCACTGCGGTTCCAGCGACCGTAGCCTGTGGATCGCAGCGGCCGGGACTGAACATTGCGCCAGCCGTGGCGGCCGACGGGACGATCTTCACGGCGAGCCGCGCTCACTTCGATAGCATGCAAACTTACCTGATCGCCGTGAAATCCGATTTTTCCGGCGCAAAATGGGTAGCGCCGTTGCAGCACCTGCTGACCGATGGCTGCGGGACCATTGTGCCGATCGGTCCGACGAACAGCACCCCCAACGCTTGCCGTGTGGGTGCGAACCCGGGCGTTGATCCCACGACGAACGCGCCCGGCTCCGGCGTCATTATTGACCAAGCATCGTCCTCTCCGACGGCGCTGCCCGACGGCTCGGTGATTTTCGGAGCCATCACGAACTACAACGGCTTTCGCGGACACATGTTTAAATTTGACTCGACGGGGACCTTCAGTGGCGCCTACGACTTTGGATGGGATTCGACCCCGGCCGTCTATTCTCACGGCGGGACGTATTCGATCGTCCTCAAGGACAATCACTACGATACGGGGCTCTACTGCAATCTCGATAACCCGATCTGCCAGACGCTGCCTCAGGGGCCCTATTACATCACGCAGCTCGACCCGAATCTCGGTATCGAATGGCAGTTCCAGAGCACGAATACACAGAGCTGCTCCCGCAATGCAAATGGCACGGTCTCATGCACGACTACGAATCCGAATGGCTTTGAATGGTGCATCAACATGCCCGCGGTGGATGTGAACGGGAACGTGTACGTGACCAGCGAGGACGGCAATCTCTATGTGCTCCCGCAGGGCAATACGGGGGTCTTCACCACGCCTACGGCAAACCTCTTCTTGAATTTGGCCGTGGGCTCGGCCTATACGCCGCTCTCGATCGGTCCGGATGGGAAGCTTTACACGCAGAATGACGGGCACATGTTTGTGGTCGGCAATTAAAAGAAAACCTCGCCTCAAAAAAAGAGCCGGCAGTTTCCCGCCGGCCCCAGAAATTACAACTCTAACCTTCGGCGATTACCAGCGGAAAACCACGCCCGTGGAAATGCGAGCGTTGTTCTGTTGGTTGTTACCGTCGATTTCGCTAAACCTCGTCATCAAGTACTCGGCTTGAACCAACCGAATAGCGATGTGGGGTGTGGCATTCCAGTCCACGCCGCCGCCAAGCGTCATCGCAAACCCATTGGAAGAAATGCCGCCGCCGGAGAGGTGTGCTCCGCCGAAGAGGGCCTGTGCGAATGGAGTGACCGGGCCGCGGCGCATTGAAACCTTGGGACCGAACAGGTAAGTGACCAAGGTCGCGTCCGCACCATCCTGGCTCCAGTGATATCCTCCGACGTCTCCGACAGCCCCCAGCCACGGGGCCAGGTTGTACGCCAACGAGCCGGTGCCGCCATTGAAGTTTGCTGATCCCGCATCATTGGTGGCATGCACGAACGAATAACCACCGAAGACTTCCGCCCTGGGCGAATCCTGGGCGGACGCGATTCCTGCGAACAGCAACATAGCCCCACAAAACAATGCCAACCTTTTCATTTATAGCTCCTGGTATTTGTATTTTTCGCGCCCGATTCCGGCACGAGAGGGAGGTGACTCTGGCCACGATCTAATAGTGCTAGCTCAGCCCGCCCAATTGCCCCCGACCTCGTTGTACCATTCCAGGAAGGTGGCAACAAGGCGGGATCGGGAAGCGTGTGCCCGTTCCATAAACGATGTAAGTTATTGTTTACAAAAGACCTACGGTGTGGCACGCAGCACAAAATCTAGTGGAACTGGATAGTGGGAATCGGTTCGAAGGGGCTCAGGCCGCCGTGCCGTGGCACTTCTTGTACTTCTTGCCGGAGCCGCAAGGACAGGGGTCGTTCCGCCCGACTTTGGCGCCCGACCGGACGGGTTTGGGGGCCTCAGCCTGAGCTGGCCCTGCCTGGAACTGTAGATTCTGCTGCTGGCGCCGCTGGCGCTGCTCGATCTGTTTGGCCTCGTCCTGGGGCTTGGCGGGCTGCATCAGGAACAGGAACCGGACCGCCTCGGTGTCAATCCGGTTCATCAGCTCGTCGAACAGGGTAAAGGCCTCTTTCTTGAACTCAACCAGGGGATCCTTCTGCCCATAGCCGCGCAGCCCGATGCCCTCCTTGAGGTGGTCGAGCGTGAGCAAGTGGTCCTTCCACTGGGCATCCACGATATCGAGCAGGATGTGCCGTTCGAGCCATCGCAGCGTGGCCGCGCTGAAGAGGGTCTCCTTCTCTTCGTAGCGCGCCCGCGCCTTTTCAAGCAGCGTCTCGGCGAGCGCGTCGTGACCGAGTTCGACCACGTCAACACCGGCCGCTTTCGGGTCCAGGCCAAACTGGTTCAGCAGCTCGTTCGCAAATTGGGTCACGTTCCACTGGTCTGGATGCTGCTCGCGCGGGCAATAAGTCCCGACAAGCTCATTCAGAATGGCTTCGGCGCGTTCGAGTACGAATTCCTTTTGATCGCGGCCTTCCAGGAACGAGCGGCGCAGCGAATAGATCGTCTCCCGCTGCTTGTTCATCACATCGTCGTATTCCAGCAGGTGTTTGCGGGCCTCGAAGTTCTGCGCCTCGACCGCCTTCTGCGCGTTCTCGATGCGCTTGCTGATCAGCCGCGATTCGATGGGCACGCCTTCGGTCATCCCCAACCGGAACATGATGGATTGCATGCGCTCGCCGCCGAAAATCCGCAGCAGATCGTCCTCCAGCGAAAGGAAAAATCGAGACGAGCCGGGATCGCCCTGGCGTCCCGCGCGTCCGCGGAGTTGATTGTCAATGCGCCGCGCCTCGTGGCGTTCGGTGCCAAGGATATGCAGGCCGCCCATGGCCACGACCTCGTCATGTTCCGCCTTGCACTGCGCGGCAAATTGATCGTAGAGAGGCTTCCATTGATCGAGCGGCACCTGGAAAATATTTCCTTCCTGCTGAAAGAGCACCATCGCCGCGTTCCCTGCGCCGTTTCCTGAAACGCCCGCCTCGGCGGCATCGGCCTGCGCGGGAGTTTCGGTTCCGGGCGCTGCGCCGATCACCGGTCCCGCAGGCAAATACGGTATCGCCAGTTTTTCCTTCAGGCAGTACTCGCGCGTCATGGCTTCGGGGTTGCCGCCGAGCAAAATGTCGGTTCCGCGGCCGGCCATGTTCGTCGAAACCGTCACTGCGCCCTTGCGCCCGGCCTGCGCGATTACCTTGGCTTCGCGCTCGTGCTGCTTGGCGTTCAAAACCTGGTGCGGAATGTTGAATTTCTTCAGGAGCTCTGCGATTTTTTCCGATTTCTCGATCGAGATGCTGCCGACCAGCACCGGCTGGCCGCTTTCGCGATATTGCCGGATACCGCCCGCACGCGTGCCATCCTCTTGGATAATTCCGTTCACGGCCGCTTCGTATTTTTCCTTCTCGGTGCGGTAAACCACATCCGAATTCTCGATGCGGATCAGGTTCTTGTTCGTCGGGATGGCGACCACTTCGAGTTTGTAAATCTTGTCAAACTCCGGCGCCTCGGTTTCGGCCGTGCCGGTCATGCCCGAAAGTTTCTTGTACATCCGGAAATAGTTTTGGAACGTGATCGTGGCGAGAGTCTGATTTTCTCGCTCGATTTTCACGGCCTCCTTCGCTTCGATTGCCTGATGCAACCCGTCGGACCACCGCCGGCCGGGCATTTGCCGTCCGGTGAATTCATCCACGATCACGATTTCGCCGTCTTTCACGACGTAGTCCACGTCCTTTTCGAATAGCGTGTGTGCGCGCAACCCCTGATAAACGTGATGGATGATCTCCATGTTCGCCGGATCGTAGAGATTGCCCAGGTTCAGCAGGCGCTCGCACTTTGCCACGCCCTCTTCGGTCAGAGTGGCGGTGCGCAATTTTTCATCGAGCGTGTAATCGATATCACGGATCAGCTTCGGAATCATCTTGTCAATGCGGTAGTACTTGTCGGTGGATTCCTCGGCGGGTCCGGAAATGATCAGCGGGGTGCGCGCCTCGTCAATCAGGATCGAGTCCACTTCGTCCACGATCGCAAACTGGTGGCCGCGCTGAACGCAATCCTTCAGATCGTATTTCATGTTGTCGCGCAGATAGTCGAATCCGAATTCGTTGTTCGTGCCGTAGGTGATGTCGGCGGCGTAGGCGGCGCGGCGTTGCGCGTCGTCCAGGTCGTGCACGATCACTCCGACCGTCAATCCCAGCATCTTGAAGATCGGGCCCATCCATTCGGCGTCGCGGCGGGCCAGATAATCGTTCACCGTCACGATGTGCACGCCCTTGCCGGTCAGCGAATTCAGATACGCGCCCAGCGTGGCGACCAGCGTCTTGCCCTCGCCCGTCTTCATCTCCGCGATTTTGCCCTGGTGCAGCACGATTCCGCCGATCAGCTGCACGTCGAAGTGCCGCATGCCCAGCGTGCGGCGTCCCGCCTCTCGCGCCGTCGCGAATGCAGGCACGACGGCCGGCTCGAGCGCCTCCTGAAGCTTCTGTTTATAGTCGGGGTCGTCCCACTCGACGCCCTCGAGGCGCGCCTGCACCTCGGCTTTCAGCGCGAGGGTGCGTGCGCCCAGCTCTTCGTCGGATAGCTGCTTCATTTCCGGTTCGAGCGCGTTTACCGCCTCGACGAGCGGCTGAATCCGCTTGACGTCGCGCTCGTGCTTCGTCCCGATGAAGCGCGCTACGACATTGTCTATGACCTTTTCAACGTCCATGTGTATTGGCTTCGATGCTTCCAGGGGCGATTCTCGATCTCAGATGCTCACAATTGCATTGTAGCCGCTCGCGCATATTCCTGCAAAGCGCCGACCCGACAAGGATCGACATCCGCGCGGATTCCGCCGCCAAAATGAGCTGCATCCAGCCACTCGCGCCATCATCTAAGCATGGACAGCAAGATCGCAATTGTCGGCAACGCGGCGCAAATTCAAAGCCCATTTGGGGCGGAGGCGGGAATGAAGAGACTGGAAGGAAAAGTAGCAGTGGTTACCGGCGGCAACAGCGGAATCGGGTTGGCGTCCGCGAAGCGGCTTCAGGATGAAGGCGCGCGCGTGGCGATTTCCGGGCGCAGTCAGAAAACTCTCGACGAGGCCGTGGCGCTCCTCGGCAAGGATGTGCTCGC
Organism: Acidobacteriota bacterium; assembly: GCA_003166795.1. Taxonomy (GTDB): domain Bacteria; phylum Acidobacteriota; class Terriglobia; order Acidiferrales; family UBA7541; genus Palsa-295. The sequence continues at coordinate 61,559 of PMUS01000099.1, read as the reverse complement.
GGTCCAATCCGACGTCTCAAAACTTCCCGAGATTGATAAGTTCTATGCCGCGGTCACTAAGAAGTTCGGAAAAATCGACATTCTGTTCGCCAACGCCGGCATCGGAAAATTTGCTCCACTGGAAGCGACGACGGAGCAGATTTACGACGAGCAGTTCGATACAAACGCCAAGGGCGCATACTTCACGATTCAGAAGGCACTGCCTTTTTTGAATGACGGCGCCTCGATCATTCTCAACACGAGCGTTGTCAGCCACGAAGGCATTGCGAATGGCAGCGTCTATGCCGCCACAAAAGCGGCGATGCGTTCCTTCACGCGGTCAATGGCGTTGGAGTTGGTAGGCCGCAAAATTCGAGTGAACGCCGTGGCACCAGGTCCGATTGCCACGCCGATTTTGAGCCGCACGGGAATGCCGAAGGAAGCTTTGGACGAGATCACGAAAAGCCTCATCGCCAGTGTTCCCATGCGACGCATCGGAACTTCGGAGGAAGTCGCGGGAACCGTCGCTTTCCTGGCGTCCTCGGACGCTTCGTATATCACCGGTGTGGAAATTGACGTGGACGGCGGCCGGGGGCAAATCTGAGGCCGCGTTCATCCGTTATCGAGGTGCGGCGTTAGCCTGCGGCGCAGCGGGAAGCCGTACGAGGCGCACGTCGGTGACGGACGGCAGTGCGCGAATGTGCTGCACCACGGACGCGTCCACGGTGCCGTCGAGGCCGACCAGCGCCAGGGCCTCGCCGCCTCCGCCGGGTGCGCGCCGGCCAAGAGCAAACGTTGCAACATTCACGCCGAGCGCGCCGAGCTCGGTTCCGATTCTCCCGATCACGCCCGGCACGTCAACATTCCGCGTGAGCAGCATCGTGCCCTCCAGCGGTGCTTCCAGGACCATGCCATCCAGCGAAACGATGCGGGGCGATCCATCCTGCCCAACCGTTCCCTCGAGAGTGAACTCGTGGCCGCTGTCCTGAACTCCGACTTCGATTGTATTGGGGAAACCGCGCTCGCGCCGCCGGGTCGTTTCTTCCACTTGCATGCCTCGCGCTGCGGCCTCTGCAGGAGCATTCACGAGATTCACCTGGTCATCAACCACGGCATTCAGGACGCCGACCAATACGGCGCTGCGAATCATGTGCGTACCCAGCTCCGCGGGTTCACCAGCGTACCGAATGCGAATGCGGTTGAAGCTTCGCGGGGGCGCCGCCTGCGCCACGAACGCTCCCAGCCGCTCTCCCAACGCCATGTAGGGCCGCAGCCTCTGATACTGGTCCGGCGAGAGCGCCGGCATGTTCACGGCGTTGCGAATGATTCCTTCGGCGAGATAATCGCGGACCTGCAGCGCGATAGCCGTGCCCACTTCTTCCTGCGCTTCGGCCGTGGAGCCGGCGATGTGCGGCGTCGCAATCAGATTTGGCAAACCCACGAGCGGAGAATTCTTCGGCGGCTCGGTCGCGAATGTGTCCACAGCCGCTCCGGCAAGCTGGCCCGAGCGCAGCGCTTCGGCGAGAGCGGCTTCGTCAATTAACTCGCCGCGCGCGCAATTGATCAGGCGGGCGCCCTTCTTCATCTTTGCGATCGCCGTCGCATCAATCATCTTCTCGGTCGAGCCGCTCAGCGATGTATGCAGCGAAACCACATCCGACTGGCGCAGAACCTCATCCAGCGGAAGCAACTCAACTTCTACTTCACGCGCGGCTGCCGGCGTCACGAACGGATCGTACGCGACCACTTTCATCTCGAGTCCGCGAGCCCGCCGCGCGACTTCGGTGCCCACGCGGCCCAGGCCCACCAGTCCCAGCGTTTTTCCGCGCATCTCCGTGCCCGAAAACGCGGATTTCTCCCAGCGGCCTGCCTGAATCGAGGCATTGGCCTGCGGCACGGCGCGCGCCAGGCCCAGCATCAGCGCAATGGTGTGCTCGGCAACGCTGACGGCGTTTCCGCCCGGTGTGTTCATCACCAGAACGCCGCGTTTCGTGGCGGCTTCCACGTCCACGTTGTCCACTCCCACGCCCGCCCTGCCGATCACGCGAAGCTTCGACGCTTTTTCGAGCAGCGCGGCGGTCGCCTTCGTCGCGCTGCGAATAATCAACGCATCGGCGTCCGCGAGCTCGCTCGGAAGCGCCGCGGCCGCCGGCAGGAGCACGTCCCATCCTGTTTCACGAAGAAGCGCGATCCCGCGCTCGCTGATTTTGTCCGCAACGATAATTTTCATGGGCCACAAGGGTATCGGGCGCACGCTCGCGTGTCAATTACGCGCGCCGCTCGCAACGCGTGTGCTACTATTTTGCGCCGGGAGAAGCGCAAGCATGAGCTATATCGAACGCATCGAAAAAGATTTGACCGCGGCGATGAGGGAGAAGAATGAGCTGCGGCTGAGCGTGCTGCGCATGGTCAAAAGCGCGCTGAAATATAAGGAAATCGAGAAGAAGCGCGCGCTGGACGATCTGGAATCCCTCCAGGTGCTTCAGACGCTCGTCAAGCAGCGCCGTGAATCGGTCGATCAATTCACGAGGGGTGGCCGCAAGGATTTGGCCGACAAGGAAACGAAGGAAATCGCCATCATCGAGGAATATTTGCCCGTCGCGCCCAGCGATAACGAAATTCGTGGCGCTGTCGAGGACGCCATCGCCGAATCGGGCGCCGACTCGCTGAAGCAAATGGGCGCTGTGGTCAAGGCTGCCCGGGCGCGCCTCGAGGGAAAAAACGTGGACGGGAAAGTTCTCAGCGACCTGGTTCGCGTACGCCTCAGCGGAAAATCCTGAAGTTCCTGATCCAACTTTCCCACGGATGATTGGGCCAGATGCGATCAGGGGGTCGCGCGTCGCAGAATCGCGCTCGTGCTCTGGTCGGCGGCGACTTGTTTCAGGAAATTCCTGATCTCGGGCAGCTTTTCGGTGGGGACCGTAACCTCATTAATTTGGAAGCTCCGCTTGTAATGCAACACGCCGTCCGCGACTTTTGTTTCGCTGTGGTATGTCGCGTACTCGCAATCGACCTGCACGGGCGGTGGTAACCCGTCCACCACGTAACCCGCGGGCAGCGCGATGTCGAAGACGTCGTCCTGAATGGTCGCCTCGTTAAACTCGATTGGGTACTTGCGCGGCTTCTGTTCCGCGAACAGGCGCAGGAGGTTGCTCGAGTGATCGCCCAGCACACGCGGCCGGAAGAAAAGCAAATCACCCGAAGCGTTCGCGTATCCCGGTGATACAAACTTGTAGGTGAGTACAAGGCTCAGTTCATATTGATCGAGGTTCCCGAGCGAGGCGCCCGTCAGCGTGAAGTTGTTTAGGTAGCGACCCAGAAAATTGTCGAAGACCTCGGCGCGCTTCGCAGGCTGAGCTTCGAGAAACTCCTCGCGTTGTTGGGCCGCCGGCCCTCCCCACTGGACCTCGTGAACCTCCCCGGAAAGGTCGCCAGCGCCACTCAAACTAAACTTTGCCGTTCGCAGCAACCGATTAGTCGCGGGCGGCAGGAGCGGCATCGATTCGAGCGCTCCACCTCCGCTCGTAACCACCAGCCCATCGTTATTTTGGAGATACCAAGGCAAATAGCCGAGAGGCACATATTCGTTGGTCGGATCAAAAAAGAGCAACCTTCCCAATTTCGGGTCATTAACAACCGCGTAAAGCGAAGATGCATCCACGCCATCCGGCAGCCTGATTGCGACGATCACGTGGTCGAAGTGCATCGAAGGATAGTCCGACCGGACGATTCCGCGATCGGCATCCACGACCACATAGTACGACTCGATTCCGATTTCGTGGAGCATCGTGCTCAGAAGAGTCGCCTTGTCCTTGCAGTCGCCGTACTGATGGGTGAACACGTCGGCCGCGGGATGAGGTTGGTAGCCGCCGATGCCGAATTCGATTGCGACATAACGAATCCTCTTCTGCATGTAATCCGTTAGCGCGCGCATTTTAGCGACCGGGTCCGAAAGCCCGGACGTCAGCTCGGCTACCTTCTGCTTTATTTCCGGGGAGGCCGTACGACTTGATTGCGTGAGACCGGCATACCAAAGCCCCAAGTCGCTCCAGGATCCGGTTGTTCTGGCGCGCATGGCCGGATCGCGGGGGAAATACTTCAGACCCACCCAGCCGGCCACCGCTATCCAAGGGGGCATTTCAGGCTCGGTCTCCACGGCGGCAACGTCGTTCACTTCCCAGACAGATTGATTGCCTCCGGAATTCTGCGGTTTTTGATCTGCGTAATTAAACCATCGCGCGGTGAAATCCCATCCGGCCGGGATTTGCAAGATGAGGCGCCCGTGACGAAGCGGAATTCTGCCCTGAAAAGTCCAATCATCCTCGAAGATAAACGGGCGGTTCCGTTGGACGTATTCATAACCGACAACGCTGCCTGGATTCGCCTCCGTAAACTTCTGGATCTTTGCTTTGTCGTCTGAGAATACTTCGTAAGTCGTCAGGCCTATTTCCGCCGAATCTTTGTCCTTCAGCGCAAATTCGTGGCCATCCATGGTGATGGTCCAGGCGTTGAAAGACGTAACCTTGGTTTCATTGTCGAACTGCACGCTCGCAAAGCCATACTGGTCCTTGGCTTCAGGGCGGAGCAACCGATACGCAACGCGGTGGCGGGTATCGATCGAGCCGTTATCCTGCACGGTCGTTTGCAACTCGTCGAGAAGTTCGACCGCAACGGTATCGGGCGGGTACTCGGGAAGCTTCTCGCGGGCCGCTGCGCGAAGCCAATCCGGCGCCGAGTCAGCCGCGGCGCGCGGAGCGGCCCACAGCACGGCCATAGCGGCGCCCACCGCCAGTAGAGCCATGCGCCGAATCATTCCGGCGTTACCTACCCGCCTGCAGCATGACCTGGGCATCGTCATTCGATTTCACCACGCTGAAAAAATTGCGGAGGCCCGGATAAGACTCTTTCGCGTAACGTATTCCGCTGACCATCAGTTGGCGCTTCACTTCGACGCCATCCGATTGTTGCGCGGCTGAGATTTCGTACGATACCGGGCCGGGACTGATTTTTTGTGGATTCGGCACGGCCTGTACCTTGTATCCGAGCGGGATGTGAATCACCAGATCATCCACCTTTTCGTACGGATACGGAAAATCAACTTCATTCGTACGTTTCTGAGATTGGAAGTAGCCGACCTCGGTTGTTTGAAACAGGTCCAAAGGCATCAGCATTCGCTGCACGGACCCAGTGGCAAGGGACGGCACTTTCAGCGCTCCTTCCACGTGAAGCGGATCATCCGTATTGTCCCAGTTCGTGATGCTGGTAACCTCAAACGTTGAATCGGCCGTCAACCATCCCTTGATTTCGTCGCCGAGGATTTTTTTTCGACCCGCGTCATCTTCGTTGCGATTGTAGAAGCGGCGGGTGGCAGCTTCCTGGCCGGTAAAGTCCACTTGAATCTTTCCGGAAATCTCCATGTCATTATCTACTGTGATGTCGGCATGGCGCACGATGGTGGCATCTGCCGTCGCAGCTGGGGGCGTCATGATTTTTTCGCTCCCGTCCTTGCTGACGCGCATTCCACTTGCCGCCGCTTCATACCAGGGGAGCACGCCAAAGGGATAGAACCGAGCTGCGGGATCGAGGTAGTATTCCTTGTTATCCGCGCGAATCCATACGAGTTCTGCGCTCAAATCCGACGCTGCTTCCCTGCTCGGGATGAAAATCATTCCGGTGAGCGGTGCGACTCGGACCTCGGCGGCTTCGAATCCCGCCGCGCGTGCGAGGCCTATCATCAAAAAACTGATGTCAAGGCTGTGGCCGTATCCATGTTTGAGCACGTCTTCCGCGCTGTTGTTATCTTTGATCTCCTCGTGCTTGGTTTCCTTCTCCGATTTCTCGTCCTCCATGTCCAAGTTCTTGATCTTAAGGACGCGCGCGTAGAGTTTCCGCAGCTTTATTTCCGGAGAATCGGCGGCGCTCACATCCTGCGAAACTTCCGCAGCGAGCTCTTTTTTCTTGTCCACAAAATGATCCACATCGCCGTTCCACTGCTTACCTATTCGCTTCCAATATTGGTCCGGCGTCTCGTTGGACGGATCGCCCGGGGAGCGATAGTAAAATTCCACCTGCGCCTCGAGCGCCGCTACCGGCGGCATCAGCTGTTCCTCTTCGATTCCAGGTAGATCGTGGATTTCGAGCGTAAATAGATTCGATTGCTTCTGGATAGTAGCCAGGCCAGGCGGCAGGGCGTAACTGCGAGAAAAGAGCGGCGGCGAGTAGGAGGAGTCGTCCGGTTTAATTGAGAAACGTGCCAAACGCGTGTACAAATCGTATTGCACCGTCCATCCAAGGCTCCATGCAAACTTATCGTCGTACTGGTCCCGATAGCGGTATTCGATGATGCAGCCCGGCTGCACATCAGGCATGGTGAAAGTCTTCGCTAGATATTTGATCCCGCCAGCCTTCACGATTTCCTTGTCGTATGTCCTTCCGTCGAATTCCGCGATGCTGCCGTCGGGGCGAATCGTACGGCCACGGACCGCCTGGATCGTTTCAGTGACCTTGTTGTACGGGAGTTCGATATCGGCCTGAGACTTCACGCCGACTTGCGAAAAAATCTTGATGCGAATGTAATTGTTGACGGAAGCCTGTTTGGCATCCTCGTTGACCTCCCGATAGAGCACCATCGCATCCGCGCCGGGCTGCTTCGGATTGTCCTTCAGGGCAAGGTCTTCAGGTGGAATCGGGAGCCAGTCGTCCGCTCGCGAGACGCGCGGAAAGGCCGCAAACACCACGATGAGAATGGCGACGGCATACATGGTTGTGCGTGTTCGATTCATGCGAGCCTCCTCGCGTTTTCGCTGTTGCAGGCAGCTCCGCGGCCGGGACCGCTTCCCGCGCCTGCCTTTCGCCTAGTTTGTAGGTAGTGACGTGTGTCCAACGCTATCCCGAAGCGCCGCCTCCTGTCAATTGACCCGGCTGATGGAGTCGTAAGGGTAACTTGGCATAGATCAGAAGCTGCCGGAGCGCCATGTCTTCGCCACGACCGCTCTCCTCGTTTAATGCGACGCCCTGGTTCCTGGCCGAAACACAGGCCGGCCCACCCGATTGCGCCTTGCCTGTACGCGCGCGTGATGCTAACTTGCCCGCTCTGTTGCGCCCTATCCGGCGTATGTTCGCACCGGCGTTCGGCAATATGGCAAGGGAGGCAAAGCGTGGCCACGAAGCCCTGGAGTTCGACCGCACCGCCGGGCGAATTCCGCCCATATGTTGACTCGGAAGAAAGCGTCCGCGAATTCAGCCTTCGCGCGATTGTATTGGGCTCGCTCTTCGGGATTTTATTCGGCGCGGTTTCCGTATATGTGGGCCTGCGCGCGGGCCTGACCGTTTCCGCTTCCATCCCGATCGCCGTCCTTTCCATCAGCATCCTCCGCGCGTTCGGGCGCTCGACAATTCTCGAAAACAACATCGTGCAGACGACGGGCTCGGCCGGCGAATCGGCCGCCGCGGGCGTCATCTTCACCATGCCCGCCCTGATTTTCCTCGGATACTCGCTCAACACAGAGTACTGGCGCATTTTCTACCTGGCGCTGCTCGGCGGAACGCTGGGCGTGCTGTTCATGATTCCGCTCCGCCGCCAGCTGATCGTGAAGGAGCACGGCAATCTCACTTTTCCCGAGGGCACGGCTTGCGCCGACGTGCTTGTGGCCGGAGAGCGCGGCGGATCCTTTGCCGGGCGCGTTTTTTGGGGCCTCGGGCTGGGCGGCGCGTACACCTTCTGCATGAACACGCTGGGGCTCTGGCCTAGCCAACCGGACTACCAGCCGAAATGGTTGCCGGGCGCGTCCATGCGCTGCACGATTACCTCTGAATATCTGGGTGTCGGCTACATTATCGGACCGCGTGTGGCGGGATTCTTGTTTGCGGGAGGCGTGATTTCCTGGCTCGTGATGATGCCGGCGATGCGCTTCTTCGGCTCGCTCGCGCCCAACGTCGCACTCTACCCCAGCACCATTCCGATCCCGCAGATGTCTCCCGATCAGCTTTGGGCGACGTACATTCGCCCCATGGGTGCCGGGGCCGTGGCGTGCTCGGGTCTGATCACGCTGATCAAAACGCTGCCTACGATTTTTGCGGCGTTGAGCGCCGGCCTTAAGGACGTCCGCGCGAAGCAGGAATCCATGCCCGTCGCGAGCCGCACGGAGCGCGATCTTTCGATGAAGGTCGTCACCGGCGGTTCGATTCTGATCCTCCTGATGATCTGGGCGTTTCTGACGTTCAAGCCTGTACCGGGGGCGCAGACAGGCATCTTCGCGAATTTGCTCGCGTCGCTTTTCATTGTCGTCTTCGGCTTCCTGTTCGTGACTGTCGCCTCGCGCATCAGCGGACTGATCGGCAACTCCTCGAACCCGATCAGCGGCATGACGATCGCCACGTTGATGGCCACATGCGCGATGTTCCTGGTCGCGCACTGGACCGCTAGCTCTTACGCCATTCTCGCGCTAACCATCGGCGGCGTGGTTTGCATCGCGGCGGCGATTGCCGGCGCCACATCGCAGGACTTGAAGACCGGATTTCTGGTTGGCGCCACGCCGGCGAAACAACAAATCGCGCTGGTCATTGGCGTGTTGGTCTCGTCGCTTGCCATTGGCGGTACGCTGATCCTGATGAACGTTGGCCTCGCGCAGTACAAGCCGATTCAGATGCCTCTGGATGTCAACAATCTCCCGGTCGGCGTCGAGCGGCAGGACAGCAACTACGTGCACGATGGAAAAACCTACGTGCTCGTCAACGCCATCGGCTCGGGCGTGATACCCGACGGCAAGTATCTCTACGACCCGGACTCGCGGCAGATTGAAATTCAATGGGAGCAGGGAATCGGGAGCGCCCGCGCCGCTGCGCCTCAGGCGCGGTTGATGGCCACGGTCATCAGCGGCATCCTGAATCGCCGGCTGCCTTGGCGGCTTGTATTCCTCGGAGTTTTCCTGGTAATTGCGATCGAGATTCTCGGAGTGCGTTCGCTGCCGTTCGCCGTCGGCTCTTACATTTCCATCGGGACGACGATGGCGATGTTCGCCGGAGGTATAGTTCGGTGGGCGGCCGAGCAGGGCCGTGAAAAGGAAGCCGGCGTCGAAAGTGAGGTAAGTCCTGGCTCGCTCTATTCGAGCGGTTTAATCGCCGCCGGAGGTGTTTTTGGATTGCTCGCCATCATCATCAACCTCCTCCAGGACCCTGAATTGAGCAGTCACGTGCCGCACTCGCTCGCGCGAGCGCTGCATCTTCCATGGTCCCCGACGTTTTTTTCGGCGCTTGGCGAAAGGTTCATGCCGCACCTACAGCAGGCGCCATGGTTCGGCGTGCTGCTATTTGTCGCGCTCGCTGCAACGTTGTTCTATTCCGCAAGGAAGAAACTGAAACAATCGTAGGAATGGATTTCTTATCGAGTTGTTACCGCGGCGTCGCTTCACGCAAAAACCGCGCGGCTTCCTCAGGCGGCGTGGGATTGATGTAGAAGCCCGTGCCCCATTCGAATCCCGCCACCTTGCTCAGCTTGGGCATCATCTCGATGTGCCAGTGGTAGTGGTCGTTCGTTTCCTCGCCGATGGGCGAGGTGTGCACGACGAAGTTGTAAGAGGGGAAAGCGAGCGCGGCGTCGAGCCGCCCCAGAAAATTACGCAGTACTCTCGCGAGCGCGCCATAGTGCGGCGTGGGCATGTGTTCGAAGGCCGAGCTGTGCTGCCGCGGCAGGATCCACGTTTCGAACGGGAAACGCGGCGCGTAGGGTGCGAGCGCGATGAAGTAATCGTCATTCAGGATCACGCGCGACTCAGTTTCAATTTCCTGGCGGATCATGTCGCAGAAAATGCAGCGCTCTTTTTCGTCGTAATAGTGTTTTGAGTTGTCCACTTCCTCGCGCACGCGCTTGGGCACGATCGGCAGCGCGATCAACTGCGAGTGCGTGTGCTCCAGCGATGCGCCGGCCGGCTCTCCGTGGTTTTTGAAAAGCAGGATGTAGCGGAAGCGGCGGTCATTCTTGAGATCGAGCATGCGGTCGCGATACGCCCACAGAGTTTCCTCGAGCGCTCTCACCGGCATGGATGCAAGCGTGAGCTGATGGTCGGGCGTTTCCACGATCACTTCGTGCGCGCCCACGCCGTTCATGCGGTCGAAGATGCCTTCGCCCACGCGGTCCAAGTCGCCTTCGATGCCCAGCCCCGGAAACTTATTGGGCACCACGCGCAGCGACCACCCGGGGGTGTCCTTCCCGCTGCTGTTGCGTCCATAGGCAAGCACTTCCGGCGGTGTCTTTCCTTCATTCCCCGGGCAGAAGGGACATATCCCGATCCCTTTGATCTGAACGCTTTCCCGCACAAAATCCGACGGGCGCCTGTTCCGGTCCGAGGAAATAATGACCCACCGGCCAGTGATCGGGTCTCTGCGAAGCTCCGGCAACCTTGCCTCCTCAATTTCGCGCGGTCCATCATGGGCCAAACGCAGTCCGTGGGCAAACATTTTACTACGGCACACACGCGCGGAAGGATCGGTGTTAGTCAGGTTGCTTCAGGAACGAACGCGCCCTTGTGGAGGCGCACTGCGGGACGCGCGCCCGCACGGGTTTCGATGGCGAGGACGTCAAAGCGGTAGGGGACGGCCTCAGCACGCCGCGTGCGAAGAAACTGTCGCGCCATGCGCGCGATGAAGCGGCGTTTATCCGCGTTCACCGCTTCTTCGGGCGTTGGCTGCTCGCGCTCGCTCACCGCGCGCGTCTTCACCTCCACGAACGCAAGGACCGGCCCGTCGTAGCCAACCATGTCGAGCTCGCCCTTGAGTCCCGGCGAGGTGTAATTCCGCGCGACGAGCACGTAGCCGTGGCGGCGAAGATACCAATAGGCATACGTTTCACCTCGAACGCCGGTGCGGCGCGCGTGTTGCTTGGGGGAGGACGCGGTGGAGTCCGTGACGCGGGCCTCGGCGAGGCCCTTGCGGGCGGCGAAGTCCACGACGGCGAAAATGAAGCGCGCGAACATTTGCGTTCCCACGGGCGAATGAACCGGCAATACGCGAGGGCGAGTCCGCTCGACCCGCCCGGGCTAGAACTAAAGCGACCGCTCGGCCTCGCTGATGCATTCATCAATGGTGCGCACGGCAAAATCGGCCTGCTCCTCGTCAATCACCAGTGGAGGAGCGAGCCGCAGGGAGTTTTCTCCGGCGCCAAGCAACAGGAGTCCCTTCTTGTACGCAGACTCGATCACATGGTCGCGGATTCCAGGAGCCTTTTCTTTCGTCTTTTGATCGCGCACGAATTCAATTCCGATCATCAGACCCTTGCCACGAATGTCGCCCACGCTTTTGTGCCTCTCGCGCCATCCAGCGGTCTGGCGGGAGATAAATTCGCCCATGGCAGCGCAGTTCGCGATGGCAGTCTCCTCCAGTACGGCGATGGTCGCAAGCGACGCGGCAATACAGACGGGATTGCCACCAAATGTGGAGGCGTGCGCGCCGGGTTTCCAATCCATCACATCCGCTTTCGCAATCACGGCGCAAAGCGGCATTCCCGAGGCAATTCCCTTCGCCGTGCAAATGATGTCCGGCTCGATTCCCGCGTGATCCACAGCCCACCATTTTCCCGTGCGGCCCATCCCCGACTGCACTTCGTCGGCAACGAGCAGGATGCCGTGCTTGCGGCAGAGGCGCTCGAGTCCCTGCAGAAATTCCGCCGGAGCCGGCAGATATCCGCCTTCGCCCTGAACCGGCTCGATAAAGATCGCCGCCACATCGGATGGATCGCAGAGGCGCTTAAAGAGTTCGTTCTCGATGTAGGCTAGCGCATCGGCTGACGCATTTTCTGGACGCACGCCGTAGGCCCCGCGATATGTGTTTGGGTAGGGCGCGTGAAAAACTCCCGCAAGCAATGACCCGAAATGTTTTCGCTGCACGGCCTTGCTCGCAGTCAGCGATAGCGCGCCGAACGTGCGGCCATGAAAGCAGCCGTGAAACGCGATGAACTTGTCGCGCTTCGTATGATACCGCGCGAGCTTCATCGCGGCTTCCACGGCCTCCGCGCCCGAATTTCCGAAATAGACGCGCTTCGCGCTCTTGCCCGGCGCGATCGCTGCCAGCTTTTCGGCGAGCTCGACCATGCCCTCGTAATAAAAATCGGTGCAGGACATGTGGATCAGCTCAGCCGCCTGCTTCTGGATGGCGGCGACCACTTGCGGATGGCAATGCCCGGTGGCAACGACGGCGATTCCGGCCGCGAAATCGAGAAAGGTATTTCCGTCCACATCCTCCACCACGGCGCCGCGGCCCGTCTTTGCGACCAGCGGGTAATCGCGCGTGTAGGAAGGCGAGACCACATCGTGGTCGCGCTGGACGATCTCCTTCGCTTTGGGGCCGGGAAGGGCGGTTACGAGATGGGGCAGTTTCCGTTTCTTCTCAGCGACTTGCATGTGTTCCTCCGAAATTAGACTGGTCCCGTGCGCGGAGCGGTTACCGCCGATGCGTGCCGGGCAAATCCTTAAGAGGAATGGAAATTAGGCTGCGCCGAAAAGATTCGGCCGGTCCAGAGAAGGCTGGCTATGAAGCAAATGCGCGTGTTTTGAGGAAAAGTTCATTTGTACTTCCAACGGACGCTTCCGTCCTTGGCATCTTCCAACAGAATACCAGAATCCGCGAGATTCTGCCGTATCTCATCGGCGCGTTTGAAGTCGCGCCGCTTCTTGGCCGCCTGGCGCTCTTCGATCAGCGCGTCCACTTCCGCAGCCGGCATCCGCGCTTTCTCCGGCGAGAAGCCGAGCTTGGCGAGCTTGTCATCGTCGTCGTCCTCGAGCAGCGCCAGGACGGCGTCGAATTTTTCCATCGCGGCCACGGCGCGTGGCGCGTCCTGCTGCAGAAACGCGCCCCGATCCATCGCCGTATTGACGTCGCGCACCAGATCGAAAATCGCCGCCAGCGCCATGGCCGTATTGATGTCGTCCGCGAGACCCGCGTCGAAATCGTTCTCCGCTTGGGCGATGCGTTTTTCCGTTTCCGGGTTCGAGCCGGGAGGAAACTGCGCGGTCCTCAGCCGCGTCACGAAATTCCGCAGCCGCTCGGTCGAGTTCCTCGCCTGCACGATGCCTTCCTCCGTGAAATTGAGCTGGCGGCGATAGGGAACGGAGAGCAGCAGAAAACGAATCGTGGAGGGTTTGTGGCCGCGCGCGAAAAGATCGCGCAGCGTATAGAAATTGCCGAGAGATTTCGACATCTTCTGCCCTTCGATAATCAGGTGTTCCGCGTGCAGCCACGTCCGGACGAAGGTTTTCCCCGTGGCCCCTTCGCTCTGGGCGATTTCGTTTTCGTGGTGCGGGAAGGCGAGATCCACTCCGCCGGTGTGGATATCGAGCGTATCGCCGAGATACTTCATGGCCATCGCCGAGCATTCAATGTGCCAGCCGGGACGCCCCGGCCCGATACGCGTTTCCCAGAAATGCTCGCCCGGTTTCGGCGCCTTCCACATTGCGAAATCACGCGCGTCGTCTTTTTCGTACTGATCCATGTCCACGCGCGCGCCGGCCTGCATTCCGGCCACGTCGATTTTGGAAAGCTTTCCGTAAGCGGGGAACTTCGAGATTCGGAAATAGATGGAGCCTTCGCTCTTGTAAGTAAAACCCTTTTCCTGCAGCTTCTCGATCAACGCGACCATGTCTTCGATGTGATCTGTCGCGCGGACCAGCTCCTCGGGCATTTGGATATGCAGTGCGTCAATATCCTCGAGGAACCCGCGGATGTATTTGTCGGTGTATTCGCGAATGCCGATTCCGGCGGCGGCCGCCGACTGGATGATACGGTCGTCCACGTCGGTGACGTTCATCACCTGCATCACGCGCAGGCCCTGCGATTTCAGGAATCGCCGCAGCACGTCCTGGAACATGAACGTGCGAAAGTTTCCGATATGCGCGGAGGCGTAGACGGTCGGCCCGCACGTGTAAATGCGCACTTCACCCGGGTGAACCGGGTCGAGCGGCTGCAGGTCGTTGGTCAGCGTATTGTGGAGGCGTATCTGGATCATATTTGTGCCACGCGCAAAACGATTATTGTATCCGACGCTTCGCCCGGCAGCAAACCCTCCTCCGCGACATCCCTGCGTTCTCTGCCATGAGCCTTAAGGTTTTCTCCGTGCTCTCTGGGCCTTCTCTGTGTCCTCTGTGGCAAGTCCGTAGCTTTTGGGGCTATCCTACCGGCGCTCATGAGTGCCAGTTCGGTTTCCCGCGGCCCTTCGACGTTGCTTTACGGCGTCGCGATTTTTTCGAGCGCGTTCCTCCTGTTTCAAGTGCAGCCGCTCATCGCCAAGATCATCCTGCCGTGGTTTGGAGGCGGCGCGGCGGTTTGGATCGTCTGCCTGCTGTTTTTCCAGCTCGTGCTGTTGCTCGGATATTTCTACGCGCATCTTTTGTCCGGAAGATTTCAGCCACGAACGCAGGGCCGAATTCATGCGGCGATACTCGCCGCCAGTTTTCTGGCGCTGCCGATTCTGCCCAAAGCCTCGTGGAAGCCGTCGGACCCCGCTGCGCCCGTGGTTCATATTCTTCTGCTCCTCGGCGTCGCGGTGGGATTGCCCTACTTTTTGTTGTCCGCAACCAGCCCGCTTTTGCAGGCGTGGTACACGAAAACACGCGCGGGCGCTGCGCCGTACCGTTTCTACGCGCTATCCAACGCCGGCTCGATGCTGGCGTTGCTGAGCTATCCCATCCTGATCGAGCCAATGTTTTCCAGTTCCCATCAAGCGGTCGGATGGTCCGTGGCATACGCGGGAGTCGCGCTCTTGTGCGCCGCGATAGGTTTTCTTTCTCGCGGCGAAGCGGTCACCCGCGCAAACCCGGAAACTACTCCCCGGCCCGATTGGAAGCTGCAACTGCTGTGGGTTGCGCTGGCCGCCTGCGCTTCGGCGCTCCTGTTGGCCGTCACGAACCACATTACTCAAAACGTGGCGTCGGTTCCGTTTCTGTGGGTCCTGCCGCTCAGTCTCTATCTGCTCAGCTTTATCTTGTGTTTCGACGCCCGCGGCTGGTACCGCCGCGGCCTTTTCTTGCGTCTGCTCGGCGTGATGCTCGGGGGCATGGCTTACGCTCTGGCTCCATCCTTCACCGGGCTTCCCATCAAGGTTCTGATTCCTCTTTTCTGCTGCGGCCTTTTCGTATGTTGCATGTTCTGCCATGGCGAGCTGGCCCGGTTGAAGCCTGATCCGGCGCACCTGACGACGTTTTACCTGATGTGCTCCGTGGGCGGCGCCGCCGGAGCCGTGTTCGTCGCGCTCGTGGCTCCGCGCCTGTTCTCCGGATACTACGAGCTGCAGGTTGCCATGGGAATCTGCGCGATTCTGGTCCTGGTCGTCAATTACCGCGATCCGCAAAGTGAATTTCGCATTACGCGCTGGCAGCCCTCCTGGCTGGTCCTGATCGCCCTTGTCGTCGCGCTGATTGCCAGCCTTTTCACCACCGCCAGGGAGCAGTCTGCGGAGGCGCGGCTCGCGGTCCGGAATTTCTATGGCGTGCTGCGGGTGATAGACGGAATCGTGCCCAACGTAGTCCTCGTCAAGGAGAACGCCGTGCAGTTGCCGGACGACGACGCGCGTTACCGCAGATTGTTGAATGGCACGATCGATCATGGCCTGCAATTCCTGGCGGCGAGCCGTCGCCGCTGGCCGACGACGTATTACGGGCCGGACTCCGGAATTGGCGTGGCGCTGAAAGCCGCCCAGGAAAATGGCGCTCTGCGAATGGGCATAATTGGTCTTGGAGCAGGCACGATCGCGTCGTACGGGCAGCCGGGGGACCATTACTCGTTCTACGAGATCAATTCGCTCGACGTCCAAATCGCAAATCAAGAATTCACATTTCTGCGAGACTCCCAGGCGAATATTGACATCGTGCTGGGCGACGCGCGGTTGTCACTCGAACGCCAGTCTCCGCAAGCGTTCGACATTCTCGCCGTGGATGCATTCTCCGGAGATTCGATCCCCGTTCACCTGCTCACCCGCCAGGCGTTCGATCTATATTTCCGCCATCTGAAAACTGATGGAGTGCTCGCCGTGCACATTTCGAATAAATATCTGGACCTCGAGCCGGTCGTGGCGGCAGCTGCGACCTGGTTCGATAAGGAAGCGGTGATGATCAGCAATCTGGACGATCATCAGAAGGGTGTCTACGCCGCGTCGTGGATTCTGGTGGGCAGCCGAGCCGGATTCTTGGGCCAGCCCCGGATCGAACAGGCGGGAACAATCCTCGCGCCATCAAATTACAGGGCGCTCTGGACGGACGATTACAGCAGCCTGCTCAAGATCCTCAAATAGAAAATCGCTGCCGTTCTCTCAAGAGTCCTCAAACCTTGTGCTCGGGCGAATCACGCTGCTCGACGCCAAACGCATGAAGCACGTCGGGCAAGACGACGATCCCCAGCAAATAATGAATGTTCGCGCGGCTCACGACCGGCAAGAGATCCAATTTCGCCGCGCCCATGCGTTCGAGCGCCACGTGGAGTGGATGGTCCGCGTGGACGTGCGGAAACTCGCGCTTATCGAGGAAATTTCGCAATGGCTTTTTCGCTTCGCCTTTCGCCACAGCCTGTTCGATCTGTGCTCGGCTGACGACGCCCACGATGCCGGTTTCGTCTGTCACGGGCCACGCGTGCCATTGGCTGCCCTTCTTCGTTTCGAAAGCTTCCTGCACGGTCGTCTGTGCTGCCAGCAGATCGTTGGCGGCGCGCATCACCAGAGCCACTTGTCGCCGGCCATACCGGCGGCGCGCTCCCTCGCTGGGCAAGTGGATGCCATCTTGAATCGCCAGCGCCTCGTAGATTGGTTCCGGCTGCAGTTTCGAAGAAATGAAAAAGCTCACCATATTGGAAATCATCAGCGGGACGATCACGGCGTAGTCGTGCGTCGTTTCGAAGATCATCAGCACGGACGTCATCGGGGCGCGCAAAATTCCCGCGAACAAAGTGCCCATGCCTACCAGCGCATAGGCTCCCGGAGCCGCCGTGTACGCCGGCCACAGATGGTGCGCCGCGCTTCCGAGCGTGCCTCCCAGCATCGCGCCAATGAACAGGCTCGGGCCAAAAATTCCGCCTGCGTTGCCCGAGGCATAGCTGGTCGTCACAGCCACAAGTTTGAACACAACCAGCATGGCCATGAGTTCGAGCGCCATTTTGTTGTTGAGTACGTCGCCCACGTACCCATATCCCACGCCCAACACCTGCGGCACGCGCCATGCAATCAATCCGGCCACCAGGCCTCCCGCGGCGGGCTGGAACCAGCGCGTCCACGGCGGAAACAGCCGAAAGCGCTCGCGCATCACAAGCAGCATCCTTGTAAACACCACGGACACGAACCCGCCGACAACCCCCAGCACGGCGTAAATCAAAAATTCGACCGGGTGAACCAGTTGGTATTGCGGCACCTCAAATAGAGGATTGTTGCCGAGACACAGTTTCAGAACCAGCCAGGAGGTCGCGGACGCCAGCACGACGGAACCCAACACCGGCGCGTTGAGATCGCCCACGATTTCCTCAAGCGCAAACACCACGGCAGCGAGCGGAGTATTAAATGCGGCGGCGATCGCGGCCGCCGCGCCCACGGGAATAAGCGCCTTCACGTTCTCCGGGCGCAATCCCAGCCGGCGCCCCAGCACCGAAGCGATGCCGGCGCCAACTTGTACGGAAGGTCCCTCGCGTCCCAGCGGGATGCCGCTGGCAAGCGTGGCGGCGGTGCAGAAGAACTTCCCGACGATCGTCTTGAACGTGATGACGCCGTCGCGCGCATAAAGCGCCGCTTTTGTCTGCGGCACGCCACTGCCCCGCGCGTCAGGAAAATAGCGGAACAGCAAGTAGCCCATGCCCAGCGAGCCGGCCACCGGAATCAGCACTCGCCGCCAAGCCGCGCTACCCACGGGGTACAGGCGCATGCCCAGCCGTTCTGTAAGTAAAATGAAAGCTACAACCGAAAGACCCGTCAGCGCGCCAATCAGAATGCTCAAGACCAGCAGCACTCGCTCCTGGCGCTGCGCGAAATGCAGCGCCCACCAGCGGAGCGGCGTCTTCCACCAGGATACGGCCGGCAGATTTCCAGCGTCACTCATCCCTGCGAGCGCCCTTCCCAATTAACATCATATCGAATTTCCGGGAGATCGCGCGGCAACTCGGCGTGAACCGTGCGTCATTATATTTGTGTGTCGTCGGTGTGATCCGCACTCTAGGGCCTCTGCGTTAAGTTTTCCGACTATGGCAGGAGCTGCACGCGGCGTGTGACGATAGTGACATCGCCATTCTGCGAGGGAGTCGCCGTGAGCGGTCGCGAATTCAGCAGAAAACTTCCTTCGGGCGGCAAACCGTAGCTCTGATCGGCCGCGGAGACTTCCACGGTTTTTCCCAGCGGTACCGAAAAACTGACTTCGACGCCGCTCGCGGGCATCGCCGGGCAGGCGTATGCTACCCAGCCGTTGAAGAGGCTCCGGGTCCCCTCGGTGGCCGGTGGCAATGGCTGTCCTGCCATCCGTACGTTCTCAACACCCGTGTCCGGCGGAAACAACAGCGCGGCAAACGGCGCACCGCGCTCGGAGCGCAGCAGGGTTCGGTAGTTTCGCCGGCCATCCCCTTGCGACGATTCCAGTATCGTGAAAGTCGGCGGCGCCAGATCCAGGTGCGGCGCGTCAGACACGAACGCGGCTCTCGTGTCCCACGGGAATGCGCCGCGCTGGACGGCGCGGAAGGCCGCCGCCAGCCGGATCGCCTCCGGCAGGCGGCCGGACTCGGGCTCTACGATCCATTGCGCGTTTCCCGTGTCGGCGTCCTGGGAGAATTCAAAATTCAAGCGCTCCGGCGCTTTCGCGGAAAAGGCTGGCACCACGACTGCCGCGAACAGGGCAAGCCCCGTCAGCAGAATTGGAATCCATGGAATGGCCAATCCTCGCAAGCCCGGCACTCCGCGCAAATCTGCGCAAAGCGGTGCGAGCGGCGTGCAGATCAATCCGATTACGAGAGCGATCACAACCAGGATGTCGTTGCCGAGCCCGCTGTACAGAAGTAACGCCGGTTCAAACGCGACGATTCCAACCGCCGCGAGAGGCAGAATAGCCGCCACGGCCGCGGCGTCGAAGCTTTCGCTGCGACGCAGCGTCGCCGGCAATCCTGCAAGCGCGGCCACGCCCGCCGGTACCAGCACGATGTAGCTGAGCCCGGGCGTCTGCCAGGAAATCACGACCGCCAGCAGAGCCCACCACGTCCACGCTCCGGCCCACAGCCCCCAGAATCCGGCGCGCCGCGCGAACAGGATGGCGTGTGTCGTCACCACCGCTACGGCCAGCGACCAGAACGCAACCTCGATCGGCAGCGGATACGCAATCCATTTCACGGGCGTCCCGCCGGCCAGATGAACCAGCCGCACCACGATGAACGCCAGCAAGCCCGTTACGATCATGCTCACCGGCCAGTTAATCATCCCCAATAGAAACTCGCGCAGCGTCAGGCGGTTGTTTCGAATCAGCCAGCCGATTTGCAGCACCAACAGAATCGCGGCGGCCAGCGCGAATCCCAGCGTCCGCCGCGCCTGCCACTGGATGAGCCAGCGCCCGAATAGATCAAAATAGACTGCTTCCCGCTGTGGCGGGTTCGCAAGATCGGAATTCGCGAGCGCGACGATGGCGGGCAAAGCGTTTTCGCCATGATGCTGCAGGCTTGCGAGACTCACGTTGGCGGAATTGTCCAGCGGCGTGTGGTAATGCACCACGTCGCCGACGTACGCGAAATTGAGTCCCTGATAACCCGCGGCTTTGAAGACCGTGAAGTCCGTATCGTTCGGGAGCTGTTGGTAAACCGTGTAAAAGATCGAAGTAGCCGCGGGATGAGCGGCGTGCCGCGCGTATAGCCGGACGACCCAGTCGTTCGCGCTGCCGGTTTCGAACATCAGGCTCGGGCCGGACGTGCCGCGCGCTTCGAGATTCACCGCCGCGCGCACGTCCTTCGCGAGCGGGTTGAAGTCAACGAATGCGTGCGCTCCGAGCAGTCCTGCTTCTTCTCCGTCGTCTATCAGCAAGACAATCGCGTGCCTCGGCGCAGGAAGCGACTTGAGGGCGCGCGCAATCTCCAATACCGCAGCGACGCCGGTGCCGTCGTCGGAATCGCCCGGGCCGGCCGGAACCGAATCGTAGTGCGCCGCGAGCAGCACGGCACCGCTTGAATCCGGGCCGCCCTCTGTTCCGTCGAGCTGCGCGACCACATTGTTCACGGTCGCGCAATTTACGTACTGGCCGCAGTCGAATGCCGTCTGCACTTGGGGTTGATAGCCGAGCCTGGTCAGCTCGTCCACGATTCGTCCGCGCACAGCATCGTTCGCCGCGCTACCGATGGGATGGGGTGTGTCTTCCTTTAGAACTCGGTGGAGGGTATCCAGCGCGCGCGATGCCGAAAACTCGGTCGCTGGTGCGCTCGACGGCCTTGGCGCCGGGGGGTGAACGCCCATCAACGATAGAACCAGGATCGCGGCCAGGATCACCGCGCTCGACAGTATTCGACGCACTCTCGGACTGCTGGGTGAGTCCAAGCGTACCTCCCGTGCGCGCCATGCTAGGCCGCGGCCTGCCGCAAGTCAACGCGCATTCCCGCGCGCGGGCCTCGTCCGCCCACCCGCCTCGCCAAGAACCTGAAATTACAGACTGACAAACATTCCGCATTTCCGGCGGAGGCAGCGCTTTACGGTTCCAATTGACCGTCTTCCGAATTACCCTATGCGTCCATCGTAACGAATCGGGAGGGGATTGTGTCCGTTCTGGATATCCTGCTCGGGAAACCGCTCGCCACGTCGGATGAGCGTGCCGAACAAATCGGCACCTACTCCGGGATCCCCATTTTTGGTCTGGACGCCCTAAGCTCCGCGGCGTACGGGCCCGAGGCCGCTCTTACTCTCCTGATTCCGCTGGGAGCGCTGGGAATCGCTTATATCGTGCCCGTGAGCGCGAGCATCATCGTGCTTCTGACCATTGTTTACTTCTCCTATCGTCAGACGATTGCGGCCTACCCGGGCGGCGGTGGGTCCTACACCGTTGCGTCGGAAAATCTGGGAACATTTCCGGGGCTGCTTGCCGCCGCGGCGCTGATGATTGACTACATTCTTGTCGTGGCCGTGGGCATCTCCGCCGGAGTTGGCGCGCTCGTTTCCGCAATTCCGAGTCTCCAGCCGCACACGGTTTTAATTTGCCTCGGTATCCTCGTGGTCATCACCATCGTGAATCTGCGCGGGCTGCGCGAGGCCGGAATCTTTTTTATGGTTCCCACTTACCTGTTCGTCGGCACTTTGCTTGCCGCGATTGCGATTGGCACGTTCAAGACGGTTCTTGCTGGCGGGCATCCGATACCCGTCGTTGCGCCCCCCGTGCCGCCGAGCGCTGCCGTCGCTGTCGCGAGCATGTGGCTGCTGCTGCAAGTTTTCTCGAACGGTTGCACGGCGATGACCGGCGTTGAGGCGGTCAGCAACGGTGTCAAGGCGTTTCGCGAGCCCACTGTGCGCAACGCGCAGCGCACCTTGACTGTAATCATCGGATTGCTGATCGTGATGCTCGCAGGCATCGCTTTCTTGATTCGCGCATATGGCATAGCCGCAACCGATCCGGGGCGGCCTGGATACCAGAGCGTGCTCTCCATGCTGGTCGCAGCCGTGGTTGGGCGGGGGTGGTTCTACTACGTAACTATCGTCTCCGTCCTGGTCATACTCTCGCTCTCGGCGAACACGGCCTTTGCCGATTTCCCGCGCCTCTGCAGAGCCGTCGCGCAAAATCATTTCCTGCCCCACTCGCTGGGGTTTCGCGGGCGGCGCCT
>PMUS01000099.1:0-39761 GCA_003166795.1 Acidobacteriota bacterium | reverse complement strand
TCGTCAACGGCCTGGGAGCCGTGGCTACCGGAATCACTCTCGTCGTCGTGCTCGTCGCGAAATTCACGTCAGGAGCTTGGGTCAGCGCGCTCCTGATCGCCGCCCTTGTATCCTCGATGCTATGGGTGCGGAGTCATTACCGCGCGGTGGCCGCCGAAACGTCCAGTTCCGCTCCGTTGGAGGTCGGGACCCTTGGACCTCTCATCGTGGTTGTCCCCATACAAGACTGGGGAAAAATCGCCCAAAGAGCGCTGCAATTTGCGCTAACGCTCTGCTCGGATATCCGCGCCGTGCACGTCGCTGCAGAGGACGAGACGAATGACCTTCGCGAGCAGTGGGCCAGAGTCGTGGGAGCGCCGTTGGAACAGGCGGGCCGCACGCCGCCACAACTCATTACCCTCCCGTCGCCGTACCGACTAATCCTCGCGCCGATTCTTAATTACGTCCTGCAAATCGAGAGAGAAAATCCCAACTGCCAGATCGCCGTGATCGTGCCGGAACTGGTCGAGAAGCACTGGTATCACTACCCTCTGCACAATCAGCGCGCGGAACTCCTGAAGGCATTCCTGCTCCTGCACGGCAGCAAGCGCATCGTGCTGATCAATGTCCCCTGGTATATCGAAGCCTAAAGAGAGCGCTGTTTCTGGTGTCAGATCATCTTGACAATTATAACAAGCCTTGTTATAAATATGCCATGGAGAAACAGCTCAAATTTGCCAGAGTTCAGCGCGACTGGAATCAGCAGCAGGCGGCTGCCCGTCTTGGCGTCACGCAGGCATATCTTTCCATGCTCGAAAGCGGCCGAAGAAGTCCGGCCGCTCTCGCCCATAAGTTGATGAGTGTCTATGACTTGCCCCCGACCGTCCTGCCGCTCGGACACGTCCGGGAAAATGTGACCTCTGACAGTCTGGCCCGTGAACTCGCCTCGTTGGGTTATCCAGGCTTCGCTCATCTCCAGACGCGCCGCAGAAGAGTGAACCCTGCCCCATTCTTGCTATCGGCTTTGGCACACCGCCATCTCGAAGCTCGCACCGCGGAAGGCCTTCCGTGGGTGGTTGTCCAATTTCCGGGAATGTCCGCTCACTGGTTGGTTCGCGAATCCCGCGCGCGAAATCTTCAGAATCGTCTCGGTTTCGTGGTGACTCTCGCGAAAGAAGCGGCCGGAAAACAAGAACTCCAGGCGCTCGAGCAGACGCTCGCGGATAGCAAACTCGCGAAAGAGGATTCGTTCTGCAGAGAGTTGAACGACGCCGAGCGCCGCTGGCTTCGTGAGAATCGATCGAAACAGGCCGAGCAGTGGAATCTTCTGAGCGACATGCGGCCGGATACCCTGCGTTATGTCCCCTGATCTTCCAAGTCCGTGGTCGGAGTTTCTCGACGACCTCGATTTCGTCCTGGACGAACCGTTTACTCTCCACTGCATCGGAGGATTCGCCGCGGTCGTCGGGTACGGTTTGCCGAGAAGCACCAATGACCTCGACTACCGATTGCTCGTTCCGTACAACCGCATACTCGAATTTGAGCGATTGGCGGGAGTTGGATCTGCGCTCGCTCGAAAGCACAAGGTCCACGTACAGCGCCCGGGCGTCGAGTCCATGCCGGAAGAATATGAAGATCGAGTGACCGAGTTGTGTCCCGGCCGCTTTATGAATCTTCGCCTTTTCATTCCCGATCCCTACGATCTCTCGTTGTCGAAATTGAGCCGCAACATCGACCCGGATCGCGAAGACGTCGCCTATCTGGCAAAAACCTGCGCGCTGGATTCGCGCGTGCTTCGAGAACGCTACACGCTGGAATTGCGACCCTATCTAATCGGCGACTCCAGACAGCACGATCGAACCCTCGACTTTTGGATCGAGGCCTACTTCACTGAACCGAAGAGCTAGCGGCCGAAATTTGCTATGATCGCGGAACGCGCTGTTCAGGAGTGTCTGATGCCACGCACCGGCCGCCGAATCGCCCGCCCATCACTTCTGGTTTTAATTTTCTATCTTGCGGCTGTTCCGATTGCGCGTGCGGCTCATGGTCCCGACGAGCACGTCGGCAACGTGAATTTTCCGACCTCATGTTCGCCGCAGGCACAGCCCGCGCTCGATAAGGGCCTCGCCCTTCTGCATTCGTTTCAATACCAGGAGTCCGGCCAGGCATTTACCGACGCCGCGCAACGAGACGGGCAATGCGCCATGGCGTATTGGGGAAAGGCCATGGCGCTCTACCACCAGCTCTGGGAGTTTCCGGACGCCGCTACCATCGTTGAGGGGCGGAACGACGTCGAGCAAGCCCGGAAGCCCGGCGCGCAAACCCCGCGCGAACGCGAATACGTCGCCGCAGCCGCTGCGTTTTACCGGGACGATCCGAAG
The DNA here is from genome assembly GCA_003166795.1 of Acidobacteriota bacterium. GTDB lineage: Bacteria > Acidobacteriota > Terriglobia > Acidiferrales > UBA7541 > Palsa-295. The sequence goes on along the minus strand of PMUS01000099.1, from coordinate 37,401 downwards.
CTGACCCATACCGATCGCGCCCAGGCATATTCGACCGCGATGCAAACGCTCTACGCCGACAATCCCAAGGACGTTGAGGCAGGCGCATTCTACGCGCTCTCGCTCGTCGCGCTCGCGCAGGACGGCGTGGATGACCTTGCAAATCGCCGGAAGGCTATCGCGATACTGAATCCGCTCTTCGAGCAGCAACCGAATAATCCGGGCGTGGCTCACTATCTGATTCATGCCTCCGACACGCCGGAGCTTGCTCGCGAGGGGCTTCCCGCCGCTCGCGCCTACGCGAAGATCGCTCCTGATTCCTCCCACGCGACGCACATGCCTTCGCACATCTTCCGGCGGCTCGGGCTCTGGCCGGAAATGATTGACTCCAACCTCGCGGCGATCGCCGCCGCGGCGGAAGCGACGCAAGCGCACCGCGGCGATGCCAGCTACCAATTCCATCCCATGGATTTTCTCGATTACGCCTATCTTCAAAGCGGCCAGGAAGCGAAGGCGCGGCAGCTGGTCGAGGAAGTAAAGAGCGTGCCGGGTGCCCGCGCGGAAGGCATTGCCGATCATCAAGCGCTCTTCGCGGCGCGAAACGCCATCGAGCTCCACCGCTGGAAGGAGGCGGCATCTCTCGCTGTTCCCGACGAAATGATCATGATGCAGGACCCAACCTATTGGGCTCGCGCGATTGGCTCCGCGCGCAGCGGCGATGTGAGCGGCGCGCGCCAGGATGCTCAAAAGCTTGCCGAGGTCATGAAGGCGCAAACGGACCACGACAAAGCGGAAGGCAACAAGGTTACGCCGGGAGCAAGCGTCGAGCAACGCGAAGTGGACGGATGGATCGCGAACGCAGATGGAAAGTCCGACGAGGCCATCGCGGATTTTCGCGCAGCCGCCGAGCGCGAGGAGACCGAACGCGAAGAGCCCATCGCCATGCCCGCCCGCGAGATGCTGGCCGATCTGTTCCTGGAACTCAAGCGGCCTACCGAGGCTCTTGCGGAATACAAAATAGTTTTGAAAGATTACCCGAACCGCTTCGACGCACTCTACGGCGCCGCGCGCTCAGCTGAAGCTGCGGCAGATCCCCGCCAGGCCCGGGAGTTCTACTCCCAGCTCGTCACGATTTCAGCGCCCGGCGCCGACCGCCCCGAGCTTCGCGCCGCGCGCGATTACGTCGCCGCGAATCTGAATCCCTAGTGCGAGAAGTGAACCTTAGCCTCTAAGGAGCGGCAATGAGGATCCAGCGCGTGAACTGCATTTTGAAAACTCTTCTGTTGGCCTTGGCGCTTTGCGCCGCTTCTGTGGGTGCGGCCCAACAAGCGCCCGTCAAGTCTCCGCTTCTCGACCACCTGGTTGGAAAGTGGGTGCTGCAGGGGACAATCGCCGGCCGGGCTACCACCCACGATGTTGACGCGGAGTGGGTTCTCGACCATCACTACGTGCGGATCCACGAAGTCTCGCACGAAAAGAACACCAAAGGCCAACCGCAATACGAAGCCACGATCTATATCGCGTGGAACGAACCCACAAAGCAGGTCGCCGCCATATGGCTGGATGTTTATGGCGGCATGTCGACGGAGTCGATCGGCCTGGCAGATCCCAAGGAGAACGAACTCCCGTTCATCTTCAAGGACGATAAAGGCGCAGTCAGCTTCAGCAACGATTTCGTCTATGACGCGAAAGCTGACACTTGGGAATGGCGCATGGACAACGTAGACAACGGCGCCGCGAAGCCGTTCGGGCGGGTGAAGCTGAAGCGCGGATAGGCCTTCACGGCAGCCCGGCGCCGGGGACTTCCACCCGAACCACCTCAATCTTTCCCGCGCGTCCCTTCGCGAGGTCCTCGGGCATGTGGCCGCGTGCGGTGCAAATGTAGAGATCGCGCCGGTCCGCTCCCCCGAGCATGCACGCGTAGGCATGGCGTTCCGGCAGAGCAATCGTGTCGGCGATTTCCCCGCCGTCCCTCACTCGAACGATTTTGTTGCTTCCCGGCCAAGCGACCCACACCGCGCCCTCCGCGTCGAGGCAAATCCCGTCGGGAATGAGCCCCTCGATTGCCGCGAAGACGCGCCGGTTCACGAGCACCCCATCCGATTGGATATCGAATGCGGTCAACCGCGCCCCGAGCGTCTCAGCCACGATCAGAGTCTTTCCGTCAGGAGTGATCACCATTCCGTTCGGAAAATGAAGATCGTCGGCCGCCACGCGTACTCTGCCGTCCGGTGCCACGCAGAGCAGAATCGTTGTCCGCGGAGCCTCGCCCTTGAAAAGGTTGAAGCCAAACCCGCCGATGTATGCGCGGCCCTTGCGATCCACCACCATGTCGTTGATGGGGTTCGCGACCAGCGAGCTAAGGTCGGCGCCTATCTCCGGCCCATGCGGCGTCACCCGTAGAAGACGGCGGTCATCCATCGAGACTACGAGCATGGTTCCGTCCGGCAGCCAGCCCAGCCCGGAAACATGACCTGAAAACTCCTGTACCCTACTGGCCTTTCCCTCCGGTGTGAGCCTCCATACCACCGAGCCGTGCATATCCGAAAAGTAGAGAGCGCCGTCGTGCCAGCGCGGTCCCTCCGGGAAAATCAAGCCATCCAGAAGCACTTTGGGTGTCGCCGCCATTTGGCCTCCGCATATACCCAAATCCGACGGAAGTATAGGCCAGAATCACGCGTTCAAGAAACATCGCACAATCCTCGAAACGCGCTTTACACCTCCTGCCCGCCGTGCTAGTTTCTATTCCCGTAACCGCCGAACTGAAAGCGCCAGGCGGTAGGGCCATTCATATCGACCCTCCGAACGTTTTTGTCTCGATAGTCCTCCCACAACAAATCAAACTGAACCTCCTTCTGCACACGATGCAGAAAGGGCGAACCGTGCGAGGGACCGGGTGCTAAAACTTCGTAAAGTCGAACTTCTGGGCTTCAAGTCGTTCTGTGAGAAGACGCCCATCACGTTCAGCGGCAGCGGCATAACCTGCATTGTCGGGCCGAACGGCTGCGGGAAATCCAACGTGGTGGACGCCATCTCCTGGGTCCTCGGCGAGCAGAGCCACAAAATGCTACGTGCCGAGCGCATGTCCGACTGCATCTTCAACGGCACCGCCAAGCGCCCACCCATGGGCATTTCCGAGGTCACCCTCACTCTCGTTGACCCGGAGCTCTCCGAGGCCGTCGCCAAAGTGCTCGATGGCGCGCAGGATCCCTCCGCTGACATGCCCTTGGACGCCGCATCCGCCGCAGACGCTTCATCCGCGACAGTTGACAGCGTCGCAGAACCCTCCGCGGACGAAATCCCCGCTGAAGAGACCGCCGCCGGCCGCAAGCACTGGAAGAAGCGCGCCGCCGAAAAGCCTGCCGTCATATCGCGGCCCGGTGAAATCGTCGTGGGGCGCCGCCTGTATCGCTCCGGACAAAGCGAATACTTGATCAATGGCCGCACGGCCCGCCTTCGCGACGTGCAGGAAATCTTCATGGGCATCGGCCTCGGCCCGGATAGCTACGCCATCATCGAGCAGGGCCGCATCGGCCAAATCCTGAATTCGAAGCCCATGGACCGCCGCGCGATCATCGAGGAAGCCGCCGGCATCACGATGTACAAAACCAAAAAACGCCTAGCGGAGACCAAGCTCGAAGCGGCGAAGCTCAATCTTTCCCGCGTCAACGACATTCTCGTCGAGGTCGAAAAGCAGCTGGCTTCGCTCAAGCGCCAGGCATCCAAGGCGCGGCGCTACGCCGAGCTGCGCGAACAGATGCGCGGCCTGTTGCGCATCGTGCTCGCCAGCCGGGCGGAGCATCTGGATATCGAAGCCGCGCGCCTGGAAAAACTTCTCCGCGATATGGATGCCGCCGAAGAGCGCGAATCTCGCTCCGTGCACGAGCTTGAATCCGAACAGGAACGCTTGAGCGCGCGCACTTACGATCTCGACTCCGAGCTCCGCCAGACCCAGAATCTGCTCGGCCAGACCGCCCTCGATCTCGACCGCGCTGAAAATCGCATCACGTTCAATCGCGAGCAGGTCGCTCAACTCGAATCCCGTGCGTCGCGCCTCGCTTTCGAAATCGAACAAGCTGTGCGCCAGGCGACCGATCTCACCGCTCGCATCGCCGCGCAACGCGAGTCCGTGGTCGCGCTCCGCGCGCTGGCCTCATCGCTTGAATCGAGCCTGCGCGAATCCACGGAACACGTTTCGACAAGCTCCGTCAGTCAAGGCAAGTTGGAATCCCGCATGGAAGAGCTTCGCCGCCTCGCCAGCTCTCTGGTCGAGGAATCCGCGCGCGGGCAGGCCGAATCGCAGCAGGCCGAGGAAGCAGCCGCGCGCCATACTGCCGCTGAAGAGCAGCGCTCCGCGGCCATGCGCGCCATCGAACAGGAATGCGCTGCTCTTCAATCGCGCGTGGACGCCTCCGATACCGCCTTCGCGCACGCCGAGCAGCACGCGCAATCAATCGGCGCGACGGTTCGCGAGTCCCAGTCACGGCTTACAGGCCTTCGCCAGACGCAGCAGGAAACCAGCCAGCAGCTCGAGCAGGTCCGCCAGGAATTATCCGCCGAGCGCGCCCGGCACGCTTCCATCGAGCAGATTCTGCGCGAGCGCGCCTACACGGCCGACGCCGTGCAGAAACTTTTCAACGCCAGTGGTGACGCAGCGTCGCGCGGATTCCGCGCCCTCGGCCTGCTCGCCGACTACGCCGAAGTCCAGGAAGAATACGAAACGGCGATCGAGCAGTTTCTCCGCGAGGAACTCGAATACGTTGTCGTCGAATCGTTCGATCAGGCGCGCGCCGGCGTCGCACTCCTACGCGAGGATGTCGGCGGCCGCGCGACGTTCTTCGTGGATTCGGCCCGCACCCTCGACGTGGACAAAATGGAAAATAGCGCGTCCATGCCGGGAAATTTCATCGCGCGGCTCGACCGCCTCGTCGAATTCCGCGAGCCGCTCGGCCCTGCTACGAAGTATTTCCTGAAAAAGCTGCGCACCGCCTACATCGTTGAATCCATTGCCATCGCCGAACAGATGGCGCACGACAATCCGCACAGCTATTTCCTCACTCCGGACGGCACCTGCTATCACGGCCGCACCGTTTCCGGCGGCCGCAAGAGCGACGCCGGGCCGCTTGCGCTCAAGCGCGAGCTTCGCCGGCGCGAATCCGAAACCGCTCGGCTCGAAGTGCTCGCCGCGGAACAGCAGGCCCAGTCGGCGCGCCTCGAGGAAGAAACCGCAGCGGGCGAAATGCAGCTTTCCGCCGCCGCTTCGCAGCAGATGGAAGCGGAGAAAGCCCTCGTCGCCGCCGCGCACCAGCGCGACGAAGCTCGCCGCGAATTCCTCCGCGTGGATCTGCAACTCGATGGCGAGCGCGAAGAAATCGCGCGTCTCCACGGCGAAGCCGAAGCCGCTCGCGCGCGAGCTGAAAAGGCCCGCTCGGAACACGCGGAAGCAGTTCGCGTCAGAACCACCGCCGAAGCCGAAGCTGCGGAGGCCGCCGAAAAGCTCGCGGATCTGCGCCGCGACTTTCAGGAGTTGCAGGAGCGAGTGGTTGCGCGCCGCGAAGAACTGGCGGCGATGATCGAACGCCTCGCCAGCGCCGAGAATATCGAGCAGAGTCTCTCGGGTGAAATTGCGCAAGCAGACGAACGCATGGGCTCGCTTCGCCAGCAGCATGCGGCGCTCTCGGGCGAGAAAACCGAGATCGAATCCTCCTGCGAGCAGCTTGCCCTGCAGGCGGAGGCTCTGCGCCTCGAGAAAGCTCGCCTCGAAGAAGCCAAGGCCGCGCTCGAAACAGAATGGACCGAAGCACGGTCGCGCACCGGACAAATAGACGAAACCCTGCGCGGCCGCCGGCAGTCGCTCGACGAACTTCGCGCCGAGCGCAGCCAGCGCCAGATCGAAAAGGCCCGCAACGACGCCGACCGCGACTACCTGCGCCAGAGTTGCGTCGCGGAATTGAACGCGCAACCGGAAGAGCTGATCGCCCAGGAAGCCCAGCTTGTCGTCGGCGAGGAACTCGTCGCCGCCGAAACGAACTACAACGAGATGAAGGCGCGCGTCGAAGCCATGGGTCCCGTGAATATGATGGCGCTCGAGGAATTCCAGGAATGCGAGCAGCGCGAAGGTTTTCTGCGCCGCGAACGCGACGATCTCGTTCAGTCCATCCAGAACACGCAGCTCACGATTCACGAGCTCGACGAAGTGTCGCGCAAGAAATTCGAGGACGCCTTCACCTTCATCAACGCTCAGTTTTCCGTGGCGTTCCAATCGCTCTTCGGCGGCGGCCACGGAGAAATGCGCCTCAGCGAACCCGATAGCTCGGGAGATTCCGGCATTGATATCGTTGCGCAGCCGCCCGGCAAGCGCCTGCAGAACATTCTGCTTCTTTCAGGCGGAGAGAAGGCGCTTACCGCGCTCGCGCTCCTCATCGCCGTGTTCCGCTATTCGCCGAGCCCCTTCTGTATCCTCGACGAAGTGGATGCGCCGCTCGACGAAGCCAACGTCGGCCGCTTCAACAGAATGCTCTCCGAAATGTGCGGGCAGACGCAGTTCATCGTCGTCACCCACAACCGCAAGACCATGGAAATGGGGTCGGTGCTCTACGGCGTCACCATGCAGGAGCCCGGCGTCTCCAAGCTTGTCTCCGTGAAGTGGGAAGAGGACGTCGCGGCCGCCGCGCCCGTGGCCGCCAGCGCGGCCAGCAACGCCGCGTGACGAACGCGTACATTTTTTCACCCGATCGAGCAAATTTCCTTTCCTCCATTCGCTGGCCGAAGTTGTAGCGCGAAACGTCCGATTCGCCGCATCACTTTCTTAGCGGTTGACAACGACTCGCTCTGCGCTAGAATACCGCCCTCTCGCAACTGAGGACACAAAGCTCGTGGCTTCTTCGCAAATGCGCGCCGTTATTTTGCAAACAGAATTTCCGGGGCTCAAACTTCTCGGACGCGGCAAAGTCCGCGACATCTACGACCTCGGCGATCGCCTCCTGATCGTCGCGACGGATCGTCTGTCGGCGTTCGACGTCGTTTTGCCCACACCGATTCCCGATAAGGGAAAGGTCCTTACCCAGCTTTCGCTTTTCTGGTTCGAAAAATTGGCCGATGTTGTCCCGCATCACGTAATCGAGGCCGTGAATTTTACCGGCGAGCTCGCGCCGTATGCCAATGCCCTTGCGGGCCGCGCCATGCTCGTCCGTCGCACCGAGCCATTCCCCATCGAATGCGTCGTACGAGGATACATTTCCGGGTCGGGCTGGAAGGATTATCAGCGGACGGGCGCGATATGCGGGATTCCTCTCCCGGCGGGCTTGCGCGAGTCCGATCGTCTGCCGGAGCCGATCTTCACGCCCTCGACCAAAGCCACGACCGGCCATGATGAGAACATTTCCTTCGAAGAGGCCGCCGCGCGCATCGGGCGTCCGATGGCCGAACGCCTTCGCGACACTAGCCTCACGATCTATCGCCGCGCCGCCGAGCACGCGGCCGCGCGCGGCATCATCATTGCCGATACGAAATTTGAATTCGGCCTGCGCGGCGAGGAACTCATCTGGATTGACGAAGCGTTGACTCCGGATTCGTCGCGCTTCTGGCCCGCGGACAAGTATTCGCCCGGCCAGGCCCAGCCTTCTTTTGATAAGCAGTTTGTCCGCGACTACCTTGAGAAGATTGGTTGGAACAAGCAGCCTCCGGCCCCGGCGCTGCCGCCGGACGTGGTGTCGGGCACGCAGGAAAAGTATCGGGAAGCCTATCAGCGCATAACCGGCCACGCACTCGAATAAGCCCGGGGCGTTTCCCCGGAGCTTCACTGCGGAGCATGCACACGTGAAAGAGCAACTGGAATCTCTGGTCGGAATGATGGTCGAGCGCGGCATTTTGCTCGAGGAAGCCATGACCGAGTTTGAGAAAAAATTTATCCGGCGTGTCCTGGAACACTCCAAGGGAAACCAATGCCGCGCCGCGAAGGTCCTCGGAATCCACCGTAATACTCTGAGCCGTAAAATCACCGAATATCATCTGGATCATCCGCTCCGCCGCCGCTGACTGGCCGGTCAGGATTGCCAGCCCCGAGCGAATCCGCCCCAGCGGATGAGCCGAAGGGCCTCCGCGCAGGACATTCCGGCCGAATAGAAATCCTAAGGTTCCTCTGTGCTCTCTGTGCCTCCTCCGTATCCTCTGTGGTAAGCCTTAAGTCTTTCTCCGTGTTCCGGGGACCCCTGCGGTAAGTTCTTTTTCTTCGTTCGCGCACCCCTCCGTCGCACAAAAAAAAGGCCGGCCCGTTTCCGGACCGGCCATCGCAATTCACAAACCGTCTCGTTCCCTTACAATTCCCGCCTTACTGCTTCGGCGGAACCTTGCGCGGCGGCCGCTTGGTGCCCGCCTTGTCGGGAATCGTCGTTGGATCCACTTTCACCATATCCCAGTGCAAAAGGAAGGGCGAAGGATCGTAACTCACCAGTGTTCCCGAGAAACGGATCTCATCATCTTTTTGCACGCGCGCGACGTCCGGCTGCGGCGTGATCGTCCCCGAGGCAGCGCCCGCTGGCGGAGCCGCCGTCCAGACCTTCACATCCATGTTGGCCGTTGTCGCCGCCGAAATCTCGTCCGAGCTCGCGCTCGTGAACGTCATGATATCCACGAAATTTTCGGATTTGGTTACGTCAATGATTTTGCCGATGACCTCGGGAAATTCAGCGCCGCAGATGGCGAGCCACGTCAACTTCGCCTTGTCGCCTCCGCCGCTCAGATCGCCGATCACGCTGATGATCGTGCTGGCTTGCGCCACTTTCTGGATGTCCGCCGCGCTCGGAATCGAATACGTTGCCGGGCGGTCCGGGGCATTCGCCGCCAGCTGCAGCAGTTCATCCAACTGCGCGTCCACCAGCTTGTCGCAGTTCGGTTGCTGGTAATTCACGATCGTCTTCCGGAGATACTCCTTCACCTTATCCGCGTCCGGAATTTTCAGGTCTACAGCGCGCGCCAGCGCCCAAAAACCGTCGAGCGACTGAGGGGGAGTTGATTGCAGGTAGGCCAGTCCCAGGCGATAGCTTGCCACCGCATCATTTGGGTTGAGCGCCAATTGGGCCTTGTAGGCTTCGATCGCGGCGGGACCGTCCTTGAGCAGCATGTCGGCTGCGCCGGCGGCTCCTTCCAGAGCGGACTGCACGGCCTTTATTTGATCGTCCGTCACCTTCGCGTTGGATTTCTTGAGGTCGGGAAGCAGCTTGACGCCCTGCAGCGCGGCGTCTCGCTGCTTGGTGAGCTGATCGTGGGCGTCCGCCGCCTTGGGGTCAAACGCGCCCGGCGTGGCGAAAAGTTGCATCCGCGCCTGAATTGCCTGGACGCGCTGCGCGACATCGGCCTTATCGCCGAGCGCCACCAGCTTGTCCGTGTATTCGATGGCCTTGGCGTAGTTTTTCAGCTGGAAATAACTCTGGTAATACATCTGGTAGATGTATTCCATCAGCGTGGAGTTCGGATATTGTGCGACGAAAGCGTCGAGTAGCTTCAGCCGCGCCGTGGGATCTTTTTCCGCTTGGGCCGCCTGCAGCGCGTTGTATTCCGGAAGCGTGTAAGTCGGTTGCTGGCTCGTTGCCGCAGCCTGTTGCGCAGCCGCGGGCCTTGGAGACAGAGACGTCAGGACGAGTGCGGCGAAAATAATTGCCATCCTGCTCAGATGCCTGTGCGTGATCACTTTACTGCCTCCTGGATTATGGCCTGGGTTCGGCTGGCCGTTCAGACTCGCAACCGCGTCACCTGCGGGACAATCGCGCAACATATGGAAATCCACGGGATTATAGGGAAACCATCCTACCCGCGCAAGTGTAAAACCTTCCAGATCATCCGATTCCGCCAGATTCGCCTGTTCGCTCATATCGGGGGGCTTACTCCTGCGTGGTAGGATGATGAATCCCAGCCTGCGTGTCGCCTGACGAAGGAGACTCATGTCCAAAGACAAGCCGCTCGACGGAAAAGTCGCGCTGATCACCGGCGCCAGCCGTGGCATCGGCCTCGCCATCGCACGAAGCCTGGCGGAGATGGGTGCGAAGCTCGGTCTCTGCGCCCGTGACCCAAAACGGCTCAGTTCCGCCGCCGCCGAATTGGAGCGCCAGGGCGCCTCCGTCGTCGCCGTCCCCGCGGACGTGTCCCGCTCAAGCGACATTGCGCCGCTCGTGCAGAAGACTGAACAATCGCTCGGTCCCGTCGAAATCCTCGTCAACAACGCTGGAATCGGATATTTCGGGCCCACGCACGAAGCCTCCGAAGCGAATTGGGACGCTGTATTGGACACCAATTTGAAGTCCGTGTTCCTGCTCAGCCGGGCCGTGGCACCAGGAATGATCGCTCGCCGCGGCGGGCACATCGTCAACATCGCTTCGCTCGCCGGAAAGAACGCCTTCGCCGGCGGTGGCATCTACTGCGCGTCGAAATGGGGACTCCTCGGGCTCACGGAATGCATGGCGGAAGATCTTCGCCCGCATGGCATCCGTGTCAGCGCCGTCTGCCCCGGATCGGTGGCCACGGATTTTTCTCCGCACGGCACGAAGGACCCGCGCAAGATGCTCCAACCCGAGGATGTGGCCCACGCAGTCACGATGATCCTGACGCAAGCGCCGCAAAGCTTCATCAGCGAAGTGCTTCTCCGCCCCACGCAGAAGCCCTGACTAACGCGACGACGAGAGCGGTGACCGGAGTCGCGAATCTTTTCCGATGCATTTTGCATCCAACGCTAAGTAACCCAGAGGTGACCCCATGATCGAAATCCGGCCATCCGAGGAACGCGGGCACAACAAGATTTCGTGGCTCGATTCGCGTTTTACATTTTCCTTCGATCAATACTACGACCCGGAGCACACGCAGTTCCGTTCGCTGCGCGTGATGAATGAAGACGTCGTCGCGCCCGGTGGAGGATTTCCCACGCATCCGCACCGCGACATGGAAATCCTGACGTGGATTCTCGAAGGCGCGCTCGAGCACCGCGACAACACCGGCGGCAGCGGCGTCATCCGCCCCGGCGAGTTGCAGCACATGACTGCCGGCCGCGGCGTGATGCACAGCGAATTCAATCCGTCGAAGAAAGATCCGGTTCACTTGCTGCAGATATGGCTCCTGCCCGATCGCAAGGGCCTCGATCCCAGCTACGAGCAGCTCGCGTTTCCGGATGTCGAACTCCGCGGCCATTTCCATCTCGTCGCGGGCCCGCAAGCGGCGGTCACCATTCACCAGGACGCGAATCTCTATATCGCGCGTCTCGATAAAGGCACCGAAGCGAAGCATTCGATTGCGGCGGGACGCCATGCCTGGGTTCAAATCGCGCGCGGCGAAGTGAAGTTGAATGGGAGTATGCTAAGCGCCGGCGATGGCGCGGCCATATCCGACGAAAAGGAAATCCGCGTCGAAGCGCGCGAGCCCGCCGAAGTCCTGCTTTTCGACTTAGCCTGATTTCCTGGCCCCGCGGGGGCTCGGCGCTGCGGGGCCTTCTTCCATCTGCGGACGTGTGATAACTTCCACCAACGTCTGCTGTGAATCGTTTCTTCCGTCGAAAGGAGAACGCGCATGTCGAATTCCTCTACCAGCATCGTTCCGCTCTTCGCGCGGATTCTGTTGAGTGTGGTTTTCATTTTGGGTGGTATCGGCAAGATTTTCGCCTTCTCCCTGGAAGAGGGATTCGTAGCCGCGAAGCATCTTCCACTTCCGGCCGTGGCACTCGGCGTCGCGCTCATCATCGAACTGGTCGGGGGACTCGCCATCCTCGCTGGTCTGTACACGAAGTTCACCGCTTGGATCGTTTTCCTCTACATGATTCCGACCACTTTTCTCTTTCATAATTTCTGGGCGATGCAGGGAGCGGACCGGCTCGACGCCATGATCCACTTCGAAAAGAACCTCGCCATTATGGGCGGGCTCCTGCTTCTAGCGGCATTCGGGGCAGGCGCGTACTCCGTCGATTCCGCTCGATCGCCGCGCACCTGACGGCCAATTCGCTGAATCCGCAACCGGTGCGCCGACATCCGATTCGTGGTCTAATATTCTCCCACTTCAAGGAGGATTCATGCCCGACCACAAGAGACCCGCTCCAGCCGCAGTGCCCATTCACGATCTGATCAGCCATCGCTGGAGCCCGCGCGCGTTCGACGCGAAATCCGTCGAAAAGGAAAAATTGCGCGGCGTGTTCGAAGCGGCGCGCTGGGCTGCGTCGTCCTACAATGCACAGCCGTGGTATTTCATCGTGGCCACGAAGGACGATCCGGAAAATTACGCTAAAGTTCTGAGCACCTTCGTGGAGTTCAATCAGAGCTGGGCGAAAAATGCGCCCGTGGTCGCGCTCAGCGTGGCCGCGCACAAGATGCCGCACGATGGCTCGCAGAATCGCCATGCGTTTCACGACGTCGGCCAGGCCGCCGCGACTCTCTCGCTCGAAGCAACATCGCTCGGCCTGCAAGTCCATCAGATGGCCGGAATCAATCCCGAAAAGGCGCGCGAAGTATTCCACATTCCCGAAAACTTCGAAGCCGTCGCGGGCATCGCGCTCGGCTATCCGGGCGACCACATGACGCTGCCGGAGGGACGGCTGCGCGACACCGAAACCGGCAAGCGCGAACGCAAGCCTGCTTCGTCCTTCGTTTTCACCGGCAAGTGGGGCCAGACCTCGCCGATCGTCGAGAAGTAACAATCCTGTGAGGGTTTTCATCCGGAGGCGGGCGCTTTCAGCCCGCCGAGTGATCTCTCTCGCGGCCGCGTCCACCTCGCCGAAAATACCCTTTCTCGCAAGCCAATCTCCTCTCGCGCGGTTCGCCGTGCGGCGGGCATACGTGCTCCTTGCACCTGCCATCGCCCGTTGATACTCTCCCGTCGCGCGCCCATACAATTGACCCCGATGCAGCAAGGGCCCGCCAAATTTGGAGGTATCGTCACCATGAGAACTCAAGCGATCGTCGCCGTGCTGGCACTTTTGCTTTTTTGTCCCGCGTTTGAACATCCCCAAGCGACGCAGGCGGCGAGCGACAAGAAAGACGTCGCGGCCGAACTCGCGGCGCTGAAAGTTCAAGTCGCGCAGCTTGCCAAGCAGGCGCAGAACGCGCAGGACTACATCGCCATCGCCAATCTCCAGCGCGCGTACGGCTATTACGTGGACAAATGCCAGTGGGACCAGACCGCCGACCTCTTTGCGAAGGACGGCACGCTCGAGATTGGATTGCGCGGCGTGTGGGTTGGACAGGACCGCGTGCGCGCGTATCTGCACACGCTGCCGGAGCTCAAGTATGGAACGCTCTTCAATCACATGCAGCTCCAGCCCGTGATTGACGTCGCCCCGGACGGCATGACGGCCAAAGCCCGCTGGCGCGCGTTCGAGCAATTCGGCGCGCTGCACCGAAGCGCGCAGTGGGCGGAAGGAACGTACGAGAACGAGTACGTGAAGGAAGACGGCGTGTGGAAAATCAAAAAGCTGCACTACTACATGACCTATTACGTGGACTACTACAAGGGCTGGGATCAGGGCGGAAATCCGCCGCCGGGACCCATTGCAGGCTTTCCGCCGGATCAGCCAACGACAGAACCCTACAAGCTGTACCCGGACGTCTTCGTCCCGCCTTACCACTATAAGAACCCTGTCACAGGCAAATAGCGGAAGGGAGGCGTGAATATAATGAAAACTCGAATCATTCAAATCCTGATTCCACTTTCGCTGATTTGCATCCTCTGGATCGCTTCCCCCGGCGCGGCGAGCGACAAGACGGACGCCGCCTCGCAGGTGGAGGCCCTGAAGACGCAGATCGCGCAAATCGCTCACCAGGTCCAGAATTCGCAGGATGTCTTCGCCATCAACAATCTGCAGGACGCCTATGGCTACTACGTGGACAAGGCCAAGTGGGACGAGATCACCGATCTTTTCACGAATGATGGCACGCTCGAAATCGGGCTGCGCGGCGTTTACGTCGGAAAAGAACACGTGCGCGCGTATCTCTACAGACTCGGCGAGCTCAAGTACGGAACGGTCTTCAACCACAGTCAATTGCAGCCCATCATCACGGTTGATCCCGAAGGCAAGACGGCCAAGGGACGCTGGCGCGCGTACATCCAGGTGGGCCAGCTGCAAACCCGGGCGCAGTGGGGCGAGGCAATCTACGAAAATGATTACGTGAAAGAGGACGGCGTGTGGAAGATCAAGAAGCTGCACGCCTACTTCACCTACTACGTTCCCTATGGCAAGGGCTGGGACCAGGGCGGCGATCCTCCGCCGGGACCGCTCGCAGGTCTTCCTCCGGACCAGCCGACGACTGANNGGAAAATGACAATCCGATCAGGATTGTCATCCCGAACCCGGCGCATTTTGCTGGGTGAGTGATCTCTCTTCTGTTCCGCGATCCTGCGAAATTCGTGACTCGTGATTCGCAGCCAGGTCTTCGGCACACGCAGCGAACGCCAAAGTCAGTCCTCGTTTTTTGTGTCACTTAGCAGGTACACCCATCGTTTGTTTTCAATGAGTTAGGGTGAAATCTACTCGGCATGGTGTGTCGAGTAGATTGGCGCGGCGTAGCCGAGGAATTCGCGCCTAGTTGCTCCGTACGATTGCGTTTGATTGCGTCCGTGAAGACTGTGTGCGCGCATTCGTGCTGCGGCGCGCGAGCATGAAGAATTGCGGCGTCGAGCGCAGCGTCGGCTGCCGTCGCTCGATTCGAAGCGAATCGCGTTCTTGCGCTGAGTTTGCCGCGCCAACCGAAGTCGCCGCGGCGACTGAACGATTCCATTTCTCTTCCTTTCCGGGCGGAGCACGCCCTCGTTTCACGCTAGCACGGAGAAATTTGGAAGTGTCAAGCGGCGCCTGTGGACTTTCTTCGGTTCGCGCGGGAAGGATGCGCACGTTCAAAAACCCCGCCGTTTGCTGACGCAAAGGATGGGGCGCTCGCGTTGCGCAACGGCACTGGATTCGTGGCGATGGCGCCGTAAGAGTTTATTCTTGTGGTTTTTCGGCCGGGGCTGCTGGATGCCGGACGGCGTATTGCCAACGCCTGCGTGTGCGACTTATTGCCCTGTCATGCTCCCACTTAAGCTTGAGCGCGAGGTACTGTTGGCGGAGCCGAGTGAGATACAAACGCAGAGTACGCATGGAATCACCTTACCGCGCGAACATGGCTCGGGAACGCGTGTCTACCCGCGTGAGGATCGATTGGTCGGCGCTGGAGAGCAGGAAGTACCTGCCGGGTTTCTCTGCTGCAAGCTGTCCCATTCGTTGGTGCGCACTTGAGAGACCTTCAATGGCCTCAACCCACAAGCCGTATTCTTCCGCTGATCCCGAGAAAATATCAAAAGTTTCGTCGTTCACCTCATCACCTCACGCCAAAGAGTCTATGGCTTTGGGATGAGCGAAACTGTCTATAAACGCACACCAGGCAATCCTCAGCCGGACATCCCATGATCGAGGACGGCGTGTGTCCGTTTAGCTGGTTAATCAGGAGTTACAGAACCAGACGATAGGGTCGGCGCGCGCCGTCGGGCAGCCCGAAGCCTCCGCACCTGCTTGATGTTGATGTGTTTGCCTTTAACTCTTTGGTTTGGGAAAAATTCCGCCCACGTGAGCGGTAATCTCGTCGTAATACTCCGGGTGCTTCACGAGAATCGCAGAGATCTCCTGAGCGAGTGGACTTTCGGCGACCCATTTCTTTCGCTGGTCAGGAAACATAGGCTCCATGAGTGGCTTCGCCTGTTGCAGCAAGGTCGTTAACTCGAGATGGTCCGCGTGTTCGTTTGCGCTCATTTTCTATCCTCCAGACATCGTTTGTCATGGATCCGTCCGACAACTCATGGTTTACCACAAACGATTGACGCGGGACAGTTAGGAATGATACCGCCCTGGCAACTCGTTGACCGAACAGGCCGTTTCAGTGCTTCACATCTCCGGTAACTGCGTTAATCAGGACTGGCAGCGCGACGCTCGATAGCGATGCCGATTCATCTGATTGCCGCCTGAGGCAGGGAAAAGAATCAGGAGTATACTTGCCGCGTTTGCTTCGGAGGGAATCCCAACTCAGGAGATTGAAACATGGCGCGACGGTCATTCTTGGGCCAGCTGGCGGGGCTACCTTTACTGGCGTTGGGTGCGAAGGCACAGGAGTCCAAGAAGCCTCTGAATATCATGATGAAGGGTGCGTGGGGACCTGATGACCCGACAAGGGCGTCATTTCCCTTCCTTCACGGACTCGCACTCGCTGAAGCCGGCCACAACGTGCAAATCTATCTCCTCTCGGATGCCACTTCCTTGATGCGAAAGTCAACGGTGAACGCGATTTTCCCTGTTGGCTGGCCGCCGTTAAGCGAAACACTCGCAAAGGTCGTGGCAAAACGTATTCCGATTTTTTCCTGTGGAGCGTGCTCCCGTGCCCGAGATGTCACGGAAGCGGACTTGAGTCAGTGGGGAGCAAAATTCGGGAGTCCGCCGATTTTTGTCTCGCTCGTAGAGTGGGCAGACCGGATTATTGTGGAGTGAATATAGCCCCGATAGAGCTGTCGGCCGTGCGCTATTCATCGGTTCTCAACACCAGCCTTAACTCCCGATAAGTCGGATAACCGGACAAGTTCGTACTGGGCCCACTTTACCGGGTCAATCAGAAATCGCCGGGAAGCCAAAATGTCGCCAACACAGCCAATATGAAGAGCAGTACTCCGGCCATAATCGCCTGAGTGCGGGCGGGGCCTTTAAGAGCGATGCACGATATCGAGGCGGCAACCGCCAGCAGTATAGGACCGGCGTTCATGTTCTCAGTGAGGATGTACCTCCATGACTCATTGATAATTCGGAGAATTGTTAGGACAACAAGAAACAGCCAAACGCAGAGAATGACTCCGAGCGATACGATGCCAGTTCTGTTCCGCCAGGTTGGGAGCGTCTCAGGACGACTTGCGGCTCGGTTCCGAAACGAACAAACAGCCAGTATCGGAATCCCCACAAACGCCCCAACTACGATTAACGCAAGTATGCCGAACATATTCCAAAGCAGTATAAGTGGAAAAAACCAATCATTCGACTGTAGTCGCTGTGCAATCGCTTCTGACAGCGACGGGCTGGCTCCTGATTTGTCGGATAACCGGACATGTCCTTTTCTAGTACTCCACTTGTCCGGTTAGCGCGTTTCTCAGGGCGCAATTACAGACGAAATAATCCGAATACCAGCAGTCCAATTCCGGCAAGCATGCACGGTAAGAACAAATAGATTGGCCACGGCGACCAGCCTTCTTTGGCGCGAACCTTGAGATACTGCCTCGGCGTTTCCAGTCCCTTCGCACTCAGCGGCCCCCTGAGGACATCGAAAGACGTTTTATAGCCAGCTCTAACCATTTTGAGTTGAACGTGAACGTAGAGCACCGACGAACTGCCTACTAAGAGTAAACCAGCGATTACCGCTGGATCGTTTTTCGCCATGTATGACAGGGCCTGAATTTCGTTCTGCATGAGACGTGCGCTTCCTGCGTCGCCAGCGGCTGCGAAGTACTCAAATGATGCTACGGCTACTTGCACCCCTGTCGTCCCGTGGAATTACTTTTGTGCTGAAGCCATAACTCCTGATTAGTCGGACGTTCTCAATGGGTCGACGCAACACTAGCTCAAAGTCCACATGGAGGAGTCTACGAAGCTAAATTCGCTCAAGGGCGTTGATGTGAACGGAACACTGCCCTGCTTAGATTCTGATTGAGTACGGCCTTATAGATCGGTTCCCTAGAGGAAGTGTCGTCGGATCAACTGATTAGAGGGTGTTGCGTCGACCCTCTGAACCGGCAGCGTTAATCAGGCACTAGCGATTAATGATCAAATTTGGAGCTTTGTTTGGGGCTCTCAGCATCGAGGCATTGCTGATTAGTCTAAGAAATTATTGAACGGTGAGATTCACAACTCTTGCGTGCTCTTCGGGTTCGGCGCAAACCGACGCAAGAGTGTAATGGAGAATACCAATGTGAGGACTAGCAGGCCGAGCAAACCAAGCTCAATCATGCTGGCTCGAAATATGCTCGCATTCTCGGCAGTAAACGACCCAGCTTTTGTGAGATTCGCGGCTTCCAGGGTAATCACAAGAATGCGCCGGATCGAGGCGATCAGGCCCACGACGAGAAATGGTTCGGTAACCAGATAATGCGAGCGGATTGATATGCGCACTGTGTGCAGAATCTCCACCAGCATCAGCACGACCAGTAGTTGGTCCAAGACCAGGAGCGTCTGGGCGGCAATCGTCCAGTGACCGAGGCCATCGAATAGCATTTTGCCCGCGTTGGCGATGGTCGCCAGCGCGGTGATAAAGAGAAGCACCGCCAGAATGGAATAAATCGCGACTTCTGCGTGACTCAGGTAGTCGCCAAAGTGGACGCGGATCTTTTCCTGCACCATTTGCGCGGAATAATACCAGCTACCCTGTCCCTTGGGTAGCATTTGAAACTAACGAACCCAATCGTCTCTCTTTAGAAAAGCGGTGGCCACTTGATCCCTGCGACGAGCGGGAGACTAGCTCCCGATAAGCCGGATCACCGGATATGTCCTTTGCTGGTACCCGACATGGCGGGTGAGCGCGTCAATCGGGCGCTAGCGCAATAACCGGCCTTCACTTGGCCTAACTCAGGGCCATGGCAGAGCATTTCCTTCAAATTCGGCGGGTGACCCAGACTATCGCGTTTGGATTTTCGGGTGCGCCGTCCTTCGGTGTGGGCAGGGCGGGGCCTTTTCGGATTTTCTTGCTACTCGACGTGCACGCCGGTCAATGGGCACGGATCGGCCACTGCGGTCATCAGGGTGGCGACGGCGTCCCGGGACTGCTCCGGCGTATATTTCTCTATTCCATTTGCCTGATCCAGACAGAAAACGGGCGCGTCGGCCGGGTTGCCGGCGCTTCTGGGGACGGAGAGGACCAGGTAGATTGGAGCGCTAATGCGCCCGCAGCGAATGAATTTGGTGTCGTAGTCGGATTCGCGCATCAGCGTGCTCAACTCGCTGTTTCCGACGGGATCGAAGCCCACCAGGTACAGCTGGCATGCGTAGCCCCGATCGGGATGCGCGGCGAGGTATGAAACTTCCTGCGCGCCGATCAGATGCAAGGCCTGGATCGCGCTCTCCTGTTGCCGGGCGCTCTTTGCCGGATTCACCGTGTACGGGTCCCCGTGGGCGATGCGCTCGGCGAGCGCGAGGCGGGTGTTCGGATGTTTGTCCAATTCGTGCCGGAAATCCTGAATGAAGCCCAGCATCCCCAGAAAGAGGATTCCCAAGACCGCCAATTGAATGTAGCCGAGGATAAGTCCGGCGAATGCGATTCCGGTCCCTTCTTCGCGGCGCCCGCTCTTCGCGATCTGGCTGCGCGAAACGTGTCCGAAGACGACAGCCGCAATGCCAAGTGGGGGTATCAGCGAGAAAAAACCGAGGATCAGGCTCGCTACCGCCATTTTGTTCAACTTCGGATTGGACAGGCGCGCGCCGCCCGAAATCCGTGGCGGCGCGGAAACCCGCGTCGCAGGCTGCGCAGCAAGCGGTTTCGCGCATGCGACGCAATAGTTGCGTCCTTCCGGATTTTCGTGCGCGCAGTGTGGGCAGTTCACGGGAGCCTCCACGGTGAACGATACAAAAAAGCTTATCACCCAAGCCTTCCGTGAGCTGCCGCTCCGCGGGCGGCGTAGGACTATCAATCACCCCGCACGCTCACCTTCCTGGAGATTTGTGGCCCAGAAAGATGGTGTGGGAGGGACCGCCCTTTTTCAGGCGGCCGCGCACGGGTTCCACCTCTACGACGAACCTGCCATGGCGCAAGCGTTGCTCGAATTTGCGATCCTCCCGGGCCGACCAGACGGCCAGCACCCCGTCCATTTTGAGAGCCGCGAAGGCGGCGGCAATTCCACGGTCATCGTAAAGCCCGGCGTTGTTAGACGCGGCAAAAGCGGCCGGGCCGTTGTCCACGTCCAGCAGCACGGCGTCGAACTGGCTGTGGCGCGAACCGAGCGTGATGGCGACGTCATCAATCTCGACTCGCACGCGCGAATCCAGCAGAGGCTCACCGGCCAGCGGTCCGAGCGGGCCGCGATTCCACTCGACCACCGCGGGCACGATCTCGGCCACGACAACCTCCGCGTCCGGTGGTAGGAGGTCGAGCGCGGCGCGCAGCGTGAAACCCATGCCGAGCCCGCCGATGAGTACCCTGGGCTGCTCCAGCGCCCGCGCCTTTCGGCAGGCGAACGTCGCCAGAGCTTCCTCGGAACCGTGCATGCGGCTGGACATGAGGCTTTTACCATTGGCGAGGATGACGTACTCGTCGCTACGGCGAATCAGCTTCAGGACGGTGCCGTCTCGAGAAAGCGCCTGACCGAGCAATTCGACGGGCTTCACGGGGCGATGTTACAGGAGAAGAAAACGTAAGTAAAAAAGGAGCGCGCGAGTCTTGGCGTCCCTTGCGAAATCGAGAAAGGGCCAACAACCCCACCCTTTGCTTCGCAAAGGATGGGGCACCCGAAAAACCGAGGCGAGCGGCGTTATATCTTCGGCAGGACGATTCCTTGCTGCGACTGATACTTTCCCTTTTTGTCCTTGTAGGAGACTTCGCACTGCTCGTCGGATTCGAAGAAGACGACCTGCGCGAGTCCTTCGTTGGCGTAGATTTTCGCGGGCAGCGGCGTGGTGTTGCTGATCTCGAGCGTGACGAAGCCTTCCCATTCGGGCTCGAACGGCGTGACGTTGACGATGATGCCGCAGCGCGCGTATGTGGATTTACCGACGCAGAGCGTGAGCACGTTGCGCGGGATGCGGAAATATTCCACCGATCGCGCGAGAGCAAACGAATTTGGCGGAACGATGCACACGTTGCCTTTGAATTCGACGAAGGAATTCGGATCGAAATGTTTCGGGTCCACGATGGTGGAATTCACGTTGGTAAAGATGCGGAACTCCTCGGCGACACGCATGTCGTAGCCGTAGGAAGAGACGCCGTAGCTGATCACGCCGTCGCGCACCTGGCGGTCTTCGAAAGGCTCGATCATTCCGTGCTCGCGCGCCATCCTGCGAATCCACTTGTCCGACTTCACCGACATCCGAACCTCCGGGGCACAAATTGAGATTTAGAATACGCGCGCCAAGAACAACATTTGAAGAGAGGCCCCTCAGCTAATTCGTTCGCTTCGGGACAGCGATCCTGGCCGGATCGCTAGAATCGCGCAGTGTATTACAGGGCGTCGCGCTTGACAACCCGCAAACCCCTGTCTAGCATAGGTTTCCGGCCTAAATAGGTGATTCCGGGAGGCATAAGTGATCAAGCTCGACATCGTAAACGCTATCGTTCAGAAAACGAATATTACCCGGACCAAGGCCGAGCAGGCGGTCGAGACGGTTTTCGAAGCCATGAAGAATTCGCTGGGCCGCGGACGCCGCATCGAACTGCGCCGCTTCGGCGTGTTCAACGTGAAGCCGCGCAAGACCGGCATCGGGCGCAATCCGCGCACCGGGCAGCAGGTGAACATCCCGCCGGGCAAGGCCGTGCGTTTCAAGCCAGGCAAGGAACTTCAGGCGCTTCCAACTCCTGCGGCCCCAACTCCCGCCGCAAAGTCCTGACGGTTGGCGCGGCCGGCTTGGCGAGGAACCTGCGAAGCCGCGCGCGGACCATTTTCGATCGTGCACCGGGTTTCCGCCATGCCGCATCCAATTCGTAGCGACCGAATGAGCGCACGCACATGAGCGACGGCAATGGACACTCGCGGACGCCGGTCGAAATCCTCGACATCCATGTTCCCTCGCTCGCGGATTTTCCCCCGCCGCGTCCTCCGCGCGATGCGCTGTGGCCGGCGCTGATTCTTTTCCTGCTCACCGTGGTCTCCACGCTGGCTGTGGGCGCGGAGTTCGGATTATCGTACGCGCAGAACCGGGAACCGTTTTCCGGCTACCAGAACCCATTCGCTCTGATGCTGCTGCCGTTCCAGCACCCGTCGCTGCTCGCGCTTGGGATTCCATTTTCGTTTACGCTGCTGTTGATCTTGTTCACGCACGAGATGGGGCACTACGTCGCGTGCCGGATTTACGGAATTGACGCGAGCTATCCGTATTTTATTCCCGCGCCGACACTGTTCGGCACGTTTGGCGCGTTCATTCGGATTCGCTCGCCGATCACTACGCGGCGCGCGCTTTTTGACGTGGGACTCGCAGGGCCGGTCGCGGGATTCGTGATTGCGCTGCCCGCGCTCGCTTACGGAGTGGCGACATCGAGAATCGTGCCGGGTGCGGAGGAAAGCTCCGCGGTGGTCTTCGGGCATCCGCTGCTGACTCGGATGCTCAGCGCGCTATTTCATCCGAATATTGACGTGAGCTGGATTCTGCTGAATCCGGTTGGGCGCGCCGCGTCCATCGGACTGCTGGTGACGGCGCTGAATCTGCTGCCGGCATGGCAGCTTGACGGCGGGCACATCATGTACAGCTTGTCGAGCGCGCGACACTCGAGAATTTCGCTCGGCGCGTCGTTGGGATTAATTGGACTCGGAATCTGGGCTTGGCACGGGTGGGCGACGTGGGGAATTATCCTGCTGATTCTGTCGCTGCGGTTTCACCACCCGCCGGTCTACGATCAGTGGCAGCCACTCGATCCGGCGCGGCGGGCATGGGCCTTCGGCGCGCTGGTGATTTTTCTGCTGTGCTTCACTCCCTGGCCGGTGTGGTTGCAATAGTCTCCCAGCCCTAACGGGCTGGGCTAGCGTCTGGCGCGCCTACGGCGCTCGGAGCGCTGTGGTTCACCGCAAGGCAATCAAGACAGGTTCGTGGGATCCACGTCAACGATGACGGCGGTTTCCGGGATTTCCTTCGCGGCGCAGAAATCGAGCGCGCCGGCTAGGGCTTTCCCGAGCGCGGAGCGGAGCGGCGATTTCAGCACGAACTGAAAGCGGTAGTCGCGGCGCAGGCGCGCGAGCGGCGCCGCGGCGGGGCCGAGAATTTTCACGCCCTGCTTCTCAAACGGCGCGAAATATCCGGCGAGCGCGCGCGACCAGCGAATCGCGTTCTCGACTTTACGGTCGCGGACAAGCACGGTCGCGAGCGCGGTGAACGGCGGATAATGCAGAACGCGCCGGAAGTGAGCTTCCTTGTCGTAGAACGAAATGTAGTCCTGCTGCGCGGCGTATTGAATCGCGTAGTGCTCGGGATAATACGTCTCGACGAGCACTTCGCCTGCAAGCACGCCGCGGCCCGCGCGGCCGGCGACTTGGGTGAGCAACTGGAAGGTACGCTCGGCGGCGCGAAAGTCCGGGCGGCCGAGAGCGAGATCGGCGGCGACGACGCCGACCAGAGTCACACGCTCGAAATCGTGGCCCTTCGCCACCATCTGCGTGCCGACGAGAACGTCAACCTCGCCTTTGGCGAATGCGCCGAGCACCTGCTGATATTCGCGCTTGGTGCGCACCGTGTCGCGGTCGAGGCGCGCGATACGCGCGGCCGGAAATTGTTCGCGCAGATATTCGTCCACGCGCTCGGCGCCGTCGCCCACGAAGTACATGTATTCGGCGTGGCATTTCGGACACTGCTTCGGCGGGCGAAGAAAATACCCGCAGTAGTGGCATTCGAGGCGCTGGCGGCTTTTGTGATACGTGAGCGCGATGCTGCAATTCTGGCACTGGACCATCGCTCCGCAACTACGGCACAGAAGCGACCATGAATAGCCGCGGCGGTTGATGAGCACCATCGCTTGCGTGCGTTCCTCCAGGCGCAGCGCGATGGCCGCGCGGAGCGCCTCGGAAACGGGCGCGGCGCGATGCTGGCGGCGAAAGTCCTCGCGCAAATCCACGATGCGGACCGCGGCGAGCGGGCGATTTCCGACGCGCGCCGTCAGCTTGAGCAGGTGATATTTCCCGGCGCGGGCGTTGTGGTAGGTCTCAAGCGACGGCGTGGCGGAGCCGAGCAGCACAGCCGCACCTTCGAGCCTCGCGCGATAGACGGCGGTGTCGCGACCGTTGTAGCGCGGCGTTTCTTCCTGCTTGTAGCTCGATTCCTGCTCTTCGTCCACGATGATCAGGCCCAGATTTTCGAGAGGCACAAAAACAGCCGAGCGCGTGCCCACGACGACGCGTGCTTCTCCCCGGCGAACGCGCCACCATTCGCGCGCGCGCTCGATATCCGGCAGGCCGCTGTGCAGCACGGCGACGCCTTCGCCGAACCGCGCGCGCACCAGGCGCCCCACCCACAGCGTCAGCGCGATTTCGGGAACGAGGACGATGGCCGTCTTCCCCCGCGAGAGGACCGCTTCGATCGCGCCGAGATAGACTTCCGTCTTGCCGCTGCCGGTGACGCCGTGGATCAGCCCGGCAGCGAATTCGCCCGCGAGAAGCCAGCGCCAGATTTCGGCGAGCGCCACCTTCTGCTCGGCGTTCAGCACGTTTGCGGGCGGGACGAAGTCGGTGTCCCAGGGATCCTCACCTGGCGTGAGTGGTTCCTCCCACGTGACCAGCATGCCCGCGCTTTCGAGCCTCTTGATGACACGGTGGGTGACGCTGGCTTTTTCAACGAGCAGCTCAAGCGGAAGTGGGCCCCGCGTGTCCGTGAGGACTTCGCGAACGCGCTTCTCGGCCTCGCCGGCAAGAAGGTCCACAGTTCCCGGGCGCCAGGCGACGATCTGCTGCATGCGAGTCTTGCGAGGGCGCAGGACATCGCGGGCGGCGAGATAGCCGAGGCGCACTAGCTTTTCGGCGGCTGCTTCGTTCATTCGCTTTTTGCGCGGGCGAGAGCTTGCGCCATCCACCTGTTGCAGAAGCGCGAGTTCGGACTGCTCCTGGTCGGTCAGCTCGGCGGCAGCGGCGAGGTCCCGGAGGTAGGCTCGGCCGGTGTCGGTGAGCGAGTATTCGCGGTCGTGGCGCAGCTCGATTTCCGGCGGCAGCATGGCGCGAAACGTTTCGCCGATGGGCGCGAGATAGTAGCGGCTGATCCAGTGGCCCAGTTCGATGAGCTTGGGAGGAAGCGCGGGGAGCGAATCCATCACCTCGGCAATTTCTTTTATGCGTGGGATGTCCGGAGGGCTGTCGGATTCCGAGAGGCCGACGCCGACCATCGCGCGCCTGCCGAAGGGAACGACGACGCGACGGCCCACGAGAGGCTCGCAGTCGAGGGAAGCGGGCACGGCGTAGGTGAACGTCGAGCGCAGAGGAACAGGTAGCGCGACCTCGCAATAGCGTAGGGGCATGGCAGCGGAATAGTGTAGCAGCCTGCGCGAATGGATTTGGAGCGGGCTGGTATGGAGAATCGAGGTCAGGCGATCGCCAGCTCGAGTCCATCCTGAAGAACGAGCGAGGGAGCGTATTCGATGTGCAGCACGCGCCTGGGATGGTCCGTGTGCGACTTCGACGAGGAATGGAGAATTAGAGCGCTCATGGCTAGCACGCCGCCTTTTGGAACCACGCAATCAACTGCGATCGAGTCCACAGTGAGTCGGCGAATGGCTTCGCTGTCCAGAATGCCCGTCAGATGCGTTCCGGGCAAGACCCGTAGTGGCCCGTTTTGAGCCGTCGAATCATCGAGATGGAGGCGTAGAGCCAGGACTTGACGCAAAACGCTTTCCGGTGCGAGTGCGAAGATAACTCCTTCCTTCACTGACCAGGGCCCCCAGCCGCTCACGTCTTGCCGCTTAAGAAGAGGCAAGGCCGTGTCTTGATGCCATGCGACCAGCCAGTTGGAGCGTGGCGACTTGTCGAAGAGCGTCGCGCGAAATGGTATTGGGTCACAGCCCAGGATTTCTTTGGCGAGGCCGGCCAGATATGAACCACGAGCAAGTTCGGCAATCGACGGATGACGCATCGCGTGGCGCGAGCCAGCTCGACTACGAGGCAGCGGGTTCTCGGCGAGCCCTCGATTGACACGCGCAATGTCGCTTTCGGGCACGACCTCGGGAATTATTGCGAATCCTCGGTGTTTCACCATCTCGTTCCACATGGAAATTCTTTTTCGTCCCATTTCGTTCAGCAGTATAGACGCGACAGGCGAATTGCGGCCGCGCCAGCTGCTAAGCGGCTTCGACAGTCAGTTTGAGGCCGATTGCTCTGGTGACGGCGACCAACGTGGACAGGCGGGGATTGCCGTGAACCGACAAAGCCCGATATAGGCTCTCGCGCTCTATACCGGCTGCTTTGGCGACTCTTGCAATGCCTTGCGCGTGAGCGAGGTGACGGAGCGCGATAAGCAGAGCGCGAGGTTCGTCGTCATCTTCCAATGCAGCTTTGAGATACTCGGCGGCAAATCCTGGGTCCTTCCGGAGCCGGCGAACCATTGCCTCATCGTGGGAGACACTCGTTTTGCGTTTCATTGAATTCCGGTCCTTTCCTTGTAGTCCATCAGATACCCCAGCGCTTGTTCGACGTCTGACGACTGCCTCCGTTTATCGCCGCCGCAGGAAAGCAGTACACAAACTTTGCCGAGCATCGTGTAGTAGATTCGATATCTAGGTCCCCAATCGATTCGCAGCTCGAACAGGCTCTTCCTGAGCGTCTTGCAGTCGCCAAAGTTCCCGCCGGCGAGCCGGTTGATTCGGCTAGCAATCTTCGCCTGTGCGCGGGAGTCGGCCAGTTTCGTCAGCCAAGCGTCAAAGATATCTTTCCCGGCGCGGTCGAGGTAGTGGCGAGTCTCGATCAGGGCCACTGGTGTAACTTATAAGTTACACGATGGCAAGCCGGCCGGTGGAACGAAGAATTCCATTCGCCAGCAGCCGATCAGAGGCTGACGAGAACGATGCCGACGAAGATCAGGAAGATGCCGAACCACTGGCTGCGGTCCATGCGTTCGTGGAGGAAAATTCGGGCGAGGAGCACGGTGACGGCGCCGTAGAGAGACGCGAGCACGCTGACGACGGCGACGTGGCCGGAGCCGAGACCGGTGTTGTTGGCGACGAAGGCGGAGGTGTCCATCAGGCCGGTGACGAGGAGCAGCCACCAGACGTTGCCGCGCGGGAGCGGAAGTGCTTTGCGGGTGGGCAAGCCGACCAGTAGCAGAACGCTGAACGTGGTGAGCCGGATGACCCAGACGGAGACGCCGCCGCCGATAAGAGGCACGACGTGAAATCCAAGCCACCAGAACATTACGCCATAGCCGACGGCGGCGACGATTGCGAGGGCGGCGCCTTTCGACAGATGCGCGTGGGCGTTATGCGTGTGCGGGTCAATGGCGTGTTTCTCGTCGGGCGCAAAAGTGAGCGCGGCGAGGATCATTCCGATGAACGTCAGCGCGAGGCCGGCTCCGCGAAGGGCGTGGATGCGTTCGCCGCTTGCGACGGCGAGCGCGACGGTAAGCGCCGGGTAGGAAGAGGAGACCGGGCCGGCGATGCTGATGGCGCCAACTTCGAAGGAGCGATAGAGGGCGAGCCCCGAAATGGTATTGATCAGGCCGGCGATGGCGGCGAAGAGCCAGGGTGTCCAACCGGGAGCGAAACTGCGAGTGAAGCCGCCGGTGAGCCAGAGAAAAGCGCTGAGGGCGGTAAAGCCGAAAAACTGCATGACGATGAGCGTGCGGAAGGCGCCGATGCGTCGCGTGGAAAAGCGCGCGGAAAAATCCGCCACACCCCAGCCGAAAGCCGCCGATATTCCGAGGATGATGTCCAAGAAGGCTTTTCTAGGTGCTGGGCGTTATGCGTGGCAAACGCCGAAGAGGGATTCTTCGACTGCGTGACCGGACGTCCGGGCTTCGCCAGGACGAAAAGCAAAGGCGTCCGATCACTTCGCTCAGAATGACAGTCGTTTGCTGGGCGATCATTTTCGTTTCGGAGTCTCGAGGCCGAGAACGGCCATTACTTTCTGCAAGTCCTTCCAGACTTCGCCCTTTGCGGCTGGATTGCGCAGCAGGTACGCCGGATGATAGGTGGCGATTAATTTCGAGCCGCGAAAATCGAACCACTGGCCGCGGAAGCGGGAGATGCCTTCGGTGGTCTGCAGCATCGTCTGCGCGGAGCAACTGCCGAGGCAGCAGATCACCTTTGGCCGAATCACGCCGAGCTGGCGGAGGAGATACGGCGAGCATGTGGCGATCTCGTCCTTTTCCGGCAGGCGATTTTCGGGCGGGCGGCATTTGACGACGTTGCAGATGTAAACGTCCTGGCGGCGGAGGCCCATCGCCTCGATCATTTGCGTGAGGAGTTTTCCGGCGCGGCCGACGAACGGCTCGCCCTGAGCGTCTTCGTCGCGGCCGGGCCCTTCGCCGACGAATACGAGGTCGGCTTTGGGATTTCCAACGCCGAACACGATCTTCGTCCGCCCCTTGTGAAGTTTACAGCGCGTGCAATTCGGGCCGATGTCGTCGCGGATGCGCTCGAGGGAGTCGTTCTCGATTTTTTCCTCGAAGAGCGAGGGCGCGGCGATGGTCGGAATGAAGGCAGGCGCGGATTTGGGCGCCGCTGTCGCGGGTGGGTCCGGAGCGCGGCGTGGCGCTGCGGCTGCAACCGCCGGAGATGAATTTGGAGCGGGGGCGGATATTTCCAGCGGAGTTCCCATCCTTCGCTCCGCGAAGGATGGAGCACCCGGAAACCCGGGCGTCGCCGATTGTTGCGCTGAGCGATCGCGGTAATACGGTCCCAGGCCCAAGTCGTCGGCGTAGCGCAGCCATGCTTCGGCGCGAGTGCGATTATTTTGGTCCACGAAGGTTCAGATTATCCGGGAGAACGCGCGAATTCACAAGGGCGCAAGACTCAGGGAGACGCCTATTTTTTGCGAATACCGAACAATCTGAATAAACCAGCCCCGATCCGGTCTAACGCCTTATACACGCGACGATCGGAATCAAAATGAGACCACGCCAAACCGCCCATAAACAAGGCAGAAATACCGAGCCATGCGTATCCCAAGAAACTGTCGAGCTTATTGTTTAGCGTTAACTGCCCAGCTTCCGGGCTGCTCCTGAAGATTCCGTATCGCGTCAAAATCGGCTCAAAAGCTACAAGAAAACAGGCCCAGACCACGAGCAGCATAGTTGTCTTCCAGTTGTCGCTTATCTTTCCAGTGGAGACTCCGGCACGGTCAACACCAGCGTCAACCATGACAGAGATGTAATGGTCTTCCGTTTTCAGCTTGCGGACCGCGCTGATCCAGTCCGCGAAATCACCTGGATTGTCTTTGCGTATTCGCTTGGTTTCATTGTGAGCTAAACGCGAAATCTTCTTCTCGTATTCGTCCTGATCGTATTCGGAGTCGAATTTGTCATTTACTTCCATGATGTCCGGCAACGTCCATCCAGTTTCCGAGAAGTAGAGCATTTTGCGTTCGATTTCGGACGACGGAACGTTCTCTCGTTTGGCTTCGGCGACAATTCTGGAAATCAGAAACTCTTTGGCTGCACGCGCGTCTGCGAAGCGAGTCATAGATAAACTCTAGACTGCCAGTGGACACTACCCCAGCGTTCCTCCTCGTTGCGTCTGATTACATCTTCGGCTTCACGAGCGCCTGATAGACGGCCGGGCGGCTGATCTGCTCGACGTTGGGCTGATTGGGGCCGATCAGGTGCTGGGTCATGCCGACGAAGACGATGTCGTTCGTGGGATCGATCCAAAACCAGGTATCGGCCGCGCCGATCCAGAAGTATGTGCCCTTGCCGACGATTTCGTCGGCGGTGGCGGGGTCGGTGAAGACTGCGCAATCGTAGCCCCAGCCCATGCCGGGCCGAATCCTTTCGGGGCCGATGAAGAACTCGCCGGTCATCAGGCTGGGCGGCAGGTGATTCGAAGACATCAGCTGCACGGTGGCAGGCGAAAGGATGCGCACGGCGTCAAGCTCGCCTCCGTTGAGAAGCATTTGCGCGAAACGCGAATAATCCTGCGCGGTCGAGACCATGCCTCCACCTCCGGAAGGCATCGTGGGCTGCGATTTGTAGTCACCCAGGCCCAGGGAAGGGGTCGGCGAGGTCGCCTGCAACGCGCCAGTTGAATCTTCGCCGTACAGGGTTGCGAAGCGATTCCATTTTTCCTTGGGGACGTAGAAGCCGCTGTCCCTCATTTTGAGCGGTGCGAAGATGTGGTCATGCATGAAATCAGGCAGCGACTGGCCGGAGAGTTTTTCGACGATGTAGCCCTGCACGTCCATTGAGACGCTGTAAACCCATTTAGTTCCCGGCTGGTAGAGCAGTGGAATGCCGGCGAGCCTGTTGATCATTTCCTGGAGATTTTTCGACGACATTACACCTTGTGCCTGGTAGGCCTTGTCAACCGGGCCTTCGCCGAACAAGCCGTAGCTGAAACCGGCGGTGTGCGTCATCAGCTCGCGCATGGTCGGGGGATGAATGGGATCTTCGACGAGCATTTTGCCGTTCGCGTCCACGCCCTTGAAAACTTTCAGGTGCGCGAATTCGGGGATGTATTTCGAGATGGGATCCTGCGGATTCCATTTGCCTTGCTCATATAGAATCATCATGGCGACGCCAGTGACGACCTTGGTCATGGAGAAGGCGCGGAAAATCGTGTCCGTGGTCATCGGAGCGCCGCTGGCGAGATCTTTCTTGCCGTAGGCGCGAAGCTCGGCCACTTTTCCGTGGCGCGCGAGCAGCGTGACAACTCCGGCGAGCTGCTTCTGATCCACTTGCTGCTGCATCTGCGCGTGGAGGCGCTCGAGCCGTTCGGAGGAGAAGCCGAGCGATTCAGGCTTTGCCGCCGCAGATTCAGCGGCTTTGGCGCTTGCTTGCTGCGCTTGGGTGGAATGCGTACCGCCGACGAGCACCATTGCAACCAGGAGCGACGATGCTGCGACACACAGAACTTTTGTGTTTTTCATGCTGGAGGTTTTAGCGCAGTGGCGGGAAGGAGTCAACGTACCGCGAAAAGGAATTATCGTTTCTGGCCTTCGAGGACTTGATCGAGGATGCGGTTGGCTACTTCGAATTTCGTGAGTTTCGGGAGGGGAAGCTCGCGGCCGTCGCGCAGGAACATGGTGACGATGTTCGTATCCGTGTCGAAGCCGGCGCCTTCCTGCGTGACGTCGTTGGCAACGATCACGTCGGCGCCCTTGCGCGCGAGCTTGTCGCGGGCGTTTTCAGCGAGGTGGTCGGTTTCGGCTGCAAAGCCAACGAGGACGCGGCGGCCATTTTGTCGTACGGGCTCTCGACCAAGCTCGGCGAGAATGTCCGGCGTGGGTTCAAGTTCCAGCGTGAGTCCACCGTCGCCGCGCTTGAGTTTTTGCTTCTGGGCGGCGGTGGGGCGATAATCCGCCACGGCTGCGGCCATGATTACGACGTTTGCATCCGAAGCGCGCTCGCGCACCGCAGCACGCATTTCCTCGGTTGACCGCACGGGCACCCAGTCCACGCTTTCGGGAATTGGCAGGTCCGTGGGGCCGCTGATGAGCACGACATGCGCTCCGCGGCGGGCGGCTGCTTCAGCGAGCGCGTAGCCCATCTTGCCGGAGGAGCGATTCGTCAGGAAGCGCACGGGATCGAGATCTTCACGGGTCGGGCCGGCGGTGATGACGATCGTCTGGCCTTCGAGGTCGCGCCGCAATCCCAGCACCGCGCGAACTTTTTCGACGATGGCGTCGGTTGCGGCGAGTCGCCCCGCGCCAGTCATTCCGCAGGCGAGATAGCCTTCATCGGGGTCCACCACGTGAACGCCGCGCGCGCGAAGTTTTTGCAGGTTCTCCTGCGTCGCGGGATGCTCCCACATGTTGACGTTCATCGCCGGAGCCACGACGACCGGAGCCTTTGTGGCGAGGTAAAGAGTCGAAAGGAAATCCCGCGCGATGCCCTGCGCGAAGTGGGCGAGGATATCGGCGGTGGCCGGCGCGACGAGAAGGAGGTCAATGCGCTGGGCGACGGCGATGTGCTCGATGGCGCTTTCCACGTTCGCGGGCTCCGCGCCACCCGCGCCGAACATTTCGGTGATTACTTTTTTTCCGGTGAGCGCAGCAAACGTGAGCGGCGTGATGAATTCCTGCGCCGAGCGCGTCATCACCACCTGCACGTCGAGCTTTTCCTGCTGCAGGCGGCGGACGAGCTCCGCGGCCTTGTAGGCTGCAACTCCGCCGGTGACGCCGAGAGCGATCTTCATGATCGTTTCAAGAGGGGGCGCAGCAAGCAGCGCCCCTACGGGACATATGATTTTGAGAGGCTGCTACTTGCGGCGCTTGCCGTCCTTGTCCAGCGTGCCCTCGGGCACTTCCGGCAGGGAATACTCAAGGAGCCCGAGAAGCAGCTCTTCTTCCGCGATGCGCGAGGTCTTGCGCGATTTCGGGTTATCAATCATAGGCCGGCCGCCGATCATCAACTGGCGAGCGCGGCGCGACACCACGACAACATATGCAAACTGGCTTTCCGGAATGCTAGTGAGCGGTACCATTAGGACGTCAACCTCCAAAAGATTTCAGAATTTCTCGAATGTGTTCCTCGGTCCGGGCCACCCGGCAACGCGAGCTCAGAGCGATGGCCTGGACTTCGCGGCCCGCGCGCTCAAGGTCGTCATTGACGACGGCGAAATCATAACTGCTATAGCTGAGCATTTCCTGCCGCGCGCGTTCCAGGCGCCGCCGAATTTCGTCTTCCGAATCCTGCCCGCGCTCCCGAATGCGAACTTCAAGATCGGCGCACGAAGGAGGCATGACGAAAACCGCTATGGCTCCCGGCAACTTCTGTTTTACTTGCAACGCGCCCTGGACGTCAATTTCGAGGACCAGGTCTTTTTTCTGTTGGAGCGCCTCGCCCAGCGACTTCAGCGGCGTCCCGTACCAGTTCTTTCCGAAAACCTGGGCGTATTCCAGAAACTCGCCCCGCTGGACCATCTGCTGGAATTCGACCTCGGAGACGAAATTGTACCATTTGCCGTTGCTTTCCGTCTTGCGCGGCGGCCGGGTGGTGGACGAAACCGCCAGCATCGTGCCGGGAAGCTCCAGGATCTTCTGCACCAGCGTGGATTTTCCCGAACCCGATGGCCCGGAGACGATCAGCACCAGCGGTTCGGTTGGGCTCATTCGATGTTCTGCACCTGTTCGCGGAGTTTTTCGATTTCGGATTTAATTTCGAGCGCCAGTCCCGTGATCTCGAGGCTCTCGGCCTCGTTTCCGGGAGTTTTCGACAAAAGCGTATTGGCCTCGCGCTGCATTTCCTGGAGCAGGAAGTCGAGCTTCTTGCCGACGTCGGATGAGCCGGCGAGCAGGGACTCGAACTGGCGGACATGACTCGCGAGACGCGCCAATTCCTCAGACACATCGCTGCGCTCGGCAGCAAGCGCCGCTTCCTGCGCCAGACGCGCCGGATCAATCGAGGCTTCGCCGAGGAGTTCCTTCAATCGCAATTCGAGTCGGCGGGCGAACGCTGGCCGGGCGCGCTCCGCGAGCGCTCCGACGCGGGCAGCATGGCTCGCAATAGTGGTTAGACGGCCGGACATGTCGTCGAACAGCGCGCTCGCTTCCAGTTCGCGCATTTGGTCCAGCTTGTCGAGCGCCTCCGTGAGGCACCGGGCGACTACTGATTCGAGGCGCGCGATTTCGTCGTCGGACGACGCAGGACCGGCGGAAGAACCGATCACTCCGGGCAAGCGCAGAATGGAAGCGAGGTCGGGTTCGGCCTTCATGCCGAACTGCGTCCGCAGATCTGCGGCGGCTCGCAAATACGCCGCCGCGACCTCTTGATTCACGGCGACGGCTGCCGGTCCAGCGAGTTCATAGCGCAGCGTGACGTCGAGATGGCCGCGGCGCACGCGCTCGCGAACAATCTGCCGGATGCGAGGCTCAAGCGGCTCAAAACCCTCGGGAACGCGCAAATGCAGATCGAGGAACCGGTGATTGACGCTGCGCACGGAGATGCGGAGGCCGACGCCATTCTCGGCGGCCTGTGCCTGTGCGTAGCCGGTCATTGACCTAAGAGACTTCGAGCCTTTTGACGCGGCCGCGGATGGATTGGCGAGCTGGGATTTTGTGCCGGACATTTTCACTCGAGACCTGCGACGCGCGTTACGGGTTCGGCGTCGCGAAATTGTATCTCGTACAGGCGCGCGTAGATTCCATTGCGCGCCAGAAGTTCCTCGTGCGTGCCGCGCTCGCGAATCGCGCCATCGTCGAGCACGGCGATCATGTCCGCGCGGCGGATCGTCGAGAGGCGGTGCGCGATGACGAACACCGTGCGGCCGGTCATCAGATTGTTCAAAGCCTTCTGCACGAGCATCTCGGATTCGGAATCGAGCTCGGAGGTCGCCTCGTCCAGGATCAGGATCGGCGCGTTCTTCAGCAGCGCGCGCGCAATCGCCAGGCGCTGCCGCTGGCCTCCGGACAGCCGCTGTCCGCGGTCGCCGATCACCGTATGATAGCCCTGCGGCATCTGAATGATGAAATCGTGCGCCATAGCGGCCTGAGCTGCCGCGACGATTTTTTCGTCGAGCATGTCCGGGCGGCCGTAGCAGAGGTTGTTGCGCACCGTGTCGTTGAATAGGATGGTTTCCTGTGTGACGATGGCCATCTGCTCGCGCAGCGAGCGAAGCGTGCAGTCGTTCACACCATAGCCATCGATGGTGATTGCGCCCGTGGTCACTTCGTGAAAGCGCGGTAGAAGATTCACCAGCGTGGTCTTTCCCGCGCCGCTCGAGCCGACGATCGCGACGACGGAACCGGCGGGAACCCTCAGGTCAATACTTTTCAGGATGAGCGGACCGCTGTCGTAGGCGAAGCTGGCGCGCTCAAACTCGATAGACCTGGAAAACGGCGGCAACGCTTTCGCGCCGGGTGCTTCCATTATTTCGCTCGGCATATCGATGAAGGCAAAAACCTGCTTGGAGACCCCAGCGGCCTGAAGGAACAGTTGATACACATTGCCAAGGCGTTTGATGGGTTCGTATGCCTTGAACAGAGCGAAAGCGAACGACGCAAATAAGCCGAGCGTCATGCGGTCCGCCTTAATCTCATTACGTGCGACGAGTATAACGAGGGCGATTACGACGGCACCGAGGAGATCCATAACCGGCGAGGTGGCGGCGAAGGCCCTGATCCAGCGCATGTTTTCGTGAAGAAGATTGCGTGCGGCCTCACGAAACTTTCGGATTTCGAATCCTTCCATCCCGAACGCCTTCACGACGCGATTTCCCGAGATGGTTTCTTGCAGTATCTGGCTCAAATCGGCGAGGCGCGAACGGCTTTTCTCCGACGACCGGCGGATTTTCCTGCCGAACTTGCTTACCGGCCAGACGACGAGAGGGATCAAGATCGCAGAACCCAAAGCCATGCGCCAATTGATGACCATCAGGACGGTAACAAAAGCGATGAGAGCGAATATCTGACGGAACCCTTCAGCGAACCAGTCCGAAAAGGCGTTGCGAATCTGTTCGATATCGGCAATGACGGCGGACATCACGCGGCCAACGGGATTGTGCTGAAAGAAGCCGATCGGCTGCTGCACGACCTGGCTGTAGACCTGATTTCGAATATCGGTGACGACGGAAAGTCCCACATGCTGGATCAAGATGCTGCCGATGTATTCCGCTGTGCCCTTGACGATGGTCATAAGCACGAGCGCGAAGGCGAAGACGGTCCACACATTGTGAAAATGGCGCGGCGCAAACGAATGCAGATCAACTATGTGGTGCGTCCAGGGAATCTGAAACAGCGTCAACGCTTGAGTCGTAGAGTGTGGGTTCAAGACCACGTCCACCGCGGGGCGCAGCGCGAAAGCGACGAGGAACTCGACGACGCCCATCAGGGCGATCAGAACGATACCCACCGCGAGGCGCGGCGTATAGGGACGCAGGTATCGCAGGAGCCGCCGGATTTCGTCGTGCTCGGTCACGCGCGGAATGCCGTCCATGGTTTCGGTCGCCAAATTCCGTATGGTGGAAGCTTGCCTAGCCTAAGCATCGCCCCGGCATCTTGCAAGGCGTAATCGCAAAAGGGGTGCCATCGCGAGATCAGGAAGCGGTCTTTTCCAGATCGCGGTGCACGACCTTGGCCGAATACCCCTTGCGCTGCAGCGAGCGCCGAATCACCTCGGCAAGCGCGACCGAGCGATGGCGTCCGCCCGTGCAACCGAGCGCGACGGTCAGGTAGCTTTTGCCTTCGCGGATGTAATGGGGAATCAAATATCCCAAAAGGCTCTCGATGCGGCGCAGGAATTCTCCCGTCTGGGGGAACGAGCGAATGTAACGCGCGACGCGAGGGTCCCTACCGCTGAACGGGCGGAGGCGCGGAACGAAATGCGGATTCGGGAGAAAGCGCACGTCGAAGACGAGGTCCGCGTCCGCGGGAATTCCGTAGCGAAATCCGAAACTTACCACCGACACCAGCAGGGGACGGCGGCCCGAACCCTGAAAGCGCTCGGTGATGAGCTGGCGCAGCTCGTGCACGCTGAATTTTGAAGTGTCAATTATGACGTCGGCGAGCCGGCGGATCGGCGCCATGCGCCGCCGCTCCTCGCGAATTCCGTCGGCGATGGAACCGCCCTTGCCGAGCGGATGCGGGCGGCGCGTTTCGCTGAAGCGGCGCTGGAGGACGGCGTCACTCGCTTCGATGAACACAAGCGTTGCGGCGCGTTCGCTGGTCAGCTCGCGATAGATTCCCGGCAACTGGGCGATCTGAGCGCCCTCGCGAGCGTCCACGAGCAGGGCTGCGCGTTCCACCTCGCCACGTCCGCCCTCGTACAGCTCGCTGAAAGTGGGAATCAGAGCAACGGGAAGATTATCCACGCAGTAGAAGCCGAGATCTTCGAAGGTGTTGAGGACGGATCGTTTGCCCGAGCCGGACAGCCCGGTGAGGATGACGAGTTGGTGGGTGCTTCGTTTCCGGGCGGAGGGCGTCACGGCGAAACGACTAGACCTTTACCCGGCGGCGGTGCGTGCTCGGGATGCGCAGATCTTCGCGGTATTTTGCCACGGTGCGGCGGGTTACGTGGATGCCTTCCTCGCCCAATTTCTTGGTGATCTGTTCGTCCGTGAGCGGGTGAGCCGTGTCTTCCTCTTCGATCATCTGCTTGACGCGCCGCTTGAGGGACAAGAGCGACATTTCGCCGCCCTGGGGTCCGTTGACTGATTCCGAGAAGAAGCTGCGCAGCTCGAGCACGCCTTGTGGAGTGTGAACGTATTTGTTGGCGACGGCGCGGCTGACAGTCGAGGGGTGCACGCCCACTTCCTCGGCGACTTCCTTGATCATCATCGGTTTCAGGTGATCGGGCCCGTAATCTAGGTAATCTCCCTGGCGGCGCAGGATCGAATGGCACACGCGCAAAATGGTGTGCTTCCGCTGTTCGATATTTTTCATCAACTGGATGGCGGCGGTGAAGCGTTCCTTGACGTAGTTGCGGACGTCGCGGTCGGCGGCATCGCGCGAAAGCAAGCGGCGATAGGTGGGGCTCAAGCGGAGCTGCGGCACGTCGTCGTCGTTCATGAAGACTTGCCATTCGCCGTCAACTTTGCGGAACTGGACATCCGGCTCGACCAGCCGCGGCTCGATTTTGTTGTAGCGCAGGCCGGGCTTGGGATCGAGGCGCTTGATCAAGTCCACGGCGCGCTTGAC
>PMUS01000060.1 GCA_003166795.1 Acidobacteriota bacterium | reverse complement strand
TCAGGAGGGGCGGCTTTTACGGTTGTAGGGGCGAACCCATCCGGTAAGGTGCCGGTCGGCCAGAGCGCATCGGTGAAGATTCAGTTTGCACCGAAATCTGATAGCGCGGCCACTGCGAGCTTGACGATCACGAGCGATGCTTCGGACTCGCCGCTCACGATTCCACTCTCCGGAATCGGCACGCAAGCACAGCTTTCAGCAACTCCCTCGAGCATTAATTTCGGAACTGTGGTCAAAGGGACCAGTAACTCGCAAACCATCACGCTCCAGAACACCGGCAACACACCTCTGACATTCTCGCAAGTGACTCCGTCGGGAACTGGGTTCACCATCACAGGGATCTCCACTTCGACGGTGATTCCGCCGGGTGGCAGCGTGACTTTCAATGTGATCTTTACGCCCGGTTCGACCGCAACCACCAGCGGGACCGTAACGCTGACGACGAATGGAACGCCTTCGTCACTCGTGATCACTCTGTCGGGGGCCGGCTCGACTGCCAAGGCGAATCCGGGTACAGGAGTGCTCTCAGCCAGCTCGACGAGCCTCAGTTTCGGTAACACGGCAGTGGGGGGCACTGGCGCACAAAGCGTGAGCCTGACCAATACCGGAACGGCAGCAGTCAACATTTCGACGGCGACGATATCTTCAGGCGCCGCGTCGTTTGCGATTGTGGGGGGCAGCCCCTCTGGTTCGATCCCGGTCGGCCAGAGCACCTTGGTGCAGGTTCAGTTTGCACCGAAATCTGGAGGCGCGGTCACCGGCAGCATGACGATCACGAGCGATGCTTCGGACTCGCCGCTCACGATTCCACTCTCCGGAACCGGCACGCAAGCGCACCTTTCAGCAACTCCCTCGAGCGTTAATTTCGGAACTGTAGTGAGAGGGACCAGCAACTCGCAGACCATCACGCTCCAGAACACCGGCAACTCCCCCCTGACATTCTCGCAAGTGACGCCGTCAGGAACTGGCTTCACCATCACAGGTATCTCCACTTCGACGGTAATTCCTCCGGGTGGCAGCGTGACTTTCAATGTGATCTTCACGCCGGGTTCAACGGCAACGACCAATGGATCCGTAACGCTGGCGACGAACGGCACGCCCTCCTCATTGGTAATTACTCTGTCGGGGGCCGGCTCGACTGCAACGGTGCAGCTAGGTGCAAACCCGACGAGCTTGAGCTTCAACACAGTTCAGGTGGGTAACA
Organism: Acidobacteriota bacterium; assembly: GCA_003166795.1. Lineage (GTDB taxonomy): Bacteria > Acidobacteriota > Terriglobia > Acidiferrales > UBA7541 > Palsa-295. The sequence continues at coordinate 46,694 of PMUS01000060.1, read as the reverse complement.
GCAGCTCGCTGACGTCAACGCTGACGAACGGCGGAAACTCAAACATCAACATTTCCGGCATGACAGTCACGGGCGCGGCAACGGGCACGGGACTGACTGCCGGCGGGATTTCAGCCGGCACAATCCTAATGCCCGGTCAGTCCGCCACAGTGACCGTCACATTTGCTCCGACGGCTGCGACGGTGCTAACCGGCGCGAGCGTCCAGATAGCGAGCAACAGCACCAATTCGCCGACAACGATCTCGCTGTCCGGTACAGGCCAGGCGCAGCCGAGATCCCATTCGGTGACATTGTCCTGGAATCCCAGCGTCACGAGTGGAGTAAGCGGCTACAACATCTACCGCGCAACAACTTCGGGCGGCTACGGCACCACCCCGGTTAACCCCTCGCCCGTTTCCGGAGTGACTTATACAGATACGTCGGTCGTATCCGGCCAGACATACTTCTATGTTGCCACGGCCGTGGATGCGGGCACGCAAAGCACCGACTCGAACGAAGTGCAGGCGATTATTCCCTAATTCCGCGCGGTCGGCGGGATTGGCACGACCCAGGGACAATTCCGTAAGCGAGTTCCGCGCTCACACGAATTCCAGCAACGTGGAGAGCGCCCCGTCAGATCCAATCTCCGTGAGCATACCCAGCCAGTAAACCAGCGAGACGGCGTTCCGTCGAGTTCTCAGGCCAGGATTTCCGCCACTAATTCTCGGACATGCTCGGCGATGGCAGGGGCGGACGTAAGCCCCGGGGATTCGATACCGATGAGATGAACGACATTGGGGACTTCAGGATCTCGCTGAATGATGAAGTCAGGCATTCCAGTGCCGTGAAAGTGTCCGCTGGAGAGTTGCGAGGGCGGAGTCAGTTTCGCCCTGATTCCAGAATGAGCAGGCGCCAGATCGGCTGCTTCAATTCCAGGAAGCAAGAGGCGTGCGCCTTCCGCGAACTCCTCGACAGACACGCGGTTGCGCTCGTAATCATTCTTGTCCCCGACATATCGCGCCGTGGGACCGAGGAGAGTGTTCCCCCAAAGCGTCCTCGTAAAATGCACGCCGAGGCCCAGCCCATCGGAACGGGGCATGGGATAGACGAGCCCGCGAATCCAGTCTGCCTTGGCGCGGGAAAGCTCGCAGTAGTCGCCCCGAACAGGGTAGATCTTATGCTCCGCCATTTTCGAGCCGAGGAGGCCCGCGACCTCGTCGGAATAGAGACCGGCGCTGTTAATCAAACAGCGCGCTTCGATCTCACCGGCGGCTGAGGTGACGCGAATCCGGTCAGGCGAGCGTTCCAACTTCTCCACATTCGCGTTGGTCACAATGTTTGCGCCCCGGTCCGTGGCAACGCGTGCGTACGCTCTTACGAGTTCCTCACTCGAAACGATGCCGGTGGACGGAACGTCGATGGCTTGCCAACCCTCAATGCGAGGCTCTCGAGCGCGGATCGCGGCGCGGTCAACGATCCGCAAATCCGGCACACCATTCGCGCGCCCGTTCTCGGCGAGGGCCGATAGCTCCTCGGAATCCGCCGCGGACGAGGCCACCACGAGCTTGCCAGTCTTACGGTGAGGCACGCCATGGGACGCACAAAACTCGTAGGTCAGGTGATTCCCACGCACGCAATGTCGTGCTTTGAGCGACCCAGGACGATAGTACAGACCTGAATGGATGACACCGCTGTTGCGCGAGCTGGCGCCAAGTCCCAGCTTGGGAAGCGCTTCAAGTAAAAAGACATCTTCCCACTTCTCGGACAGAGCGCGCGCGATCGCGCAGCCAACCACGCCGCCGCCGATGATTACAATGTTTGCCTCGTCGATGGCCAGATTCCTCTCGTTGAATAATTTGATCGCGAATCGTTGTCCACAACGCTGACGATGTTGTCGCCAGCGGTCCAGTCACGGATTGCGTTGGACCCTGCTCGCTATCCCGAGACGCATGGGGCCATTGATCGGACTGGCATTATTGTAGCAACTACCTGGGAGCTGGACCGGGCGGCCACGGGCAGATGTTGCTCGAGAAACACTCGCCAGCTTGTCGGCTCACCAGAAGTGCGCTATAAGGCGGCGCAGTTGGTGCTGGGGGGCCACAACGATATGAAACGGAGCACGAATCGCATACTGACGAGTCACGTGGGCAGCCTGCCGCGGCCCGCGGATCTGATTAACATGTACCGCGAGCAAGTACCGGCCGAGAAGCTTGATTCGAGGCTGACGAGTGCTGTCGCCGAAGTGGTGCGGCAGCAGGTCGAAGCTGGCATAGACGTCGTCAACGACGGGGAATTTGGAAAGCCCATGTCGGATGAAGTGGATTACGGAGCATGGGCGACCTACATTCATCAACGGCTAAGCGGGTTCGAAATGCGGGACCTGCCCGCGGACTTTAATATCCTGAACTCGATCATGGGAGGCAGCAAGGACCGTTCGGATTTCGCGGACTACTACAAGTCGCCGGAAGCCTACGCCGGCCCCTCGACGCGTCCAGTTCGATTCCCGATGAACGTTGGGCCGATCCGATATACGGGACACGAACTGGTCGGGCGCGACATCAAGAACTTCAAAGCAGCGCTCGCCGGCAAGAATGTGGAAGATGCGTTCATGACGGCGGCGGTGACCGGTGTGAACTTTTTTCCCGGCGAATACTACAAGCAACCGGAGGAACAAGCTACTGCCGTGGCAGAGGCCATGCGGGAGGAGTACAAAGCGATCACAGATGCCGGAATTAACGTGCAACTGGACGATCCCATCATCGTCAACGTGTACGAATGGCGTTTCTCGATGGGTGGAGACATGGCCGCTTTCCGAAAGTGGGCCGAGTCGCACGTGGAACTGGTCAACCACGCACTGGCGGGCATACCGGAGGAAAAGGTCCGATACCACATCTGCTGGGGCAGTTGGAAAGGTCCACATAGCACCGACCTGCCGCTCCGAAATGTGATCGATTTGATGCTGAAGGTGAAAGCTAACCAGTATTCCGTGGAGGCGGCGAACCCGCAACACGAGCACGAATGGAAGGATTGGAGAGATGTAAAGCTCCCCGCGGGTAAGGCTGTGATCCCGGGAGTTGTGAGCCACAAGACGAATGTGCTGGAGCATCCGCAGGTGGTCGCCGACCGGATCATGCGGTACGCCGAGGCCGTCGGCCGGGAGAACGTCGTCGCCGGCACGGACTGCGGTCTGGGCGGACGTATCCATCCGCAGATAGCCTGGGCAAAACTACGCGCATTGTCGGCCGGCGCCGAGAAGGCGAGCAGGCAGCTTTGGGCGCGAACAGCTTTTCCGACGTAGAGTCCGGGGCGAGTCACCTTGAGCGAGGGAATCAGGCATGGGTAAGCTGCGGCTCTCGATGGCGTGTTCGAATTACGACCGCACGCGCGCCTTGTTCGACGGGCGCGTGTCCGTGGACGGAATCGAACTTATCTGTCTGGACCTTCCGATCGAAGAAATGTTCTTTCGCATGCTGCGGCATCACGAGTTTGATGTCGCTGAGGTATCGTTGTCGTCCTATGCGCTATCGCTCTTCGCCGAAAATTCGCAACTGATCGCCATTCCGGTATTCCCGTCGCGGTTCTTCCGGCACTCGTGCATTTTTATCAATCGCGACAGCGGAATTCACGAGCCGAAGGATCTGATCGGCAAGCGGGTGGGCGTGCCAGAATTTCAGATGACGGCCGGCGTGTGGATACGCGGCGTGCTGAGCGACGACTATAAGGTTCCCGTCGCCAGTGTTATCTATCTTCGCGGCGGCGAAGAAGAGCCGGGGCGCCGGGAGAAAATCGCTCTTTCCTTGCCGCCGGACATCCGCCTCGAATCCATCCCGCCCACGAAGACGCTTTCCGCGATGCTCGAGTCCGGAGAAATCGACGCCTTGTACACGGCTCGCACGCCTTCCACCTTTGGCAATGGTTCCGGCAACGTGCGCCGCCTCCTTGAAAACTATCAGGCGATCGAGCAGGACTATTTCTCGCGGACGAAAATATTCCCCATCATGCACGCCATCGTGATCCGCCGCGATGTTTATGAAACATCCCGGTGGGTGGCGCAATCGCTATACAAGGCTTTCGTGCAAGCGCAGCGGATAGCGTACTGCGAGCTGTACGACTCGGCCGCGCTGCACTGCATGTTGCCCTGGCTCGTCCGGCACGCAGAGGAAACCCGCGCCCTCATGGGTGCGGACTTCTGGCCCTATGGACTCGAGCGGAACGCGCACACGCTGGAAACCTTTCTGCGTTACTCGCACGAGCAGGGGCTCGCGAAGCGTCTTTTGAAACCAGCGGAGCTTTTCGCTCCAGAATCGCTTGAGTCGTTCAAAATCTGAGGGGCCGCCGGCCTTTCCACTCGCGGACCGAAGGAGATTTCCCTGGCATCAGGCGGAAACGCGGGTTCGCAACCGTGGTGGACGCTGGGCCGCGGGGACATCGACGCGACGATTGCGCAGGTCGGTTGCATCATTGCCCAGATGTTCATTCCGATTTTGCTGCTTGCGCCGATTGGCGTTTCCCTGCGATTCAGCCTCGAACATATTGTGCCCGGATTCGCGTCGGGACTCCTGATGGGCTCCGCGGGCCTTGCTTGGCTCGGAGTGCGTCTGAGCAAGCGCGAGAACCGTAACAACGTTACGGCACAAGTCTACGGAAATAACGTCCCGGCGATTCTCGCGTACACGCTTTCGATTTTCCTTCCGGTGTATCTGGAAACGCACGACACGGAGCGCGCGTGGGAAATCAGCGCTGCCGCGGTGATCTGGACGGGAATCATCAAGCTAGCCGCGGCTCCCTTCGCCAGCGCATTCCGGCGCTACATTCCCGTGCCCGCTTCGATGACCGTGTTTGGAGCGGCGATGTACAGCTATCTCGCGCTGGTCCTGCTGCAGCGCGTGTTCGATCAGCCGCTGGTGGGACTCGCCGCACTCACGATCGTGTGCGTGGCCGTGCTCGCCAAGGTACCGATCACTCGCTACAACCTTCCACCATTTCTGGTGGCGTGGATGGTGCCCCTGATTCTCGGCGTGATGGTGGGCTACGTGCATCCGGTGTGGTCCGGCATATCGTTTGTCCTTCCGTTCGTTCCGTCCACAGGACCTTTGCGCGCCATGCTCCTCGCGGTGCCGTATCTTTCCGTGATTGCGCCCATCTCGATCTACCATGTGCTGCAAGACATCGCCGCAGTCGAAGGAGCGAAGGCAGCGGGCGACAACTACGACGCGCGCAGCGTGGTGGCCTGCGATGCGGTGGGTACGCTGCTCTGCGGCCTGGCTGGGAGCATTGTCACGCCCGTGATCTATGCACTGCACCCTCCGTACAAAACGCTAGGTGCCCGCTTAGGTTTTGCGTTCTGGACTCCGGTGATCTTCCTCGCGGTCGTAATGAGCGGCCTGATCTCGTTCATGGCAGGGTTGTTTCCGTGGGCGATTCTTGCCGCGATGATCGCGTATGTTTCCGTCGGCGTCGGCACCGCGACGTTGAGTCGAGTCGATAAGAAATATCTCAGTGCTGTTCTATTGGGGTTCGTGCTGCCGACGGGCGCGGTCGTATCGGCCGCCGTGAATTCCGCGCTGCCGGCCCTCCAGATTTCGACGGCCAGTCCGAGCGTGCAAGCTGCGTTGAACCGGTCCATCTACTGGTCATCGTTGCAAGGGCTCGGCAACGGGTTTCTTTTCTTGGTCCTCGTGATTTCTTCAGTAGTGAGCGAAGCGATCGACCGTAACTTTGGGAGAGCGGCGATTTGGTGCGTGATTGCGTCGGCCTTTTCCTGGATTGGCCTGATGCACTCGGCAATTCTGCGATGGAAGGCGGAACCGATGTACGCCGCGGGGTGGCTGGTGGCCGGAGCGATTGTTTATTCCGCCCGGTGGTGGGGAGGCCAGCCGGCGCACGAAAGAACCGGAACTGCTGGCGAATCGCGCGCGTAGATCCACGCCAACGCGCCCGCGGCCACAGAGAACAGAGCTGAATAGTCGATAGCGGAGGAAGATCTATGAAACGTACGCATCTCCTTATCATTGCGAGCCTCTCACTCGTTCTCGTTGCAAATAGCACCGGAACGAAGGGCCAGCAGTCCGCCTCACCAGGTTCACCCGGATCGCGAGATTTTGTTCTACTCGTTCACGGCGGCGCAGGTGATTACAGTCAGATGTCACAGGAGCAGATCGCAATCCGCCGCGCAGCGATGACCAACGCCATGGGAGCCGGCTACAACGTACTTGCCCACGCAGGGACCAGCCTGGACGCCGTCGAAGCGACAATCCGCGTTCTGGAGGACTCCGGGGCCTTCGATGCGGGCCGCGGCGCCTACTACACTCGTGACGGAATACCCGAGCTTGATTCCGCGATCATGGACGGTCGTACCCTCAGTGCCGGGGCGGTCGCTGCGGTCAGACACATTGCGAACCCGATCAGCCTCGCTCGGCTGGTCATGGAGAAGACTCCTCATGTCCTGCTCGTCGGCGACGGCGCCGAACAATTCGCCAAATCTCAGGGGATCGAGTTGGTGTCGCCCTATTATTTCTTCAACGAGCGCGAATGGAAACGCTACCAGGACCTCAAGACGGCCGACGCAAAAGGCAAGTCTGCGCTACTAATTCAAAACGACGTGCATGGAACCGTCGGGGCCGTGGCACTCGATCAAGCGGGTAACCTGGCGGCCGGGACCTCGACCGGCGGCACGACGCTGAAAATGCCCGGACGAGTGGGTGACTCTCCGCTGATCGGAGCAGGTACCTACGCCAACAACGACAGTTGCGCGATTTCCGCGACCGGTATCGGCGAATTTTTCATACGCAATGTGGTCGCCGCTGATATCTGCGCGCGCGTGAGATACCTTCACGTCTCGTTGGAGGAGGCGGCGAACGACGTGGTGATGAAAGAGCTCGTCGCGCAGCATGGGGACGGCGGAATCATTGGCCTTGATCACCAGGGCCATATCGCCATGATCTTCAATACCAACGGCATGATGCGTGGCGTGGTCGGCACAGACGGAACGATGACGATTAAAGTCTCGAAGGAGTGACGCCGAAAGATTCAGGATCACTCTCAGAAATAGAGAGGCATCCCGATAACCTGGCCGGGGACCTCTTCGCCTATTTCTTGTAAATGATCCCGTCCTTCATTACGAACGAAACATTCTGAAGCGTGCTGACGTCCTGTAGCGGATCGCCGGCCACCGCGATGATATCGGCCATATAGCCTGGCTCCAGCGCTCCGATTTGTCCTTCCCATCCGAGCAGCTTCGCACCATTCAACAGATCAGCCTGGAGGGTGGCCAGAGGAGTCATTCCGTGCTTCACCATTAGTTCAAACTCCCGCGCTTGGGTGCCGTGAGGAAATGGCCCAACGTCAGAACCCACCGCCATCGGCACGCCCGCCGCAACCTGCCTGCGGAAGTCCTGCACCTTGAGATCGAGCAATTGGCGCTCACGCGCTATCTGCGCGGGCACGGTTGCGTTGTCAGCAAAATACTCGAAGATGGCGAAGGTTGGTACGGCATAGATCTGCTTCTCGCGCATCAGGCGCATGGTTTCATCGCCCAACTGGTTGGCGTGATCGATGGAAACGACTCCCGCTTGCGCGGCGAAAAGCGTTCCGGGTTCGCCCGTGGCGTGCACGGCGACACGCCGGCCCACGCGCGCTGCCTCCTGGACTGCGGCAGCCAGTTCCGCCTCCGTGTACTGGTAAACCGTCGAGGCCTTCCCATCGCGCACGGTATCCGAGCCAGTTTCGTAAATCTTGGTGAAGTCCGCGCCTTCCTTATATTGCTGGCGCATAACGGCCACCAACTCGGCAGCAGTGTTCGCGTAATCGGCATTGGGCAGAACGTGCTGTGCGGGGTTGTAGCCGATGGCATCTTCGTGTCCACCGAGGATGTTGATGGCGTTGCCGCTGATACGCAGGCGCGGCCCCGGAATGCGTCCTTCGTTGATTGCGTCGCGGACGGCGGTATCGGCTGAGCCGGCGCCTTCGGTGCCCATATCGCGCTCGGCGGTGAAACCCGCCATGAGGTCAGCGCGCGCGGCGAGAGTGGCCGCGATCGTGCGCTGCGGCACCGATTCCTGCACGGTTTGCAGATCCTCAGCGCCGGGATGCAAGAACAGATGTACGTGGGCGTCGATCAGTCCCGGCAGCAACGTCCGATCGCCGAGATCGATGACTTCGGCGCCCTCCGGATGCTTGACCACCGGACCGGCTTCGGCGATTCGGCCGCCCTGCACGAGCACTTCGCCCGGCGTCACTACGCGTCCGTTCCGGATGTCGAGCAAGTGCGCCGCATGCAGCACGACAGTGGGTGGCGAAGCAGGCTGGGATTGCCCGGCCGCAGGCAGGAACAAGCCTGAAAACAGGATCACGAGAAACGACACGGAAAGAGAGCGCGGGCCGCTCATGTTGGGTCGGCGCGATGGTACCACCTTGAATTACCAGCGTGCCAGAAACTTGACCGGGTGCGCCTCGGTCCCGGACGCCATGCGCCCTTGCGTCACTCACCGGTCAGTTTGCAGATATTGATGCCGCTGCCATCGGTGTTGCCGTTGGCGTACATCACGCCCTGCCCGCCGCTATAGATGACCTGGCCTTGGCGATCAACAATGGTCACAGCCACGTCACCAACCAACACGCGGTAGTCCGCTGACTTCGGATCGGTGGTTACGCGCCAGTAAGGGCAAGGCGGGCTACTTGACCAAGTCTTGACCAACTCAGTCACTTCTTCCGATTTTCCCGAGGGATCATCAAAGCCGAAATAAACCAACGCAGTCTTACGCCATAGTTTGGAACAGCCGACAGGAGTCAGGCACAACAGGATGAGTATGAGTGGGAGTCTCGCCTTCTCCATAGTGGGACTGCAAGACTATCTGACGGGGTATGGAATCTCTGTTCGATACCCGACAAAGCGAAAATTGTATTTGAGGTTCGGAACAAACCGACCTTTTGCGCGAAGCGCACCGCCGAGACACTGCGGCGCTCTCACCAATTAGAATCCCGCGTGCTGTATACTCCCGTAAATTGCTGACTCCCATGACTGAAGTGGCGCGATTTCAACCGGCGAGCGATCGATCACTCCTGGTGCGCTTTGGCCACGAAATCACAATTTATAGCAATCAACAGGTGAGGCGACTGCTGCGCCTGCTCGAATCAGAACCCATTGCCGGCGTTCGCAACCTTAATCCTGCGTATTGTTCTCTTCTGATCAACTTCGATGCGTTGAGGTTGACCCACAGCGAACTAGAAGCGATTCTGCGAGGCTATCTCTTTCGGCTGGAGGACGTGCGTCTCCCAGATCCGCGGCAATTGGAAATCCCCGTCTGCTACGGCGGTGAGTTCGGACCCGATTTGAACGAGGTAGCTGCACTGCACGGAATGACACCCGCTCAGGCAATCGAGTTGCACGCGTCGGTTACGTATGTCGTCTACTTTCTCGGTTTCGTTCCCGGCTTCGCGTATCTCGGTGAATTGCCGGAAGCTCTGGCGACGCCGCGCCTGGCTCGGCCGCGCCGAAGCGTGCCGCCGGGTAGCGTGGGGATTGCGGGTAAACAGACTGGCGTGTATCCGATTGCCATTCCTGGTGGCTGGAGACTGATCGGGCGAACTCCCAGTGAGATGTTCCGCAAGGACCGAGACAACATGAGTTTTCTCTCCATCGGAGACCGCGTGCGCTTCACTTCGATTTCGAGTGCTCGATTCACAGCGCTGGAGAATGCGTGAGTTTCATCCACGTCCAAGCGCCGGGCCTGCTCACCACGGTACAGGATCTGGGGCGAGAAGGTTTTGGGCCCCTGGGCGTTTCACCTTCCGGGGCTGCCGATCCGATTTCGTTACGCCTCGGAAATCGCCTGGTCGCTAATTCCGAGAGCGCGGCTGGTCTGGAGATGACGCTGCTCGGCGGAACATTCCATTTTCCCGAGGCCGCTGTCGTGGCACTCACCGGCTCCGATTTCGGGGCGAGTATCGATGATGCAACCGTCGAACTTTGGACGTCAGTCGAGGTTCGGCCGGGCCAAACACTTCGCCTGGGCGCTACGCGTTCAGGAGCGCGCTGTTATTTATGCGTTCAAGGCGGAATCGTTGTGCCTTCTTTTCTGGGGAGCGCGTCAACACACATCTTGAGCCGCATCGGAGGATTCGAGGGCAGACCACTTAGAAAAGGAGACGTTCTGGAGATTGGGTCCGCGACCAAATCCTACCGCAAAAGAACCATTGGTCCGCGAGTGCGGGATTGCTTATCGCCGCGTGGCGCCTTGCGGGTCACCCGAGGGCCGCAGTGGGATTGGTTTCCCGAGTCATCCCAACGCGCGTTTGATGCGGCCGCGTTTCGCGTCGGCGAGGAATCCAATCGGATGGGTCTTCGACTGGAAGGCGCGCCGATATTGCGCGCGGGCGCCGAACAGATGATAACCGAGGGCGTTTCGCTTGGCGCCGTACAGGTGCCGCCCGAAGGCTTGCCCATCATCATTTTTGTGGAACAACAGACCACGGGCGGATATCCAATAATCGCAAATGTGATTTGCGCGGATTTTCGCCGCATCGGACAGCTCCGCCCGCGGGATGAGATACGATTTGAACAAATCGAGTTGGAAACCGCACGATCGTTGCTGATTGAACAGGAGAAACTGCTGGCATCCGAGGAGTTGATTCTGGAATGAGCCGCATGGATCTGAATTGCGATATGGGCGAAGTGCCAGAAGCCGTCAATGACGGCAGCCAAGAATCGTTGATGCCATTCCTGACGTCGGCAAACGTGGCGTGCGGGGGACATGCGGGCGACGTAAGCTCGATGAAAACAACCATTGAGCAGGCGCTTCATTGGAATCTGGCTATCGGGGCGCATCCAGGCTATCCGGATCGTGGGAATTTTGGCCGGTTGGAGTTGTCGCTGCCGGCGGAAACAATCGCCGACTCCGTGTTCGAACAAGTGCGAGCACTTGGGGAAATTGCCGCCGGTTTCGGCGTCAGTTTGACGCACGTCAAGCCGCATGGCGCACTCTACAACCAGGCTGCGAGGAATCGCGCGCTGGCGGAAGCAATTGCCAGCGGAGTTTCCCGGTGGAGCCGGGACGTCATACTTGTGGGTCTGGCTGGATCGCTAATGCTGGATGCCTTCCGGCAGGCTGGCTTGCAGGTAGCCGCCGAAGCGTTTGCAGACCGACGGTACGAGCCGGACGGAACTCTGCGCTCGCGCAAATTCGAAAACGCGCTGATAAGTGATCCCGCGGAAGCTGGTCAACAAGCACTGCATATCGTGGAACGAGGCACGGTGGTTGCTCACGACGGAACCGAAATCGCCGCAAGCGCACAGACAATCTGCATCCATGGCGATACTCCGGGCGCGCCGAAAATTGCGGCAGCGGTGGCGCAAGCGCTACGGCAGGCGGGCGTGGAACTCAGCGCCCTCCGGCGGCGATCCAAAGACGGTTAGTCGGGACGCTAGGCGTTCCTTCGCGATTTTAGATTTTGCGATTGTTGCAAGAGCCAGTAAACCGGCGCACCCGATACGATGATAGCCAACCCCGGCCAGGTGTATTGCGGCTTGTAGCGCAGCAACTGCACTTCGATGAACGAAGCGAGCAAGAGAAACAGGCCGGGCAAAACCGGGTAGCCGAATACTCGATACGGCCGCTCCATGTCCGGCCGCCGGAAGCGCAAAACAAAAAGACCGAGGATCGTCAGGATATAAAACATCAACACCGCGAAAACTAGAAAGTCGAGCAACTGTGCGTAGGTGCCAGAGAGACACAAAAAAGATGCCCATATGCATTGAATCCAGAGGGCGGCCCACGGCGCGTTGTGTTTGTTCATGGCGCCGACGCTGCTAAAGAATAGACCGTCTTTCGCCATCGCGTAATAAACGCGCGCACCGGCCAGGATAAGGCCATTGTTGCAGCCAAAAGTCGAAATCATGACGACAATGGACATGAGGGCTGCACCGCTCGCGCCAATGGTCACTTCGGCCGCGGCTGTTCCCACGCGATCCGCCGTGGCAAATTGGATTCCGCGCTGGAACACTGATCCTGCGCCAGCGGTGCCAACCATGGGCAGCGCCCTCAGGTAAGCAAGGTTGGCCAGTACGTAGAGCAGCGTCACCGTTCCGGTGCCCAAGGCCAGGGCAAGCGGCAAGTTGCGCCTTGGGTCTCGCACTTCGCCTGCGATGTAGGTGACGCCGGTCCAGGCGCTGGACGAAAAAAGGGCACCAACGGTAGCCAGGGCAATTAGAGTCAGGGTACTTACCCAAACGGCGTTTTGGCCTACCTGGTAGGCGTGCAATCCACCGGGGTTCCCGTTTCGCCAAAGATTGCTGAAGTTGGCGCTGCGTGCTGCCTGCGTGGCGAACACGAAACACAACAGGGTCAATCCACCCAGGGCGGCGATTTTTACAATCGTGAAAATGTTTTGTACCACCGCCCCGATCCGCAGACCGCGTGTATTAATCCACGTGAGAAAAACAATCGTGGAGAGCGCTAAAAGGTTCTGCGTGTTCAGCCCGACATGGTAAGGCCCCAGCACCTCAGACCACATTTTGTAGGGCCCAAATGTCCCCAATTCCCAGACCCACGCGGACGCCGAGACGCGGGGGAACAGGACACCGCTAAAGCTTGAGAAAGCGATGGCCACGGCCGCAATCGTGGCAGTCTGGATGACCAGCAAAGTGGTCCAACCGTACAAGAACCCCCATAGCGGGCCGAGGGACTCACGCAAGAACACGTACGGGCCGCCCGCTGCCGGCATTGCCGCGGCAAGCTCTCCATAACAAAGGGCCGCCATGGTGGTAATCAGGCCACTCGCGAGCCACACAACGAGGAGCAATCCAGGGCTGCCGACCTGCCGGGCAATATCGGCGGAAACGATAAAGATTCCCGACCCAATCATCGAGCCCGCGACAATCATGCTCGCATCGAGAAGGCCAAGACTCTTGACCAGACGGGAATGCAGGGTGACGGCCGCTCCCTTCGCCGACTCAATTTCTTCAGACATGATCAGCGGTCCTCAACATCGCGCCGGCAGACCGAATTTCAAGCGCAGACATTCGGCTAGCCACGGTGACCTCGTATCGGGCGGCATCTTAGGTTGCGTGAATAGCCAAGTCAACGAAAGGAGAAGCTGCGGCGGCATAGGGTCAGCAGCTGCGGTCGGGTTGCTACTTGCGGCCTTGAGACCAACGCAAGATGGGCTTGCGAGCAGCGGTGACTTCGTCGAGCCGACCGATTCGCGTGGTGTGAGGGGCATGCTTCACGATGTCGGGATCCGAGGCCGCTTCCGCCGCGATGGCCCGCATGGCTTCGATGAATAGATCGCACTCTTCCTTCGATTCCGATTCAGTGGGTTCGATCATCAGAGCACCGGGGACGATCAACGGAAACGCCGTCGTATACGGATGGAAGCCGTAGTCAATCAGGCGCTTTGCGATGTCCATCGTGTTCACGCCGTTCTGCTTTTGGATGGCGTCGCTAAAGACAACTTCGTGCATGGAAGGCAGAGAATAAGGGAGCGCGAAGACACCCTCGAGATGCTTGCGAATGTAGTTCGCATTCAACACGGCGTCTTCGGTTGCCTGGCGGATGCCCGGACCGTACGCAAGAATGTACGCGAGCGCGCGCACCAGCACGCCGAAGTTGCCGGAGAACGCCTTGACTCGCCCGATCGAGTGCGGCCGGTCCTGTTCGAGCGTCAACTCTCCGCCTGCTTTCTCGACAAGAACAGGGACTGGCCGGAACGGCTCGAGGATCTTCTTCATCGTGACGGGTCCGGCGCCGGGGCCTCCGCCGCCATGAGGCGTCGAGAACGTCTTGTGCAGATTCAGATGCATCACGTCTACGCCAAAATCGCCGGGCCGCGCTACGCCAGCGAGCGCATTCATATTCGCCCCGTCCATGTAGAGCAATGCGCCCTTCGCGTGAAGAATCGCGGCAATGTCCGAGATGCGCTGTTCGAAGATGCCCAGCGTCGATGGGTTCGTGATCATCAATGCGGCTACATCTTCCGTCACGAGCTCGCGCAGCTTTTCGGCATCGATCTGCCCGTGCGAGTCCGACTTGATGTTTTCGACCTGGTAACCCGCGATGACGGCTGTCGCGGGATTGGTGCCGTGCGCCGAGTCCGGGATCAGCACCTTTTTGCGAGCGTCCCCCTGCGATTCAAGATACGCGCGAATCAGCAGCAGCCCGGTTAACTCTCCCTGCGCGCCCGCCGCTGGCTGCAACGTGAGCGCGTCCATCCCGGTGATTGCAAGCAAGCACTTTTCAAGGAGCCGCATTATTTTCAGGCAGCCCTGGGAAAGAACCTCGGGTTGAAGCGGATGCTCGGTGGCAATGCCGTCCAACCGGGCAACGAATTCGTTCACGCGCGGATTGTATTTCATGGTGCAGGACCCCAAGGGGTACATCCCGAGATCGATTGCGTAGTTCCAGGTCGAAAGCCGGGTGAAGTGACGCAGGGCTTCTATCTCGCTGACCTCGGGAAATCCCGCGACGCCTTCACTGCGGTGATTCGCGCCGAGCGCCTCCGCGGGGTCAGCCGCGGGAACATCGAGCGGCGGCAAATCGAAGGCGCGCTTGCCCGGAGAGGACTTTTCGAAGATCAACCCCTCGTTTTGGCTGACGTGACGCGAAGCCTTCGTGATTTTGTCGCTCATCGTGGTTTCTGCTCCATCAGTTGCGCCCCAGCGAGCGGCCCAATGCGGAGACAAAACGCTCGATTTCGGTTCGCGTCGTGGTTTCCGTAACGCACACGAGGGCGTGGTCGGTTAGTTCGGGATAGAAGGAACCGAGTGACAGGGGCCCGACGAACTTTTCATGCAGTAGCTGCTGGTTCACCGTTTCGACGGACCGTGGCAACACGATCGTAAACTCATTGAAGAACGCCCCCTCGAACGCGCGCCGAACACCGGGAACCTTCACAAGCGCGTTCATAGCGAAGTGCGCTTTGGAAAGGTTCTGTGCGGCCATCTCACGCAGTCCCTCTTTCCCAAGCAATGCCAGATGCACCGTTGCGGCAAGGGCACAGAGCGCTTGATTGGTGCAAATATTCGAAGTGGCCTTCTCGCGGCGGATGTGCTGCTCGCGTGCGGCGAGCGTCAGCACGAATCCCCGGCGGCCGTGCGAGTCGGCCGCTTGTCCCGCGAGACGCCCGGGCATTTGCCGCACGAATTTCTCATGCGTCGAGATCACGCCGACGAACGGCCCTCCGTAGCTCGGCGCAAGACCGAAGCTCTGGCCTTCGAGCGCGACGATATCGGCCTCGGCAGGCGGCCGCACGAGGCCGAGCGAAACTCCTTCGGTCACGGCAACGACCAGCAGCGCTCCCGATGAGTGCCCGATATTTGCCAGCGCAGGCACTTGTTCAATCACCCCGAAAAAGTTCGGCGACTGGACTACCACGGCGGCAACGTCATCCCGGATTGCGGATTCAAGCGCCTTTTGTTCCAGCGTGCCGTCCGCACCAAAAGGAACTTCCTCCACGTGCAGGCCGGAGTTCTTCGCGTAGGTCCTTAGCACGTCGCGATACTCCGGATGCAACGAACGGGCCACAAGGACACGCCGACGCCGAGTGATCCTCTCGGCCATCAGCACTGCTTCCGTCGTTGCCGTCGAGCCATCCCACATGGACGCGTTGGCGACTTCCTGTCCGGTGAGCTGGCACATCAGCGTCTGAAACTCGAAGATCGCTTGCAGCGTGCCTTGTGAGATTTCCGCCTGATAAGGCGTGTAAGAAGTGAGGAACTCGCCCCGCTGGATGATCGTGTCTGTAACCACTGAGCGCAGGTGGTTGTACACACCCGCTCCCAGAAAGCTCGTATAACCCACAGAGCCCTCCTTGGCCCGCTCCTGGAAGTATTGGATGACCTCCGCTTCGGAGTACGGACCCGGCAGGTTCAGAGATTCGCGCAGGCGGAAGCGTTCGGGGATGCTTGAAAAAAGATCGTCGATCGATTGCGCGCCGATTGCGGCGAGCATCTGGTCTCGCTCGGCGGGACTCTTGGGGAGGTACCGCATCAGTGTGAATCTTCCTTGCCGGAGGCCGATAGATGCGCCTCGTAAGCCGGTGCGTCCATTAATGCGGCAATCTCCGCGGAATCTTTCAGGCGCACTTTGACCAGCCATCCTTGGCCATGCGGATCGGAATTCACTTTTTCCGGCGCGTCTTTCAGTTCGCCGTTGACCTCGATGACTTCACCGGACACCGGCGCATAAATTTCGTTAACCGTTTTCACGGATTCGACCGTACCCAGCGGCTTCTCCGCTTCTAATATGGCTCCCACAGCGGGTAACTCCACGAAGACGATGTCGCCCATTTGGCACTGCGCGTAGTCCGTGAGGCCAATCGTCCCCGAGTCGCCCTTTACGTCGATCCATTCGTGGTCTTTCGTGTAGCGATACGTCGTCGGATACACCATGTCTTCACTCTCCAACTAGCTCTGGGTTTGCGCAGCTGGTGTCCTGGCCCTTTTGTAAAAAGGAGTCGGCACCACGCGAGCCTTCGACTTCTGGCCGCGGATATCAACGTAGACGATCGCGCCAAGCGCCGCCATTTCCAGCGGAATGAACGCCAGCGCAATGTTCCTGCCAAGAGTCGGCGAAGGCGAGCCGCTTGTGATGACTCCCACTACGTCGCCCCCCTCCTTGCAACAGCGATAGCCGTCACGCGCGATTCCGCGATCGACCATTTCAAGCCCCACCAGCGTGCGGGTCAGGCCTGCTGCCTTCGCGGATTCCAGCGCGGCGCGGCCGACAAAGTCGCCCTTTTCCATCTTGCAGAAGCGGTCCAAGCCTGCCTCCCAGACGTTGATGCTCTGGCTGATCTCGTGCCCGTACAAAGACAGCCGCGCTTCAAGCCGCAGGGTATTGCGAGCGCCAAGGCCACAGGGAATAATGCCGAACTCACGCCCGGCGTACATTACCTTAGTCCATACCTCCTCGCTCGTCTTGGGATCCGACGGAACATAGATTTCAAAGCCGTCTTCGCCGGTGTAGCCGGTCCGTGCGATCAGCTTATTTTCCAAGCCACACACGCTGCCATGAGTGAACCAATAGTTCCCGAGCTTGTTCAGGTTTGCGTTCGTCAGCCTCTGGACAACATCGACCGCACGAGGACCCTGAATTGCGAGTTGCGTGTACGAATCGCTCAGATCAACTACCGAACAATCGAAATCCTTCGTGCTTTCCCGAACCCAATTGATGTCTTTTTCCCGCGTGCCGGCATTGATGACCAACAGAAAGTCATCCTCTCCCAGTCGGTGCACGATCACATCGTCCACAAACGTTCCTTCGGGGTAGAGCATCGCCGAATACTGTGCCTGGCCAATCGCCAAGCGCGCCGCGTCGTTCATGGTGATGTACTGCACCGCCTCAAGCGCGGCCCCGGAAGTACGCCTCGCATGAATTCGAATGTCGCCCATGTGGCTGACGTCGAACACGCCCACGCCCCCTCGCACCGCCTTGTGTTCAGCAACCAGCCCCCCGGTCGAGGGATATTCAACAGGCATCTCCCAGCCGCCGAAATCCACCATCTTCGCACCCAAGGCGCGGTGAACGGCGTTCAACGGCGTCTTGCGAAGTTTCGCGGTGACGGGATCGGCCAAGAATCTCCTCAGTTCCGTGACTCGAATTACAGATGCGCTTTATGCGGCGCGCAGTTCACCCTTAACCGCGGCGAATTGCTCGATCGCAAACTCCAAATCCTCGCGGCTGTGTGCCGCCGAGAGTTGCACGCGGATACGAGCCTTGCCGGTAGGCACGACGGGATAGGAAAAGCCGACAACATAGACTCCGTTTTCCAGCAGGCGTGCGGCCATTTTTGTCGCCAGCGCCGCGTCGCCTAACATTACGGGCACGATGGGATGCTCGCCCGGCTGTATGGCGAAGCCCTTCGCCGAAATCTTCTCCCTGAAAAACCGTGTGTTCGAAAAGAGCCGTTCCCGCAGGTCTTTCGTGCGCGTCACTAGATCGAGCACCTTTAGTGATGCGCCGACGATAGCCGGCGCAACTGTGTTCGAAAAGAGGTAGGGGCGCGAACGTTGGCGGAGCAGGTCCACAATCTCTCCGCGCGCACTGATGTACCCGCCGCTCGCGCCACCCAGCGCCTTGCCGAGAGTTCCAGTGAGGATGTCGACGCGTCCCATGACCTTGTGGTGCTCGTGCGTGCCGCGACCATTCTCGCCCATGAACCCGACCGCGTGGGAGTCATCCACCATCACCATTGCGTTATGCCGCTCCGCCAGATCGCAGATTTCCGGCAGCTTGGCGATGAAACCGTCCATCGAGAAGACGCCGTCCGTGGCGATCAGAATCCGGCGCGCATGCGAGGCCTCTTTGAGGTTTTTTTCAAGATCGTCCATGTCTCCGTTTCGGTAGCGGAAACGCTGTGCTTTCGACAGGCGGATACCGTCAATAATGCTCGCATGATTGAGTTCGTCGGAGACGATCGCGTCCTGCGCGTCGAGGAGTGTCTCGAACAAGCCGCCATTCGCGTCAAAGCAAGAGCCGTAGAGGATTGTGTCTTCCATACCGAGGAATTCACTCAGCCGCAGCTCCAATTGTTTGTGAATCTCCTGCGTGCCGCATATGAAACGCACGGAGGAAAGCCCATAGCCCCAGCGGTCGAGCGCTTCGTGGGCAGCCTTGAGCACCTCGGGATGATTGGCAAGTCCTAGATAATTGTTGGCGCAGAGATTCAGGACGGCTTTCTCGGTGGGCAGATCGACATGCGCACTCTGTGGGCTCGCAAGGATGCGCTCGGACTTGTACAAACCCAGGTCGCGAATCTCGCGCAACTGCGACTCGTATTGCGATCGTGCGGTTTCGAACATCGTCGGTCGCTCCTATCGCCTCACAACCCCCTGCTGATTCGGTTAGCGCAATTCCCGCCAGTCCAGGATGACTTTGCCGGCATCGCCGGACTTCATTGCCGCAAATCCCTTCTCATACTCATGCCACGCCAGCCGGTGCGTGATGACCGGCCGGACGTCAAGTCCGGACTCCACCATGACCGTCATCTTGTACCAAGTCTCATACATCTCGCGGCCATAGATGCCTTTGATCGTTAACATGTTAAAGATGATCTGTTTCCAGTCAATCGCCATCTCATGTGAAGGAAGGCCGAGCATCGCGATTTTGGCGCCATGACTCATGTTTGCGAGCATTTCACGAATGGCATTCGCGTTGCCCGACATCTCCAGCCCCACATCAAAACCCTCGTGCATGCCAAGCTTCTTCTGAATTTCGGCCAACGGCGTTTCACTGGAATTGACGGCGAGCGTGACGCCCATCTTCTCCGCCAGCTTAAGGCGCTTCGGATTCACGTCGGTGATGACGATATGCCGAGCTCCAGCGTGACGCACGACAGCGGCGGCCATGATCCCAATCGGCCCCGCTCCCGTGATCAGGACATCCTCGCCCAGGACCGGAAAGGAGAGTGCCGTATGGACGGCATTGCCGAATGGATCGAATATTGTCGCCGTTTCAAGATCCACTTTTGCGCTGTGCCGCCAGATATTGCTCATCGGCAGCACAATATATTCCGCGAAGGCTCCATCCCGGTTAACGCCGACACCCATGGTGTGCGCGCAGAGGTGCCTCCTCCCGGCCAGACAATTGCGACACCTCCCGCAGACTACGTGACCCTCGCCGCTCACAATATCGCCGGGACGAAAGTCCTCCACATTCGATCCCACCTCGACAATCTCACCCACAAATTCGTGGCCGATGATCAAGGGCACGGGAATCGTTGAGCTGGCCCACTCATCCCACTCGTATATGTGCAGATCGGTTCCGCAGATTCCGGTACTGAGAACGCGGATCTTCACGTCGTTAAAACTTACCTGAGGTTCGCGCACATCTTCGAGCCACAGACCGCGTTCAGCGCGCTTCTTGACCAGGGCTTTCACTTTGGGTTCTCTCCCGGACCGCCATCAATCGGCTTTCCCGAGTCTTCATATGCTCTAAAAGCTTTACGTTCGCTTCCTGGCGTCACGAATTGACTCGTAAACTTGATTAAAGCTCTCTACGCCGATTCCTGGCCGGTCGGCACGAATCGCGCCAAGGTATGATCCTTCTTTACGCGGTCCACCGGAAATAATTGGCCATGCATCACAACGTAGACTCCGGGCGCTAAGATGCGAACCGCAAACAAACTCTCAGTCAAGTTTTGCAGGCCGTCGCTGCCTTCAAAGCCGAGCGGCGTCATGGCTCCCGTCAATACAATCGGAACCTTCAGTTCAGGCAGCGCCCGCTGCAGGTATAAACCCGTCTGAATCATCGTGTCTGTTCCGTGAGTTATCACAATGGGAGCTTGTTCGGGCAGGAGAGCCTTTACCGTTCCCAGAATCTGGACGCGACCTGAATCCGTCATCTCCAGGCTGTCGATGTTCATCAGCTGAACAATGCGCACTCCGGAATCGGGAAGTCTCAAGAGGCGCAGATAGCGATCGATCTTGCTGTCGAGATTCGCTACTGTGCCCTTTTGTTCGGAATAGGCCTTCTCGATTGTTCCACCTGTTGTCACGACGTAGATCACCATCATCTGCCCGGTTCCTCTTGTGGGTGACAGTTCCTTTGGTGTCTAGGCGGCCTGAATGCGTGTGGCCGACTGTCCTCTGCGCGACTTCTCACTCAGCGCAAACACGAGAACCAAGATCAAGGATACCAAACTAACCCACGGACCAATCTGTTCGGACCAGCCGTGCGGGAGTTCGACCAACACGTCATTCTCCCCGGTAGGCAGGGAGATTTCCATCAGCCCACCCGGCGTGGCCGCTCGCAACGGAATTTCGGCCCCGCTCTGTGCGAGGCTCGCTCGCCAAGCGGGATAGTAAAACTGCCCAATCTGCAAAGTGCAATCACTCTCGCACGTGACGTGCAGTTCGATCAGCCGCGGGTGCATCATACTTACGTCCGCTTTGCCCATGCCAGCAGTCACGACGACGCCGACTTGGTCCTGCCTGGAATGCGTGACGTCGTTGGCTTCCTGCAGATTCTTCACTTGGGCATAAACGGGAAAAGCTGGGTCCTGGGCGGGCTTATTCGCTACCGATTGTGTTCCCCAATACGTGTCGCTCACGTGTCCCGCCTCCGCGATTCCCCCTGCGACCAGCGCCCAAATAACAATTGCAAGGACGCCGCCCAGCACTCGCTCTCGCAAGGGCCGCGTTCCAAGATTTGAAATTGCCAGCGCGGCGAGACCCGCTGTGGCGAGAGCAAGGAATACGTTGAAGCGCCAAGGAAATTGCATGCTCCAGAGAGGGTGAAGCGTGTTCCAGACAAAAAGGCTCCAGCGCGTCATCATCAAAAAACTCAGAAGCGCCATGCCGACAAGAAAATCGGCAAGCCCACGTTCGGGGCGCCTCCGCAAGGACCAGTAGCAGAACAATGCGGCCTCCAGCGTTAGAAAACTACCCAGGAAGATGCGAGCTCGTTGGTCAACCAAATAATAGCTTAGAGGCAACGCGCCGGGAACTGCTCCCAGGCCGGGCAAATGCCCTGCCATGAATGTCAAACCGAGCGTCACGATCGAGAGGGCCGCCAGGAAGGTACGAAAATTCAGAAATCCTTCCCGTCTGAATCGGTAGCACGCATATCCGATCAAACAGATTGTGGCCGCCGCCAGGAGGCGCGCGCACCGGCCTAGAAAGTGCCAACCGGGAGTATCTTTCGGGAACATCAAGAGGTCGTACGGGAACATCTGGCTGAGCGGAGAATAGTTGGCTCCAAAGATCGTAAGCACGTTTTCGGGATGCAGAAAGTGCCGATGAGCGAATACCGGCAAGGTATAAACGGCCGCCAGAGCGGTTCCGAGCGCCAGGGCAACTGCCGTTTGCCACATGGCAGAAAAACGCCTCGCTGGTTCCGCCCGCCAGACCGCATATGCCAGCAGGGCCGGCGCAAGCAGCACCGCCGTGAACAGGTGCGAAAACAGCACGAGCGCAAAAACGGCGGCGAGGCCCGCCAGCGAGCGGCGGGGCACCGCGGATCTTCGCTCCGCAAAATAAAATGCGAGCGGCATCAGCGCCAACGCCCAAACCTCGCCGACCGCGCTGCGGACATATAAATCTATCGAAAAGAAGTACGGCAGAGTGAGAAACACGACGGACGCCATCATCGCGCTCACGCTATCTGCAAAAGTGGCGCACCACGCGTAGGAGAACAACGCTCCTAGAATCGCCGCCAACACCATGCCGAGTCCCTGTGTATGCGTCTCGGTGTAGTCACCCCAATGGTTCGGTATGATACGGCCGAGTCCCCAGGCAACGTAATAAGGAAGCGGATACTGGACGAAGAATATGGGACTGCCACGGCCGAGGTTCAGGCCCGGCATCCACCGCGGATAAAGATCCCCTTCAGCGATCTGTTCGTTGAAGAGGTGCTGGTATTCAATGTGCACCCGACGGTCATGACCAGGTATGAGACCGTGGGCCAAGAAAGGATAGGTCAGCACGATCGCCACGACGACAAGCGCTGCTGCGTGCATTCCCGTTTTGAGCCTATTCGTCATCTCTCTCTTTGCTATCATCCGATCGTGAAAACCAGCGCGTAGGTGCCGCAAGCTACGGCGGAGAAGAAGTGATGTCCTTTGCGGGCACGACGAACAGGAAGTGCGCGTATCCGACCTGGGCCACGGGACGATACCGTTCCAAATAAGTCTCAGACGGATTCCATCGATCGACGCCGGTGAGGCGGTTAGCGTCGACGAGAATCCGACCCGGCACAGGCACCGGAGGATCGAGAAACACGGCAGGGTTCTTTCGGATAAACTCCTGGACCAAAGCGTCGTCCTGTCCCCAATAGAGATTACTGTCAGCCAGTATCTTGTAGGAAAGGCGGCGGTCGCGAACCCACTCGTTCATGTAGGGAATCATCTGTGGATAGTAGCTTGCGACAGACACAACCAGCCACAAAACCAGGAGGGACAAGAAGGCCTTTTTAGCCAGGGGCTTCAACGAGAAGTTGGAAAAAGCTGCTCCGGCGATTACGGTCTCAATGGCCAAGGCTGGAAGGATGTGTCTGATGCCGATCTGGGCTCTATCGAAAAAGGACAACCAGAACACGAGAATTGCGGCAGCCGCCAGCAACAAACCTTCGCCAAAAAGGAAATCCGCGATACTGCGATTCTTCCAGATCCAGAACAAACCACATAAAAAGAGGATCTGCAGCGCGACCGGCTCTTTGAAAAAAATTGCTACAGCGTAATAGGACTTGAATCCGTGGAAGGTTTCGTCGGTTGCGTCCCGCAACTGACCCAGCAGATAGACGTTGCCGAAAGACTGGCCGTTCTTTTCATTGTGCCTCGTCATGTCCAGTCCCTGCAGGAAGGGGTAAGGAAGAGGAACAGGGACCTGGCGTAGAACGGGAATCTGCTGAAATCGTGCAAACAGCGAACTCTCAAAACGATAGGAGCCCACTGGCGTGAATGTCCGGTCGAAGGAGTACACGACGTTGATTGTGATCACGAACGATGCAGCAGCTATCGCCGCAAAGGCAAGAAGGCGTCTCGGCGTCAAGGATCCAAGCGGGCTGCGCCTGAAAATCGCAAGTGCTATGGCCACTCCAACGACACCATAGAGAAAGAGCGCAAACGGCTTGGTAATCTGCGCCAGCGACAGAGTGAAGCCACCGAGCAATGCATGCACCAGTGTTGGCTGCAGAAGAAAGCGCCGAACGAAATACAGCGATCCAACCACCCCGAGCGCGTGATACATGTCCGTGGTTGCCAATGTTCCGTGCGCGATGAGATTCGGTGAGAATATGCTAAGCAGGCAAGCCACCAGGGCAGCTTCCGCACCGTACAAATCGTATGCCCATAGATAAACCATCAAGCTCAGGGCGAGAGTCGCCAGAATGGTGGGAAATCGCGCGGCGCGGAAGCGGCTTAGAAATGCGGAGAGGCGGGGAAACAGATGGCGCCTCTCGAGATATGAAGCGACCACTCCGGGAACAGCGTTCAATGCGGAAACGGGCATCTGGCTGTCATAGCGGCCCGCATTCAGACGGTCCGGCCGTAACTGGAGAACGAGTGCGCCATATTGAACGTGGCGCGCTTCGTCCGGTGTGGCGGACATTCTCAATGCGACGAATGCGTCCAGTAATGCGGAAAGGCCGAGCAATAGAACGAGGCAGACGATTTGACTCCGTTTCGTCAGCATATTTCGTGCTGTCTCAACACGGAGCGGTTTCCGGGGTTAACTCCATGGGTGGGACATGGTCCGCGTGCATCCGGATGCGCCACAAAGTAGCAGCCGCGCCCGACGGTCGAACTGTTGCGATTGGGAAGCCGGGTGAAGTACCTCCGCGGCGTTGATTCACTCTATTGCCCTGGGTGCCCGTCTGAAACCTCACGTCCTAGGCTTCGCAACTGTAGATCCAATTCCTGAAAGCGCCGCGCCACGGTGTGCAACACCAGTCCGACCATCGCGACAACGAGTCCGCTTACGACCAATCCGACTGCAAGAACAGCCGACGGAAGCCGGGAAATTAGCCCCGTGCGAAGGAACTCCAAGATCACTACGATTCCGGGAATAAAACCCATCGCAACGAGGAAAAGACCGATGGCTCCGAAAACAGTTAATGGCTTGTAATCGCGCGCCAGCGAAAAGATCAGGCTTACGATTATCAACCCATCATGGACATGTCGAATTTTTGAGTGGCTTCCCTTTGGCCGGCTCGACAAATCAACTGGAAGCTCGATAACGCGATAGCCCCGCTCGAGCGCCTTGATCGTCAATTCAGTCTCGATTTCGAAGCCGCTGGAGAGAAGAGGAAGATGTTTCACAATACTGCGGTTGAAAATACGGTAACCGGAGAGCATATCCTCGATGTCCGCGTGGAACACGGTCCGCGTGAGCAAGAGAAACATACGGTTGCCCATTCGGTTCATTAAGCGAAACTCACTTTGGCTCGCGCGGTTCAATCGCGAACCCACGACCATATCTGCATCGTTGCTCAATACCGGTTCGAGAAGTTTGTGAACACTTGCGGCTGAGTAAGTGCCGTCACCATCTACCATCACATAGATATCGGCGTTGATCTCGCGAAACATGCTCTGGACGACAAAGCCCTTTCCCTGGCGGCGCTCGCGGAAGACTAAGGCACCCTGCTCGCCTGCCCTTTCCGCGGTATGATCCGTGGAGTTGTTGTCGAACACATAGATCTTTGCATGCGGCAGCTCGCCCCGAAACTGGTTAATCACAGTCCCGACGGTGAGCTCCTCGTTAAAGCAAGGAATCAAGATGGCAATTTCAGTTGGCGCCTTCGCAGCACGCCGTCCAATCTCCGCCTTGCGCTGAATGGTGGGTTCCACTTGATTTGCCACGTAAGCCTCTATGCACGCAAACATAACAAATTCGCATTGGGGCGTCCATTTCTGATCCGCAGCCCCGCTGCGTCTTCGGGTCGGTCGGCTCGCTTGCGCAGGTCGTCATAGAACTGACATGGCGTACGCTAATTCCCGGTTCAAGTTAGCCTATCTGGGGTTCTCCTGCGCAATTCATCACGGGTTTTTCACGGCTTGGCAGTCGTGTTGGCGTCGCCCGCGGGACAGAGGAACTGGATATCGGTCGCATGCTTTCCGATCTTGACGGAAGGAGCATGTTCCTGCACGCACCGGCCGTACCGCGTTACGTTTTCGAAATGGATGCCATCCACCACGTGCTTTGGATCCGCACCCGACACATAGATGACTCCAGGAGCCTTTGCCGCGGTGCTGCCGGTCAAGGACACATTTTTGAAGAGGACATTCTTCACATATTTGCCCGGTCGTATGCCGTTCCAGTTAGACTCGGTGCGAATCATTGGCTGGATCTTAATTAGGTTGTGTGCCCCATCGCGGTTGTCGATGCGGATGTTTTCGAATTCGATATCCTCCATCGGCAATTCATCGCAAGGCTGGATGTACCAAACCCAAGTGGACCAATAATCTCCACGGCCATCCCTCCCGGGATAATGCAGCACATCCAGGTTGCGGCCTTGGATGGAACGCATGCTGCCTGCCACTTGGGATTCGAAACCGATGCGAAAGATATTGGCCCGGTCCGTCCAGAGCGTGGAATCTTCAACCAACAGCCTCTCACTGGGAAGCGAACGGTCCAGTCCCTTGACGGCAATGCAATCGTCGTCAGTACGGATAAAACAGCGGCGGATCTGCACGTCCACACTATTGGCGACATCGATCCCGTCGTCATTTTCGACTCGAGAACCGACGATACGCACGTGATCGATGGTCGCGGAACGGCAGCCTTGGAGAACGATGGTCCATCCCCAAGATCCTTGCAGAATCACATCGCGCATGGTTACGTTGTGGCTGTCTTCAAAATTGGCCATGGCTCCCGCCGGTCCTTTTAGCCAGGGCCAGTCGTCTCCCAGCAAAATGCCCCGCCCGGCAACGGTGATATCAGTCCCACGAGCCTTAATCGCTCCCTTGACGACGCTCCCTCCCGCCAGATAGAGCGTCTGGTGGCTGGCCAAGTTGATAACGCCAGCCTGATGAATACCAGGGCCAAAATAGATGACGTTCGGATCTCCCGGGTTCGGCGGGTTTGTTTCCGGAGAATTGGTAAAGAGCAACAAAGGGCTGTTGGGACCGTTCGGTTCAATTGACAAATCCTGAGGCTTGTCCAGCGTGAACTCCAGCGAGTTGCCCGTGATTCGAGGAACGACTCCGGCAGAAAGCGGCAGTACACGGCAGTTGGTGAAGGGAAATTTCGACTTGATCGAAACGGTCACGGAGTCCGAGAAATCGAAATAGGCGTAGGAATATTTGCCGTCCCGCAAATGGGTGGTAGCCGCATAGACATCGATCGGCAAACCGTCGGCCAGTATGGTGTAGTCGCTTGAAAGTCGAATCGGCGCTGGGGCCGGATAGCGGGTGACCGCGGCAACCGCGGTAGAACATAGACAGAGTCCCAGCAAGGCCGCCCGGAAACCTGCGCGCAGAAACGTCTTCAACATTTTCCTCTCCTTATACCGATCGAAAAAAGAAGAAACCTGCGCGAGCTTCTCCACCCTCTCCTCGCATCCGTGTTCATAGAGGAGCGTAGCATTTCGCAACCGCAATCGGAGCGTTACCCACTCGGCACCAGCCACCCAAAGATCCGCTGGAGCATCTGGCGAAAGGTTTGCGGCTTACGTACAATAATTCATCTTTCGAGCTTGAGAACCCAAGAAGCAATACTACGTTGCTTGTGCCACCGTATGCAGTCACAAGTTCTCTGAGAATATGACGACTCGTAGACGAAATCCCGCGGCGCTGGACAATCCCAAATTGTCTGTCGTAATACCGGTTTATAACGAAAAAGATACCATCCTGGAGATATTGGGGCGCGTTCTCACAACGGGCATAGTCACAGAAGTAATAATCGTAGACGATAACTCGACCGACGGAACTCGAGAAATCCTACAGGGAATGGTTGGACTGCAAGCCAAAGGCGAGACAACAGCGGCTTCTCAGGACGGAGTTGACCCCCTCAGTCTGCGCGAACTTCGGTTCTTCTTCCAAACGCCAAATCAAGGAAAGGGCGCCGCTCTGCGACGCGGGTTTGCGGAAGCAACCGGAAACATCGTGCTGGTTCAAGATGCCGATCTCGAATACGACCCCGTGGATTATCCAAAGTTGTTGGAGCCGATTGTGGATGGCAGAGCGGACGTGGTTTATGGCTCCCGGTTTCTTGGCGGCCCTCAGCGCGTGCACTACTTCTGGCATTACGTTGGGAACAGAATACTTACCTTACTTTCGGACATTTTTACAAATCTGAACCTCACAGATATGGAGACATGTTACAAAGTGTTCCGCCGCGAGGTCCTGCAGGGAATTAGCTTGAAATCAAATCGCTTTGGCTTCGAACCTGAAATCACCGCCAAAGTGGCGCGAGGCGATTGGCGTGTTTACGAAGTGCCTATCAGCTACGCGGGCCGGACCTACGAGCAGGGGAAGAAAATTACGTGGAAAGACGGCTTTCAGGCTTTATGGTGCATCGTTCGTTATCGCTTCAAGGACTAAAGAGGCAGTTGTCATCAAACCCGGGACGTGCTTGCGGTCTCTCTATCGTTCAGTTTTTCCCACGCCAATCGAACAGGCCTTACCATGTAATACATGGAAGAAAGAAACTCCGGCATTGGCAGAAAACGCCGGTCGCGTTCGTCTGGCTCGAGTTTGGACGGCAGATTCCAGAACAACATGCTCGCCCTGTCCCGGAGGCGTTCACGGATTTTGAGCTGAAAAGGAAAATCAGCCTGCGCATGCCAGTCTTCAACAGGCGCCTCGAAAAGGGCGCGGCGAACCTCGGCGGTTAAAGCTCTCGCCGTGCGATCGATGTTCAGTCCGTGAGCCAGTTCTGCAGGTACGACCGCTTCGAGTGGATCTTCGGCCAACAGCGCCGCGACCGCCAACATCCGCTTTAGACCCAGATCGTCTGCCTCCTGCAACACGTATTTCCAGTCGAGGTCGGGTTGTCCAAGGATTTCAGCAATGTCGCAGATCAACTTGAGCTGTCTCCACTTGTGCTTGGTCCCATGCATGGCGAGGATCAGGAAATAAACTTCCAGAGGCAGGCTGGGCACCTGCGCACCGGCAAGTGAGATCGTTTCAAACCGCTGTAAGAATCGCTCCGGGTCGTGCTTCACACATGCCAATTGCAACGCAAATCGCCAGTGCAACTCCAACTGGGTTCCATCGGGGTGATAGAACTGCAATTCACGGTTGGCCCGAATGTATTCAGTGAGTTTGTCCGCGCTTTTCAGATAGGCGAACTTATAGCCGTAGGACCGAATCAGATCCTGGGCCCTCGGGACGTCGCGCTGAAGGATCATAATGTCCAAATCGCCGAACTCTCGCAGCGATAGATCGCCATAGAGCCTTTGGGCCAGCGTCGGGCCTTTGTAAGGCACTGCGGGGATCCCCTGCTCTTCAAACAACGATAGTATCCGCACGAGTTCTTCAGCGTAGCGCTTGGCCTGCGCCGTCTGCACCTCGTATCGCGCGCGGACTGGCCGAAATACGCTTTCCGGCACGGAATTTGGGCAGACAAACTGGAGGTTCCGATACAAGAGCGGCATCACGTCGTGGCGCATCGCCAGCCGGATCAGTCCAATCCAATCTATCTCCTGCTGAACCGCCGCCCGGATCCGATCGGAGATTCTCGGGGTGATCTGAGTCCGCGCACAGGCCAGAAGCAAGTCCGCTTCGCGCCGGCTTCTCGCGTCTGGGGATTGCATAAGTGGTTTAGGCATGAACTTCCTCTCGACTGCCACTCAGCAACTCACCGAGGATGACGGGAATGCGATCGAAGTCGCGCCCTGTCTCGAGCCGATAACAGGGCGTCTGCCTTACCAGCTCGGTCAGGATATCCAGATGGCTCTGGCAGGAGCGCCCTTCCGTGAGCAGGACGTTGGAAACCATTTCGAGCAAGGCTTCATCCGCGTCGATCGGCCGAATTTCGCTTTTTTCCTTTGCGGAAATCTTCGGAATTACGATGGCTCCCGGGCGGGCTTCGCGAATCACTTCAATCCCGTAGACCTCGTCTGCCCGGACTTGACTTTTTGCCCACGCGAACGGCTTTGGAACGCCTCGGAGAAAATCCAGCTCGGAGAAAAACCTTATCGTCTGATCGCTCACATCCACGTCCTCTGGGAAGCCGAGGACTCGCAATCCATCCGAACTCCGCCGCAGAAACACCATGTCGTCGCTCAGGTAACCGAACCCACCCCTCAAAAGCGTGATGGCCAGCGTAGACTTGCCGGCGCCGCTCGTGCCCGGAATGAGAATGACCTTGCCGTCTTTGCTGAATCCCGCCGCGTGCATGCTATAGCAGCCGCGCCGCTTCAACATTTCAACCAACAAGATCGTGAGCATAAGATGGGAGGCCATAAACAAGTTAGCGGGTTCCGACTCGACGATGGAAAACGAAGCGCAACCCAGGTCAGGTCTGCTCAAGACTCGCACTCCGTCTCCAAAGCTAAGGTAGAGTTGGTCCCCTCCTTTGAAATAGACGCCCTCGCCGGAGGGCAGCTCATAAAAAGATCGCCCCTCGCCCTGCGGCTTTTCCACACAGTGCTGGCTTCCATCGGGCACGGATCGAAAATTAAAGGAGATGATTTGTTGATGCTTCTCGCCGGAAGGAAGAAGACGGAAGCGGCTGTCCAAAGAATCTGCTATGGCAGCGGAGCACGCTATCCTGAGGTCCAGGCCGTGGAAAGAATAGGATCGTGTCTGCTGGATTTCACTCACGAGTGGGAGAGTCTCCTCATTCCGCTGGCCTCGGCATGCGTGGAGGCTCGGCCGCCCTCTCGCGAGATGCGGTACATTTCAATATACCGGCGCCGTGGGTCCTCGACCTCGAGGAAGGGCTCTCCGTCACTTGCCAGCCAGCAATGGCCAATAAAGTCCTTGTCGAGCCGACCCATCCCGAAGCACAGAGCAACATCCATCCCGGCTCTCCGAAGGAAGTAGTAGCGCGTCACGCCGCGGGTCAAGCATCCTGGGCGCACGAGAGGCCTGCCGTGGCGAATGGCCCTCTCGACATAGGCCACTATTTTCCCGACCCTGCCTTCACTCAGGACCGACGGATTCTTTTCGGACTCGATCACGCGGGCGACCGTGGACAACTTCAGCCTTAGCAAGTACGGGACAGCAGCTGCGAAAGCAAGCACGCGCAGGAAGAGAGCGGCATTGGAGAAGAGTCGCAGTTTCATATTTGATCTCGAGATCGAAGTTGGCCAATCGCGATCGAGTGGGATTGCGGCTGCATATCGTCGCTCCGATTACTCATCAAGAGTTCTGGCCGGAAACTTCATCCGAGTTTTTCTTCTCGGCCGGGCGCGAGCGCGTCCGAACCGCTCTTCTAGCTGATCAGCTTCCCGTCCTGCAGTCCCTCGAGCAGATCCACAATATCCTTCTCAACAATTTCAGCCGGGGCGTCATACTCCGTGGCGATGGTTACAACGAGTTGCGACACGCTATGCTGTCCGTCGCAAAGCTCCCAAATCCTGCCGCCGATATCGTTCAGCGAATAGTAGTTTCCGTTATCCATGTTGAAGAGCAGAAAATCGTTCGACGCTTTCTGGGCGATCACCTGCTCCATGCGCCTAGGGCAACTCTCGCGGCTAATCATTTCGTGCCTCCGTTTTCGACCAAACTTTTCGAAGAAGCGGGCTGATTTGTCCTCGGAAAGCGGGAAAGTTGTCGCGAGTGCTGACTCGTTCCTTCCCGCCTTCCGAAGTTCAATTACTAGAGAACTTCGCACCATATTTCGCAACGGCTTAACTTCGTAACCTCGCGCAGCAGACCAAGGGCCGTCAGACTGGGCTTCACGTACTTTTTCATATACATCTCCTTTAACGCCAAGTTGAGTGGATCGGTCCGTTTTGCCGACCTCCCTGAACTCGATCCGTCCGCGAATCAATGGCCCCCAGCCACCCCGAATAACTCGCGAGATGCCTCATCACTTGTTACTTGGCAAGTGCGATACCACTTGGGCGGCGAGGTCGGTCGGTAACTCACTGACAATTCACTGGTTATCGGGCGGCCGCAATCCTTGTTCACGGATGGCAAGCCCCGCGGGCAAGGATTTGCCCCGTAGAGGAAGCCCTTTTCCCTGCACGGTCCTCTTGCCGCGGATAGCCACTTTTTGGCACTCGCAGTCGCGGCGTGCTGCTGGGCGCAGCAACGCGATCACACAATTTGATCGTCTTCAGGACCACAGAGAGGGAGAAAACTACAGCGAGAAACGAGTCATCAGTGGCGCAGTTTTGAAAGTCTTACGAAAATACTAACGATCGCAAGAATCGCAGGGATGAAGTGGAGTCAGATGTCAGCGAACTGGAGGAAACCGGGGCGCGCGGAGACACTCGCACGCCCGTGGGTGATTCAGCAGAGGCACAGCAATCGGGGCTAATTTGACACCAGAGTGCGAAGGCCGCCGCGATATTAGGTCACAAGCTTTGCGAGTCGTTGCTATCGGCGCACTTGATCGAAGACCGAGCCCTGACTGGCAAGGAGTATAAATCGGTCAATGGCGTCTAACTCTTCTGGGTTGAAGCGGGCTTGGACTCGAGTCCTTAACTGCCCAGAAAGTTTGGCCCATTCTTCCTTGGACGTACCAGGTTGATTCTTAAAGCCCTCTGGCGCTGAACCACCATGCTGGAAAGTGCTTTGTTCCAAGAAAAACCTTCGATGAGCAGTCTGCATGTGGTCGCGTAATTCGCGTTCGGTAACATAGAAACCGTTGCATTCACTACAGGTGATTCGAGCCGGTTGTGGCTGGGCCATCTGGGTTTACCTCCTCAATCTTCGCTGGCCTCCTCTGAAGATGCGATTTGATCTTAGGACACCCCGAGCGGGAGGGCAAAGGGAATCGACAGTTCAAGTTGTGGAAAAAAGGTAAGGGCTGTGGAAAACGCGGGGATGAAGCCTAGATTTCGTGTTTCAAAAGCAAACGTGCCGGGGAGCACGTGCTCTCCGACGCGTTTTCGTTATTGCATTTGGGTCAGCTTGCGGATTTCGTCGGGAGCACCCGACCGTCCCGCATACGAGGCCCAACAAGATTAGTGATTGAATGACGATGACGGCCGGGTGACGTTCCTGGCGCGCTGATGGCCAACTCGTAGCATTCCATGAGTCTTCGGCAGTTTGCGGCGGCGGTATATTTTCGCTCGTATTCCTCCCGAGCAAGGAGGCGCATTCCCTTGAGTTCGTCCGGATGATCGAAACACCACTCAAGTTTGTCTGCGAGATCGTTGGCGTTTCCGGCTTCGAATAACAAGCCTGTACGCTGGTCGTTGACTACCTCGGCCAGGGCTCCAATTCTGGAGGCAATGACCGGCGTTCCCTTCGCAAAACTCTCAATCGCCACTCGGCCGAAGGTCTCGTACCATTCAGATGGGAAAACGGTTATCGCGGCTGCTCCCATCAAATCGTGAACCTCGGATGATGTCTTCAATCCGAGCCACTCAATGTTCGGAGTGTTCCTGCTGCCGGCACGGAGTTGGGTCGATGACGGACCTTCGCCCACAATCTTTAGAGCACACTCTGGCCTGAGGCGGTCCCACGCGGAAAGCAATGTCCCGATTCCCTTCTCTGCGCTCAATCGACCAACGAATAGCACGAATCCCCCGTTGCCAAGTCCCGGCCCGGGATCGGGAAATACGCAGTTGCTCTTGGTGACGATTTTTCCCGGTGCAAAGCCCGCTTCTATGTACTTCTTCTGTGCGAAGTCGGTCAAAGAAATATAGAGATCCACATCCTTGTGCCATGTGCCAAGGAGACTATGGACGCCAGACATGGCGGCGACTGTGAAGCTACCCAGGAGGCTGTTTCTGTAACAGGCATGGAGAACACTGGGATATTTCACCGTCTTTCCTACGCACTCTTCGCATACGTGTCCGTCGCGAAACAGAAGCGTATTGGGGCAAAGCAAACGATAATTTCGAAGCGTCTGTATGACGGGCACGTTATTTTTTCTTGCTGCAGCGTACACGGACGGCGACAGAAGCGGAAAAAAGTTCTGGACGTGCATCACATCAAACGGGCGCTCGCGAAGTTTGCGGTCCACGAGCGTGTAGGACGGTCTCGACCAGATCGATTGCAGGGCGACTGTGACTCTCCCCGTTTCTTCGATTGAGTCGTTATGCAGATGAATGGTCTCCACGAAATGGCCGGCCTCGCGCAAGATTCGGCATTCGGTGTCGAAGCTCTCGTCTTCGCCGCCTCGAATCTGGTAGGCGTTATGCAGCATTAATATGTTCATAGGATTTCTGGTTTCCTGGGAGAGGGTCTGCGCACAATCAACGAGCCCCGCGCTTCAGCGCGGTTACTTCTTCGTGGGGAGCGTTTGCAGCAGCGGCGTGCTGGGGCCTTGAGTCTCATTTCCGGACCGAGCTATTTTGGCGAGGCGTCCAATCGAGAACAAGGAGGCGATCGCGCGGTCAATCACTTTTGATGTGAGAGAAGGCAAGAGCACTATGGCCTCGTGGGAGAGCAATGAAATACTTCTAAATACCCTGGAGTTCAGTTCTTCATCGTCTCGCATCATGGCCAGGTAGAAGGAAGCGTAATCGGAATCGCACAGATAGAGTTTCTCCTTCGTCGCCAGGAAAGGGACGAATCTGTTATCGGCAGCGCGAAGCCAATCGAAAGTCGCTATCGCGACCTCCGGCCAGAGCGCACTAAACATGTCATCCAGGCAGATCACTCCGTCCCGGGTCAATACTTTCTCAGCGAGGCGCAGATCATTCGCCACATGCTCGTACGTGTGACCTCCATCGATGCTAAAGAATCGTACCTCTCCCACACGGCCGAGAATCTCCTCCGCGCTTATTTCGAGCGAGCTGCTCTTTAGAATCTCAGCATCGGAAAAGTCGAATCGATATTTGCGGCAGTTATTCCTGAACCCACCGAAGCGTCCTATCCCCTCTCGATTCGTGTGCAATGCGTCGTCCTCGAACAAATCGACGGCCAGGGCCTTTTCCGATCCGGAGCGCCCCAACGCCAAAAGAAAAAATGAACGGCCGTAGTGAACACCTATTTCGACAAGCGATCCCCGAACCCCTTGTTTGACCTGTCCGGTAACGAGCTCGCGAAAAATCAACGCGTCCAGGCGGCTAATCAATCCATCCGTTCTATAAAAATTGAAGCGTAGATATCGATCAATGCGCTTTTTAATGTGCCTGTAATCTTTCATCCGGGTCCTCTTTCACCTTACAGCTTGATTTACGATGCCCAACATGGTTTTCGCCGACAGCTCATTGAGGAAGAAAAAATTATTGATGTAACGCCCGCTACCCAAATTCTCGAGCTGTTGATGGCGGCCAACTGAAAACTCCTCAACGGATCGCAGTGACATCGTCTGGCTGTCAAAAAATAAGCCGCGATAGCCCTGGGCCCCTATCCAGGAAAACAGTTCTGCGATCGGTTCCGTATGGTGCCTCTGCTCAATCTCAACTAAAAGCGCAGGATGGCAGGTTCGCAGCATCTTTAGCGCGCCAAGGAGCACGCTTTTTTCGTGACCTTCCACATCAATTTTGATCAGTGCGACATCGCGCACTTGCAATTGCTCGCAGAGAAGGTCGAGCGGTATTACGGGCACATATTCCAATACCGCTCCCGTTTCTCCATCATCGATAAAGTGCTCGAGGGTGCTTCTCGTCCAGAGGGGCGAACCCTTGATGATGGGAGTCTTGAGGGTTAGCGTGCCCGCGGCGTCCGATAAAGCCATCTTCAAAACGTGGGCCTTGGGAAAGAGCGTCTTTAGCCGGGAGCAGAGATGCGGTAAGGGCTCGATCGCATAGACGTTTTCGGTTCCCACCGCCTTTCCCAGAACATAGGTGTACTCGCCTATGTTTGCCCCAACATCGAAAACGAAACCGGGTTTAGTAATTAATAAGGGCAAGAGCTTTAATTCCGGCTCGAACAGTTTGCTCTTTGAAAGCGCGCTAAGGGGCGTGCGATCGATGTGCCGAAAACCTATCGACGTCCAATAAGATCTCAGAACGCGGCGCAATACAGCCGACGCAAATTCCCTGGGCGCNNTGTTTCAGTCTTAGCGGTTGCGTCGCCATCGCACCCTCATTGGCTTAGATTTTCCGAAACGACCGTTCCGTAGAAGCGGGCAGTTTCGCGGCCGATACTTTGCCATTCGTACTTCTCCGGCATCTGACAGATAGAACTTCGATTCCGAACAGCCCAGTCCAATGCCCTTTCCAAAATTGCCTTGTCGAGTTCTCCGCTAAAGGTGCGCACCCATTCGTCACCGAAATCCGCTTTCAGCTCGCCCATCGCCCCGAGATCAGGAACGAGAATTGGACGGTTCAAAGACAGCGCCAAAAGGGCTGAACCGGAGTTCAGAATCTCGCGGTAGGGCAGAACTACAAGGTCCGCCGCGCTGACGTGGGCGGAGAGAACTTCCGGCTCCACAAACTCGAACAACACGCTTACGCGATCGTCGGACGATGCCTGCCCCAGAATGCTCTGCGCCAGTTTCGCGGAGTTGGGGCTGCCCACAACGTGGAGAATCGCATCGCGTGTAGTGACTTCCCGAAAAGCTCGAACCAACATTTCAACGTTCTTGTATGACCGAACGGCGCCCACGAACAAAAGCATCTTCGCCTCGGAATGGATTCCGAGCATTTTGCGT
The DNA here is from genome assembly GCA_003166795.1 of Acidobacteriota bacterium. GTDB lineage: Bacteria > Acidobacteriota > Terriglobia > Acidiferrales > UBA7541 > Palsa-295. Next base: position 10,615 of record PMUS01000060.1, on the reverse strand, counting down.
GCACCGAGACTCACTTGTGGGTACTCATTCCGATAATGGCCGTGAGGAATTACGGCCTGCGGGATTTTCCTCAGCGCGGGAAAGGACTCCAGCGCATTCGACAGGCCGGCTGAACTAAGGCTGATAATGCCGTCAACGCGAGGAATGAATTGGCGCCAAAACCAGGCTTCGAGCGACGGATGAAGTTTTTCATGCGAACTGCAATTGTGAATGGTCCATACGAGCTTCGCGCCCCGCATCTGCAGGCAATCCACGGCAGCGAAAAGCCCCGCAACTTTAGAGGCCGCGAGCACCGGATTGCGGATATTCAGCAACGCTTCCGGCCAGTGCACGTGCCACACGGAGTATTTTTCAAGCACTTTGCCCGCCGAAAACTCCTCCGCCTGGACACCGGGGTCCAGATTCGAATACAGCAAGGGAGTATACGGATTCGTCGGCGATTGAATTGGCCAAGCTAAAACGCGCATGATGGGATGCTCAGGATTCATTGGGGAATGCAACAACGTCGAATCGGCGCTGCGGTGTCGAGCGAACTCTCTCATCCGTGGTTCTCAGCCGAAGCGATTCCGATCTGTTTGTCTCCGGCGACGGCAATGCCGTGAAGCACTTTCGTGGTTCCGACGATACGAGTCGAGTGGAATCCCTTTCTGATGCCCGCCAGTGGCGCCTCCACGAAACGCCACATTGCCCACGCGTACCCGCATACAGGTGGCGCAGCGACGAGGCACGCCGTGAACATGCCCACCCCCAGTTTTTGCTCGACGGACTGGATGACACAGTAGTGGATCAAGTACATTGCGTACGAACGCTGGCCCAACAGCCGCAATATGGGGTGCTCAAGCGATCGGACTGCCCAACTTGTTGGACAGCTGAGAACAAATACGAAGATAGATGCAAGTGCCACTCCCTGAAGGGAGTAGCGAAAAGTCTCACGAAAAGTTTCACCTCGAAACAAAAGGCTTGCCAGTAGCATTAACAGGCCTGCGAAAGCAAAGGCATTCGAGTGGCGGCTTACCCACGCCGGGGTGCGATCCACAAACGGGTTGAGAGAAACTGCCAGGAGGCAGCCAAACAAAATGGAGTCAAACCGCGTGTCGGTGTGGAGATAGTTAAATTTCGAATGAAAGTGTAATGTAAGAATACAGCGCCAAAGCAGCGCGAGAAGGCAAAGCGCTGCCAACATCGCCGTACGCCTGGCGGGCGACAATCGTCGGCGCAGGAAAAGTAGAAATACCCAAGGGAACAGAAGATAGAAATGCTCTTCGACCGATAAGGACCACAGAACGTTTAGGCCGCCCTGAATTCTGTGCAACATAAACAAATCCGTATAGTTCGTTAGATAGAGACTCGCGAGCACGGTTGGTTGCCATTGAGCCTGCCCCACGAACACATGGATGGAAGTCAAGACCAACCAGACCAGAAGCGTTACATACATCGGCGGGAAAATTCTTAGCGTCCGCCGGAGATAGAATCGAGATATCGAAATCGTGCCCGTCCGTTCCGATTCCATCCGGAGTAACGTGGTGATCAAATAGCCGCTCAGAAAAAAGAAAATCGTGACCCCTAAGCCTCCTGGTATTAAGACTCCGAGACCTGTGTGCGCGACGTACACCAGTAGAAAGGCAATGGCCCGAATTCCGTCTAATCCAGGAATGTAAGTCTTAGACTTTTCTGACATATTTTTAGAGATACGAGAAAAGAAGCGGCTCAGCGACTGGAGCCGTCCGCCTTAGATTTCAGTCGGCGCATACTCAAGTGAATCAGGCACAGGCGAATTCTCCGCACCCTCAAGCGTCTCGTCGGTGGCTTCTTCTGCTTGAAATCGCGCGCGGACGACCCAGTAGGAGTTCGCGACGAACAGCATCGTCAATATGGAGTTGGCCCCCAACAATGAGGATTCCGTAAGACTGTAGAGAAGATTAAAGACTATAAAGAACAGAGGCCACGATTCTCCGATTTGGCCGCGCGTCCTCGCGGCCCGAACCGCCAGCCCCAAGTTCCGTAGCAATCCGATCGAGAAGAAGGCTCCTCCGATCAAGCCAACGCCGAGGAGCATCTCGAGAAAGCCATTATGCGCATGGGGTGCATTCCATCCGATCGTCGCCCGCACACGGTCCGCCTCTCCCGTGGTCCAAAACGCCCCGTAGCCAAAACCAAATAGCGGCCGCGAACCAATTTCCTGCAGAACCACGTTCCAAAGAGGAATCCTTCCAGTGAAGCTATTATCACGACCCAAAACGCGCAGAATCGCGTTCGAATTTCCCGCAAGCCAGGCGATAAAAGGCATTACCAACATACTGAAGAAAGCGAGCAGCGGGATCAGCAGACGGTTCCCCATGGTCAGGAGCTTCCGGAACGGCAAAAGGGCCAGCATCAACACGCAAACGACAATTGCCGTTGCCGACTGCGATAGCAGCAACAGAACGGCGCAAAGAACTGCCATGGAGATACAAATCCAACGCTTCCGCCTCCGCTCGATTACAAGTAAGACGAAGATGAACGTTCCGAGAGCCATCATCCGGCCGAGTGAGTTCTTAGGGAAAAAAACGCCCTGCCAAGCACCGCCGGGGGCCAAGCCGATGCCCGGAAGAAACAGAGCAACCAGGAGGCTTGCGATGGCAACTGCTGCCAGGCACCCGGCAACGAGCTTGAGCTGCTCCCCTGGCTCAAAACGCAAAGCAATGTAAAGGCCGACAATTCCTGTGCCCAGCAACGCAATCCAATGGACAATCGTGAAGGAACTGGCGACTGACCATGCGGAAGAAGCCAAAGCCCAGAGCCAGAATGCCGCGATCAATTTCTCCTCCTTGATCAGAGCCAGGGCCTCTTTGTATCGTCCAATGAGCTTGAAAAAGAAATACAAATACATGGTGCTGAATATCACCTGGATCAGGCGATTGCCGCCGCTATACGCGTAGGCTGTAGTACTACCCTCTTGTCTTGCGATGTACGCGCCTAAACCTGCGCCGGTCGCGATGACCAGCAGGACAAACAGCACAATGTTCTCGAATGTTGAGGTGGTCCGGGACTTCATGATTCAATTGGCCTGCAGAGAGAGAGATTCACCGTACACGTTGCGAACATATGCTTCCCACGTAAACGAATTCGCTCGGTTGCGGGCACCTTCTGATAGTCGCTTCAGCGTGTCTGGATCTCTAATGAGGTCGGAAAGGAACGCGGCGATCTGCTCGACGACCCCGCTTTCATCGGTCCCGGCGGTTAATACCACTCGACCGCACGAATCATTCACAAATTCCGAAGGTCCCCCCAAATCCAAACAAACGACGGGCAACCCGAAACTCAGGGCTTCCAGGACAGCCATGCTCCCCGAGTCGTGGAGGCTCGGGAAGAGAAATAAATCGAAATCGGGGACGATGGGAAGCAGAGCTTCTCTCGGCATCCATGGGATCAATCTCACCGTATCTCCCAAATTTAGCCGGTCGGCGATACGCTTGAGGCGCGGTGCGTCGTAGCCATCGCCGATCACCGTTAAGCGAACGGCCGAACGCATTTCACCGAGAGCGGCAAGAGCCTGGAGAGCCAAATGCAGTCCTTTCCATGGCACGAGGCGGCCCACATACAAAATCTGCAACGTCGCCCCATTTCTCCGAAATGAGCTGAGTACCTTTGTGGGCGGTCGATCGAGGAGAGTGGCCGGGCAGACACCGGCGGCGTGCTGCACTCTGGCTTTGTAACGGTAAGCTGCCGGGATCTTGCTCAGGGTTTCCGGCGTTGTCGTGAGGATCTCGCTCGCGTCGGCATAGGTAGATCGCATGAACGGATCAACCAGCAGGAAACTATTGGAAAGCCTCCTCAAGAAATCCCAGAGGCGGCCGCGCCACCCCAAACCTCTTCTCAGTTGGTTCGGTGTGTCTTCTCCTCCGCCGACGGGACCGAATACGAAGGGAATTCCGAGTTTGCCCATGAAGCTAGCGGCTCGAAAGCTCCCCCAGGTGATGTGTTGCACCTGATCGAATTTCTCCGTGCGGTGAAGATCAACCGCTCGTTTCGCGGCCGTGTATTGCCACAGCAGGTAGTAAATGTAGTTTCCGAAAGGCAGCTTGTAGATTTTTTGCACCCGAGCGGACAGGTCATGAAATACAAACTTTGGATTGCAGAACTGTCCTTTGCAAAAGATCTCGATGGTCACCCTGTTGACGGCTCTAGTAATCACGATTACTTCGTGCCCATCGGCGGCGATGGACTGCGCCCAGTTCCACCCAATTCCTGGCTCCGAGCCGGCTTCCGGCGAGCAAGAATAAGCAGAAACGAGAATCTTTTTCGGTGGCATTCCGCGCGGCAAGATAGAGAAAAGTTTGTCTAGTGGATCAAAATCGGCTGGGTTCCGACTGGAGCTGATCCGTTCTGGATTTGGGTCCGGTCGCCTGAGAGCGTCTCTATGCGAACCGCGTTCCAGTTCTGTGGAACTTGCAGCGTTTGATCACCTGCCGGACTCCACACGATGTGCGACCGAACTCCATTCTTCTGCAAATCGCAAAGCCACATGCCGTCTCGGGAAGCCGCACACCGGTTCAACACGCTGCCAGTCATCCACTGCTGGATGACGCCGAATGCCTTCCCCGCGGGAGTCAAGGTCGCGTTGTCCTTCTCGGTTAGCTCGATCAACGTTCCATGGTGATTTTCCCACGCGTACCAATAGAAGCGGCTCACACCGGCGGCCCAGTTGAGCACATACGCACGCGCGACATAACCCGCAGCCAGATCCGAAGGCAAAGTGGTGGGTCCAAGCCAGCCTGCTTCCGTATTCCAGAGCTGGCGGTCACCCGTATGATATTGCGCCATCGCGCTTCGTACTTTTTGAATGAGCGGCACCATTTCCTCAGGAGGCCTTGGTCCGATGTAGAAGTGATACGCAATAACATCCACGTACTGCGCGCCGCCCTTTCGCAAGAACTCGTTCAGCCAAGGCAATCCTTTTTCTTCTTCAGGCGCAGGCGCCACTACAATGTTGTTCGGGTCAACCTCTTTCAAAATCTTTCGAGCTTCCCGCGTCATGACGATCATGGTATCTACGTCGCTGACCCAACTCTGGGGACGGTTCGGCTCATTCCAAATTTCATACACGTGTATTCGGCCTTTGTAGCGCGTGGCTACGGTCCGTACAAATGTCCTCCAATCCTCCATATCCCGTGGCGCCCCGGAAAGGCCGGGGGGGCTACCGGTTTCGACGTCAGTTTGCGCATCGGGAGCACTCGAGGCCCATTGAGGCGTGTAGGCGAGCGGCATCAGAATCTCGGTGTTGTGTTGCTGGCCCCAGTCCGCGTAACGATCCAGCAAAGTAAAATACCAATTGTCCTTCTGCGGTTGGAGGTCCGCCCAATTTACGTGGGACAGCCGCCAACCACCGAATGGAACCGCCGGCCATGGCACTTTATTCAGGGGATGAAACAAAATATTCAACGCGAAATAAGACGGTGGAACCGGACCGGCGGATGGCGTCAGGACGAGACCTGCTTCGTCTTGAGCCGCGAGCGAGAATATCGACAAAGCGATCGCAGCCAGCGAAATGCAAACCCACTTACTCATAATGAAAGACGCTTTCTGCACGACCTCATTTGACCTAGGGATCCAGAGCATATTGCGGGACCACTGATTTGGCATCGCTTTCGCGAGACAACAAAGTGACTGCGGAAACCATGGCGACCAGGAGCAGGAAATCGGAAGCGAGACTTGACCACACGGCTCCGCGCCAAGAATACATCGGAATAACGACTAAATTGATCAGGACGTTGACCACCGCGATGAACACCTGAAAATGCATCCTGAGCTTCTGGCGCCCCGCCGCCGTTAGTGCGTCGCCGCAAAAAGTGTGAATTGTTCGCATCAAGGGTATCAAGGCTAACCAATGAAGAGCTTCGACCGATCGCGCGTACTCCGGCCCGAGAATGCGCGGAATCAGCGGCGCGGCAAAAATTAGCGCAAAAAAGACGAGCAGCGCATAAGTTACGGCTCTCGGCAGAAGCCGTTTCATATATCCGACGCTCGCTCGAATCCCTTGCTCTCCCGCACGAAAGTAGCCCGGAGAGGCCGCCCAAAGCAGCGAACGCACCGGAACGAAAGCGACGTCAATCAGCCTGTAAGCCGCTGCGTAAATCCCGGTCGCTTCGAGCGTTGATAGACGAGCAAGCATTGTCTTATCAAGATCGTTGTAGATGGTCTGCGCGCTCAAACCAGTGGCGAAATGAAAGCCTTCCGCAAGTTCGGACACCATTTCCGCTGTGTCGAGCCGCGGTTTTCCAAATCGCTGCGTTACGACAACAATGGAAAACACAGCGCAGATACAAGAAGCCGCACAGTAAAGGAATCCCCATTGCAGGGCCGTGGGATGAGCCCAGACCTTTACGGCGACAATCGCACCCAGTAAACGAAGTCCGCTGAGCGTAACGTTGATCCGAGCCGTCCATCCCATTTCCTCAAAGCTCTGAAATGCGAGACAGGCCACATCCGTGACCCTGGCCGCGAAAAGATCAGACGCCGCTACCATGAATACCAACGCTGTCGGAATACTTGCCGGCAGAGCGAATCGGGCGACACCCGTGATCAGAGCCAACAGGATGGCGCCCGTCACAAGGCTCATCAGCAGTGCATTTCCCCAGCATCGAGGAAACAGGCTACGGTCACGAGCCACATTCTTGATGAGCACGCTTCCGAATCCGAGACTGGCAAAGGGGGAGACGATGGCGACCAGCGACACGGCCCCGATGAAAGCGCCGTAGTTGCCGGCTCCCAGACTTCGGGCGATGACGACAAAGCACCCCCCCTGGATGCCCAAACGCAACGCTTGCCCCAGGAACGTCCAAAGAGTATTCCGGGCCAGCACGCTTTGCCCAATTCGACTTCGCCAAGACTTCATAAGTCGGATCATGTTCGTTTTCAGACTACATGCATCGCGAATGGGTACCGGCTCAACTTATCCGTGGAGAAGTTCAACCGTCGGCGATTGTCCTTGTGTCGAGAACCGCGATATTCCCGTCGCCTGCAGCAGGACCAACAATATATATGCCGGATTCAGGAACAAATAGCGGCGCCAGAGCCGCTTTGGCTCCGAAGCGAGTCGAAATAACCATTCGAGGCCAGCATTCTGCATCCAACCGGGTGCTTGAGGAATCAACCCCGCCAAAAACGGAAATGCGGCACCGACAGCGAGGACCGGCATTTGCAAAATGTCGCGACACTCGAAAGCAAACACCTCCTGACGCGGACACCCGAGCCCGACAAATATAAGGGATGCCCCGGATGCGCGAATGCGGGCGCCAAGGTCCGCCTTCTCGTCCGGCGTGAGCGGACGGAAGCGCGAAGGTTCCAGGCCCGCGATGACAAGCCTGGGGAACCGGCTCGCTAGAGACTTCTTTAGTTCTGCAAGGATCGCCGGAGTGCTCCCATAAAAGTAGACGGCTACGCCCTCCTCGGCCGCACGAGCGCACACTTTCAGAGTGAGGTTGGGCCCGTAAACGCGATCGCGCAGATCTGCACTATAAAGCCAATTGAGTACCCACCGGATCGGCTGGCCGTCCGGCGTTAACAAATCGAAGTGGTTCAGGCGGAATTTTTGTTCCGGGTCAAGCACTCCGGTCATCAATCCGTGGACGGCCACCGCTGAGACCGCAAAACCGCGATTTTCGCGAGCGGCACACAGGATGCTGTCCACCGCTGCTTCGTAATCCAGCGCATTGATTAAGATACCAAGGACATTTTTCTTGCCTTCGTCGCGCATTGTTCTCCCCATCGTTCAGCATTGAGCTCAAATATCTCGCGAAGGATATGCGGTACGTCATATCGCGGCTTCCAACCTGGATGGTGTTCCTGGAAACGCGAAAGATCGCTGATCCACCAGATGTGATCGCCCAGACGATTCTCTTCCACGTACCGGGATTGAAGAGCCCGCCCGCTAATCTGCTCGCACAACGAGATCGCTTCGAGCATCGAACAGTTACTGTATTGGCCGCCGCCGATGTTGTAGACCTCGGCGGAGTGAGGTCCCTGGAAAAACTCGTGGAAGGCGCGGATCAGATCGGCGCTGTGAATATTGTCCCTCACCTGTTTTTTCTTGTATCCATAAATGGTGTACGGAGTCCCCATGACCGCGCACTTCATCAGATAGGCGAGGAATCCATGCAGCTGCGTCCCGGAGTGATTCGGACCCGTCAGGCAGCCTCCACGGAAACATGCGGTTTTCATTCCAAAATAGCGGCCGTATTCCTGCACCAGGAGATCCGCGGCCACTTTCGAAACGCCGAATAAACTATGCATCGTTCTGTCGATTGACATCGTCTCGGGGATACCCTTGCCTGCGTACGCGTGATCCGGACTGAGCTCCCAGCGGGTCTCGCGCTCGACCAGGGGCAAATAGTTAGGACGGTCACCGTAGACTTTATTCGTTGACGTGAAAATGAACGCGGCATCTCTTGCGAACATCCGAGTCGCCTCAAGCAATACCGAGGTCCCGTTTGCGTTGACACTGAAGTCCACGCTCGGATTCGTCGCGGCCCAATCGTGGGAGGGTTGAGCGGCGGTGTGTATGACGAGAGCTATGTCGGCGCCATAACGGCCGAAGATTCGCGAGATTCCGTCCGGGTCGCGTATATCAACTTCGTAGTGGCGATAGCCGGCAATCTCAGCAGACAGACGGTCTCGTACCCACATGGTCGAGGCTTCTTCGCCGAAGAATTCTGCCCGCATTCCGTTGTCAATGCCCACGACGTCCATCCCCAGCGATGCAAAGTATGCTACCGCCTCAGATCCCACCAGCCCCGCCGACCCGGTGATAATCGCAACGCTCATTGGCTCACTCTCCCTCTGGAAGTTCTTGCTGCTGGTCTTCGCAGTGCCTTGCGTCGTTGAGGTCCAATTGCCTGGTGTGGCCCCGCGATCAGGCTGCGCCGGAGCCTTTCCATACAGCCGGAATCGTTTGCGCGAGAATCTTGAGGTCCAGCAGAAGCGACCACTGATCCATATACTGGAGGTCCAGTTTCATCCACTCGTCGAACTGGATCGCACTTCGGCCGTTTATCTGCCAGAGGCACGTGATTCCAGGCCTTATGCTGAAACGACGCCGCTGCCAATCTTCGTTAAATCCTTCGTAATCCCGAAATGGCAGCGGCCGAGGCCCCACCAAACTCATGTCACCCTTTAAAACATTGATGAGCTGGGGTAGTTCATCAATGCTGGTGCGCCTCAGGATTCTTCCGATGGGTGTAATCCGCGGGTCTTTCTTAATCTTGAAGACTGGGCCGGAAACTTCATTTTGCTTTTCCAATTCGGATAGCATGTCTTCCGCGTGTGGGATCATGGTGCGAAATTTATAAATCATAAATCTTCGCTTATTGACGCCGACGCGGGCTTGCAGGAAGAAAACAGGGTCTTGGGACGACAATTTGATCAAGAGGGCGACGACAACATATAAAGGCGCCAGGAGAACAAGCAAAGTAAAGGACAGCACAATGTCCAATGTTCGCTTGGCGATGAGCGCTCCCCAATCGCGAGCATCGGTGTTGGTTACGATGAATTGGTCGCCTTCAAGGTCCTCTGCGTGAGCCCGAGCCGTCTTCAGGCCAAAAATATCTCCCTCGAACCGCAGGATGATCCCCTGCTGTTCGCAAAGGGCAGCTGCTTGAAGACAACGGTCATAGAATTCGCCGAACGGCAGATACATCGCGACTTCATCAACCACGTTGCGGCGCAAGAACTCCGCCAGACCGTCATGGTCACAGGCAATCGTGAAGCCCGTTTTTTTGAAATCATCGAATCCGTGCCACTTGTCATCCACGAAGCCGAGGATCCGATATCCGAGGTCCGGATCGGAGATCCTCTTGGCGAATTTTATGGCGCGGGGATTCGTGCCCAAAATAAGCACGTAACGCAGATTCCGGCCCCGCCGCCTTGCCCTGCTTAGAACACCCTTGAGAAAGACCCGAGAAGCGAACACGAAAAACAAAGTGAAAGAGAAAAACAGGAGCAGGAGGGGCACTTTCACCATGCTGATCGAGAAAACGATCGCGGCGAATCCCAGACATGCGGTTGAAAGCGCCGACGCCTTCGTTATATCAATTGCATCCGCGAGCATCGAGGACAGCCGCCTTGACCTGTACAGGCCGCAGAGCGAAAAAAGGCCGTGCCACACGATCAGGAGCACCAGGGAGGTTACGCAGTTCGAGAGCTTCACCCTCATCGAAAGAAAATCCGGCAGGGAGACACTTGCATCCGAATGCGCGATGAATATGGTCGCCAGCGCAAACGACAACACCAACAACCCCAGATCAACCGATTTCAGCGACAACAACAGGAATCGTCGTCTGGCTTCATTCACGGGATTTATCTCGCAGCACGGGTCAGCTTAGGATTGGCGACGGCGAAGTGCGTCTACGCTTCAGGAGCGCCGGCGAATTGACCGATCCGGCGAACTACAGCGGCTCAACTTGATAGCCCTTGAGCCGAATGGAAAGCGACCGCTGGATGAGTTGGACAGAGACCAGAAGGCTCGGATCGTCGTTTTTCGCGACGAGGATTCCTTCGATTCCATCCAGACTCCCTCCCCGAATCCGGACGCGGCATCCGATATCAATAAATGGATGCGTAAAGAACGGAAGACCATTGG
>PMUS01000035.1 GCA_003166795.1 Acidobacteriota bacterium | reverse complement strand
ACCTTGCTCAAATATTGATGGATGAATTGCACGGCCACCGAGCCTTCACCGACTCCGGAAGCCACCCGCTTCACTGAACCGTGGCGCACATCGCCTACCGCAAAAAGACCGGGAACATTGGTTTCGAGGAGAAAGGGATCTCTTTCGAGCGTCCACCCCTTGGGGTGTTGCCCTTCTCGGATGAGGTCGGGGCCGGTGAGAATGAACCCGCGTTCGTCCCGCTCGATGATATTGCCCAGCCAGTCGGTTCGCGGCAGCGCTCCAATAAAAATGAACATCGCGCTAGCCGGCACACGCTCAATCTTGTTGGTATCCGAGCAAAGAAAGGAAATTTCCTCCAGATGAGTTTCGCCGTGCGCCTCGGCCACGGTGGCGTTAGCCCAAAGCTGAATTTTGGGCGTCTCCTTGATCTGGTCTATCAAATACTGCGACATCGTGCTTGACAGGGAGCTTCCGCGCAGGACGATCACCACTCGTTCGGCGTATTTCGCGAAATTCATCGCCGCTTGACCAGCCGAATTCGCGCCGCCAACCACATAGACGATTTCGCCCGTGCAGGACAGCGCCTCCGTTGCGCCGCCTCCGTAGTAGACGCCGGCACCTTGCAAACGATCGATTCCCGGGGCTTCGAGCCGCCGCCACTGCACGCCCGTTGCGATCATCAAGGCGTGGCAGGAGATCTCATTTCCATCCGCCAGCTTGATTATCCGGTAGGAGCCTTCCGTTCGAACTCCGACAGCTTCCTGCGGCGAAAGGATTTCGACCCCAAAACGCTGGGCCTGCACAACCGCGCGCCGGGCCAGGTCGCCGCCACTGAGTCCCATGGGAAATCCAAGATAGTTCTCGATGCGGGAGCTCATTCCTGCCTGCCCACCGGGAGCTTCCTGCTCAATCATCACCGTGTGCAACCCCTCCGACGCGCCGTAAACAGCAGCAGCAAGACCGGCAGGACCGCCGCCTACGATGGCCAGATCGTAGAAATTGGTTTGCGCACGCGTCCGCAATCCGACTTTTTGCGCGACGTCCGCCGGCAGACTTTCCAACAGCTTGGTGCCATCCGGAAACAGCACCACCGGGAGGCTCACGGCATCCGGGCCAAGCGCCTCCAAAAGGCGTTTCGTTTCCGGATCGTTGGCGGAGAGTTCCACGTCAGTCCATTGGTAGGGAACGTGGTTACGCGCCAGGAAATCGCGCAACTCGTACGACCGGGGCGACCAGCGCGTCCCCAGGACGCGGATCCCCTCGAATTTTGGCCGGTACGAAGCTCGCCAATCATCGAGCAAATCATCCAATTGCGGGTAGAGGTGCTCCGAGGGAGGATCCCACGGCTTCATGAAAAAATAGTTGATGTTGGCGTTATTGATGGCGCTGATCGCGGCGTTGGTGTCGGCGTAAGCGGTGAGCAATGCCCGCTTCGCTTCGGGGAAAATGTGCATCGCTTCCTGCAGGAATGTGACGCCGTCCATGTGAGGCATGCGCTGGTCGGCAAGGAGGAGCGCCACGCTATCGTTCCGGACCTTCAACTGCTTCAGAAGCGTGAGCGCTCCGCTGGGGGAATCACTACCGATCACACGAAATTCAGCGCCGTACTTCGAGCGCAGGTCGCGCTCGATCGCCCGAAGAACATCGGAGTCGTCGTCCACGCTCAGCAGAATTGGTTTCGCCATGATGGGCCCTAGTCCTAGTAAGCGGATATTGTAAACTTCCGGGCCGCCTAAACCACCTTATAAGATGATGAAGCTTCGGTTTGGTCGCAGGGCCGCACTCTCTCACGAGACGGGAGTTCGCGAGTCAGGGGTTCATCCCCTGACCAAGATGCGAAGGAATGATTCCGGCGCACGCGGAAATACTTTAGAATTGAAGCGCCCTCGACTGTGGGCGTGTAGCTCAGCTGGNNCCTGCTTTGCAAGCAGGGGGTCACCGGTTCGATCCCGGTCACGTCCACCAATTTCCAAGCAAAACTGAGGGTTTTCTGAGACACTGCGACCGGCGCTGCCGCCAGTGTCACCTTAGTGTCACCGCCAACGGGCGTGCGCTTCCGCGAGCGCGCGCCCCCGTCTCCAAGAGCTTCGCCGTTTGCGCCTACGCTGCGACGTCCAGGGCGAATCGGGCCGCACGCGACACACGGCGCGCCGCAGCCCTTCACGTCCTCGAGATCGCGTCGATTTGTGATATAGAGTCCCGCATGTTCCTCTCGCCGGACCAATCGAGTACTGGCCCTCTCTCCTTTTGGATGGAGACGCTCAGCATCTTTCTTGGTGACGTTTTCGCGTCGCTCTTTGTCGGCGGTTCCGCTTACGTCCTGATCTGGCTTTTAAAGTACCCAGGCTTTCGGGTTGGTGCGAACTGGACGTACGTGGGTTGGGATGTTAGCAAGATGGGGCGCCTTCCGAATGAGACGGACTCAGGAGAGATGGTCTTCATGCCGAATGTCGTCGTAAGGACCCGCGGCACGGGAATCAGTAAAACCATCGCCGTCGTATGGGTGCGCGAACGAGCTGATCCCTCCGATCCCGGCGACATTCTCGGCAAGCATGACTTGCAGGCAGCAGGGGTGCCTGAGGAAGCAAGGACCACTGGGGGCGACCTCCTGAAATTCCCTGGTCCGGAAATTAGATACCCGACCGCCAAGTTTCAGCAGATCATCAATTTTCCGATTTTCGTGCAGACGGCTGACAACCATTTCGTCAAAGCACAGAGCCCTGGAAATCAGCCGAAGGGCCTCGCCAGGTTCCGCTTCTGGTTTCAGGATTTTGTCGATGGCGTCCAACGATGGATTTTCAATAAAATGGGCTAGCAAGTGGAGAGACTAGAGTGCCGGAGCGACTCGTCAAAGTAGACACGCGGCGGATTACCCAGGGGCAAATCAGCATGTGGGGTACGCTGCACCTGAGTGTGGACGGAGGGAAACTCGCCGGCTGGCTTTGCGATGCCTGGACAGAAGCGGGATCGTCGCCGAGTGAGGTTCTGCTCCCGCGCCTTTATTGGCTCAGCAAGGAAGACGATAAATTTCATCGCGTGAGACTCAACATCCCGGTCGCTGGCCCGGGGGCTGTCGAGCTTGGTCCTGTCGATCTCGATGTGGATCCGCGGCGTGAGGCTTTCATGCGCGCTACGCTTGCGCAGTGGGAGAAAGAATACCTCTCCACCAAGAGCGTCCAATTTTTTCCAGACGAAACCGACGTGGATTGAATCTTGCTAAAGCCGAATGTCGAAGCGAAATTGATTTCCCCAATCTCGGCGCGCTCGGGCGCGGTCATCAGAGGGTGACTTCGTCGGGACGGGCGGGACTTGGGTCGGTCTCGCCGATTGACTGGTCGACGGCCGCGAGGCGCCGGCGCGCTGTGAGGCTCTTCACCAGGAATTCAGCTGCAGCAACTCGAGCGGACTTCTTCTCTTCGATCGCGGCACGTTTCTTCTTCCTGCGATAGATCTCGGCGACAATGGCAGGATCGCTGGACTGCAGCTCGCTGACGTGACCGTAGACATCCTCAAAGTTCAGGCTGAATCCCGTCTCGATGGCGAGACGTTGGATTACTGCAGCGCGATCCGGGCGAGGCGCGTTCATGCCTCTTATCCAGTGGTATATGGCCGATGAGTTGACGCCCAGCTCTCCGGCGAGGCGCTCCGCTCCCCCGAGGTTTCTCGACATGGAATACTCCAGCTCGCTCAATGCACGGCTGGGTCACCGACTGATTTTCACGGAAGACAACATGGGCTGGGAGTGGCGCAGCGGCGATATCCAGATTCCCTGGCACTAGATGCGATTGATTTTGTGCCTGTGAGCACGACCTGACCTACTATTTCGCTTTGTGAATCGGGAATTGACTGGCTCTCACATCTCCGGCAGAATTTCCCGCGAGCAAACAAATGATCGTTACCACCGAATACGCTGACATTTCTCTGCCGGGTTTCCCGATGCGGACTTTTGTCGCTGCGCCGAAGGCTGAAGGCCAATATCCGGGCATCTGGTGCTATTCCGACATCTTTCAACTCACGCCGCCAATGGTCCGCGCGTGCATACGATTGGCCGGATATGGATTTGTTGCCGCCGCCCCGGAAATTTACCGCCGGATCGAACCGCCGGGAACGGTGATCCCGTTCGACGACGCCGGACGCATTCGCGGCCAGCAAGACGCGGCAAAGACTCCGGTCGCGCATTTCGATGCCGATTGCCGTGCTGGTCTTGACTGGCTTTCGAAACATCCCAAGGTCGCGCCGGGAAAAATCGGGGGGATGGGTTTCTGCATCGGCGGCCACCTCGCGTTCCGTGCGGCGTTCCAGCGCGATGTCCGCGCGACGGTCTGTTTCTACGGCACAGGCATCCATGACGGCAAGCTCGGCCAGGACGCCGATGCTGGATCATTGGCGCGCGCAAAAGAAATCCGCGGTGAACTCCTAATGATCTTCGGGACAAAGGACCCGCACGTTCCCGATGCGGGACGCGAAACGATCGATCGAGCTCTGCAAAACTCCGGCGTATCTTACAAAACGCTGCTGTATCCCGCCGAGCACGCTTTTACACGCGATGAAGGCCCAAGGTTCGATCCGGAAGCGACGGACCTGGCATTTGCGGAGATGATTCGTTTATTCCGCGAGGTTTTCCAAAATTGAAAAGACCCATCCAGCAATGCGCGAGCAGATTCGTGATTCGCCTCGCGCTCCTCGCGTCGCTCGCTGCGGTGATAATTGGGGCGACGGCTGAGGGCCAGAAATCCTACGACCCGGGAGCTTCCGATACCGAAATCAAGATCGGCAACATCGCTGCTTCCTCAGGCTCGAGCGGCGAATATGCCGCCGTCGCTCGCGCTGAAGCGGCTTACTTTCAAATGATCAACGACCGCGGCGGCGTTAACGGCCGCAAAATTAACTTCATCAGCGTGAACGACGCGTCCGACGGTCCGAAGTCCGCGGATCTCGCGCGAAAGCTCGTGGAGGAGGACAAAGTCCTGCTGATCTTCAGTTCCTTCGGAACCGAAAGCAATCTGGCGATTCGCGCCTACATGAACGAGCAAAAAGTCCCGCAGCTTTTCGTGCAATCCAGTTCCGCGGTCTTCGACGATCCCTCCCACTTTCCCTGGACTATGGGATTTTTCGCCACGTATCGAACCGAAGGTTTGGTTTACGCGAAATACATTCTGCAGAACAAGCCTCGAGCGAAGGTTGCCGTGCTCTACGCGAATGACGATGCCGGGAAAGAGTACCTCGCGGGCGTGCACGACGGCTTCGGCGACAAAGCTTCGGCCATGATCGTCAAGGAAATTTCATATCAGGTCTCGGATCAGTTTTCAGACAGGGCGCTCGAGCCGCAGATCACCGCGCTCAAGGACTCCGGCGCTGACGTTTTCCTCGATTTATCCGTCGGGACATTCGCCACGCAGGCGATTCGCACGACGTATGACCTTGGCTGGCATCCGTTGCAGTTCATTCCGAACGCTTCCCTTTCGATTGCCGCGTTCCTCGATCCTGCTGGCCTGGAAAAATCCGCCGGCATCATCACCAATGCGCGATCCAAGAGCTGGTCGTCTTCGCGAGCGCAAAGCGACCCTGCCGTGCGCGAATTTCTGGATTGGATGCGCAAATACAGCCCGGACGCGAGCCTTCGCGACCAGAACAACGTGGCCGGTTACGAACGCGCGGAGGCCCTCGTCGAGGTGCTGAAGAGGTGCGGCGACAATCTCACCCGAGCCAACGTGATGAAGCAAGCCTCCAGCCTGGACGTCGAACTCGGCATGCTCCGACCCGGCATCAGGGTCACGACGAGCCCCACCGACTATCAGCCCATTAAGCAGTTGTTCCTGATCCGCTTCGACGGCAGAGAGTGGGTGCCGTTCGGCGCCACAACAGAAGATTGATCGCTCGCAATTCGGCTCGCGATTTCGACGCAGGAAACTTCACGATCAGGGCAACGGAGCTTTTGTGACGAGCGCAGCAGTGGAGGGGAGTTGCGTCTTATCCCAGCCGCCTCCGAGGGCTTCCACTAACTGGACGCTGGCGGTTATCTGCTGCATTCGTAGGTTCACCATCGTCTGCTGATTGCTCAGCAAGGCGGTTTCCGCGGTGATGACGTCGAGGTAGGGATCGAGTCCCAATTTCCAGCGGTTGGTGGCATCCGTCAGGAACCTCTGCGCCGATTTGATGGCGACGTCCTGCTCTTCAATTTCCTTCGAGAGGATGCGCAACGCCGCGAGATTGTCTTCGACCTGCTGGAAAGCGGTGAGGACAGTCTGGCGGTAGTTCGCGACCGTTTCATCGTACATGGAGCGATATTGCTGGACGGTAGCGCGGCGCAAGCCCGCGTCAAAAATAGTTTCGGAAGCGGACGCTCCAATCGCCCAAAGAACGCTCGGCCAGGAAAACCAGGTGCTGGCCGCCGTTGATTCAAACCCTCCCGAAGCGCTCAGCGTCAGCGTGGGAAAGTAGGCTGCCCGCGCAACGCCGATCTGCGCATTCGCCTGGGCCATCAAGCGCTCGTCCGCGGCAACATCGGGGCGCCGCTCGAGCAACTGCGACGGGACGCCAAACGGAACAGGCGGAGGAGCGACTTTCAAAGGCTCCACAGGGATTGAAAAAGTGGATGCGGGCTGGCCGACCAGCATGGCGATCGCATGCTCGTATTGGGACCGGAGTATTCCCACGTTGGTGTCCTGCGCTTGCGTGGTTTCCAGTTGCGTCTCGGCCTGAGCGACGGGCTCATCGTTATCTATGCCCGTGTTGTAGAGAACCTTCGTCAGCCGGAGCGACTCCTGGTAGGCCTGCACGGTTGTATCGAGCAACTGTTTCAATGAGTCCTGCGAGCGAAGCTCATAATAGTCCACGGCAACTTCCGCCTGCATGCTCAGGCGCGTGTTGGCCAAATCGGCGGCGCTCGCTTGCGCTCCGTATGAGCTGGCGTTGACCGTATTGCGAATCTTGCCCCAAAGATCCGGCACCCACGTGGCATCAAACGGGAAGTCATAGTCGGTGAAAGCCTTGTTCGTGGTGGCAACGGGCGTGGAACCGGTGGTCGAGGTACCAAATTCCTTGAGGTTGTTCGACTGCTTTTGCCGCGTTATGGTGGGATCGGTGGTGACCGTGGGAAAAAACTGCGAGCGCGCTTCCTTAACCATCGCGCGCGCCGCCATGAAGCTCGCTTCCGCTGAGGCAATGGACTGGTTGGAAACGTTTACCTGATCTTCGAGGGTATTCAGCTCGGGATCGTTGAAGATCTCCCACCACTTCCCGCGCAACACATCGTCGCTCGGCTGAGCCGCCTTCCAATTTTCAATGTCTTTTTCATTTTCCGGCGTGACTTCTTTGTAAGCCGCAGGCGCCTGCACGGCGGGCGGGTGATATTTCGGGCCGACGTTACAACCGTTGAAAATCAGCAGGGCGGCAACGCACGCGGACAGGAGCCGAATCGAATTTTTTTCCTCGGACAGGGATGGCCGCATGACTTAGTCCGCCTCCTGTGGAGATGTATTCAGTCGGCTGGGGTGAGACCGGTGCCACCAAATACTCAGGCGATCCATATAGAGATACACGACCGGAGTGGTATAGAGCGTTAGCATCTGGCTGAAAATAAGCCCTCCCACAATCGTGATTCCCAGCGGGCGCCTCAATTCCGAACCAACCCCGGTTCCCAGCGCCAGCGGCAAGGCGCCCAGGAGCGCAGCCATGGTCGTCATCAGGATGGGACGGAACCGCAGGAGGCAAGCCTGGAAGATCGCGTCTCTGGAGCTCTTGTCTTCATTGCGTTCCGCAGCAAGGGCGAAATCAATCATCAAAATCGCATTTTTCTTCACGATACCTATCAGCAGGACGATTCCGATCAAGGCGATCACGCTGAGATCGGTGCGAAACATCATTAGCGCCAGCACGGCGCCGACCCCGGCGGACGGAAGAGTGGACAAAATCGTAATCGGGTGGATGAAGCTCTCGTAGAGAATGCCAAGGACGATGTACACCGCCAGGATCGCGGTGATGATCAAGTAAGGCTCGGTAGCAAGCGAAGCCTGGTATGCCTGAAGCGTGCCCGAAAACATTCCGTGAACCGTGGCGGGCATTCCCATGTTCTCTTCCATTTTGCCGATCTCCGCAGCGGCGTCGCTGAGGGCCACGCCAGACGCAAGGTTGAAGGACACGGTTACGGAAGGAAATTGACCCTGGTGATTCACGGCGAGCGGCGCGGTGGTCGGCTCGTAGTGGCTGATCGCGCTCAACGGCACTTCTCCGCCGGTTGCGGGATGGACGTAAATATCTTTTAGTCCTTCCGGGCTCTGCCAATATTGCGGCGCCACTTCCATCACGACGTAGTATTGGTTGAGCGAGGTATACATCGTGGATGCGAGCGATTGGCCAAAAGCCTGATACAACGTGCTATCAATTAACTGGGGCGTGATTCCCATTCTGGCCGCGGTTTCACGGTCATAAACGAGCGACGCCTGAAGGCCAGTGTTCTGCTGGTCCGTGTCCACGTCGGTGAATCCCTGCAATTTTCTAATTTGGGCGAGCAGAAGGGGTCCCCATTTGACGAGATCGGGCAAATTGTCGCTCTGAATCGTGTATTGATACTGCGCGTTGCTCTGTCTGCCACCGATGCGCAGGTCCTGGCCGGCCTGGAGGATCGCCCGTGCGCCCACCACCTGGTTCACTTTCGGGCGCAGGCGATCGATCACCTGGCTCGAAGTCAGCTTGCGCTCATTGAGCGGCTTCAGCCCGACAAATACGTTGCCCGTGTTCGTCGAACCGCCTCCAGTAAAAGCCATCACGTTGGCCACGGCGGGATCGGCCCTGATGATATCCACGAAGCGCTTTGTCAACTGATCCATGGCCTGGTAGGAAATATCCTGCTGACCTCGAATGCCGCCCTGGATGATTCCGTTGTCCTGCAGCGGGAAAAAGCCCTTGGGAACGATGATGAGAAGAAACACATTCACGCCGATCGTGATCAAAAGGACGGCGAGCGTCCAAGGCGCATGATCCAGCACCCAGGTGAGGCTGCTTTCGTAGTGTCCCAAAACCCAGGCGAAGCCCTTTTCGCTGGCCATGTAGAGACGGTTATGGCCCTCGGGCTTTTCGCGGCTCAGCAGCCTGGAACACATCATCGGAGTTGCGGTCAGCGAAACGACAAGCGAAACGAGAATGGCGACCGCGAGCGTGACCGCAAACTCCCGGAACAAACGGCCGACGATGCCTCCCATCAGCAGGATCGGAATGAATACGGCGATAAGAGACAAGCTGATCGAGAGCACGGTGAAGCCGATTTCCTGCGCGCCGCGCAGCGCGGCTTGCATCGGAGTCATGCCCTGCTCGATGTAGCGCGTGATGTTTTCGATCACCACGATCGCATCGTCCACCACGAAGCCCGTCGAAATCGTGAGCGCCATCAGGGAAAGATTGTCGATGCTATAGCGGCACATATACATAATGGCGAAGGTACCGATCAGCGAGACCGGGACTGCCACGCTTGGAATCAACGTCGCGCGCACATTCCGAAGGAAAAGAAAGACCACCAGGATGACGAGCGAGATCGAAATGGCAAGAGTGCGTTCCACATCGTGCACCGAAGCGCGAATCGTGGTGGTGCGGTCAATAACGGTCGTCAAGTCTATCCCGGCGGGTATCGAAGCCTTCAGCGAAGGGAGTGCCTGCTGGATCGCCTCGACGGTCCCGATAATATTTGCGCCGGGCTGGCGGGAGATGATGAGGTTTACGCACGGCTTGCCGTTTACATATCCGGAGTTGCGAATGTTTTGCACCGAATCTTCAACGTCGGCGACATCCGAAAGCTGGATGGCGGCGCCATTGTGGTAGCCCACAATCAGCGGCCTATAGAACTGGGCCTTGAGGAGCTGATCGTTCGTCACGATATCGCTGGTCGTCAAGGGGCCGGATATTTGCCCCTTTGCCAGATTGGAGTTCTGCGACCCCAGCATGCTTGCAACGTCCTGGAGGCCGAGCCCGTAGCTGTTTAATTGCGTCGGGTTCACATCGACGCGCACCGCCGGAAGAGAACTGCCTCCCACCGCGACCTGGCCGACGCCCGGGATCTGCGAAAGTTTTTGCTCCATGATCGTCGAGGCGGCGTCATACAGAGCGCCTTTATCGTAGATACTAGAGGTCAAACCGAGAACCATGATCGGAGAATCGGCCGGATTCACTTTCTTGTACGACGGATTCGAGGGAAGGTTAATCGGCAGATAACTTCGCGCGGCGTTGATCGCGGCCTGAACATCTCTCGCGGCACCGTCAATATTCCGGGTCAAATCAAACTGGATAGTAATATTTGTGCTTCCGATCGAGCTTGCGGAGGTCATCTCCGTGATGCCGGCGATGCGGCCCAGTTGCCGTTCGAGCGGCGTGGCGACCGAGGAAGCCATGATCTCAGGGCTTGCGCCCGCCAAACCCGCCTGAACCGAAATCGTCGGGAAGTCAATTTGCGGAAGCGGCGAAACCGGCAGGAAATCGAATGCGACAGCGCCCGCGAGAGCGATGCCGATGGTCAATAACGTGGTGGCGACAGGCCGATGAATGAATGGGGCAGAAATGTTCATGGCTTAGTCCGCGGGCAGCGCTTCCGGATCGGTTTGGGCAGCGTCAGCCCGCGAGAATCGATGGGCAAGGTTGTCGAAAAAGATGTAGATCACGGGCGTCGTATAAAGCGTAAGCACCTGGCTGACCAGGAGTCCGCCAACCATCGCGATTCCAAGCGGTTTGCGCAATTCGGAACCGATTCCCGAGCCGAGCGCCAGGGGCAGTCCGCCTAGCAGAGCTGCCATCGTGGTCATCATAATCGGACGAAACCGCAGGAGGCACGCCTGGTAAATTGCGTCCGTGGCGCTCTTGTGTTCCTTCCGCTCGGCTTCCAGAGCGAAATCAATCATCATGATGCCGTTTTTCTTCACGATTCCGATCAGGAGGATGATCCCGATCAGCGCAACGATGCTGAGCTCGGTACCGCATATCAGCAGAGCCAAAATCGCGCCAACACCGGCGGAGGGCAGCGTGGACAAAATCGTGATCGGATGAATGTAGCTTTCGTAAAGGACGCCCAGGACGATATATACGGTCACCAGGGCCGCCAATATCAGCAGCGGTTCGCTGGCAAGGGAGGCTTGAAACGACGCTGCTGTCCCCTGAAACGCTCCCTGGACGCTCAGCGGCATTCCCAAGTCGCTCTTGGCCTTGTCAATCGCCGTAGTGGCGGCACCCAGCGAGGCGTTTGGCGCAAGGTTGAACGAAATAGTGACCACGGGAAATTGACCCTGATGGTTTATCGCCAGAGGCGCCGTGGTCGAATCGAAATGCGTAAAGGCGCTCAGGGGAACGGCGGCGCCATTCGCGCCGGACACAAGGGGAATCGTGGACGAAGCCGAAGTTGAGCTGGAGGAGGGCCCCGTGGTTCCCGCCGTCGCGCCGGAAGATCCTGAAGACGAAGTGGCCGCGGAAGTTGATGACCCGCTCGATGAGCTCGCCGGGGCCGTCGCCGAGCGAACGTAGATATCCTGCAATTTGTCAGGATTGTGCTGAAAATCCGGCAACGTCTCCAGGATCACGTGATACTGATTCAGTTGCGTATACAGAGTTGAAATCTCGCGCTGTCCGAAGGCGTCGTAGAGCGTCTCGTCAATCATTTCAGGCGTGATTCCCATGCGCGAGGCGGTCACGCGGTCAATCACAAGAGACGCGGCCAGCCCGGATGTTTGCTGGTCAGTTGCGACGTCGGTAAGCTCAGGCAGCCCCTGGAGCTTCTGAACGAACTTCGCCGTCCACGTATTCAATTCGTTCAGGTCGGGGTCCTCCAGGCTGTACTGATATTCCGTCCGGCTGACGCGATCCTCGACGGTCAGATCCTGCACCGGCTGCAAATACAGCGTGATGCCTTCCACCTTTTCGAGATTCGGCTGCATGCGGCGGATGATGTCGGAGGCATTGATCTTTCGATCGCCGAGCGGCTTGAGGGTGATGAGAATTCGGCCGCTATTGAGGGTGGTGTTCGTGCCATCAACGCCGATGAAGGAAGAAAGATTTTCGACAGCAGGATCTTTCAGGATGACCTCAGTAAGTTTCTGCTGTCTCTGCGACATTGCGGCGAACGAAATGGATTCCGGCGCTTGCGAAAAACCCTGAATGATGCCGGTATCCTGCACGGGGAAAAATCCCTTCGGCACGATGATGTACAAGATGATCGTCAGCACGAGTGTTCCGAGGGCCACGAGCAAGGTGGCCGTCTGATACTGCAAAACCCATTGGAGGCTCCGGCCGTATGCTTCGATGATTCGATCGAACATGTGCTCCGACCACCTGTAGAATCTTCCTTGCTTGTCCGGCGGCGTATGACGGAGCAGTCGGGCGCTCATCATGGGCGTCAAGGTCAGGGAAACTGCCGCGGAAACAAGGATGGTCACGGCGAGCGTCACCGCAAACTCGCGGAATAGCCGGCCGACGATGTCTCCCATAAACAGCAGCGGAATCAACACGGCAATCAGCGAAATTGTCAGCGAAATAATCGTGAATCCAATTTGCTCGGCGCCCTTCAGCGCCGCCTCAAGCGGCTTGTCACCCTCTTCAATGAAACGAGCGATGTTCTCGATCATCACGATCGCGTCGTCTACGACAAAGCCTGTCGAAATCGTCAGCGCCATCAGGGAGAGGTTGTCGAGGCTGTAGCCGGCCAGATACATCACCGCAAAAGTGCCGATGATGGAAAGAGGAACCGCAACGCTCGGGATGATCGTCGCGGACAGGCTGCGCAGGAAAAGAAAGATGACCATCACCACGAGCCCTACCGTCAACATCAGCTCAAACTCAACGTCCTTTACGGAGGCGCGAATGGTGGTGGTCCGGTCGTTGAGAATCGAAACGTGCACAGCGGCCGGGAGATTCGTTTGCAGGACAGGCAGAAGCTTCTTGATTCGGTCAACTACCTGGATGATATTTGCGCCCGGCTGCCGCTGGATGTTCAAGATGACTGCCGGAGTGTTGTTCATCCACGCGGCCTGGTCCACGTTTTCGGCGCCGTCCACGACGTTGGCCACGTCCGAGAGGACCACGGGAGCGCCATTGCGGTAGGCCACCACGACGGAGCGAAAATCGGCGCTCGTCAGCAGCTGATCGTTGGCGTCGATCTGGTAATCCTGGCGCGCGCCATCGAAGTTTCCTTTGGCCGAATCCAGACTCGTCTGTTGCAGCGCGGCGCGCACGTCCTCCAGATTGATGCCGTAGGACGATAGCGCCGTGGGGTTCACCTGAACACGAACGGCCGGCTTCTGCCCTCCGCTGATGCTCACCAGGCCCACTCCCTGCAACTGCGAAATCTTTTGAGCGAGCCGCGTGTCAGCCAAATCCTCGACTTGCGATAGCGGCACCGTCTGAGAAGTCAGCGCGAGAGTGAGGACTGGCGTGTCGGCCGGATTGGTCTTGCTGTAAATGGGGGGCGTCGGCAAATCAGGCGGCAGGAACGTCTGCGCGGAATTGATTGACGCCTGAACTTCCTGCTCCGCGACGTCGATGTCCAGATTCAGCTCGAACTGAAGGACGATCACGGAGCTACCGGCAGAACTCGTCGAGGTCATCTGGCTTAGGCCAGGCACCTCGCCGAATTGTCGCTCGAGCGGCGCCGTGACCGCGGAGGCCGTCACATCAGGACTTGCGCCTGGATAAAACGTGATGACTTGAATCGTGGGGTAGTCAACTTCCGGCAGAGCTGAAATCGGGAGCTGCGTATACGCGACAATTCCCACCAGCAGGATTGCCGCCATCAACAACGATGTCGCCACTGGCCGGAGAATAAATGGCCGGGACGGACTCATGGCGCCTGGTCTCCATTTGAAGTGCCGTCTCCGCTTCCACTCCCATTCTTTGATGGTTTACGCTGCTCCACTTTGATTCCGTCCTGCAGCTTGTCGAAACCATTCACGGCGATGATCTGACCGGGCTGAATTCCCTGCACGGCTGTGACATTGCCGTTGGCCGTTCCAACGGTGATGTTCTGCACCGAGGCGGTGTTATCCGGCTTGATCACGTACACAAACGCCTGCTGGGAGTTTCGCTGAATCGCGGGCGTAGGGACCAGGATCACGCCTTGCTGCGTCTCAATCAGGAGACTTGCGTTGACGAACTGGTTCGGGAAAAGGGCGGTATCTTTGTTGTCGAAAATCGCCTTTAATTTAACCGTCCCGGTTGTCGTATCAACCTCATTGTCCAGAGTCAGCAGCGAGCCGGAAGCGATCGTTTTGAGCTGCGTGCGATCCAGCGCGTCCACTTTCAATTTCTGCCCGTGGCGCATTTGCTGCTGAATCTGCGTGAGGTAGTCCTCGGCAATGCTGAAAATCACGGTAATGGGTTGAAGCTGGGTGACGACTACGAGCGCGGTCGTGCTGTTCGCCTGAACGATGTTACCGGGGTCCACCAGGCGCAAGCCGACTCGGCCGTCAATCGGCGAAGTAATGTGGCAGTACACGAGATTCACATTCGCGTTGTCCACCAGGCCTTGATCGTTCTTAACCGTGCCCTCATCCTGCTTCACGGCTTGTTCTTGATCGAAGACCTGCTGCTGAGCGATCGCATTCTGGCTGAATGCGGATTGATAGCGGGTCAAGTCGGTGCGCGCCTGACTTAGAACCGCGTCATCGTGGCCGAGCTGTCCTTGCGCTTGCGTCAGCGCTGCTTGATAAGGCCGCGGATCGATATCCAGCAGCGGGTCGCCTTTGCGAACCATTTGGCCTTCACGGTAGTGAACTTCCATGATCTGGCCTTGCACGCGGCTGGTTACGGTCACGGTGTAAACGGGGGTCACGGTGCCAAGGGCCTGCACGTACACTCCGATGTCGCCCTTGGTTGCGGCAGCCGTGACGACCGGAACGGCCTTGGGAGCCGCATTCGCCTTGGCTTTCTTCGCCGCCTCGGCAGCCCGGTAGTGTTGATAAAAAATAATCGCAGCGATCGCGGCAACGACCACGAGCGCCCATACCCATAGATGCCGCTTTTTGCCGGGCTTCTTTGCGCGGGCGGGTTCAGTGGGCGGCGGGACAGGCAGAGTGGAATTATCGTCGGGATTCGTCTTCAACGTCCATTCAGCCATTTTCAGTCCTTATCCGCCGCATGGCGGGCCATCTCGCGTCTAGAAACTCAATCCTGCCTGAAGGCAAACACGAACAAACCATCTCTTAATTGATGGTTCCGGCGCTAAAACGGTTACAAGACCGACAGTATCTCGTATTGATCTTCGCACCTTTTGATCGGCGGGCAAACGAACATTGGGATGCGAGACTCGCTAGAGGCAGCCCGGAAGCCATCGTTTTGGGGGCGGGCTCCGGCGGCGCTTCGTCCGCACTGACGAACCGATTACGAGATGGCGGAAGCAGCGAGTTGCAGACTCTGCGCGGCTTCTGCTATACAGTCCGCGCGGCCATAGAGCCCGGGGGGGAACATCGTGCGAGGAAAACTTCTTTTTATTTGCGCCATTGGAATTTTGGTCGTCGGCGCCGTTGTTGGCCATCCAAACCTGCTGCGGGCATTTCCGGGCGGTCCGCAAAGCTCTGCCGCATCGAGCGCTTGCGATCGCACGTGCCTGAATAATTTCGTGGACGAGTACGTGGACGCTGTGGTGGCGCACGATCCCTCGCGCCTGCCCATGACGAAGTTCGTCAAGTTCACCGAGAATGGCCAGAAACTCGAGCTCGGCGACGGCTTTTGGAGAACGGCGACGGGTAAGGGGACGTACAAATTCTACGTGGACGATCCGCAGGCCGGCCAAGTGGGCTTCGAGGGAACGATGCAGGAGGCAGGGCAGCCCGTGATCGTTGCCGTTCGACTGAAAATTGAGAATCAGAAAATCTCCGAGATCGAAACGATCGTGGCACGCGGCCAGTTTGCGCAAGGCGGGGCCGCGAATCTGGAAAAGCTCGGCAGTCCCCGTGCCGCCTTCCTCGAGGAGATTCCGGAAGCCGAGCGCACTACGCGTCTCGATCTGATCAAGACGGCAAACAAGTATTTTTCCGGGATGCAGCAGGACGATGGGAAGCACGACTACTCGTTTTTTGCCGATGACTGCGACCGCCTGGAAAATGGCATGAAGACGACCAATAATCTCAATCCCATGCCGGGCCTGACCGCGGCCGGCACCCCGCGCCCCGCTCCGTCCCCGAAGTACGACCCGGCGATGAAGCCGACGACGTATTCCGCGGGATGGTCCTGCCGGGACCAGTTCCAATCCGGCTTGCTCCATTTTGTTTCGCTGATTCGGGACAGGCGGTATCTCGTCGTTGATCAGGAACGTGGAATCGTTTTCAGCTTCGTATTCTTCGATCATCAGGCCGGAAACACCCGCAACTTCGAGACGCCTGATGGCCGCGCCGTTACGGCCGGCCCGACTACCCCATTCACGTGGGAGATCGCGGAGATATTCAAGGTTCGGAAGAATCAGCTGCACGAAATCGAGGCTGTCCTGAATCAGGGGACGTACGGGCAAGGCTCGGGGTGGAGCAGTTGGGAAAATTCGAGGTCCGACCAGCCCCAGTGGTAGCGGTCCAACATTCGCCCGTCATAGGAGGAATCGTGCGCAGAAAATTGCTGTTCGCGAGCGCGATTGGGGTCTTGATTCTCGCTGCCTTCGTCACCCTATCGAGCAAGGTCCAAGTGTCCGCTGCTCCGGCGAGCCCGCCCGCTTCCAATTCTTGCGACCGCGCGTGTCTCAATGGAATCGTTGACCAATATCTCGCGGCGATGGTTACGCACGATCCGTCGCATCTGCCGCTCGCGAAGACGGTGAAGTTCACCGAGGATGGCGTGCCGCTCGAGCTGGGCGATGGCCTGTGGGCGACAGCATCCGGCCTGAGCAATTACAAAGTTTACTTCGACGAGCCAGCGGCGGGCGGCGTGGGCGTGTTCGCACTGGTCCGGGAGAATGGGAAGCCGGCGATATTGCACGTGCGCCTGAAGATTGTGAATCAGAAGATTACTGAGATTGAGACGCTGGTCGCGCGCAAGGAAACGACGTCTCTTTTTGGCACCGACAACTTAACGGAGCCGAGGCCGGTATTTCTGGAATCCGTTCCGGCCGCAGACCGGCCGTCACGTGCGGAAATGGTCTCCATGGTAGGCAAGTACTTCGACGGAATCGAACAAGGAAACGGCGATATCGTGCCGTTCGACAAAGACGCCATACGAATCGAGAACGGAATCCAGACCTGCCCGGGGTCCGCGACTTCGCCGCTCGGAGCGCTGAGCTGCGGAGCACAACTGAGCACAAAAATCTTCACGTACATCCACACGATCAGCCCTCGAAGGTTTCCGATTGTGGACGACGAGCGGGGGCTGGTGCTGGCAATCGTGCGGTTCAATCATCCTGCCACGTCGCAAACGGTGGAGGTGGCCGGGCACGGCATGATGACGATGGGGCGCTATTCGCAATGGCCGAACAGCACGGAAATCGCCGAGCTTTTCAAGATACAGGATCGCAAGATCAAGGAAATTTCCGCCGTCATCGTCACGCAGCCTTATAAAGCTCCGACCGGCTGGGAGTAGCCGACTGCTTAGCGCACGCTAGACCGCGACGTAGCCGTATCGCAGATTCGTGCGATGCGCGCCCGACTTGATGTAGTCCTCTTTGAGAGCGGCAAAGCGGTCCATCTTCGCCCATTTTGCGGGAGCTTTGTAATTGTAGAGGCGCACGGAGTTTCCGCTAAAGATTGCTGTTTTCACCGGGCCATCGGCCGCGCCGAGAGGCTGCAATCCATATTTCTGCTGCATGTCTTCCGGAATTTCCAGCCGCCGAAGTCCTTCGATCTGCCATTGGGGCGAGCCGGTCCACAGCGCGTCGGTGCCCCACACGACGTGATCGGCGCCGAGACCCTTTACCAGCGTGCCTACGATGAACGCGGCGAGCTTGGGCTGGGCGACGGTGCTCAACGCAAAAACCTGGCCGAGATCGCCATAGACATTGGTGACGCCGTATTTCGCGGGAATTTCCGCGAGATCGCTGACCCATTCATTGCGTCCGGCTTTTTCGACGGTCGCCCACGCCTCCGCTGCATCGGAACCACCGCCGCCCACGTTGCGAAAGCCGGAGTGATAAATGATGAAATTCAACTGGGGCCAATCCTTGGCGGCCTTGGCAACATCGCTGACGTCAGCGTAAGGGCGGAGCCGCGGAAATTGGCTGTCCAGAGACGGCGGAAAGAGCCCCTTGTGAACGCATACGTTCTTAATGCCCGCCTTCTGCATTTTTTCGTAGCCGAGATATGTGACTTTTTCGTCGTCCATGCGCCATGGGTAGCGCGCCAGTTCCTTATGGGTGTTATCGCCGATGGTATAGCCCTTCACTGAATCAGGCTTGAGCGCCAGACCGCGGTCGAGATCCTCGAGCCAGCCCGGCTTCCCGGGCGTGAAGATCGCGTGGCTCATCAGCCGCTTGGAACCGGCGGCCTTGTTCACCTTCGCGCGCGATTCCGCCATCATTTCGTTGGTCAGGAACCAGTCCTGAGGAATATCGGAGGGCGCGCTTGAAATGATCGCTACCTTCGTATCGCTATCGAGAAAAATCTCCTTGAAGTAGTTGTTGTACTTGAGGTCCTCGATGGTCTGTTTCTTGCCCTTCAACTCCGGATTCCAACCTGAGTCTCCGACCGCCTGGCGCATCATGACGAACCCGGTGAGCCGCGTGTCGTCGCGCAGAAAGTGCGTGTGCCCGTCGAAGATGAATTGATCCTGCAGCAGGTTGGCGCGCTCATCGGCGAGCTCGGGAGTGGCGGCCTCGGCGGCGGTCACGTCAAAAAGCGCTCCGTAGACCTTGTTCATCGCCAGGAATGCCGTGGCCATACCGGCGGCCGTCGTAAAAAAAGCTCTGCGGCTGATGCCCTGTTTGCGCGCGAGCTTGTTGCCCATGTCCTTTAACTGCGCCTCTACTCGGCGTTGCTGTTTGTTCTGGCGCTGAGGGTAATATTCATCGCTCGAGACGATCTGCGTGGGGATCGGCGATGGGAAGGACGAAGTCTCCGCCGGTTTCAGCTTCTTTAGCTCTTCGGGACTGAGGAATCCGCTCATGATCCCCTCCTGGCGTCAGGGCGCGCGCGAGGGAATCATATGAGATTTCCTGCAAGGCCGCAAACAATGGAGAAACAGGAACGCCGCGCGTTGTTGCGTCCGCCGTTACTGTGTGGTTAGATACGAAACTTCTCTCTCGGATCGCGCATTCAAATGGAGGAACCCGTGGAGACCGCCGAACTCCGGCCTCTCAGTCTGGGAGAACTCCTGGACCGCACGTTCACTGTCTATCGCAATCATTTTTGGGTATTCGTGGGGATCATGGCGATTCCCGCGTCATTTGGGATTCCCGTGAATTACCTGGTTCTTACTTTTCAGGGCAGCATGCTGTTTGCAGGAAGGCCCACGCTGGCACCCACTCCGGGATTACTACTGGGATTCGCCGCCGGCATCTTTGCATTTGTAATTCTTCTGATACTCGTGCAGTCAATCGCACTCGCGGCGGTCACTCACGCCGTCTCCGAAGCTTACCTGGGCCGCCGATCAACCGTTCGCGATTCCTACCGGAGCATCCAAGGGAAATTCTGGCGGCTGATGGGCGTCATCTTGACCATCGCCATTCGCATGATGGGACTTTTGCTGTTGGTGTTTGTCGCTATCGCGGGCATTGGCGGAGTCCTGATCGCCGGGGCCGCCGCGGCTGGAGGACAGGCGGTCGTGGCGGCCGCCACAGTGCTTCTGGTGCTGCTCGTGTACATTTCTGGCGCGGTCGCGTTCATCTATCTTGCGCTGCGCTACGCCGTTTCGATTCCAGCGCTAATGTTGGAGAACCTCGGCGCCCTCGCCGCCGTTCGTCGCAGTGTGCAACTCACGCGAGGGCGCAGGGGACATATTTTTATCGCATTCCTGCTAGCCGCCATCATCGGATATGTGGGATTGATCGTCTTTCAGGCGCCCTTTTCCATCGCGACGATGGTTGCGTTGCTGCGAAACCACCATCTGCCGGCCTGGCTTGCTCTCTCGACCTCTGTTTTCGGGGCCCTGGGTGCAACGGTTACGGGGTCGGTCTACATGATCGTTCTGGTGCTTTGTTACTACGACACCCGCATTCGCAAGGAAGCCTTCGACCTGCAATTCATGATGGCCTCGCTCGATCGGCCTTCGCCTGCAACAGGCACGGTGCCTTCGGCGTGAGGCGCCCCCGAGACACGAAATCCCGGATCGCGGCAAGCTGGAAGGTGGCGCTCTGCGTGGCGGCGTTGCTGTCAATTCACACCGCGTGGCCGCTGAAAACCTTCTGCCAATCCGCGAGCTCGCTCGTGCCGCAACAATCGTTCACGTTGCAGGAGTACATCGCTGAACTCGATCACTGTTCGGCGGTGCTGAACGCCTCGCCCGGCAACTCAGCAGCGATCAATGATCTGCGGATGACGCTGCCCGCAAACTGGACGGTAACCGCGGGCGAAGCCCGCTACAGCGTCAGCACGGCATGGCTTACCGGTCCGCTTTCGCGGATCGAGAAGAACCCGAGCGCGAACAGCAAGGCCCTGGCCCAGATCCGGCAAGAGCTGCGGACCTACATCGAAGCCGCTCAGACTCTGGAGACTCCGACGCTGCCGCAAAATCTTGCGCAATCGCGCGCCCGGCTGAACGCCATCTTGAGCGCCACGGAATTTCGCGGCCAAGCGGGACCTTCCTGGCTCGATCTGCTCAAGGCGCGCGCGTGGTCATGGATTGTGCGGCAGCTCGAACGGGTCTTTGGCCGGCTGGGCCGCTCCAGAACCATAGGCAATATTGTCGCGTGGACGGTAATCGCGCTGGCATGTCTTCTGCTGTTGTTTTGGACGGTGCGCTTCCTGATGCGAGCGGGGTCGAGATCGGAAATGGATCTTAGCGGTGCGACTCCGGTGAACCGGGACTGGCATCGCTGGCTGCGCGACGCGCGGGCCGCCGCTGCGCGAGGAGACTACCGCGCTGCAATTCACGCCGCGTACTGGGCAGCCATCGTGCGGATGGAAGAGACGCGATCACTTCCGGAGGATCGCTCGCGAACTCCTCGAGAATCCTTACGGCTGATCAAAAAGGAAAGCGCGGATTATGCGCCGCTCCTGCAACTGACACAGCGTTTTGAGCTGGTCTGGTACGGCTATCGCTCCGCCACCGACGCGGATTGGAGCGACGCGATGCAGCAATTGGAGTCACTGGGATGCCTGCGTTCCTCGACAGCCGCGATCTCCGGTTCCTGATCGGAGCGGGGGTCGTCATGATCGTGCTGGTCGGACTCACCTACGCGGTGGGCCCGGCGCCGGCTCAGCAGTCGCTCGGCTATCCTTCGAGCTACGCCTCGGAATGGGCAGGCGCCAAGGCTGCATTTCTGCTACTTCAGGAACAGGGATACCAGGTGGAGCGCTGGGAAAAATCGCCGGAAGATCTCCCGGCTAACCCTGACGGCGCTCTGCTTGTGTTAGCCGAGCCGAATCAGACAGCTTCGGCCAGCGAGCGCGCGGCAATTCGCAGGTTCGTTTCCGGCGGCGGACGCGTGCTCGCCATCGGCGCGAGCGCAGCGGATCTCGTCCCCGATCTCAATGCCACAGCCGTGGAAGAGTGGAAACCGGAGCCGAAGACATATTCAGCGTTGCTGCCTTCATCCGTCACGCGCGATGCGACTGAGATTTCCATGATCGCGCCGGATACGTTTACTTCGAGCACTCACCCATGGCTCGCGCTCTACGGCCGGGAGGATGAGATCGCGGTCGTCACCTATCGCGTCGGAAAGGGCGAGATCATCTGGTGGGCATCAGCGTCGCCATTAACGAACGGCTCCATCCGCGACAAGAGCAATCTGGCATTTTTTCTGAATTGTGTCGGCGCGCCCGACACGGTCAGCGTGTATTGGGACGAATATTTTCACGGCGCCCGCGCGTCCATGATTTCCTATTTTGAGAATGGCCCGCTGCCCTGGGCTTCACTGCAAATCGGCATCGCGTTCCTCGCGCTCCTTTTCACGTTCTCACGGCGAGCGGGGGCCATGCGCATGCCAGCGACCGAGTCGCGCCTCTCGCCGCTGGAATTCGTCGAAACACTTGGCGACCTCTACCAATCCGCGCACGCTTCTCCGGCGGCCGTCTCGGTCGCGTACCGGCGCTTTCGCCTAGCGCTTTCGCGCAAGCTCGCCACGCCGGCCAAGGCAAAACTCCCGGAACTGTGCCGCGCCGCCTCCAGCCGATTCGGCTGGCCGGAAGACGCGCTTCTGGATACACTCGCCCGCTCCGAGCGGGCGATGCGTAATATCAATCTTAACGAGGACGAGGCGCTCTATCTGGTGCGCCAGCTTCACGATTATTCGGCGCGCCTTGAGCCCAGGGGCCACGCTGAACGGGAGAACCCTGCATGGAGATGAGCGCCGCGGCGTTGGCTTCGCACGTCCGAAAAGAATTTTCGAAGATCATCGTGGGCCAGACCGACGCGGTGGACCAGTTGTTCGTCGTGATCCTCACGGGAGGCCACGCGCTGATCGAAGGCGTCCCGGGGTTGGCTAAAACGCTCGCCGTGAAATGCCTCGCGCATCTTTTTAATTTGCAGTTCCAGCGCGTGCAGTGCACTCCCGATCTGATTCCCGCCGACATTCTGGGCGGCAATATATTCCAGCCCGCCGACGGAACATTCCGCATGAACCGAGGTCCGGTCTTCACCGACCTGCTGCTCGTGGATGAAATCAACCGCATGCCGCCCCGCACGCAATCGGCGCTGCTGGAATCCATGGAGGAGTTTCAGGTGACGATTGACGGCGTCAGCTATCCGCTGTCGCGGTCGTTTGCGGTGTTCGCCACGCAAAATCCGGTGGAATTCGAAGGCACCTATCCCCTGCCGGAAGCGCAGCTCGACCGTTTTCTGATGAAAATTCGCATCGGCTATCCCGAAGCTTCGCAGGAATCCGAAATCCTTTCGCGCTATCAGGGCGGATTCGAAGCAAGGGACCTCGATCGCGTGGGACTCGAGCGGCTCACGAAAGTAGCTCTCCAGGCCGCGAGGGAGGAAGCCGCGCGCGTTCGCGTGGAACCCAAGCTCTTTGATTACATCGTTTCAATCGTCCGCGCCACGCGGGATTCCGCAGCGGTCAGCCTCGGAGCAAGCCCGCGCGCAGCAGTGTCGATGATGCTCGCGGCCAAAGCGATTGCCGCAACCCAAGGCCGCGACTTCCTGATCCCGGACGATGTGAAGTCCGCGGCTCCGTCCATCCTGCGCCATCGCATGATGCTCAAGCCGGAGGCGGATCTCGAAGGCATCACGCCCGACCAGGTAATCGCCGAAGTGCTGGCGGGCATCGCCGTCCCGAAATGACGCCGTGAATAGACTTGCCCCTTCGAATGTCGCCGCGCGGGCCGAGCGCACCGGACGTTTCCCGGTCGCGTTCGGGCCCCGATTTTTTCTGCTCCTGTTTGTAGGGCTCGTGTGGATCGCGCCTGCCTGGCGGGAGCCGCGCTTCCTCTATGCGCTGGCCCTGTGGGATCTTGTGGTTCTCGCGCTATGGGCCTGGGATCTTGGTCATATGGCGAAGCCGGAACAGATTGAGATGAGGCGCATCTGGAGCGAGCCTCTGGGCCTGACGAAAGGGATGCCGGTGACGCTGGAGCTGCGCAATTCCTCGAGCAGCTCAA
Organism: Acidobacteriota bacterium; assembly: GCA_003166795.1. Lineage (GTDB taxonomy): Bacteria > Acidobacteriota > Terriglobia > Acidiferrales > UBA7541 > Palsa-295. The sequence continues at coordinate 16,783 of PMUS01000035.1, read as the reverse complement.
TTTCGGCCAAGGTCACCGACGAAGCCCCTGAAACTTTCTGCCGCGAGCTGCCGAACATCGAGATCGTGGCGCCGGCAAATGGCGCGCGCAGCGCTTCGTATCCGATCGAGCCTCGCTCCCGCGGCGATGCGCGCTTCGGCAATGTATGGCTACGCTACCAGAGTCCGGTGGGCCTGGCCGAGCGATGGGCGCGAGCGCCGCTTCCCCAAAACGTGCGCGTCTATCCCAATATCGAAGAAGCGCAGAAAATGCGCATCTACCTGATTCGCAGCCGTCAAATCGAGCTCGAAAAACGGCTGAAGCGGCAGCGCGGGCATGGGCGTGAATTCGAAAGCCTGCGCGACTATCGGGAAGGCGACGAATTCCGCGACATCTGCTGGAGCGTGACGGCGCGGCGCGGAAAGCTGATCACCAAAGTTCATCAGATCGAACGCAGCCAGACTGTCTGGCTGGTGCTCGACGCCGGCAGGCTGTTGCGGGCGCGAGTGGATCGCCTGACGAAACTTGACTACACCGTCAGCGCCGCGCTGAGTCTGGCGCAGGTGGCATTTTATTCCGGCGACCGCGTTGCGCTGCTCGCTTACGGCCGCAAGCCGCAACAGCGCGTAGGACCGGGCCGCGGCGTGCCTCATTTGCGCGTCCTGATGGAAAGCATGGCCCAAGTGCGGGCGGAGGCCTTTGAGGCCGATCATCTGCTCGCCGCGGAAAGCCTGCTATCGCAGCAGAGCCGGCGCAGCCTGATCGTGTGGCTGACGGACCTGGCGGAAACCGCGGCGACGCCGGAGGTCATCGAATGCGCCGCGAAAATGGCAACGCGGCATCTGGTGCTACTGGGAATCATCGGGCAGCCGGAACTGCGCCGCCTGGTTGCGGCGGGCCCGAAGGATGCGAATTCGATGTATCGCTACACCGCAGCGGTCGAAGTGGTGCAGCGGCGCGAACTTCTGCTCCGGCGACTGCGTCAGCAGGGCGCGCTGACTTTGGAAGTGGACGCATCGCGAATGTCCACGGCGCTCGTCAACCGATATCTCGAAGTGAAGGAGCGCAGCCTGCTTTAAATGGTTGCGGCGACGTCCTTGGGAATTTCGCTGGGCACGACTTCGCCGGACACGGCCTTGGGCGAGGCTGCGGGAGCTTTTCGCATCACGTAAAGCAGAAGCAAGCCGAATAATCCGGCGGCGAGAGTGTATTTCCATCTGACCGCAAGCTCGGATGGCGAGACAAAACCCTCGATGGTCCCCGCGACGATGAGCATGGGAATGATCCCAAGCACCAGGCGCACGGCGCGCGCGCCCTCGCGAGCTACCGACGCGCTGCGCGGTAACGTTCCGGGAAACAACAAACCTTTCGCCATCAAAAGTCCCGCGCCGCCCGAAATGAAAATAGCCGGCAACTCGAGCACCCCGTGCGGAGCGACAAAACTCATGAGCTGCCCCAGCATTCCGGCGCGCCAGCACGCACCGGAAATCACGCCAAAGAGCAGCCCATTGAACGCGAGCATATATACGGTCCCGATTCCGGCCGTAATCCCGAGCGCGAACGTGGTGAGCGACACAGCCAGGTTGTTCGTCATAATGGCGCTGGACGCCAGAGGCTTCACCGTGACGATCGAATGCGTCCACATTTGCTGCTTAGCGATCGTGTCCATCATCTCGGGACCCAAGATGTACCGCTGGAATCCAGGATCCGTGATCGCCACCATCAACCCCGCTGCGGCAGTGGCGAAAAAGATTGCGGTCGCCAGGAGTGTGTACGGCAAAGTCTCATGAAATATCTGCGGAAACGTCTCGCGATAAAATTTAATGATTCCAGCCGGCCGCGAACGCCGTCCCATGTAGATCAGGTTGTGTGCGCGTCCAAGCAGTTGATTCAGATAATGCGCCAGGTTGCGGCTGGAAGCGTCTTCGCGGATCGTTGCGAGGTCCGAAGCGGTCTGGCGATATAATAGCGCCAATTCCTGCAGCTCGGTGTGGGTCAAGGCGCGCACACCGCTGCGGCCCGAGCGCGCAAGAAGCTCGTCGATGCGCGCCCAGTACGGACGCCGCTTCTGAAGCCAGTTGTTGGAGATCACCGATGTCCTCGGCCGACAAGCTTACCATCGAAACCCCGGAGCAAACTTCGCTCGAGTTTCCGTTGGCCGGCATTGGCAGCCGCTTTCTGGCGGTCGCGCTCGATACGCTCCTGCAATTTGCGGTTTACATCGTCCTGGGCTTGATCGCGTTGCTAGTGGCTTCGTTCGGCGTCGTGGGAGCCTTGGGGAAACAATGGGGGATCGCAATCCTCATTTTTATCGCCTTCACGATTCAATTCGGCTACTTCGCGCTGTTTGAGGCGCTCTGGAACGGCCAAACACCTGGCAAGCGCTGGACGCACCTGCGCGTCATTCAGGACTCCGGCCGCCCAATTAACGCGTACGATTCGGTCCTTCGGAATTTGCTGCGCATAGTCGACACGCTGCCAAGCCTCTACGCCATCGGAATCATCACCATGCTCATAAGCAAGGAAAACAAACGCGTGGGCGACTACGCAGCGGGCACCGTGGTGGTCCACGAAAAGCCGCTCCAGGGTGTCGGCTCGATCTGGAGCGTGGCAGCGGCGCCGGGTCAAGCGTTGCCGGCCATGCCGTCGGCGCAACTCAGCATGGATGAACTGCAGCTGGTGGAAACTTTCTTCGAACGCCGCACGAGCCTGGATCCGGAGGTGCGCCGGTCAATGGCGCGTCAGATCGCCCAGCGCCTCGGTGAGCGGTTGAACGTGCCCGGCGAAGCGCGCCCGGACGCGGAGAAGTTTCTGGAAGCGCTCGCGGAACAGCGCCGCAGCTCAGCTCGATTCCACTAGTCGGTGCACGCGCGATCAGTGAAGCATCATCGGCGTGAGCAACGCATATTGCATCCGGGCCTCGTCAACCGGCCTGCGTTCCTCGGCCCAACGGAGATTCGAAACATCCGAGAGCGGTTTGTCGGTATGGAAATATTTCCGATAGGCTGAAATCCAGTTTGTGGCTATATCGCGCTGTGCTGTTGGCAAGTCTAGCTTGCCCTGGCACACGAGCTGGCGCAGGCGGTTCTCCAGTTCGTCCTTCACGTGCGCGTTCCACTCCGTTGTGGCATATGGCTCGGGCCAGAGATTTCGAATGTCGTCCGTGCCTCCGAGTTCCGGCGTAATCAGGTGGTCCACCTCGTACTCTCGCGGCTGGGACCCGTCCATTCCATATTCGTGAAACACGGCCTGGCGGACGGCCATCGGGATCGTGGCCATCTGGTCCGGCGGGCCCGGCGTGCACACCTGGGTTGCGTTGATTGGGCGCGTCGCGCCTGGCGTCAGATTTGGTTCAGGAAGCAGCGGGCCCGCATTAGACGCAGCCGCGAGCGATCGCGAATCGCGCTGCAGCATATCTCGAGAAAGCAACCGGAGACCGAGCGCCGCAATCAGAAGGACCGCTGCCACGTATGCCCACCGGTTGCCCACGAACAGATTTGCTATCTGATGCTGCCACCCGGAGGGCTTCGATTTGCTCGACAACGCAGCGAGCTGCGCCTGCAAAACCGCGCGAGAGCTCGCGACGGATGGCAATCCGGTACCGAGTTCTTCGCGGTGCGCGCGACCAAAATCGGAAACTACTGAACTAAGCTTGTCCCTACGGGCGCGGCACGCCTCACATGCAGCCAAATGGGAGAGTATCTCGGCTTCACGGCGTGGCGAAAGCTCAAGGTCCGACGCAAGCAGCAGCTCTTCGTCCGATAGATGACGATCTTCGTTTCGCATTGCCCCGCCCTCAGCCCGCTCGCTCGAGCCGCGCGATTGAGCGAGCGAGCGAATTCGATACCGCACCCAGCGACATCTCGAGCGCCCTGGCGATTTCGCGATACCGGAGCCCCTCTGCGCGCAGGTAAAGGCACCATTGATCCTGCTCCGGAAGCGCGCGCACGATCGCCAGCAATCGCCTCTGCCTCTGGATTTCCGCCAATTGTTCTTCCGGATTCGTGGCCGGGTCGAGATGAATTTCCACGAGGCTGCTGTCGGGATCCATCCTCACTTGTTGCCTTCGTTTCCCGTTCCGATACTTCAAGGCGAGGTTGTGCGCTACTCGAAAAACCCAGCCGCGAAGATTCGCGCGCGACCGCCCCAGCTGCAGATGTCTGAACAGCGAAAGAAAAACTTCCTGAATGATGTCCTCGCCATCGTGCGCGCAAACGCCCAAGGAGAGGACGTAGCGAAGGAGGCGGTTGCGCAACTGATCGAAGAGAAGCATCACCTCTTCTTCGATGGGGATTCCCGGTACAGCGGCCGAAAGCGGCGCATCCGTGGCACTTGGATACGGCAGCTCAATCGTCGAGTCTCGCATCAGGACCGGCATTTCTTTCTCTCAGATTGCGCGGCCATTCTACAACTTTTCGCGTTGATTTTGCCCGCTGCGACGGACATTCGCATTTCCGAAAATAAAGGCTGAACAAAACCGGTCGGCCGGGAATACTCAGATGCAGGACATCAAAACCAGGGGCCCTTCGCACATGACGAGCATGACCAGAGTTTTCGTTCTGTTCCTCATGTTCGTCGGGGTGCTATGCGCCCAAAGCAATAGCGGCGAGCTGCGGCTCAAAGTGACCGATCCGTCCGGTCTCGGCGTGAAAACAACCGTTCAGATCGCCAGCGAGGCAAATCATTATCGAAACGCGCTGGCGACGGATGCCCAAGGTTCTCTGGACGTGCAGCGCTTGCCCTATGGCGTATATCAGCTTGAAATCAAAGAGCCCGGTTTTGCCAGCATCTCCGAGTCCGTCGAGATTCGCTCCTCCATTCCCACCGACGAAGCGATTCAGCTCAAGGTTTCTCAGGTCGAACAGTCAGTGGTCGTCACGTCCGCCGATACTTTGCTCGATCCCGATCAGGCGGGCTCCGTCAACCAGATCGGCACCCAACTGATTCAGGACCGGCTGGGTTCCTTGCCGGGGCGTTCCATACAGGATTTGGTGAACTTGCAACCTGGCTGGCTCTACGAGGGCAACGCTGTCCTTCATCCTCGCGGCTCGGAGTATCAAACGCAGTTCGTTGTGGATGGCATTCCTCTCACGGACAATCGCTCGCCCAGCTTTGGCCCTGAGATCGAGGCGGACGATATTCAATCCATGAGCATTTACACGGCGGGCATTCCCGCTGAGTACGGCCGAAAAATGGGCGGCGTAGTCGAAGTCAACACACTGCAGGACGCGCAAGATGGGTTTCACGGGCAGGTCGTGCTGTCCGGCGGCAGCTTCGATTCGGCCGGTTCTTTCGCGGAGGGACAGTACGTCTGGGGCAAGAACACATTCGGCGCCAGCGCCAGCGGCTCCATGACCGACCACTATCTCAATCCCGTGGTGCCGCAAAACTTTACAAACAATGGCACGACCGGTGACTTCTCCGTCCATTATCAGCGCGACATCACGCCGAAGGATCGCCTCAGTCTTATTGTCCGGCACGAACTATCCCGCTATTCGCTCCCGAACGAGATGGTCCAGGAGAACTGGTGCTTTACGCCGGGAGAGACTTCGGGCCCTCCGTGCCAGCATCAAACCGCAGACAACTTTGAAACGATGGGAATCATCTCCTACGAGCACACGTTTTCGTCCCACATGGTGGCCGATTTGCGCGGGATGGTCCGCGACAATTCGAACGACTTCTACTCCAACCCCGATTCAACTCCCATACTCGTTTTCCAGAAGAACTGGTTCCGTGAGGGATACTTCAAGGGCAGCGTCACAATCAATCACGGCCGCCATGAAATCAAGGCAGGCGTGGAATCCGACAATATTTTTCTAAACGAGAATTTCCACTACATCATCCCGAATATCCCGATGGATACGATGCAATTCGATCCGGGCACGCCCCTTACTTTCGGTTTTGTGGCGAATCGCCCGGACCTCGAACAGTCCGCGTACGTGCAGGATCTGATCCGCCTGGGCAATTGGACGGTGAGTGCGGGCCTTCGCTGGGATCACTATCAACTTTTGTTGAATAACCAGGCGGTTGAGCCGCGTTTCTCTGTGTCGCGCTATTTTCCGTCCGCTGGCCTCGTGGTTCATTTCTCTTACGACAGAGTCTTTCAGACGCCCTCTTTCGAGAACATGCTACTGTCGAGTTCAACCGCAGCAGCGGGCCTTGACACAATCTCCCTCCAGTTGCCCGTCGAGCCCTCGGTGGGAAATTACTACGAAGCGGGCGTAACCAAGGTTTTCTTCAACAAGATCAAGGTGGATGCCAACTATTTTCGCCGGCTCGTCAACAATTATGCGGACGACGATCAGATTGACAACACGACCATCAGCTATCCCATCGCGTTCCGGAAGGCCATCATTTACGGCGCGGAGGCCAAGGTTGATCTCCCCGAGTGGCATCGCTTCTCCGGTTTCGCCAGCTATTCNNGCGGTCATACCGACTTCAGGCCATTTCCCGGATTCGCAGGATCAGCGCAACACCGTTCGCGGCCGCGTTCGCTATCAGGTCTCTCACCGTCTCTGGATCGCGGGCGGGATTCAATATGACACCGGTCTCCCGTTTGATTTCGATGGCGACCCTGCCACAGTGCTCGCCGAATATGGCCAGCAGGTTTTGAATCGCATCAACTTCGCGCGTGGCCGCATCTATCCTTCCTTCCAGGTCAATGCGTCCGCGGGCTCCGACATTTACAAATCCGACCGGATAAACATGAAGTTGCAGGTTGACGGACAAAATCTCACCAACGTCATGGACGTGATTGATTTCGGCGGACTGTTCTCCGGCAACGCCATCGGCCCGTCGAGGAGCTATTCGCTTCGCCTCACAACAAATTTCTAGGAGTTCCTGGGATTGCGCTGGCGGCGCGGCGCGCGGGCGGGCCGTTGCCGGATCACTTCGAGCATTTCTTTCGCGGCGGCGCTCAGCGGACGGTCCCGCCGGTACACAAGGTAGAGCTTCCGCGTGACGCGCATCTGGCCGATCCGCAGCTCGCGCAGATCGCCCGCCGCCACTTCCCGCTCCACGCACATTCGCGGCACGATGGCCACGCCCTGCTTCATTTCCACAAAGAGCTTGATGCTCTCGATCGTTGGCAACTCCACGTCCATCCGCAGTGGCACCCGGTGACGCGCGAACATCTGCACCACGCGCTGCCGGTACGGTGATTCGACGATGTGCGCGACAAACGTTTCCTGCTTGAGATCGCTGATGTCTACTTCCCGCCGCTTCGCCAGCCGGTGGCCCGGCCAGACAACCAGCACAAGCGAGTCGCGATAACATTCCACGGTCTCGAGGTCGCGCTCCTCCGGCAGATAGGAAATCACGCCGATATCGAGATGATGATTCATCACTTCGCGCGGCACGTCGCGAGAGAACACTCGATGCACCTTCACATGAATCCCGGAATGAATCTGTCGGTACCGTGCGAGCGCCGGAAGCAGCGCATGGATCGAGCTTTCGTTCACGCCGAGTGAAACCTGGCCGCGCTCCAGCCCGCGCAACTCCTTCATGCCCTTGCCGATCTCTTCACGGAGATTCAACATGCGGTCGGCATATTCGACGAGCAGAAGGCCGGCGTCCGTCAGCGTCGGCGCGCCCGAGCCGCGGACAAAGAGCGGCTGACCGACCCACTCCTCGAGCTTCCGAATCGATATGCTCACGGCGGGCTGCGTCCGGAAGAGCTTTTCGGCCGCGCGCGAAAAGCTTCGCTCGCGCACCACTGCCTGAAATACCTGCAAAGACGCCAGGTCCACGATTCCTCCTCGAAAGAGCTAATTCGTCTATATAAGAGAAATTTATCCGCCTTGCAACCATTATAAATTGGACTCCTTGCGCCATTTGCGGTTCACTGGCACTATCAAAGGAGCTGCCATGGATCACGTGCAGATTTTCGACACCACGCTGCGCGACGGCGAACAATCCCCAGGTTTTTCGATGAACCGCGAGGAGAAGCTGCAGCTCGCCAGGCAAATCGAACAGCTCGGCGTGGATATTATCGAGGCGGGCTTCCCCATCGCCTCGCCCGGCGATCTGGACGCAACCCGTGCTGTGGCGGCCGAAATCAAGCATTGCCGCGTAGCGGCGCTCGCCCGCGCGAAACAGGACGACGTAGAAGCGGCCCTGCGCGGACTCGAGCCTGCCGCCAAACCCCGCCTGCATGTCTTCCTCGCCACATCGGACCTGCACTTGAAGTACAAATTGCGAACCACCCGCGAGCTGGCGCTGGAACAGATCGCGAAAATGGTGCGTTTCGGCCGGCAGAATTGCGAAGAAGTGGAATTTTCAGCTGAAGACGCGAGTCGAACCGACATCGAATACCTTTGCCAGGTTGTTCTGGCTGCGGTCGAATCCGGCGCAACGATCATCAACCTGCCCGACACGGTCGGCTATTCTACGCCGGACGATTACGGCGAAATGTTTCGCAAGGTCCGCGCGCGTCTCGGCGCGCATCCTGACGTGGTTTTAAGCGCGCACTGCCATGATGACCTCGGCCTCGCGCTGCCAAACTCGCTCGCGGCGATTGACGCGGGAGTTCGCCAGATTGAATGCACCATCAACGGCATCGGCGAGCGCGCCGGAAACGCCTCACTCGAGGAATTGGCTGTAGCGCTTCATGTGCGCCAGGACCGCTACGCGGTAACCACGAACCTCAAGCTCGAAATGCTGTATCCGACGAGCCGCATGCTTTCAAAGATTACGAACGTTTCCGTCCCGCCGAACAAGGCCGTGGTGGGCGCCAATGCTTTCGCTCACGAAGCCGGCATTCACCAGGACGGCATCCTGAAAAATCCGCTGACATACGAAATCATCAATCCGGAAAAGGTAGGAGTGCCCGCCCGCCGTCTGGTGCTAGGTAAGCACTCCGGACGCAACGCGTATCGCTCGCGTTTGGCGGAGCTCGGATATGAAACCACGGATGCGGAGCTTGCCGAGTGCTATCGCCTGGCGATCGCCTTGGCCGACGCCGAAAAGGAAATTACGGATCGCGACTTGGTCGGCATCATCCACAAGGTTCGCCGAAATCCCTCGTCCGCTCCGGCAGGCTCAGGCGCCACGACCGCAAACGTACGTTAAAACGCACAGGAGTTTTTCCATGACGGCATTGCGGAAGACGATCGCTGTTTTGCCGGGAGATGGCATCGGCCTGGAGGTAACGCATGCCGCCATTCAGATCCTCAAGGATTGCGCTGCGGCCTTCGGCCACCACTTCGAATTCCACGAATTCCCCTTCGGAGGCAACGCGATAGATAATTTCGGCGCGCCGCTGCCACCGGAAACTCTCGCCGGCTGCCGCGCGTCGGATGCGATTCTGCTCGGCGCCATCGGCGGGCCCAAGTGGGAGTCTCTTCCGTTCGGCACGCGTCCCGAAGCAGGCTTGCTGGGCATCCGCAAGGAACTCGGCCTCTACATTAATCTGCGCCCCATTCGCTTGCGCCCGGCACTTCGCGCAATCTCTCCCCTTCGTCCGGAGCGGCTCGGTGACTGCGACTTTGAAATCGTGCGCGAGCTGGCCGGGGACATTTATTTCGGCGAGCACAAGATCACCAAGGAAAAAGCCAGCGATCTCGCGGAATATTCCGTTTTCGAAATCGAGCGCGTGGCCCGCTACTCCTTCGAACGCGCCGCCGCACGCAATGGCCATTTGACGAGCGTTGATAAAGCCAACGTGCTGGCCAGCTCGACGCTCTGGCGCGACACCGTCACCGCGCTCGGGCGCGAATATCCCGGTGTTACGCTCGATCATCTTTACGTGGACAACGCCGCGATGCAAATTCTGCTCAGGCCCGCGCAATTTGACGTGATTCTCACGGGCAACATGTTCGGGGACATTCTGAGCGACGAAGCGGCGGCGCTGGCGGGTTCGATCGGCCTGATTCCGTCGCTGAGCCGCGGCCGCACGGACCAGCCCGCTCTCTATGAGCCGATCCACGGCTCGGCGCCCACGCTTGCGGGTAAGGATGTGGCGTGTCCGCTCGGCGCGATTTTGTCGGCCACGCTAATGTTGCGGGAATCGTTCGGCCTGAATGCCGAATCGCAATGGATCGAGGATGCGATCGATCGCATACTCGAAAAGGGATACCGCACCGCCGATATCGCGGAACCGGGCGGCCGCGTGGTCGGCGGCTCGGAATTCACAGCGAAAATCCGCAGCGAACTACAGGCCGCGCCCGCTCAACACGCGCAGCGCAGCTCGGGCGCTTAGGGCGCACACCCGCCCCTGCCATGCCTTGCGAGCTCCCGGAAAATAATTAGGTCTTCTTCACGACCAGACACCCCGCGATTATGTCGTGGAGGGCCTGCTTTTTTTCCGTAAACGCGACCATGATAAATCCAACGAAAATGATCTTGCCAAAATAGCGGACGGTGGCGCGGGCAAAGCTGATACGCCGTCCTTCCAGGTCCGTTACTTCGAGCCCCAGTATTTTCTTGCCGAGCGTTGCCCGCCACCGTGAGCTTTCCATCAGCGCCCAATACAACCAACTGGTCATCGTAAGCAGCAGGTTGATTGCGAGGATCTGCCGGCTGTTCCCGGTTAGCAGCGTCCACGGGTTGTCTACAGGAATCCCGGCGCGGTCCATCATGGGTCTCAAGATGAGGAATCCGACAACGGTCCCCAGGAGAAGTGAATCGATCAAGTACGCCAACACTCGCGGCCAGAATCCCGCGTAGACCACTCGCGCAATCGCGAACCTGGCTGAGGGTGTGCGGCCGGTGTTTGACGACGGATCGGGAATCGTTTCGCCGCAAGAGGGGCACGACGGAACTCCGCCCGTCACGTCCAGTCCGCATTTTGGGCAAATCACTTCGATCTCACTTATGAGGAAGTACGAAGAGCTCTTACACCTTCCGCAACACCAGACAACTCGCAATCATATCGTGTAGCGCCTGCTTTTTCTCCGTGAATCCGGCCATGATGTATCCAATGTAAAGCGGAACCAGGCCCGTGATGAGCTTGGAAAAAAAACGTCCGGTGGCGCGAGCGAAGCTGATGGGCCGTCCGTTCATATCGGTCACCACCAATCCCAGCGCCATTTTACCAAGCGTTCCCTGGTGCTCGGAGCTCTCCATGCCGGCGAAATAGAGCCACGAAGCGACTAGCGTGAATGCGACGAAAGTCACAACGGTGATGACGAACATCACAGGGAAAACGAGATTGGGACCGTTCATTCCCCGGCCCATTTCTTCGAGTTGCGCGCGAAAGAACTCGATTCCCAAGAATCCGACCGCGATCGCAATGACGATACCCACTACAAACAGCGCCACCAGGCTGTCAATTAGGTACGCAACAAAGCGCAGCCAGAATCCCGCGTAGGCTCGAGCGGCCGTCGCGGCCGCAACAGGGGCCCCCACAACCGCCCCACCGGCATATGGCGCCGCCGTTGACGGGGCCGCGCTGTAGCCCACGATGGGTTGGCCGCAAGAACCGCAAAACGAAGTGCCGTCGGCTACCACCACTCCGCATTTTGAACAGTGCATCGTACCCTCCTCGAGGATGAATCAAGCCCCGTGGCCGGAATACCTTCTGGAAATGGTTGCCGCTTCCGTGGAGCGTCGCCGCCTATCCCGCGCGCGACCGATGCTATTTTGCCGGCGACTGCTCGTTTTGCAGTTCTTTCTGAAAGGCCGCCTCTGCGCGCAGGATGTACGCTTGATAGCCCCACGGGTCGATAAAGGGGTTTTGCGCCGAATTCTTTGACATCACGCTGCGTTTGTCCACCAGTGAGTAGAAAGAACCGTGAGACGCCAGGAAAACATCGCACGGGAGCGATCTCAAAACGCGAAATGTTTTCTCGTAGTCCGCTTGAATGCCAGGATACGTCGCTGGAGCATTTGGAAGATCAATCAATTTGTAATTGGGGAGGACCGTCGCACTGCCCACGAAAACGACGTTGTACCGCTTGACGCCGTCCCGCGCAACCGTCGTCCAGGTCGTGCAGCCGCGCGTATGGCCCGGCGTCAGATGAGCCGTCATCGTCACGGCGCCGACCGTTACGGTGTCGTTGTCGTGGATCACGCGATCGGGCATCGCCGCGGGAAACGCGGTCCCGGCCGTAAGCGCTGCAACGTCCTGATCCATGGCCACAAACTTCGCGCCGGTCGCATGCTTCATTTCCGAGATGCCTCCGGCGTGATCCAGATGCGCGTGGCTGTTCAGAATGAACTTCACATCCTTCAGTTTGAATCCGAGCTTCTGAATGTTGGCTTCGATTTGCGGCGCGGTCTCGACGAATCCTCCGTCGAGCAGGATGTCGCCGGCCGGCGTGACGATGAGATACGAGGTGATGTCGGACGCGCCAACGTAATAAATGTTGCCGATGATGTGAAATGGGGGCACCGGCTGGTTCATGTTCCGGCCAAGATCATTCGCCTGCGCGACCGCGGCAGTGGGAATCACCATCAGAATCGCGAGAGCGAAGAGGACACATTGAATTGCCGACACTATTCTCGATTTCATTTTTCTCCACTCGCGAGGCGCGAGACTGCGGGACTTCGAGCGCGGCCGAGTCTCAACGCATCCCCGGTGAGCAAGCTACCAGAACGCCCAACCGGCGGCAAATGGTTGTTGAGCCGTAAGTTGTCGAATTGAGCTGCAAGCCGCCACTGAGCAGTCCGTGCGGGGAAGCGATTACAGTGCATGCGGTATTGATTCAAAACCTGCAGCGCCTAATATCAGCTTAGGAGGAGAAATCATGATCAAGAAAGTGAAAGGCGGCTACAGAGTCCTGTCCGAGAAGGGACGAAACATGGGCGGTCCGTACAAAACGCGGGAAGAGGCGGCAAAGCGTCTTCGTCAGATAGAATTCTTCAAGCACAAAAAGGGATAACGGCTCCCGCTAGGGCTGGATCTGCACCAGGGCGTCCTCGCCATTCGGAGGTGTGGCGCCGGGAGTCCAGCGTGGCGGTCGAGCCGGACGCGATTTCAGACGGTTCATCAGCGTTCCAATCTTCACCGACGCGCCGATGAAATGACCCACCTTCAGCCCGGCCGCGACCGGGTAGGCCCTGACCCAGTGCATGCCCACACTCGCTGCGCAGCCACACTGCGAGCAGTCCGGCGTTCCGCCGAAAACACAAGGTTCCACGCGGCTTTCGAGATCCGCTGAGTAATTGGCGGACATTTTTGCGAACACGCAATCGCCGGGATTCTCTGGCGGGCGCAGAAACGCCTTAGCCAGACCTTCATTGAATAGCAGCTTGGGATAACGCACAGCCAGCGACGGCAGTTGCCGGGCCAGCTCGACGCGGTCCTCGGCCGCAAGCATTTCGGCGCTCTGCTCGCCGATCTGCGGAGTATACACGCTCACCCAAATGCGGTTCGTCTCCGGCCGCTCGCTCCAGAAGGCGACATATTCCTCGAGATAGCCCGGCCGCTCCATCATGGGACGCGTGATCACCCAATGGATATTGACCTCGCGCCCTTCGATGTTCTTGAGGATGCGCTCATACGTCGCCGGTTTCCGTCGAATGTCGTGATGTTCCGGCAGGCCATCCACTGAAATCGCGACGCGCACGCGCGGAAGGCTCATCCACTCCGGGGGCACGGGAATCACGCCGCTCGTCACCACCAGCGAGAACACTCCCATTTCGCTCAGCCTTGGAAGAATCTGACTCAGCTCGCGATGACGGATCATCGGCTCGCCGCCGACGAGCGAGACATGCAGAGGCTTGTGCTTGCGCACGAGGTCTATCACGCCTTCGACAAGCGCGTCGCCGCGCGAATCGCTTAGCTCGCTCAACTTGACGCCACCGCTGAGATGCGTGTCGCCGTACGCGTAGCATCCGGGACAGCTGAGCGGGCACTCCCGCGTGATCTCGATGGAGAGCATGGGAACGCTGCCGGTGAGGATCCTGCCCCAGGCGGCCATGATCTCTCGAGGAGTGATGCTAGGGCTGGGACTTGGGCGAGGGCTGATCAGGCTCATGCGAATAAGATGCCACAAGCGAGTCCAGGTTGCTTAGATTTTGTGCCGATAGTAAACACATTTGCGCATGGGTCAACGCCCGACGGAGGAAACCGGACGGTCAGGCGTTACCGATTACCACAGTCCAAGGCCGGACTTCCCAGCGTTTTACGAGGCCGTTGATCACGTAGGGGTCGTTGCGCGCAAAAAACTCAGCCACGCTGCGATCTTCAGCGCGAAAAACCAGCAAGGCCCTATCCGCCGGGTCGGCGAATGCGCCGCCCATCGCCAACTCACCCCGGGCGTGCGATCCCCTGGCAAGCGTTAGATGCTGCTCCCTGAAAGCTCCGCGCCGCGCGATGTAATCGTCAACGAGCTCGTAGATCAGTGCGAAGTAAGCCATGTATCGCCTCCTATGCCAGCGTTTTCAGAACCTCGGGAGAAAACCCGCTGAGTTCGCCAAAGCGACCGTCGCGAACCTTCGCGGCCCAGCTTGAATCGGCCAGCATTGCGCGGCCCACAGCCACTAGGTCGAAATCGCCCCGCGCCAGCATTGCCTCCAGATGATCCATCTCCGCCGCACGGCCCTTCCCGTTGCCGTTCGGCGCGCCGGATTCCGGCTTCGGCGATCTGCCAAGCGAGACCATGAAATCCACATCGAGAGAGACGGAACCAACTGTTATCGTAGGCTTGCCGGTGAGCTTTTTGGTCCAGCCGGCCAAATTCATGTCGCTGCCCTCGAACTCAGGGTCCCAGAATCGGCGCGTGGAGCAGTGGAACGCATCGAGCCCGGCTGCGGCCAGCGGCGCCAAGAATCGCGACAGTTCGTCCGGCGTGGTGACTAGACGCGCAGCATAGTCCTGCAGCTTCCACTGCGAGAAACGCAACTGAATCGGATACTTCGGCCCTGTTCGGCGGCGGCACTCCTGAATCACCTCGACCGCGAACCGCGTGCGCCCGACCAGATCGCCGCCGTATTTATCCGTGCGCTGGTTCGTACCCTCCCAGAAAAACTGGTCAATCAGATAGCCGTGCGCGCCGTGGAGTTCAATTCCATCGAAGCCGACGCGCTGGGCCTCTACGGCGGCCTGGGCGTAAGCGCCGATCATCGCTTCGATTTCGGCCAGAGTCATCGGCTCGCCAATTTTCACGCCCGGCTTCAGCAGGCCCGAAGGGCTGATCGGCGAAACCGGAAGCTTCGGCTCGGTTTGTCCTTGCACCGCGCCGACGTGCCAAATCTGCGAGAAGATTCGCCCTCCTGCTGTGTGCACTCCCTCGACGACTCGAGCCCAACCCGCGAGCGCATCCGCGCCATACAAATGCGGGATCTGCGGCATGTTCGCGGCCTGCGGATGATTCGGCGAGGTGCCCTCGGTCAAGATCAGGCCGGCGCCGCCTTCAGCGCGCCGGCGGTAGTACGCCGCGACATCCGGCCCGGGCACTCCGTGGGGCGAGAAATTCCGCGTCATCGGCGCCATCACGATGCGGTTGGGTAGCGTCACGCCGTTCAAAGTGAATGGTGAGAACAGTATTGTGGGCAACGGTAAAGGCCTCTTTGCAATCAATAGCTTGGTTTTCAAAGCTTATTCGATGTGTCCGCCCGGGCCTCGGATGGAGGCAATATTGTATCGTGAGCCGCTCAGGTTCGATTTTTCGACCCGGAGCGTGACTGATCTGTCAGTTTTCCACATGGGGCGATGAAATTCACAGGTAGACCCAAAAAAGATCTGAAAGAATCATGAATGCAACTTGACGGAAATTTGGATTTTGATATACTGGCGGGAAGTTGGTGGAGCCCTGATTCGGGGGACAGTCTGCTGACGGACCGGGCCTGCCGACTCATCCAGAGGTGAGGTTGGTTACGAATACCGGGTAGAAAGAAATCGAGCTTCGAGCACATCCGCCCAAGAGGCGCGCGAACCTAGCGCCTTATGTGATGGACGGATTCGCCCGGCGCTCGTCGCCGGGTTTTTTATTTTGAATTCGCTTTTTCGCAGATGCGGCTCCAAACCGATTCTGCGCTCCGCCGGGAGCGGAGACGTTCCGATCGGAAGTTGATGAGCGGAACGAACGATCTTTGACAACTGAAGGAAGTAGGCATCGCGTTATGCGGATTTCAAGGTCCGTGTAGCGTGATAAACCGCAAGTTTTGCTCGAGAGTAGCGTTTTGTGGAAAGGCGAACTTGCCTCTTCATGCCGCTTATGCGAGTGATTTAGCCTGATTCTGGCCTAGATCGAGTGCATAACACCCCCAGAATGGACGAAGACGGGATGCAAGACCCGTCCTTACGAAGTTCCGGGGTTCCCGATCCTTACGGATCGAGACGTGTTGGGTAAGTTTTATGGTTAAGCTACTAAGGGCGTACGGTGGATGCCTTGGCGCCAACAGGCGATGAAGGACGCGGTAAGCTGCGATAAGCCCCGGGGAGCCGCAAACAGGCTTTGATCCGGGGATTTCCGAATGGGGAAACCCTATCTGGTAAAACCAGGTAACGGCCCGCTGAATATATAGGCGGGTACGAGCTAACCCAGGGAAGTGAACCATCTCAGTACCTGGAGGAAAATAAATCAAACGAGATTCCGATAGTAGCGGCGAGCGAAATCGGAACAGCCCAAACCGGGGTGTTTACACCCCGGGGTTGTAGGACCGCATAAGTAGAGTTACCAATCCGAAAGCTAGGCGAACCCGCTGGAAAGCGGGGCCATAGAATGTGATAGCCATGTAGCCGAAAGCTTATCGGACTCGAAGCGGTATCCTGAGTACCACGGGGCACGAGAAACCCAGTGGGAATCCGGGGAGACCACTCTCCAAGGCTAAATACTCGATGGCGACCGATAGTGAACTAGTACCGTGAGGGAAAGGCGAAAAGCACCCCTGCGAGGGGAGTGAAATAGAACCTGAAACC
>PMUS01000026.1 GCA_003166795.1 Acidobacteriota bacterium | reverse complement strand
CCAAAGTGGACCGCATGAGCATGCTCAACTCGCTCGAAGTCCGCGTCCCCATCCTCGATCACGAACTCGTCGAATGGGCCGCCGGTCTGTCGTCCGACTGGAAGCTGCGCGGACGCCAGCAGAAGTACATCCTGTTGAAGCTCGCCGAACGGGTCGGCGTCCCGAGAGAAGCTCTCTACCGCAAGAAGCAGGGTTTCGCGCTCCCGCTCGTCCACTGGATGCAACACGAACTCAAAGAAATGCTGATGATCCTTCTCGAGCCCCGCACCCTCGATCGCGGCTACTTTGACGCCAACGGCGTTCGCAAATTAATGGACGACCACATGGTCCGCGGACGCACCGCCACCGGCCGCCTCTGGCGTCTGCTGATGTTCGAGCTCTGGCATCGCAACTTCCTCGAAAAATTCGTGAAGCCCGCTGGATTATTTTCTCTCCCCGTAACCGCCGACTCTCGCCGCCAGACGCGCAATTCCGCCGACGCGCTAGCCCCCACGCCGGTGGGAGGATGATCGGAAGGATGATCGGTGCCCGTCACTGAACCGGCCAGCCCGGCCACAACTTCACGAACCGATCTTTCCGCTCATCCCGATCCCGCGATCAGCCTCTTTCTGATGATCAACACTTTCGAAACCGGCGGATCGGAGCGTCAGTTCAGCGTCCTTGCTCAAAATCTCGTGCTTCCACAATTCCAGACTCATGCCGGTTGCATCAGCCGCCGCGGCCCGTTCGCCCACAACTTCGCGGATGCTCCCGAATTTCCCCTCGGTGGCAGCCTGTTCGGATGGCAGTCGCTGCGCACTCGCCTCGACCTCAAGCGCCATCTTCGCCAGCATCGCGTCCAAGTCGCGCACTCCTTTGATTTCTACACCAATCTCACGCTGATTCCCGCCGCGAAGTTCGCGCGCGTGCCCGTCGTCATCGGCAGCCATCGCCAACTCGGCGACCTGCTGACACAGGCGCAGTTCCGCGCGCAGGCCGTCGCTTTTCGCTGGTGTGACGCCGTCGTCTGCAACTCGCAAGCCGCTGCCGATCGCCTCATCGCCGTCGGCCTCTCGCCCAATAAAATTGCGGTGATCGGAAACGCCCTGCCAGCCGACGCTTTCATCGCAGCCCCCGCCGCTTTGCCGAAGCGCCCCGGTATCGCCCGTGTCGGAATGGTCGCGCGCATGAATGCGAGTTACAAGAACCATTCTGGATTTTTACGCATCGCCGCGCTCGTCCACCGCCACATGCCGGAGGTTGAATTCGTTCTCGTCGGCGACGGACCACTGCGCCAGCAACTGGAGAGGGAAGCGTCCGGCCTCGGCCTAGGCGCCTCAGCCATCTTTCTAGGCGATCGCCAGGATATGCCCGCCGTCCTCGCCTCGCTCGATGTCGCGGTCCTCACCTCCGATTCTGAAAGCTTGTCCAACGTCATTCTCGAAGCCATGGCCGCCGGTTTGCCGGTGGTCGGCTATAGTGTTGGCGGCAATTCTGAACTGCTTGGCGATCAGCGCGGAGTCCTGATTCCCGCCGGCGACGAAATCAATTTTGCCGATGTCATTCAGAATCTTCTATCAGACTCCCTATTTCGCGAGGAACTCGGCCGCAACGCCCGGCAATTCGCACAGGAGAACTTCAGCCTCGATCGCGTGCGCCAGCGCTACGTCGACCTCTACGTCACGCTCCTCCACAAAAAACGCCGAAGGAATTCCGCCGCATGAGCGAGCAGGTCCCCACGAACCACCCAGCGCGACTGCGAATCGCGATCATTGCGCCCAGCCTGCGTTATGTCGGCGGACAAGCGGTTCAGGCCGACCTGCTCCTGCGCCTCTGGCGTGACGATCCGGAGGCCGACGTTCGCTTCCTCGCCGTCGATCCCCCATTGCCCCGCGTCCTCGCCTGGGCGGAACGCATTCCCGGTCTGCGCACAATTCTGCGCGAGCCCATCTATTTTTGGCATCTCTGGCGTGGCCTCGCTGAGGCCAATACCGACGTGGCGCACATGTTTGCCGCGTCCTACTGGTCGTTCCTGCTCGCGCCCGCTCCTGCCTGGTTCTTCGCAAAACTGCGCGGCAAGAAAACCATCATCAACTCTCGCAGCGGTGAAGCCCGCGAGCACGTCCGGCGTTTCCGCTCCGCCGCGTTCGTGCTTGCGCGCACCGACAAAATTGTTGTTCCATCCGGCTATCTGGTCGATGTCTTCCGCGAATTTGGATTGCCCGCGGTCGTGGTTCCGAATCTCGTCGATCTCTCGCAGTTTCGCTATCGTGAGCGTGTTCCGCTGCGCCCGCGCCTCGTCTGCACCCGCGGCTTCTCGCCTTACTACAGCGTCGATGTCGTCGTCCGGGCATTTGCTGAAGTTAAAAAAGAATATCCCGAAGCGCAGCTCGATCTGGTCGGCGGCGGCCCGCTCGAAGGCGATGTCCGCAAGCTGGTTGCGGACTTGAATCTCAGCGGCGTAAATTTCGCGGGCGTCGCGTCGCGCCAGGAAATCGGCAAGTATTACGACCGGGCTGACATCTTCATCAACGCTTCATGCCTCGACAACATGCCGGTGTCGGTCATCGAAGCCTTCGCCGCGGGCACTCCCGTGGTCACCACCTCGCCCGAAAGCATGCCCTATCTAGT
>PMUS01000045.1 GCA_003166795.1 Acidobacteriota bacterium | reverse complement strand
CGACCCGAGCAGGCCGAAATTTGAGGAGTTCACATTTGAGGTCGTCAGCGTGGTTTCATTCAGGTTCTGGCCGGTCCGCCCGACGTCGTTGTGATAGGTGAGCACAGTGACGCCGCTGGGCGTGATGGGATTCCCGCCGCCTCCGCCACCACCGCCGGAGCCGGGGCTGGAGCCAGACCCGCCCCCGCACCCGGCGAGCACAATCAACGCGATGACGAAAACGATGACGCCTGGCCTAAGTTTCAATTGTTGCTCCTAAGCAAATTTCGTGCCGAAGTGAGTTGTGGCCACCTGTACCGGCACTGGACAGCCGCACTTTGTCCTGATTATTCTCATCGGCCGTCAATGGGATCATAGCCAAAGTATTTGGATGCCGCGTGTCCCGAAGAGGACACTTCGATCAGGAGGTCTCGGTCGTAACGGGCGCCTCGCGGCGCACAGCAGCCGCCCCGGAATGGCCGCGGCGACCGATCAGCCATGTTCCGATTCGCCATGCCAACAAGATCGCGACGAGGAGCCCATAGAAGAGCGGCTTGCGGACATCGGATTTAACGAGCCAGTAGTAATGAATTACGCCGAGCACGGCGGTTACGTAAATCAGCCGGTGCAACATCCGCCAGCGCTTTCCGCCGAGGCGGCGAATCCAGCCGGCCGTGGAGGTGACCGCCAGCGGAATCAGCAGCAAAAATCCGGTAAAGCCAACAGTGATGAACCGGCGCTTTTCCACGTCCTTCCACATCTCGGACCAGACAAACTGCTTGTCGAGCCAGATCCAGGTGGTGAAGTGTAGGCATACGTAGAAAAATGCGAACAGCCCCAGCATTCGCCGGAAGCGGATCAGTTGCGGCATATGCAGGATTTTCCGCAGTGGAGTGATCGCGAGCGTGATTACCAGAAATCGCAGCGTCCAATCGCCTGTCGCGTGCGTGATGAATGCGACTGGATCGGCGCTCAGATCGTCGTGCAGCCCGCGCCACACCAGCAACGCAAGCGGCACGAGGCAAGCCACGAACACAATAGCTTTGGTCCATTTGCTTGTCAGGATCGAATTCAACGCGGCGACTCCGGTCAGAAATTCTTGCGCAGGTCCATGCCGGCGTAGAGGCTCGCGACCTGGTCGCCGTAGCCGTTAAACATCTGCGTCTTGATCTTGGGTGTGAACAGGCCCGATCCCGGCCCCAAGCGGCGCTCGGACGCCTGGCTCCATCGCGGATGGTCCACGTTGGGATTCACGTTGGCATAAAATCCGTATTCGCTCCCGCCCGCGTACATTTCCCATGTGGTCTGCGGCTGATCTTTCATGAACCGAATCTTCACCAGCGATTTGATGCTCTTGAACCCATACTTCCACGGGATTACCATGCGCACCGGCGCTCCGTCCTGATTCGGAAGTGTCTCGTCGTACATGCCCACGCAAAGAAGTGCCAGCGGATTCATGGCTTCATCGAGCCGCAATCCTTCAACGTATGGCAGCTGGATTCCGGCCTCCCCTCCCAAAGGCATCTGCCGCGGATCGTAATACGTTTCGAAAGCGACATATTTCGCCTTTGGCGTGGGCTCAACCAGTTTCACGATGGTGCTGAACGAGTAGCCGATCCATGGCACCACAATGGACCAGGCCTCTACGCAGCGATGACGGTAGATCCGCTCCTCAAGCGGTGCGAGCTTCATGATTTCGTCCATGCTGAACTTGCGCGGTTTGGCGACTTCTCCCTCGACCGAAACGGTCCACGGCGAGGTCACGAAATTCCTGGCGTTCTTCGAGGGGTCGTCCTTGTCGGTGCCAAATTCGTAGTAGTTATTGTAGGTCGTCACTTTCTCGATGGGCGTCTCCGGTTCCGTGGTGCTGCCCGGCCATTTGGTAACTCCGTTCAATTTAACCGGGACCGAACCGCTCGCGGCGTGGGCGGACGTCAGCAGTCCGGGAAGTTTCTTATATGCTTCCACTGCCNNGGCACAGCAGATTGGATGCCGGGACTCTCCGGAAGGCGCTCCAGAATCCTGGCTTGGTGACCTGGCCTCAGGTCCCGGTCAATTCAGCGAGCAGGGCAGTTCGCACGCGCTGCTGATGGACCGGAGCGAGCTTTTTCCCGCCGGACGTCACGTAGAAGGCGTCAATGGCCGTCTGCCCTTCCGTCTCGATGAGCGCGATTTCGATATTGCAATTCTGGCGCGAGAGCTGCGAGCTGACGCGATAAAGAAGTCCAGGCTGATCCTGCGCGATGACCTCTATCAAGGTGCTATGCGCGGAGCACGCGTCGTCGAGTTCGACTTTCGTTTCGACCTTCACTTTCGGCGCGGTGTTCTTTTCGGACCGCAAACGGTCGCGGAGCATGCGTTCGAGGTCCGCTTTGTCCATGACGACGTCGTGGATGCTCGTTTTGAACCGCTCCCATTCGGGAAGGTTCAGCTCGAGAGTTTGAAACCGGTCGGTGAAGAAAAAATTGTCCACGACGACGCCGGCCTCGTTTGAAAACGCCGCCGCCTTCACGATGTTCATTCCCCACGCAGCCAGTGCGCCTGCCATCCTTGCAAACAGGAACGGACGGTCCAACGTCACGACGGTCAACTCGTACCAGTGGCGCCCGCGCGTCAAATCAACCTGCACGGGGTCGGCGTCCAAGCGGCCGGCCATGTCGAGGTGGCGGATCACATCGCTTGCCGCCTGTGTGCGGAGATAACGCTTCGGCAAACCATCGAGAAAAGTATCGAGCTTCTGCCCCGCCGCGGGCGTGAGCGTGCGCAGGTGAGTCATCACCTCGTCGTCCTCATCTCCGCGCAGACGCTCGTCCACGCTTCGCATCAGGTAATTTGCGGCGCCGATGTAGAGTTGCCAAAGATTTTCAGCCTTCCAGGGCGTCAGAGCCTCCGGGTTCACCGCTTTGATATCCGCGTAGGTGAGCAGGCACAGCATCTTCAGGCGTTCCGGTGTTCCCATCTTGTCCGCGATTTGGCGAATCGCTTCCGGATCAAAAATGTCCCGCCGCAAGGCCGACCCCATCTCCAGGTGGTGGGCGATGAGGAAGAGAACCGTTTCGCGGTCTGGCGGGTCCAAATCGAGGCGCGCAAGGGACACTTCCGCAATCTCGAGGCCGCCGACGATATGGTTACCCGGTTTGGTGCCTTTACCGGTGTCATGCAGCAGCAGCGCCAGATAGAGCAAGTCCGGCTGTTCGAGTTCGTCGAGAAGTTCAGAATAGCCCTGGTCCCATTTGGACTGGGATTTTCGCAGGGAGTGCAGGTTTTCAATGGCGACGAATGTGTGCTCGTCCACTGTGAAGCGATGGGAATAGTCGCGGATGACCAGCGAATCAATAGCCTGAAATTCCGGCAACAGCGGCGTCAGCAGGCGGAGGGAGTGCATCGTGCGCAGCGCTTCAGCGGCATGGGGAGCGACCAGAATCTCCTGCAAATAGTGCCAGAGTTGGGCGCCTTTGGGCGGCGCCGCGGCCAATGCCGGCTGAAGTTCCTCGATCTGGTGCTCGGCGGAAGAACTGAGGCTCAGCCCGTGGCGCGCCATGAAGCGAAACATGCGCAGCGGCAGCTCGGAATCGGTCAGTTTTTCCTGGCGCTGCAGGAATATACGGCCGTCCACGACCGCGAACTCCGCGTTCGAAAGGCGCGATCGCAAATTCTGAAACTGGCGGTAGAGAGATGGACGCGCCGCGGGAAACTCCTCCAGAAGTTGCAGGCCGACGCGGTGGATCAGCCGCGCATGGCCGAAGTAGATTCGCATCCAATCCGAGGCGGTTAGCGACCCAGCGTCCGGCGCGCCGATTTTTTCGGCGGCAGCCTGGTCCTGAGCGAGCCACGCTAGCGTATTGTCGTCGCGCCCATGACGAAAGTGCAGGAAGCACCGCACGGACATCAGGAAATCGAGAGCGGCGTCAAATCTTTCGCGGAGCCACGGAGGCAGAAGCGTAGCTTCATCAGGCCACGCGCCCTGTTCTTCCATCGCGGCGATAAGCGCAAGCCAATGCGCGAGGTTGTAATCGCGCAGTCCGCCCGGGCCATCCTTTACGTTGGGCTCCAAGTGAAAAACGGTGTTTCCAAACTTGTTGTAGCGGCTGTGGGTCAGGTCCGTCAGGCGCTGAACAATCGAGCGCGACTCGCGCGCCACAAGCTTGGGAATCAGCTGATCGTGCAGCCGGTCGAAAAGGCTTTTGTCCCCCGCGAGGTAGCGGCAATCGAGCAGCGAGATGGCGAATTCAACGTTGCTGGGATCGAATTTCTCGCATTCGGCGAGCGTCCGCGCGGCGGGGCTTAGTTTCAGCCGCAAGTCCCAGATCTCTTGCGAGAAACTCGCGATGCGCTCCTTCAGATTTCGCTCGGCGCCACCCCCTGCGTGCAGAAATAGAATATCGATGTCCGAGTACGGAAAAAGCCAGCGGCGGCCGAATCCTCCGAGCGCAACCAGCGCAAAATTCTGAGGGCCAGCGGTGTCCAGGGAGATCAATTCCTTCCAAAGGCGCATCGCAATGGATTCCACGAGCGCGGTGCGTCCATGGACCGCGGCGCGACCATCGCTCCTGGCGGCGAATTCCTCGCGAATGCGCGCCGATTCAGCGGCATAGAATTCGCGCAGATCGCTTTCGGGTGCTTGTTTCGTGGACATACGTGTGTGACGGGACTTTGAGCCGATGCCGCGCTTCGCTCGCTCGGTCGCGGCGTTTCGCCACGCTGGCACGCGCCGTTCCTTAGGCACCTGCTCGACCGGCGCCCGTTAAAGCGCGCTGTCTCCGCGCTCGTCGTTGCGAATCCGAATGGCGTCGTCAACCTTCGAAAGAAAAATCTTGCCGTCGCCGATTTTCCCCGTGCGCGCTGCCGTCACGATCGTCTGGACCGCCTTTTCAACCAGGTCATCCGCCAGGACCAACTCGATCTTGATCTTGGGGATCAGATCAACCGTGTATTCCCGGCCGCGGTAGAACTCGGTATGGCCTTTCTGCCGGCCATGCCCGCGGGCCTCCAGAACCGTCATGCCCTCGACGCCGATCTCGTGAAGCGCGTCTTTGACCGGATCGAGCTTCGAGGTTTGAATCACCGCTTCCACTTTTGTCATCGTTTTTCGTCTCGACTCTCTGGTCTTTCGACTTGGGACCCCATGAGACTACGCCGAGAGAGGCTTGTTGGGGCGCCCGTGCGCCGGTTAAAAGCCTCAGACAGCACTCTAACTGCGCGCCCTGCCGTGCGGTAGTGCATATTTTCGATGAGCTAGATTGGCGATGGTTATGGGCTTCAAATCGGCCGTCGCGCATTATACACGCATCCAGCGCGTACTCGCCGCGAGGGGCGTCGCCCGGGATCGCAAGAAATCGATAGGGTCTACGCATCCGCACTTCAACCGGTTGTGCGTAGGCGAAACGCAGCCGCAACTTTCCTCTCCACCTCGTGTTTCATTAAGCATACGGCCTCCACATCAGCTCTTGGGGGCTGGCACTTAAAATCAGCACCATCTTACTGGGAGGAACGTCATCATGAAAACTCGCAATCTTATTTTGAGTGCGGCGGCCGTGATAGCTATGTGCGTGCCGTCCGCGTTTGCTCAGCAGTCCGATACCAGCTCCACAGCGACGCCCGCGGACAAACCCGCAACGATCGCGCAGCGCAAGGACAATCAGCAGGATCGCATCGCACAGGGAATCGACAGCGGGCAGCTCACTGCCGGTGAAACCAAGAACCTGGAAACCAAAGAAGCCGGCGTGAACCAGGAAGAGCGTACGATGCGCTCGGACGACGACAGCCACCTGACCGCCGCCGACCGCTCCACCCTGAACAATCAGCAGAACCACTTGTCGAATCAGATTTACGACGACAAGCACAACGCCAACACGGCGCATTACGGCAACGGTGAAATCGGCCAGCGCCGCCAGAACCAGCAGGACCGCATCGCACAGGGAGTCAAAAGCGGCCAGCTGACTGCCGGCGAAACGTCGAGGCTCGAAAATCGGGAACAAGGCATCAACCGCGAAGTGAGCGCAGACAAGCAGGCGAACGGTGGCAGACTTACCGGCGCCGACAAGAAAGCGATCAACCAGAGCCAGAATGGTACTTCGCGCGCCATCTACAGGGACAAACACAACGGCGCACGTAGGTAAGCGGGGTAGCTGCTAATCAATAGTTGCGGAACAACCGAAGGGCCCCGGCCACCGCGCGCCGGGGCCTTTTTATTTGCGCAACCCCAGGATGCCTTTACAGCGAATCGAGCCAGGTCACGGCGCCGCCGTAAATCAACAGCGCGCGGCAACATCGGACCGGTCCCGCGCGTAGTAACATATAGAGCGAAATAATGACCACTAGCGCCCCTATACCCGGCCAAGCCGCCATCCGCCTGCAGCAAGTAACGCGACACTATCAAATGGGCGAAACGCTCGTGCGCGCGGCCGACAACGTCACCCTGAGCATCGGCGCGGGAGAATTCGTCGCCCTGCTCGGGAGTTCAGGTTCGGGCAAATCAACGCTGCTGAACCTAATGGCGGGACTCGACCGGCCCACGTCGGGAGCGATCTTCGCTCACGACCGCAATCTTGCCGAGATGAGTTCCGAGGAGTTGGCCAAGCACCGCAGCCACACGATCGGCATTGTTTTTCAGGCCTTCAACTTGCTGCCGCGGATGACTCTGGAAGAAAATGTCGAGCTCCCGCTGCGCCTGGCGGAGGTCGAACGCAGCGAGCGCACCAGCCGTGTCCGCGAAGCGGTGGATCGAGTGCGCCTCAGCGCCCGGCTCACTCATCGCCCCAGCGAACTTTCCGGCGGCGAACAGCAGCGCGCCGCGCTCGCCCGCGCGCTGGTCAATAAGCCAACCATTTTGCTCGCAGACGAGCCCACTGGAAACCTCGACAGCGCGACCGGCGACGAAATTATGCTCCTGCTGCGCGAAATCAACGAGACGCTGGGAATGACCATCGTGATGGTGACGCATGAACAACCGCGCGCTGAGCGCTTCGCTCACCGCTTGATCCTGATGGGCGACGGCAAACTTGTCAGCGACGGGAGCGTGTCATGAAGGGCCGCGACCTGGCGGAACTGGCCGCGCGCAATCTTCGCGAGGCGGCGCTGCGCAATTCGCTTACAACGGTCGGAATCGCCGTCGGCGTGGCGTCGTTGGTCGCCATGCTTTCTCTCGGAGTCGGTCTGCAGAACCTGGCCAGCGATCGCCTCTCTCGCACCGGCCTCTTCGACGCGATTTTCGTAACCGCGAAGCCGAACACTCCAAGTCTCCGCCGGATGGAAAATCCCAGTCCGGCTCCGCTCGCGCCGGTTCGGACGCTCGACGACGATGGCCGCCATCAGCTCGAGGCGTTGCCCAATGTCGTCGCCGTCTATCCCGAAATCCGCTTTCCCACTGAAATTCACTACGCCGGAAATCCTTACGCGACCGTAGTGTCAGGCGTCGCGCCTTCGGACCGAAACGACGGCGCGTTCGATCAGATGAAGGGCTCGTTCTTTTCCGGGCCTTCGGCGGACGAGGCAATCGTGCAGGTCGAGCTCGCGCGCCAGCTCGCGACCCCGCCGGAGTCCGTGATCGGCAACCAGGTCATACTCCGCTATGCCGAGCGCCAGGCGCTTCCCGCGGAATCGGGAGGCGGCAAGTCCGACGGCTACTCCATCGTGCCGCGCGAGGAAAAACTCCGCATCGTGGGGATCATCGAGACGGATCCCGCGGGAGGCTTTGGAGCCTTCGGCCGCGCCCGGCTCTTCATTCCCTTGAAAGTCGCGGAAACGCTGCGCACCGCTCAGACGAACGATTTGCGCGACCTCCTGCGCGACACACCCTCCAAACGCACCTACGACAGCCTTACAGTGCGCCTCACCGGCGCGTCCAAAGTAAAGGACGCCGAAGACTCGATCAAACAAATGGGCTTTGCCGCCTATTCTCTGCTCGACGCGACGCGGAGCCTGGGCCTGGTCTTCGCCGTATTTGATCTTTTCCTAGGAATTTTCGGCAGCCTGGCGCTGGTCGTGGCGTCGCTGGGAATCATCAATACGCTCGTCATGGCAATTCTGGAACGGCGGCGCGAGATTGGCATCCTGAAAGCGCTGGGCGCGGCCGATGGTGACGTGCGCAGACTCTTCTTCGTCGAGGCAGGCGCGATGGGATTGCTCGGCGGAATTTTCGGCGTTCTGATCGGCTGGCTGATCGGCCGCGCGATCAATTTCGGCACGAACATTTACCTGGCCCGGCGCGACCTGCCCGCGATCAGCGTCACCGCCGTGCCGTGGTGGATGGTCGCAGCAGCAATTGGCTTTTCGATAGCCGTGAGCCTCGTCGCCGGAATGTATCCCGCCTCGCGCGCGGCGAAGCTCGACCCCGTCCAGGCCCTGCGGTATGAATAGGGCTTGTCGCTGGATCCTGGCAGCGATTCTCCTCGTATTTATTGCGATACCGGCACACGCCGCCGGCCGCGCGGAATGCCGTTCGGTCCCGAGCAAAATCCTCGCGCGCTCCGTGGGGTATTGTGTGCTGCTGCCTCCTAGTTACGATTCAGAGAAGATGCGCCGCTATCCGGTGCTCTATTTCCTGCACGGGCTCGGACAAAACGAACAGGCTCTTCTCGATTCGGGCGGCTGGAACCTGATTCAAGATCTGTGGGACCAGAAACAGATCGGTGAATTCCTGATCGTCGCGCCCGACGGCGACCGGTCCTTCTTCATCAACTCGCGCGACGGACACCAACGCTACGAGGACTTCCTGGTGAAGGAATTTCTTCCCTTCATCGAATCTCACTATCGCTTCCGCGAGGGACGCCGAAACCGCGGCATTTCCGGCGTTTCCATGGGCGGCTATGGCGCGCTGCATCTGGCGTTCCGCCATCCGGGTTTGTTCGGCTCCGTGAGCGCGCACAGCGCGGCGCTGATCGCCAAGCTGCCCGAGGGCAATTTTGACAGCGCCAGCGCCCAGGCCTTGTCCCGGGCGCTCGGCGGAGCATTCGGCACGCCGTTCGATCGGGCGTTCTGGGACCGCAATAGTCCCTTCACGCTCGCGCGCGATGGGCCGCCGTCGGTAGGTTTGAAAATCTATTTCGATTGCGGAACCGAGGATGACTTTGGCTTCAATCGCGGCGCGCAGGCGTTCCACGATCTGCTGGTGTCACGAAAAATCCCGCACGAATTTCATCTCTACCCGGGCCGGCACGATTTGAGCTACTTCGCGGAACACTTGCCCGCGTCCTTCGAATTTCAGTCCGGCGCGTTCGGCCTTACTCCTGCCGCGAAGTAATTTAGATCTGTTTAGGAGGATTGGAGCCGAATATGCACCGCCTGACCTTACGAGGGAAGAGCGCGCGGCTGAGGGAGTCGCGATCTGAACCGACTGCGCGACACGATTTAGAGCCGTTTAGGAGGTCGGAGCTTTAGCTCCGACATAAAACCGGCGGCGCGAAGCGGCGCCTTCCTTTGCGCTGCCACTACCGCAGCAAGTCGTCCGTTCGCAGCTTCTAATCCGTCGCTTGCGCGGCGCTACGCTCGTAGTCCGCGAATTTGCCGCCTGTCTCGGCGAGCTTCTTCAGTAGCGGCGCGGGCTCCCACAGCATTCCGTGCTGCTTGTGAAATTCGCAGACGCGGTCGTAGACTTTTTTCACTCCGATGGTGTCGGCATACCACATCGGCCCGCCGCGGAAGCCCGGGAATCCGTAACCGTTCAGGTAAATGATGTCTATATCGCCCGCGCGCAGCGCGTAGCCTTCCTCCAAAATTCGCGCGCCTTCGTTGACCAGGCCGTAGACTTCGCGCTCGACAATTTCCTCGGCCGAGATTTGCCTCTGCGCCGTGCCCGCTTCGGCGTTCCATTTCTTTACCAGCTCCACGACCTCTGGATTGGACGTCGCGTGCCGTTCCGCATCGTACTTGTACCAGCCCGATCCGGTCTTTTGCCCGAAGCGGCCCATTTCGCAAAGCTTGTCTTCCACGTACGGCTGCCGCGCGCCCGGCTTCTCGAGGTGTTTGAACTCCTTCCGGATGCGCCACGCCACGTCGAGCCCCCCCAAATCACCGACGGCGAGCGGCCCCATGGCCATGCCCCATTGCACGAGCGCCGCATCAACCCCCTCAGGCGCCGCGCCTTCCTCCACCAGAAACTGCGCCTCGCGAATGTACGGCAGGAACATCCTGTTGCCCACGAATCCGCGGCAATTCCCCACCAGCACCGCGACCTTGCCGATTTTCTTTGCCAGTTGCATGCACGTGGCGATCACTTCCTTGCTGCTCTTCTTCCCGCGGACGAGTTCAAGCAGACGCATCACGTTCGCCGGACTGAAAAAGTGCGTGCCGATCACGGATTCGGGGCGGGACGTCGTCGCCGCGATTTCGTCGATGTTGAGAGTCGAGGTGTTGCTCGCCAGAATCGCGCCGCGCTTGCACACGCGATCGAGCTCGGCGAACACTTCCTTCTTCAGCGCCATGCCTTCGAACACGGCTTCGATCACCAGGTCGGCGCCCGCAAAATCGTCGTAGCTCAGCGTCGGCTTGATCATCTTCATGCGCTCGTCCACATATTCCTGCGTGAACCGCCCGCGTTTCACCGAAGTCGCGTAGTTTTTCTGGATGTTCGCGAGTCCCCGGTCGAGGGCCGCCTGGTCCGTATCCTTCAGCAGCACCGGAATTCCGGCGTTGGCGCAAACCATCGCGATTCCGCCGCCCATCGTTCCCGCGCCCACAATGGCGATCGAGTTGACGGGAATCACCGGCGTTTCCTTCGGGACGTCCGGAATTTTCGCCACTTCGCGCTCGGCGAAGAAAACATGTATCAGCGCCTTCGACTCGTCAGAGTAGAGGCACGTGTCGAACAGCCGCGCCTCTTCCTCGCAGCCTTTTTCAAACGGCAGCTTGGTGGCGGCCTCGATGGCGTCAATCGCGGCCATCGGTGCAGGCAATCCGCGCTGCTTCTTTCGGACGTTTTCGCGCGCCGCGGCAAAAATCGGTGCATTTGCCTGCGGCGTCCCCAATTTTTCGCTGCGCTCACGGGTCTTTGGAGCGGGCTTTCCGGCCATCTCGCGCGCAAATGCCACGGCTCCGGCCAGCAAGTCTCCTTCGATCAGCTTGTCAATGATTCCGGCCTCGACCGCCTCCGCCGCTTTGATGTTCTTGCCGCCGGTGCACATCTCGACGGCCTTCGCGATTCCGGCGAGCCGTGGCAGGCGTTGCGTGCCGCCCGCGCCAGGAATGATTCCCAGATTCACTTCGGGCTGACCCACCTTCGCGTCCGGACTCGCGAGGCGATAGTGGCAGGCCTGCGCAACTTCGAGTCCTCCACCCAGCGCGTTCCCGTGAATCGCCACCACCANNGTCATCTGGACGAACATGTTGATATCCGCGCCTGCGATGAAAGTTCGCCCGCCGCCGATCAGGACCGCGGCCTTCACGCTCGCGTCTTTCTCGATTTCGGCGATGGCCTTCTCGATACCCTCAGGTACGCCTGGGCTCAGCGCGTTCACCGGTGGATTGTTGATCGTGATGACCGCGACATCGCCATCCTTGCTCAGTTGAACCAGTTCGCTCATAAGTCTCCGTATCGCCCGGCGGAATAGTATTGCGCCGCCTCAGCTCTCCGCAATGTTTTTCGCGTGTGGACGGCGCGGATCGCCACTGCGGCACGAGGGCACGCACACGATTTCTTCAATTGGGCAAGTCAGGCGTTGCACTCTGCAAAAACTTTGATCGAGCTTTCAGAGTACTGCCCCACCTCGATGATGTAGCCATCCGGATCTCGCATGTAACACCGCCACTCCTAACGATGGTTGTCGAGCGGCTCAGTCAGGAAGTGTGCGCCCTTCGCTTTCCATTCCTTGTCGCAAGCCCGGATGTCGGCGACCGCAGGTTCAAGAAGCAATTCACGCGGTTCGGGTCACTGGGCGTTTCCAAAATGACCTCTGGCTTGTCCGGCGTGGGACCGCCGCCGTTAAGAATGACCCACGAGTTGGATAACTTGATGTAGCAGGGGTTCTTCGACTTTACGACTCTTCCGCCGAGCACGCCGACGTAGAAGGCCTTGGACCTCTCTTGATCTTTGACGGTCAAGAAATGCGTAACGAAAAAACCGCTCCGGGTAACCGGGGCGTCCGGAAGATTCATGCCCACCCCCAAAATCGTATGTGGACCGCGAAGTACTTCGGCGCCATCGCCAATCGGACCGCGGTTACAAAATCTGCACGACCGGCGCCGGCGCCGACAGATTGACCATCGAGAGCCGCGCCGCCACCTGACGCGCCATCGCATAAATACTCTTCGCGCCCGGCGCATTCTCACCAAGAGACGCCACCGGCTTCCCCGTATCGCCGCCGATGCGGATTTGTGGATCGATCTCGATCTCGCCGAGAAACGGCAGCTCGAAATTTTGCGCCATCCGCTCGCCTTCGCCATGCCCGAACACATCAATTTTGCCGTTGCAATGCGGGCAAGCGAAATAGCTCATGTTTTCGACCACGCCTAGAATTTCCACGTTCACCTGGCGGAACATTTCCACGGCCTTGCGCACGTCGGCCAGCGCAACCACCGACGGCGTCGTGACTACCACGGCTCCGCTCACGGCCACGGTTTGAATCAAGCTCAATTGCACGTCTCCGGTGCCGGGAGGAAGGTCCGCGATCAGATAATCGAGCTGTCCCCACCGCACGTTGCGCAGGAATTGCTGCATCACGCTGTGAAGCATCGGTCCGCGCCATACCAACGGCTTGTCTCCGGGATTTAGCAGCCCCATCGAAATCATTTTCACGCCGTAGGACTGCACAGGTATGATCGTCTTCTCGTCCAGCATCTTCGGCTGCTCGGTGGTTCCCAGCATCACCGGGACGTTCGGCCCGTACACGTCCGCATCCAGCAGCCCGACCGACGCGCCCATATTTTTCAGCGCAATCGCCAGATTTACGGCAATCGTGGTCTTGCCCACGCCGCCTTTGCCGCTCGCCACGGCGATCAGATTTTTCACTCCTTCAATCGCCGCCTTGCCCTGCGGCCGGACTCCTTCCGGCACCGACGCGTCGAATTTCAAATCTATGGTCGTCACGCCTGCCACCTTCGCGAGCGCCGCGCGCACCTCCTTCTCAATCGTTTCGCGCTGCGAGCGCGCGGGCGTCGTCAGCTTGACGAGCAGCGACACAGTCCCGTCGCGCACTTCGACATTCTTCGTCAACCCGAGCGTCACCAGATCCTTATGGAGCTCCGGGTCCATGACTCCGCGCAGCGCTTCGACCACCGCCGCTTCTGTGGGCCCGCTCGCCATCAGTTTCCTTTCGTATGGGAGGACTGCATCACAACCGCGGCATTTTGCCGGGAAATCTCAGAATCCCTGTCACTCTGCGAATATTTCGCGAAGGAAGATCCGCCGCGCCTAAGGCTCGTTGTCCTGATACTCCTCCGGGACGTCATCTTCCGGCACTTCGTGCGTTTTTACCTCGCCTTCATCGGCGTCCGGAACGTCCTCAACGCCCTTCACGACCTCGGCCTCGAACGCGTTCCCTTCCTCGAGCAATTCGTCCACGCTCTCAGAATCCGCGCCGCCCCGGTTGGACAGTCCCTGCAGATCTCCCGACTGGCCGCCCGAACGCGCCCCCAGTCCGGCGGGCTCAAACGCCAGCGAAGATACTCGCTCGCTTTTTCCGCGCGTGCTGATTTTCGGCGCCGATTTCTTTTTCGGCGCGGCCTTGCGTGCGGACACTTTCTTCGCCGGTGTTTTTTTCTGCCGCGCGGGTTTCTTGCGCGGAGCCTTCTTCACTTTGGTTAGTTTTTTCTTATTCTTCTTTTTGGTCGCCATAACTGCAGTCTACCACTGGATGCCCTTTTTGTAGTCGTGCCTGGACCCACTCGAGCGGGGTCAGCTCCCCGGGATTGCCCCGAACTTCGCTTCCTGAATTCCCAGGATCGCGAATGCTTCTTTCTCGCTGCTAACGACGTGAAAGTTTGGACGCGTGTCCTGCCCCTGCAATTCAAACATCCGCGCCACGCCGTAGACGGGAGGAGACGTTGCGATCAAAACCCGCAGCCGGGCCGCGTTCGGAATCGCCGGAGGCGACTTTGCCAACTCGCGGATCGTCTGGGAAGAAACCTCAAGGGACGTCACCCCGGACATATCCAGAATTCCGGCAAGCGGATCGGTCCGCGCAGCTTGGTCCTCGATGGCTCGATAGCATTCCCTGAGTTCTTCGTCCGTTACGCGCCCTTCGAGCCGGCATCGAAGAATCCGATGGGTCGGGTCGAAATCGAATTGATAGGGCATACGAACGCCCTCCCAAGCGATACACAGCGCATGCGCCGATCAGTTCCCCGCCGCGCTCGGCTGATATCCCGAGACTCCCAACTGCCAGAACAGGAACGCGATCTCGTCGGCCAGTTCGATCTCGCGCTGGGACTTTGTGGAACCCATCCCGTGGCCCGCGTCATAGTCCACCCTGAGCAGGACCGGTTTGCCGCTATTGGTTGAGGCTTGCAGCCGCGCGGTCATTTTCGCGGCCTGCCACGGCGCCACGCGAGGATCGTTGACGCCAGTCGTGAGCAGTACGGCCGGAAACGAAGTGTCCGGCTTCACGTGTTGGTACGCATCCATCGCGTAGAGTCCCTTAAAGCCATCGGGATCTTTCACCGTGCCGAACTCGGGAATATTTTCCGGCCCGCTGGCCATCAACTCTGACCTCAGCGAATCCGAGTCGCCCACGCGAATCAGCGCCGCGCCGAACAGTTCCGGATGCTGCGTGATGGATCCTCCGATTGTCACTCCTCCGGCGCTGGTACCTTCGCCGGCCAGATGGGCAGCCGAGGTGTACTTGTGCTCGATCAGGTATCGCGCCCCCGCAATCATGTCGTCAATCGTGTGCTGCTTCGTCAATTTCTCGCCGCCGACGTGCCAATCCTCGCCATACTCGCCACCGCCCCGCGCGTGCGCCACCGCGAATACGCCGTCGCGCTCGAAGAATGCCAGCAGAGTCGGCTGGAACCCGGGATCGAGCGTGATCCCGTACGCCCCATAGCCCTCCAGCCATGTGGGATGTGATCCGTCCAGCGCCAGCCCTCGCTTGTGAATAATGGACAGCGGCACCATCGTTCCGTCCGCGCTCTTCGCCTTCACCTCTTCGGCTTCGATTTGCGAATAATCCACGGGGGAATTCGGCACCAGGGCCGTATCGCTCACCTTGCCGGACTTCGAGTCCAGCGCATACCAGAGCGGCGATTTGATCCACGAAACCAGCTCGAGCCACGCGCCGGCCTGCACCGGATTCGCGAATAGCGACTGAATCGCGCCATCGAATGGCAATTTCACCGGTTCAACCGCGCCGCCGCTATAGGGCAAGCGCCGGAGCCGGCCGATTCCCCCGTCCAGATCCTGGATATAGAGCGCGTCGCCCCCCGCGATAATGTTGACCACCACGACTTCACTTGGAGGAACGACCAACTCCGCATGCTTGAGATCGGGATTGGCCAAACTGGTTCGCAATACCTTGTAACGCGACGCACCTTCGTGCGACATCAGGAAAATCTGGTCGCCGTGAACATCCAGTCCAGTGATGTCGTCGGCATCGGTCGCAACGTGTTTCCACTCGCTCTTGGCGCCCGGCGTGGTTTCAAACGGGAGAGAGTACACATCGAATTCCCGCTGCACCCCGTGAACCACCAGCGCCACCAGGAACCCGGGCGCGCCCGGTGAAAAGGCAACCACCGGAACGTCATCCTCTGACACTTTCACGTTCGGATTCACTTCGTAGCCGAACACTGCAGGCTCCTTATCCGGGTCGCCACCAAGAGTATGGAGATACGCCCGCAGTTTCTGGAACCGCGCTGTCGCCGGAGCGTCCTTCTCCAACTTCTGAGTCCGTATGTAGAAAAATGAGCGGCTGCCCGGCAGCCAGCTCGGCGAACCAAACTGGGCGCGATCGATCGTGTCCGGCAGTACCGTGCCGGTGGCGCTCTCGATTACATGGATCACGCTTTCTTCCGACCCACCCGGCGAAATGCCATACGCAACATACTTGCCGTCCAGCGAAGGTTGGAAGTAATCAATGGAAGAATGTTTGCCGTCCGCAGTCGTCATCTGCTGCGGGTCAATCAGCACACGCTCCGCGCCGTTCAGGGCGTCGCGTACGCAAAGCTTGCGATTGTCCGAGCCCGGCTCCGCCTTTAGGTAGAAATAGCGCCCGCCCCACACTTGCAGCCCGGAAACGACGACGCCAGCGTTGTCCAGCGCCTTGATGCGCTCCAATAGCTGATCCCGCCCGGGAATGTTTGCCAGTATCGCGCGCGCATGGTCGTTCTGCGCCTTCATCCATGCAACCACTTCGGGATCCGACTGGTTCTCGAGCCAGCGATAGGGATCGGCGACTTTTGTCCCGAAGTACTCGTCGGTGACCTCGCGCACGGGTGTCTGCGGCAGCGGTGTCTGCGCCGACGCAATGCGCGGAGCGAAAAAGGACAGGAACAAAAGCGCACTCAGAAAACGAACCATTAGTAAAACCTCCAAGGACTCAAATTTTCACGCTGGGATCGCCGACTACGCCCGGAATTGTACACCGAGTAGACGCGCCGGGGTGCCCTTCCGGTAGCAGCAACAAAGCAACAAAACTGCATTGACCTACTTCGCCGGCTTTAGCTCTGCGTACAACTGGGTTACGAATCGTTGCGTCGTCTCCTTGGAATTGGGGACGCGCGCATCAAAGTCGGAGGTTGGATTCGCCGCCAGCACCTCGTCTTGCGTCTTGCCCTCCGCGATCAATTGCGCCACGCGATCCCGAACGGCCAGGACCATGTCCCGGTTTGCCATCACTTCCGCTCTGCCCACCACGGGGCCGTGGCCCGGTACAATCTTTGTGTTCGGTCCAGCCATTCCGATCACCACGCCGAGGCCGTCGAGCAATCCATTCAGCGTGCCGCCATTGTTCCGATCGATATTGGGATACTGTATCGAGCGATAGAAATCGCCCGTCATGATGATATCCAGTCCCGGGAAATAAATCATCGTATCGCCGTCGGTGTGGGCCCGCGGAATTGGGATCAATTCCACGACCTCACCGTTGATGTGCAACTTCACAATCCCTTCGTAGGTCACGAGCGGGAGCGCCGCTGCCGGTGCAGGAACGCCCGGTGTGCCGTTCGCCGCCGGCAGAGGGTGCATCAGCCGGTTGCGCAATTCCTCGCGAGCAAAAATGATCGCGCCCATCTTGCCGAAATTCTCGTTACCACCGGTGTGATCCCCGTGCACGTGAGTGTTCACCAGGAACCGCACCGGCTGATCCGATAGCTGCTTGATGGCCGCCATAAGCTTCACGCTCAGCGGCGCAAACTGATCGTCCACCATGAAAACGCCGTCCGGCCCGGCCAACACGCCGGTCGTGCCGCCCAATCCTTCGAGGGTGTAGAAATTGTTGCCGAGCTTGGTGGCCTTGATCTCGACCTTGCTGAAATCGGGTGGCGTCTGTGCCTGCGCGCGCGCGGCGACGGCCCCCAGAGCAAATGCAACCACCATCGCGGTCAAATGCAGAATCCTGGCGATTCTCATCTTCGTCTCTCCTTCACCCGAAGTTTCGCGTCCCGCCCCCCATGTATTTCTGGCCGCCAGAGTATATCTGCAATTTCCGCAACAATATTGTGCCTGCCCGCTAATTGCTGTGCTATAGAATCTCCCGTTCGCGCGATTGCAAACGCGCGACCCGGCCAAAGGAGCACAGGCGAATCATGCGTGCCGTCCATCGAGCGATGATCCTGGCTTCCTTACTGCTCTTTGCCGCGGCCTTCATGCCCCAGCCCGCGCGCGCACAGGTTGATCTATCCGGCGAATGGAGCCAGACGGCCGGCCCGGACAACACCACAGATCCTGACATCGGCGATTACACCGGCTTGCCTATCAACGACGCCGAGCGCCTCCGGGGCGACAGTTGGACCGCGGAGAAATGGGACCAGCAAGAGCACGAGTGCGAACCCCATCCCGCGGATTATGCGTTCCGCGCCCCGGGAGGCATGCGCATCTGGGCCGAGACCGATCCGCTGACCAAGGAAATCACGCAGTGGCACACGATGGTTTTTTTTCTCGGCGTCCAGCGAACGATCTTTATGGACGGGCGACCGCATCCGCCCGACTACGCGGCGCAAACGTGGACGGGATTTTCAACGGGCAAGTGGGAAGGCGACAGGCTGCGGGTTTCGACTACACATCTGAAGGAAGGGTGGATTCGGCGTAACGGTCTTGCGCGCAGCGACAAAGGTACGGCCGTCGAATACTTCATCCGGCACGGTGATTTTCTCACGATCGTTTCGATCGTAAAGGATCCTGTCTATCTCACCGAGCCCCTGGTTCGAACCGAACACTGGGTTCTGAACCCGGGTTACGGCCTCGCATCCTACAACTGTATTCCCAAGCATGAGGTGGACAAACCCAAGGGCTGGGTGCCGCACCATCTGCCGGGAACGAACGAATGGCTGACGGAATATCCGACAAAGTTCGGGATTCCTCTCGAGGCAGCTCGCGGCGGCGCGGAAACGATGTACCCCGAGTACATGCAGAAACTGGCGACGCTGCCGCCCCCTCCCCCGCCGCCATCGCCTCCCAAACCGAAGGAAACCGCGGGGGCGCAGAAGTGAAGCGAAGCCAAAATACATGCACCTCAGCGAGCGCCGCGCGAACAATCCTGACTGTCGTGGTTGCGGTAATCGCCGTGGCGTTGTCGCCTCTTTCCGCCCAGCAGGAGCCGAAGCTTGAGGCATCCGTCATCCACATCCTCCACGTGCAGGGCAGGGTTTACATGCTCGTCGGCGGAGGCTCAAATATCACGGTTCAGTTGGGCGATGAGGCTGTCGTGCTCGTAGACACCGGCGCTCCGCAGATGAGCGAGCAGGTTCTGGCGGCGATCCGGACGCTTTCGCAAAAGCCGATTGAATTCATCATAAACACCAGCGTGGATGAAGACCACACCGGCGGCAATCAAAGCCTCGCGCAAACAGGCCACTACAACACCGGTCTCGCAGGAGAGCAGGCGGGAGCATCCATCGTCGCGCATTTGCGCGTGCTCGACAGAATGACCGCGCCGCCCACCGTCAAGGAAACCGCGGTTTCGCAGGAATCTTGGCCGACGGATACATATGACAACGACCGATGGGACCTTTTCAATGACGAGGCGATCATCATTGAACACCCGCATGCCGCTCACACTGATGGCGACAGCATCGTGTTTTTCCGGCGTTCTGATGTGATCAGCGTGGGAGACATTGTCACTCCGGAACACTATCCCGTGATCGCCGCCGCGAAGGGCGGAAGCATTAACGGCGAAATTGACGCGCTGAACCAGATCATCGAAATCGTGGTCCCGCGCGAAAATGAAGAAGGCGGCACATACGTGATCCCCGGCCACGGACGCCTTTGCGACCGCAACACGGTCACCGATTATCGGGACATGGTCACGATCGTTCGCGATCGGATTGAGGACCTTGTGAAGAAGGGCGACACACTAGATCAAGTGAAAGCGGCAAAACCAACTCTCGACTATGACGGCATATACGGCGCGGACACCGGACCCTGGACCACGGACATGTTCATCGAGGCCGTCTATCGCGACCTGAGCCAAACAAAAAATCAGCCCGATCAAAGAGCAACAAAGCCGGGGAAGAAGTCAGGGCAGGGCCGATGACGATCGCGCGAATTCTCCGTCATTGCAGGAGCCATGGGGGCGCGTCGTCGGGGCCGCGCGCGCGGTTCCGTAGGGGCACGACATATCGTGCCCGGCAAACATGCTTGGCTCTATGTACCCTACTCGCGTCGGCCTTTTTAACATCCGGCCACACGGCTGCAGCTCAAGCGACTGGCGCGGGGGGGCCGCGCCCACCGGCGCCGACTCCAAAAGCTGGGGCGTTGCTCGATCTGAGCGGTTACTGGGTCTCAATAATTGACGACGAGTGGCGGTGGCGCATGATGACCCCTGCCAAAGGAGATTTGGCATTTCTCCCGCTCAATCCGGAGGGACGGCGCGTAGCCGGCGCGTGGGATCCGGCGAAAGACGAGGCCGATGGAAATCAATGCAGGGCGTTCGGTGCCGCCGGCATAATGCACCTCCCGGAGCGGCTGCATATCACGTGGGCGGACGATCGCACTCTGGAAATTGACACCGACGCAGGCATGCAAAAGCGTCTGCTGCACTTCGATGGCTCGAAATGGAGCGGCGGCGAGCCGGACTGGCAGGGGGATTCGGTTGCGTCGTGGGAAAAACAACCGCAGGTGCGCGGATTTGGATTTCCTGTGCGGCTGCCCCCGTCACCGAACGCAGGTAGCCTGAAAGTGGTGACGACTCACATGCGGCCCGGATATCTGCGCAAGAACGGGGCGCCCTACAGCGGGAATGCGGTGCTGACAGAATTCTTCGATCGCATTGAACTTGATGGCGAACCGTTCCTCATTGTCACGGGAGTGGTCGAGGACCCGCAATATCTGACCGCGCGGTTCATCACCACCGAGCAATTCAAGCTCGAGTCCGATGGCTCGAAATGGAACCCTACGCCGTGCAAGACCGCTCCCCCCACGGCGCCACCACCGCCGTCTCGCCCCGCCGGCTTCTGATTCTTTTCGTAGCGACGCGGCGCTCATGGCGTACCAAGAGTCCTAGCCCGCTTGCATCCCGCTAGATGCATTTAGTCTGCACACAGAGGAACCTGCGTGCGTAATCCTGGCAGGCCCGAGTCTCTGCAACCCTAGCATCTTCATTCTTCACGGCACGGCCCGCGAATTGCTAATCCTTCCGCGTACATGTGTTTCCAGTTGCTGTTGCGCCGCATTCAACGACTCGGAACCCGGAGGCGGAGATGGACCGAACAGGTGAAGTCCTCGGCAGCCCAGTACCCGGATTTGGACATACTCCCGCCAATGGCAACGGCGGAAATTTCATCTCATTTTTCGGATTACAGCGGAATCCTTTCAACGTAAACCCCGATCCTCGATATTTGTTTTGGACGCCGAAGACGATTAAGGCCCTCGCGGATCTTACGTCCGGCATTGAAACTCGGAAAAGTCTCATCGTGTTGACCGGAGAAGTGGGGACCGGCAAGACCACGCTGATCAATCACCTTCTCAACTCTCTTCGCCAACAGGAATTCACCTTCGCGTTCATTTTCAATTCGCATCTGGACATCGGCGATCTCTTCGATTTCATGCTCGCCGACTTCGGAATCAACGACGATTCACCCAGGCAGCGCAACGTGCGGAGGACGCTGAACGACTGGTTGTTCGCGCGCCGCCGCGCTGGCGATCACCCGATCCTGATTGTGGACGAAGCCCAGGGCCTTTCACTTCCCGTACTCGAGGAAATCCGCATGCTCCTGAATTTGGAGGCGGACGGCGAACAGCTGATTCAGATCGTGCTCTCCGGGCAGCCCGAGCTGGATGTGATGCTCAGCCGGCCCGAGCTTCGCCAGTTCCGCCAGCGAATTCAGCTCCGCTGCAAAACCGCACCGCTTACGATTGAGGAAACTCACGGCTGCATCCGCCAACGATTGCAGCTGGCCGGAGGGTCGCCCGACCAGATTTTTGCGCCGGAAGCCTTGGACGCCGTTTACTTCCACTCGGGCGGCACTCCGCGTGTTTTCAATCTGCTCTGCGAGCAGGCCCTCATGACTGCTTACAACGGGCGACTTCGACCGGTACCGCACAAGATCGTGGAAGAGGTCGCGCGCGAGTTTCAATTCGATGACTTCAAGCCGTTTCCTCGGTCCCTCGATTTCGGCAACGTCAGCACGGGAGATGCGCTGGCCGTGCCGCCGGACGCCACGAAGTCGCTCGCAGCCCGGGAGCCCGCTCCGATCGAATTGCGGTTCACTGTGAACCCCGTCTTGAATCCGGAGCCGCGCACCACTCCCGTCGCAGCTCCGACGCCCGTAATGCCTTCGCCCGCCGCCCAAAAGCCTCCTCCGGTTCAAGCGGCGGCGGCTGTGAACCCCGCCTTGAATCCGGCTTCGCGCACTGCTGGCGTCGCAGCCCCAGCGCCCCCAAAGAAACTTTTGCTTCCTCGCACGCCGATGTCGTTACCCGCCATCCCGCGCTTCGAGCGAAGCTTTAAGCCGAACGCAAATTCCGTTCCAGCGAAGCTCGCCACCTCAGTCGCGTTTCGGCTTGGTCAGAATCTACGGCGAATCGCCGAGTCATTGATTCACTGGCTGCGGCAGCCCGTGCGCCTGTCACATGGGCGAAGGGGGCTTCTTGCTGGCGGAAAACGACCTTGAGTCGAGAAACGAGATAACGCGTCTTACTTCTTCCCGTACGCCGCTTGGTACCAGTCCCACGTGCGCTTGAGCCCCTCTTCGAAAAGCACGCGCGGCTCGTAACCCAGAATTTTCCGGGCGAGCGAAATATCGGCCTGCGAATGAAGGATGTCGCCGCTGCGCGCTGGTTCGTACTTAGCCGGGATTTTCTTTCCCGTGATCTTCTCGAGCTGGCGCAGCACTTCGTTGAGCGTGACCCGGACGCCAGTGCCACCATTGAATACTTTCCCGGATGCTCCGCCGGCCTCGCAAGCACGCAAACTTTCGTCCACGATATTTTCGACGAAAGTGAAATCGCGCGACTGCTCGCCATCGCCGTAAATCACCGGCGGTTTCCCTTCGATCACCGCGAGCATGAATCGCGAAAGCACGCCCGAATATTGCGACGTGGGATCCTGCCGCGGGCCGAACACGTTGAAATATCGGAGCGACGCAGTTTCCAGGCCGTACACTCGGCCGAAAACCTGCGCGTAGAGTTCGCCGACATACTTCGTCACGCCGTAGGGAGAGATGGGGTCCGGCTGCATCGTCTCCACCTTCGGCAGCGTCGGAGTCTCCCCGTATGCCGACGATGACGCGGCAAAGACGAATCGGCGCACTTTCGCATCGCGCGCAGCCACCAGGACGTTTAGGGTCCCGTCAATGTTGGTGTGATTCGTGCCCAGCGGATCCTCGACCGACCGCGGCACCGAAGTCCGCGCGGCGAGGTGAATCACGTATTCCGCTCCCCGGCACGCCGCCTGAACCGCCGCCAGATCCGTGACGCTGCCGGTGTTCAATTCGATCTTGCTGCGGACGCCCGCAAGGTTTGATTCCTTGCCCGTCGAAAGATTGTCGAGCACGACCACGGAATGCCCGCGGCGAACGAGCTCGTCCACGATATTGGAGCCGATGAAACCGGCACCACCTGTCACCAGGTAGCGCATGCTGGAATTCCTCCCCGCGCGAAATCCCGCTGCGCGGAAATCGCCTGCATCGCGGTGAATCTCGCGATTGGATTTTCTCGCAACGCTGTGATGATTGTGCCGCGCGTTTCGGGTACGCTTGAATATACCCGGCGCGCCTCGGCCGGGCAAGAATCACGACTTGCTTTTTTAGGCTCCCGGATGAAGACGCGCTTTGTCACAATTTGGATCATTGTCGCAGCGCTCGCGCCGCTTTTGGCCCTTTTTTCCGCGGCCGCTGTCAAGGAACAGCCTGTGCCATTTCGCGCCGGTGAGACGCTCAATTACCGCGTCACCTGGGCTGCTTTCGCAACCGCTGCGTCCGTGCAATTGAGCGTGACCGAGCGCCGTGTCCTCTTTGGCTGGCAGACCTGGCATTTCCGTGCCGTAGCGCAAACGCTCAGCCCTGTGAGCACTCTATTCCCGATCGACGATCAGTTCGATTCCTACACGGACGCTGAATCGCTCGAATGCCGCCAGTTCGAAACGCATCTCAATGAGCTGGGGAAGATTTCGGATCAGGTGCAGCATCTCGTCGCCACGGGCCAGAAATCCCGAGCGCCCGGCGCAAGCGTCATCGTCCTGTCGGGCACGCGCGACGCGCTCGGCGCGCTTTATAGCCTGCGCGCAGCGGATTGGCAGCGCACACCGGAGCTCGATGCACCTGTGTACGACGGGAAGGACATCTTCGACATGCGCGCCCGCCGCGAAAGTGCGGGCGAGGCTGTCACGGTTCCCGCCGGCAATTTCACGGCGTCGCGCATTTCGGTCAGGGTCTTCCAGCACGAAAAGGAAATGACGGCGATCCACATCGCCGTATGGGTAGCGACCGACGCGGCGCACACACCGGTGGTGCTCCAGGCAACTTTGCCTTTCGGAACGCTACGGGCCGAGCTGATCCCAGCGCCGCAATGATGCCTTGTGGAATTTATTTCGAGGCGGGACGAACTAATCTTCCGGCGTGACCCAATCATCCGGCGGAAAATCGATCTGCCAGAACGATCCGCACGGCTGCACGAACTCAATCCCCGTCTGTACCTTACCTGCCGTGGCATTCCCGAGATGGACGACACGGCAGTC
The DNA here is from genome assembly GCA_003166795.1 of Acidobacteriota bacterium. Classification (GTDB taxonomy): domain Bacteria; phylum Acidobacteriota; class Terriglobia; order Acidiferrales; family UBA7541; genus Palsa-295. Next base: position 30,540 of record PMUS01000045.1, on the reverse strand, counting down.
GAGAGACTTCCTGGTGGATTTGTTGGACACGGTGACCTGCTGGCCAGCCGTTACGCGGGCACCGAGCGAAATCAGCGCGCCGTGCGCGTTGACCACCAGCGTGCGCGTTTCCTCGGTGAACTCCTGATCCTCTTTGTCCTTACCGTTCACGTGGATCGGCACGCTCAGAAGGACGCGCATGCTCCGCCTGCGCCCCGGATCGAGCTTTAGACTTGACCGTTCCTGCGATACTGCCGTGGGAGCGCCCATGAGACCAAACGATAGGACCAGGGTACGTCCCCGACAATAGGACTAAAGTCCTACGCAACCCTTCGAGTTAACAGGCGGCCCATTGGCAGGCAGGCTCAGCAGGGGACGATTTTTTCGCGGCCCTGTTTGACGCGTCGCGTGGCGTTCCGCGAATCCACAATCAGCTTCGCGTCCCGGACAATGGCTTCGTAATCGTAGCTGGTGTGATCGGTGGCGATCAGCACGCAATCGTAGCTGGCGATAGTAGCGGGGCTCAGCGCGACCGACCGCTTGTTCGGGAAATTGTAGTGGCGCAGCTTCGGAATCTCCGGGAAGTACGGATCGTTGTAATCAATCAGTGCCCCGCGCTCGGTAAGCAGCTGCAGCAGCTTCAGCGACGGCGATTCGCGCATGTCGTCCACATCCTTCTTGTACGCCACGCCGAGCAGCAAAATCTTCGAGCCTTTGATGCTCTTCTGGCGCTCGTTCAGGGCCGTGCCGACCGCGCTGACCACGTGATACGGCATCTCCGTGTTGATCTCGCCGGCCAGTTCGATGAATCGCGTCGAAAAATCGTATTCGCGCGCCTTCCACGATAGATAATACGGGTCCACCGGAATGCAGTGCCCACCCAGGCCAGGCCCGGGGTAGAACGGCATGAACCCGAACGGCTTCGTCGCCGCGCTATCAATCACTTCCCATATGTCGAGGCCCATTCGCAGGGAGAGCTGCTTCAGCTCGTTGACCATTGCGATGTTCACGCAGCGGAAGATGTTCTCCATCAGCTTGACCATCTCGGCGGCGCGCGTCGAACTTACCGGGACCACTTTTGAGACGATCTGCGCGTACATTCCCATCGCGGCGCGCCCGCTCGCAGGATTGATTCCGCCGACGATTTTGGGAATCTGCGCCAGACCGTACTGCTTGTTTCCAGGGTCTTCGCGCTCGGGTGAGAACGCAAGGTAGAAATCCGTCGCCACGTCCCTGCCGCTGGTCCCCGCGTCAATCGGGCAGCGCAGGCCGCCCTTTTCAAGGATCGGTAATACCAACTCTTCGGTCGTACCGGGATACGTGGTGCTTTCGAGCACGATCAACTGGTCCCGCTGGAGATTCGGGGCGATCGCCTTCGCCGTATTTTCGACGTAGCTCAGGTCCGGTTCGCGGCGTTCATCCAGCGGCGTCGGGACGCAGATCAGTACCGCGTCCATTCCCCGCAGTTTCGAGAAATCGCTCGTTGCGCAGAAGCGCTTCCCCTGCACATGCTCGCGGATTTTGTCGGCGGGGATGTGCTGGATGTACGACTGGCCGGCGTTCAACTTGTCCACCTTCGTCTGGTCGAGGTCGAACCCGATGACGCGATGGCCCACGTCGGCAAACCGCAGGGCGAGCGGCAGGCCCACGTAGCCGCAGCCGATGATCCCGATCTGCATGTCCTTCCCTGCAAAAAACTCCGGCTTGCGCTCCGCTGCCATTCGCTCTTTTCTCCTATGTTTAACCGTGAACGACCAGAACCTGGACCGGTCGTCTGGCTGCTCCGGATCACCTGATCGCGCTAATTGCGCGAACCAAAAGCATAGCAGGAACGCAAACTCCGTTGGGAGCAAGGTCGCCCGCGTGTATCCAATCGCGATATGGGCATATCCCTCGTTGCCCCACCCCGAGAATTCGGCGAACATAATCGGCGATGCACAACGTACCCATACTTCTGCTGGGCCTGGCTGCGGGAATCCTGGTCGGCCTGATGGGGATCGGCGGGGGGACGATCGTGGTCCCGGCCCTGGTCTGCCTGCTGGGAATGAGCCAGCACATGGCGCAGGGCACGTCGCTGTTCATGCAACTGCTGCCGGTCGGGCTGGGGGCGTTGTGGGTCTATTGGAAGGCCGGCGAGGTGGACCTGCGCGCCGGGATCGTCTGCGCGGTCGGAATTCTTGTGGGCGGGTACGCGGGGGGCTCAATCGCGGTGGGGATTCCGGCGCGAGTGCTTCAGGCACTGTTTGGGCTGTTTCTGATGGTGTCCGCGGCATTGCTCTGGCGTCAGGCGGCCCAGCCTGCGCCAGGAAAGCCCACCAATGTATAGGGCGCCCTGGAGGGGGACGCGAGAGGGTCCGAGGAGGCAGGCGGCCATCTTCGCCACGGCGTGCGTGGTCGGAATCTGCAGCGGGCTTTTCGGCGTGGGCGGCGGAGTTTTGTTGGTCCCTTTGCTCGTCCTGCTCCTGGGCTTCGACCAGCACACGGCCCAAGGCACCAGTCTGATCGCGTTGGTGCCGCCCACCGGGCTGCTGGCGTTTCTGGCGTATTACCGGGCGCACCAGGTGAACGTGAGGGTGGGGCTGCTGATCATCCCCGGAGTTATTTTGGGAGGCGTGGCTGGTGGTGAGCTGGCGAAGCGAATGTCTCAGCGGCGGATGCGGATTCTGTTCGCCGTCCTGCTATTCGCGGTGGGTGCGTGGCAGGTAGCGACGGCGTGGACCAGATAGCGAGCGCAGCGGTTATCGCGTCCCACGATTCCGTTTCCGATTGTGCAAACAGCATGCCGATCAGCTGAGCCGCGTTTGATTTGCGCGCCTCGCTGTCTGCGTTGTCATCTCTTTCTGGCTGCGCTATCCTGCCCCGTTGATGATTGACATTCATTGCCACATCCTACCGGGCCTCGATGACGGCGCTACGTCATTCGAGGTGGCCTGCGGCATGGCAGAAATGGCCATCGAGGACGGCGTCACGCACGTCATTGGGACGCCACACGCGAGCCCGGACCACCCTTTCATTCCAGAGGTCGTACGCCAACGCCGGGATGAACTTCAAGCTCGTTTCGAGGGGCGGCTGGTTCTGGCGACGGGGTGCGACTTCCATCTCAGCTTCGAAAACTTGCAGGATATCCGCCACGATGCCGCCCGATTCACGCTCAACCAGAAGAGCTACCTTCTTGTGGAGTTTGCGGACTACTCGATTCCGCCGTCACTTGACCAGGCCCTGCACGAGTTGCAGCTTGCGGGGCTGCATCCAATCGTTACCCATCCGGAGCGCAACCCATTGATCCGCACGCAGCCCGAGCGTCTTTTCAAATGGCTTCGGCAAGGCTGCTATGTGCAGGTGACGGCACAATCGTTGCTTGGGAGGTTCGGCAGCGCCGCGCAGGAAATGGCAAAGCAGTGGCTCGACGCCGGCGCGGTTCACTTCGTGGCGAGCGACGCGCACAACGTGACCTCGCGGCCGCTCCGGCTCAAGGAAGCTTTCGACTTCCTGGCGAAGACGCGGGGGGAGGAAGTGGCGCGCGCGCTGCTGGTGGATAATCCTCTGGCCGTGTTCGAAGACCGGCCAATTCCCTATGTCCCGGAACTCGCCGATGACGCGGGCTGGGAGAATTCCGAAGGCGCGAGACCACGCCGGAAAAAACGCTTCTGGTTTTTCTAGTGGTATTCGGGCGGGGAGATTGGAAATTTTATGGCGGTGTCAGACCTTCCTGGATGACTTGCTGGCGTTGTCGAGAGCGTCGGCCAGCTCCCGCCATGAAAATGGCTTTCCGGCGCGCGGCTCGAGAGGCTGTCTGCCAATTTCCTTAGCCAGCGCATCCTGCCGCTCGGCCGTAGCCTCCGCCATCAAGGGTTCGATTCCCACGTCTCGAAGCGCCTGCGCGGCTTCGCGCATTTCCGCGGCACGCCGTTTGCCGTGTTCCGCGACGCGGCTGATGAGGTAGTCCGGAAGTTGTTCCTTCCACCCCATTTCGGGGAACGTGGCGTCGAGCGATGCAAGCACCGCATCCTCCGCGCCGTGGCGGCGCGCCGCAAACATGGACTCGACAGCGAGAGCCTCCAGACCCTTAATCACCACGCTACGGCACATCTTGACGGCGGAAGCGACTCCAATTCGATCGCTCGCGACGCTGGCATTCATCCCGATAGGCGAAAGCCGCGCAGCCAGCTCGGCTGCGTGCGTTCCACCGAGCAACATGGGGACTTTCAACCGCTGCGGCGGAACCGCGGCCGTTACCGCCGCCTCGACAAAACGCGCCTGCGTTTCCTCGAAGTGGGCCGCCATTTTTCGCTTCGTACCGGGAGAGACGGAGTTGATGTCGAGAAAGAACTGGCCGGCGCGCATTAGACGCGATGCTTCTCTTGCGACGTCGAGCGCCGATGAAGCAGTCACCGCGGAAATCACAAGTTCCACTTCGCGGACGCAAGCGCTCAGGCTCTCGGCGGCTTGCACCTTCGATTCGCGAGCCTTTGCAAGCACGGCCTCGCGCGCTTCCGTGGAGTGAAACAGGATATCGAACGTGGAGACGTTCAAACCGCGCGACGCAAGGTCTCTCCCGATGATTCCGCCGGCTTCGCCGAAGCCGATGATCGCGATGCGCTGAATGGGATCGCTCGCCATCGCCGTGTCCTAGGTGTAAAAGGTCATGCTTCCCACCCGTTCTGCAATGCGCCAGCCATTTTTCGTGCGCACGTAACGATCGCGGTAGGTACCGATCGATTGCTTGCTCGCGGCTCTTCTTCCCTCCGGAGTTTCGGGCTCCGATACATCCGAACTGAAAAACAGGACGCGGCAGGTGCCGACAGCCATGTCCATGGTTTCCATGTGCACGCGAAAATTGCTGATCAAGTGTTGCGTCAGGCGGTTGCGCGGACGCGATTGGAACATGGCGACAATTTTGTCGGCACCTTGAATCAGTTCCTTCGGAGCCGTCGGCCGCAAAAACGTGGCGTCTTCCGCGAATACCTCAGTGAGTCGCGCGTAGTCCTGACTGTCAATGATCTCGGCGTACTCGACGGCCAGCGCGTAGCAGGCTTGCTCGACATTACGCATTTCCGCCTGGCTGAATTCAGTCATGAGCGACCTCACGTTCCGGACTCGCAACAATCCGGAGACGAGCAGAGTAGACCGCCGCGCGGTCCCTACTGCACGGGCGGTAGTTGCGGATGATGATCCGGAAAGGGCGGCGCCTTATATATCGGCATCGGATGATCTTTCAATTGCTGCATCGCTTCCGCGACAGCCCTTTCCAATTGGGGGTCGTGGCCCTCGCGCACTAGCTTCGGATCCTGCCACACCTCTATGTCGGGTGCGATGCCGTGGCCTTCCACTTCCCACGCTCCATTCAATCCGGCGATTGCGAATCGCGGCGCGGTCACCAACCCGCCATCCACCAGCTGCGGATATCCGCCGATTCCAACCAACCCGCCCCATGTCCGAACGCCCACCAGGGTGCCGATCTGCGCCTTGTGGAATAGCCAGGGCATCGCATCGCCGCCCGAACCCGCGAATTGGTTAATGATCATGACTTTCGGACCGTAGATGGCCATGGCCGGATCGAACGTCGTGGCGCCCTCGCGCGAAATCACCATGTCCATCGGCTCGCGGCGCAGGTAGTCGATGATGTAGTCCGCGATCTGGCCGCCATGGTTGAATCGCTCGTCGAGAATGGCGCCTTGCTTGCCGACCTGCCCGAAAAAGTAGCGATTGAAATTCGTGTACCCGCCGGCTGCGGTATCCGGCAAATAAACGTACGCGAGCTTGCCGCCGCTCAACTCATCCACCTTGCGGCGGTTTCCTTCGATCCAATCGAGATTGCGGATGGCGTCTTCGCTTGGCAGCGGCACGACGGTCACGTCGCGCGACCCTGTGCCGTCTGCATTGGGCCCAACCTTAAGGACGACCTGCTTGCCCGCCGTCTCCTGGAAAAATGCGTAGAGTTCATCGGAAGACGCGATCGGGCGTCCATTCACGGCGAGCAGATATTCACCGGCCTTGACGTTCACGCCCGGCTGAGTGAGAGGAGCTTGAAGTTTGGGATTCCAGTTTTCACCGCTATAGATTTTCTTGAAGCGATAGTGTCCGTTTTCGATCGTATAGTCGGCGCCGAGCAACCCGACGCTCACGTGGGGCGTTTCCGGGTCCGCGCCTCCTCGCACGAACATATGGCCCACCGATATGTAACTGAGCATTTCGCGAAACAGGTAATTCAAATCCCCGCGACTCGCTATGCCCGGAAGAAAGGCGGAGAACTCCTTTTCAGCAGCTGGCAGATCGAGCCCGTGATAATGCGGGTCGTAGAAGAAGTCGCGTTCGATCCGCCAGACTTCGTGATACATCTGCTTCCATTCCTCGCGCGGCACCACGCGGACTTCCAGATCGTCCGTCTTCAACATTCCTTTCCCGGGTTCTGGCGGTTTGCTCGAGTCCGCGATGAACCAGCCTTCACCCTGTTTGTAGAGCATTTTCTCGCCGTTGGACGAAACCGCGAAGAACGATACGCCGCTCAGGAGCTTGTCGGTCTTGCGGGTTTTCAGATCGAACTTCGAAGCGGTCAGTTGTGGCGGACCGTCCGCAGCGACAAGAGCGACCACCGGCCCCTCCACCAGGAAAAGTTCGCCCTCCTTCCCGGCCGATAGACTCACGTAATTCGCCGCCGGAATCGGCAGCGACAAGATTCGCTGCAGGATGTCTTCGAAATCGATGCTGACCTTCGGCGGCTCTTTTGGTTTTTCGTCAGTCTTCGCTGCAGGCTTTTCCCCGTCAGGCGCGGCCGGCTTTGTTGCCGACTTGTCGTCTGACTTGTCACCGGATGATTTCCCCGCTGCAGCGATGGCCTCGGGCGACTTCTCGTCGTCGCTCTCCGGTAGAATGGGAGAAGGCAAATCCTTCCGCAGCACGGCCACGTACACGCTCATCATCACCGGATGCTCGTCGCTCGACATGTCCAGGCCGGCGGCACTCAAACCCGTAGTGGTGCTCGCCGCGAAATAGAGGTATTTACCGTTTTTGTCAAAACTTGGGTAGAGGCAGTCGCTCATCCCGTCAGTGATTTGCGTGCTCTTACCCGTCGTGAGCGAATAGACGAACACGGCGTGCTGATAATTAGCCAGGAGTTTTGTATAGACCACCCACTGGCTGTCAGGCGACCACTCCTGATTGAAATCGTTCTCATCAAACTCCAGAAGGTTCGTATCCACCTTGACTGGCGTGGGGTGATCAATATCGACATACCACAGGTTCAGTTTCTTGTCGTCGAAGGCGATTTTCTTGCTATCAGGCGACCACGTCGGCCGGTAGTAGAACGTCGGCGAGCTTCCAAGGTTGATGACGCGAGGAGGCTCGAGCCCTTTCTGATCTCGCACGTGAAGCGCGTACTCTCCCGAAGCATCCGAAAAATACGCGATCCATTTGCCGTCGGGTGACCAGGCCGGGTCGCGATTCGCCGCGCCCGGAGTGTTCGTGATGTTGCGCACGTCTCCCTTCTCCGCGGGCACCGTCAGTATCTCGCCGTGTGCTTCGAACACGGCGCGAGCGCCTGTGGGAGAAATGTCCGTGTTCAGAATGCGCTTGGAGACCTTCTCCCAGCGCGGCAGCAATCCGGGCATATCTCCCGCTACGCTTACGGAGACTCCCTGGTCCTTGTGGGTCTTAAGGTCGTAAATATGGAGAGAACCGAACTGGGAATAGACGATCGCGCTGCTGCCCGCGGACGCCGAGCTGATATCGAATCCATTCTTGTTGTCGATCACGCGAGTGACTTTCTGGGTTTCGGTGTCGTAAGCGAAGAGCGTGGTCGGGCCATCGCGGTCGGAAAGATAATAAACAGTCTTGCCGACCCACATCGGATTGCGGTCGTTCGATTCCTCGCGCGGCACCTTGACGATGCTCGAATCGGCGAGCTTGGCAATCCAAATGGGAGTCGTTTGTCCGCCGCGATATCCCTTCCAGTCAGGTTCCCACTGGAAGATAGGCACGTAGGCAATCTGGCTCCCGTCGGGTGAATAGGAACCCTCTTCGGCCATCCCTAAGGGGAGCTCCACCGGGAATCCGCCGGTGACCGGAACCGTGAAGAGCTTGTTCGGATCGTTTGTGCTGGCGCGATGGGATCTGAACAGGATGTTCTTTCCGTCCGGCGACCAGCCGACAGCGATGTCCGCGCCGGGATGATAAGTCAACCGGCGGGGCTCGCCACCCGCCGACGGCACGACGTACACGTCAATATTGCCGTCGTAATTTCCGCTGAAAGCCACCATCGAGCCATCCGGCGAAAAGATAGGTCCGCTTTCCAAGTCGCGCCCGGTTACCAGGCGATTTGCTTCACCTCCCTCGCGGCTGACGATCCATATATCGCCTCCATAGACGAAAGCGATCTGGGTCGCGCTGAGAGTGGGAGTTTGGAGAAGCAGCGGGTCTTTCGAATCGGCAAAAGAAGAGAGGGAAACTGCAAGAACGGCAACCAGCAAGAAAGACGACTTGGTCAACATGGACCTGATCAATTTGACGCTCCTTGTCACCTGCCGGCTGCGTGTGTTTCAATCTTTCGATGTGCGCGGCTTGAACTTAAGACGCAGCCCCTTGCCATGCGTTAGCCGAAAAACAAGCGGGCGTCCGCTGCACAGCGGCGGCTCATATTTGGCTACCGGTATTCGAGGCCTAACTCCTTGAGTTTCGGACGCAAGTTGTAGATATCGAGGCCTAGTTCACCCTTCGCGAGCCGCGCCCGAACCAGATCTTCCTTGTCGATTCTCTGTTTCGATGCCACGGCAACCTCGGCCGCATCGGCCCGCTTTACGACCACCACCCCGTCGTCATCCGCGACGATCACGTCGCCCGGTTCGATGGAAGCCCCCGCGCATACAATGGGCACGTTCACGGAGCCGAGCGTGGCCTTTACTGTTCCCTGCGAGCTGACCGCGCGGCTCCAGATCGGAAATTTCATTTCCGTCAGCGGAGCTACGTCGCGACATCCCGCTTCGATTATCAGACCCTTCACGCCGTGCGCGCGCAACGAAGTCCCGAGCAGCTCGCCGAAATATCCGTCCGTGCACGGTGACGTCGGAACGACCACCAGAATGCTCCCGGGGGTGCACACTTCGACGGCGACGTGGATCATTAGATTGTCGCCCGGCGGCAGCGAAACCGTGACCGCCGGACCGGCAATCGCCGCGCCCGGGTAAATTGGCCGCATGTACGACGCCAGCAATCCATTGCGCCCTTGCGCTTCGTGTACCGTGGACACTCCGTATTTTTCGAGCGCGGCGACCGCATCCGCGGGCGGCTGCTCCACGCGCCGGACAACCACTGGTTTCATCATGATAGCTCCTCGGTCACATGCGGGAAGGCGCGCTGATAGGCTTCGCGATACTGGATTTTCTTAACCACCCTTGCCGTTTTCTTCTTATGCGCCACGAAGGCACCTCGCTTAAGGCTCGGCTTGAATCCAGCGGGTCGCACGCGGATAAACGCGCCGTGCGTTGACGGCATAGATCTGGGCCTTGTCGCCTGCGTTCAGCTTCGAATCGTCAACATAACGCCGCGTATTGTCGTAATGGTCGTGCGTTTCGTCATTGACCACGCCGGGGAACGCACCGTCGCATTCCGAGCCGAACAGGATGTTGTCGACCGACACAGCGTCGAATAACATCTGCATGTTGAGGCGGTTGTATACGCACGTATCAACGAAAACGTTGCCATTGGCGAGGATCTCGTCCGGGCTAGCCCAGCTGTTATACTTCGCGATCGCCCTCCAGCGTCCTATCTGGCACGGCAACGCGCCGCCGCCATGCGGGATCAGAAACCGCAGGCGCGGAAAGTCCCGAAACAGATCCTTCGCGATCATGAGTTGCACGAATCCCGTGATGTCGGCGATCAGATATTGGACCGCCGTATGCGGGAAGTTCTTATTGATCGATTCGCTGCCGTGCAGTACCAGCGGCACGTCCAACCCCTGCGCCGCCTCGAAAACCGGATAATTGTGCTTTCCAGTGAAGGGCTGGTTTTGCCAGCGACCGCCGGTGCCGTCGGGATCAAAATTGAACGCTATGAAGCCTTCCTTGGTCCAACGCTCGATCTGTTTCGCCACCTGCTCGGATGGACACGTAGGGTGCTGTCCGAGCATGCCCACCGGCGCAAAGCGGCCGGAATTCAACTGACAAGCGCGAAGGATGAGGCCGTTGTTGAGATCGGCCCAGATGGCGTTCTGTTCTACGGTACCTTCATGCGTCGCCATTGCTTTCGCTCGAGGAGAGGCGAACGCGACATCAACGCCGCGCGTATCCATTAGGCTGACCACCTGTTCCAGACTCTTTTTAACGTCGGCATCCGAGATGTCGGGAACGACATCGGGATTCTTTCCCGAAAGCTGCGCTTGGCGAAAGCCCTCCACTTCCGGGTGACGGGCAAGGCGGACGAAGTGCTGGTGACAATCGATAATCATAGTATTTGATCTCGGGTTGGGATTCTAGAAGGGCGGAAGGGCTGCGTCAATGCGCGAACGCGATGAAACCAGGTGAGGAGTTCGGAGTTGGCGCGCCGTTTCACATCGTGCGAGCCCGTCAGCGGTGCCCGATGTAGGCGGGACGGCAATGACGCCAATGGCTGTGCCCGGCGCACGGGTGCTCATGCGATTAGGAGAGGCCGGAAAACCAAGCTGAGAGGGCGCCGGTGACGTCTTCAGGCCGCTCCATCGGCGCCATGTGTCCGCAATGTTCAATCACCGCGAGCTTCGCGTTCGGAATCATTGCAGCGATCTCTTCATGGCCTGCAAGCGGACTCCACGCATCTTCGCGCCCGCACAAAACCATTGCCGGGCAGCGGATGGTCGAAAGCACAGGCGTGGCATCGGGCCGCTCGAGCAGCGCTTTGATCTGGGCGGCAAAAATATCAGGAGACTTGCGCCCCATCATTTCGACGATCGCTCCTGTCAGCGTTTTGTCCACGATGCGGTCGGGACGGATGATGCCCGTCATCCAGTATTCCGCCATGGCGCGCATGCCCTTTGTCCTCGCCAGTTCCAGTAGCGCGAATCGCGCTGCCGTTTCCCGCTCGCCCGCCTCGCCACCAGCGAACGCACGGTAGGCGGTGTCGAGCACAGCGAGCCCCGCGACGCGCCGGGGCGCGCGGCTCACAATTTCGAATGCCACGCGCCCTCCCATCGAGTGGCCTGCGACGGCGAAACGCTCTGGGGCGCTATCCAGCGCGACCATCGCCATTTTTTCGATTGAATCGCTCAGCCCGTAGTCGCTGACCGCGACTGTGGTGATTTTGGAAAACGTGCGCACTTGATCCCGCCATACATCGGCGTCGCAGGCTAATCCAGGGAGGAGCAGGAGATGCGGAGGTGGGGGCACGGCTTACCGCGCGACCGCAAGCGCGCGCGCGGGTTCCCTTCCCGATTTCGCGCGACGGAAGTTCCGAGCCATGGTCATGCCTTCTTGACCGTATCCACCGGAGGCGTGCCGTAGGTGTGGAACGACTCAATCGTCTTGAGGCCCCAGGCCTGGCCCTTCTTGCGTTCGGCCTCGCTCCAGCGAATCGGTCTCCAATCGGGCGCCAGAATCAGGCGCGCTCCGGCGTTGGCGACTTCCACGCGGTTGCCGCCGGGCTCGTACACGTACAAAAAGAAAGTTTGCTGGATGGCGTGCTTGTGCGGCCCGGTTTCGATGTAGACGCCATTCTCGAGGAAGATGTCCGCCGCGATCAGCACCTCTTCGCGGCTGTTGACCGCATAGGTGATGTGGTGAAAGCGTCCCTTGGTTCCGGTGTGGTCGCGCGAGTAGGCGAAGTCATAGCTCTTATTCGTGCAGGTCATCCACATGGCGGCTTCGGTGCCGTCGTCCAGCACGATTTGCTCGGTCAACCGGAAGCCGAGGAATTTCTCGAAAAACGCGCGGTTGCCTTCGATATCCACTGCCAACCCATTCCAATGATCGAGGCGCCGCACGTTGATGCCACGCGCGGGAAAACGCTGCGCTTGATTCTTCAGGGACGGCCGCAGCTCGGGCGGCGCCTGATACCACTGCGTTTCGTAGTAAAGCTCGATCTTGTGTCCGTCCGGATCCTGGCAGACAAACGCCGGGCCGTGCGCGAGGTCGCCATCGTTCCAGCCGATCTCGAATCCCGAACCCTTTAACGCCGCAACACGCCGCTCGAGCGCCTGCGGGCTGCGCGTGCGGTAGGCTACGTGACCGAGACCCGCCGCTTTCGATGCGGTAAGCTTCAACGAGTGGCGTTCATAGTCGTCATACGCTCGCAGGTAAACCGAGTCGCCTTCCCGGCCGCTCTCGGTCATTCCCATTATGTTGACGAAGAATCGCAGGCTTTCCTCCGGCTTGGGAGTCAGCAATTCCAGATGGCCCAAATGTGCCACATCCATGTTCGGTTCAGTTTGCATGCCCACCTCTGCCGGCTGCGACGAATTCGCCCGTACCGCAGCTGAAAACTTGTATGACGAGACGGAAATTATACATAGAACAAGGGTTGGAGCACCGTCAACTTTGCAACCGCGACGGACGATCGCCAGTTTGCGACCACCACAGCCTGTGGGCATTTTCTTGACACGGCCGAACCGCGTGGCTAACATCCGCAGCAGATGAAATTCCTCGATTCATCCCGGCCATCCACCGCATCAGACGGGAGACACACATTATGAATCGGCGCAAATTGCTGTCGCTGCTGGGGATGTCGCCTGCTCTGCTGGCTGGCTCGCGCGTTGACGGCCAACAGTCCAATTCCAGGGCCAAGTCCCCAAAGGCAGCTTCCGGCGAAGCCAAAGTTGAGACCCTCAATCCCAAAGGCACGCCGCCACCGATCCAGCTGATTGCCATGGCCCCACGTCTGGGAAGCCTCGACGGCAAGACCGTGTACCTGGTGGACACGGGATTCGAGGGCGGCGGATTCCTGCTGAACCAGATTCAGCTGTGGTTCAACAGAAACATGCCGAGCGTCACGGTCGTGTTCAAGAGAAAAGCTGGGCCGTACGCGGAAGATGATCCCGCGCTTTGGAAAGAGATCAAGGAAAAGGGTAACGCTGCGATCATGGCGATCGGGCATTGAAGCACGTGCACGCCAGCGACCGTCGGTCACTGCATNNACGTTCACGCCGCATCCCGTCGCTGCGAAAACTCCCGAGGAGCTTCGCGCATACGTCGAGGGCAACGATCCCATCAGCGGCAAGCCTATGATGAAAGAGATCGTGGACGACCTCACGCTGCCGCTCACGGCCGAAGAATCGAAGACCGGCATGGTTCACGTGAACATCGGGCCGGAAAAATATGGCCCGGAGACGCCCAGAAACCTGCAGCAATTCTACGCCGACAACGGAATGACCGACTTCCTGCCGATCTTCCTGCCCACGGAAGAAATGGTCGAGGAGATGCTTGCCGGGACGAGCCACAAGCCCGATGAAGTGGTCGGCAAAATGGCGGCCGGCGCGTATCCGCCGTGGGAGTACACGGTGAAGCAAGTGGCCATCAACGCCGTGATGGCAGGGTGCAAGCCCGAGTATTTCCCTACCATGCTGGCAATTGCGGCGTCGGGTACTCCATCGCTTTTCAGCTCGACGAACTCGTTTGCGTACGCAGCCGTGATCAACGGGCCGATTCGCGACAAGTTGAACATGAATTACGGCATCGGAGCGCTGGGCCCGTTCGCGCAGCCGAACGCCGCAATCGGCCGGGCGTGGACGCTGCTATCGAAGAACCTCGCCAACGGCGGCGTTCCCGGCGACACCTATATGGGTTCGCAGGGAAACAACCTGAATTACAACAATCTGGTGATCGCGGAAAACGAAGCCGCGAGCCCCTGGGTTCCCTTCCATGTGCAGAAGGGATTCAAAGCGGAAGAAAATGTTGTCAGCCTGTTCCGCGGACTGGGCATAGTTCCCGGGCAAGGTGCGCGAGGAACCAGCACGGACACGCCGAAATACGAAGAGCAGTTCAGCGACCTCTTCAGCGTGTTCACCGGATTTTTCGGCGGGCTGGTGGTGGCCGATCCGCTGATCGCGCAGAATCTGCACGCGCGCGGCTACGACACAAAAGAAAAACTGATTGATTGGCTGTACAAGAACACCACGCAGACGGTGAAAGACTACAAGAGCCGCGATTTCGCGTATGGCTTCGATTACCCGCGCGCGCTTAAGGGACTGGAGCCGTATGCGACATGGTACAAAATGCCCGATGATGCGGTGATCCCGCGATGGCCGCACCTGAACGACATCAACGTAGTAGTTGCCGGCGGGCAAACGAACGCCTTCTTTCAGGGCGGAAGCTTGAGCTACGGCGTGAGTGTTTCAATTGATAAGTGGACGTAACTGACGGCCAACAGGGATCCTTCCCCCCGCCAAAATTGATGTGGTTAGAATGACGATGCTGGCCGGATGGTCAATTGCAATTTCTCCGCTTGCGGACTATAAATAGGCCATTGGCTGCGGAACGCGGGGAATGAGGTGCGCATGAAAATGAATAGGCGAAAAATATTGTCGCTGCTGGGAATGTCCCCGGCGTTACTGGCGGGCGCGAACGCTGAAGCCAAAGAAAAAGCCGTAAAGACCCCGGCCGGCCCGGCGAAACTTACGGGGCTCAATCCCAAGGGCGTGGCGCCTCCTGTGCAGCTCGTTCCAATGGCGCCGCGGCTGAGCACCTTGGACGGCAAGACAATCTTCCTAGTGTCCGACGGATTTCCCGGCGCGGACCACTTCCTCGATCAGATGGGAAACTGGTTCAAGAAGAACATGCCCAGCGTCACCACCGAGTATCGGCTGAAAGCGGGGGCGTTTGCCGATGACGATCCCAAGCTGAACGCGGAAATAAAGGCCAAGGGCAACGCCGTCATCATGGCGATCGGGCATTGAAGCACGTGCACCCCAGCGACCGTTGGTCACTGCGTAAAGTTTGAGCAGATGGGTTTCCCGACCGCTCCCATGGTTACGATCGCGTTCAAGGATCTGGCGAAATCCAACGCCGCCTCGCGCGGCATGCCGCTCGAGCGCATCTGCTTCACACCACATCCCGTGTGGGGCAAGACGGACGCTGAAATGTACGCCTACCTCGAAGGTAACGATCCCGTCAGCGGCAAGCCGCTAATGAAAGAGGTGACCGACGCGCTCACCCAGCCGCTGACGGCCGAGGAGCAAAAGACGGGAGCGGTTGAAATTTCGATGGGACCGGCCACCTACACCGACACGTTCGAGAATCTGCAGCAATACTATCTCGACAACGGAATGACGGATTTCATGCAGATTGTCATTCCGACTGACGAGAAGCTCGCCGAAATGCTGAAAGGCACGAGCCACAAGCCCGATGAAATCGTCGGCAAGATGTCTCCGGCTCGCGGCTCCTATCCGGAATGGACGTTTAACGTGCGGCAGGTGGCCATCAACGCGGTGATGGCGGGTGCGAAGCCCGAATATCTGCCGGCTATTTTGGCAATTGCGGAAACGGGGCTGACTTCGCTTTCCAGCTCGACCAATTCCTTCGCCACTGCGGCGGTGATCAACGGGCCGATTCGCGACAAGCTCAACATGAATTACGGAATCGGCGCCATGGGTCCGTTCGCTCAGCCGAACGCGGCGATCGGGCGCGCTTGGACGATGCTTTCGAGGAACCTCTCGAATTCCGGCATACCGGGCCAGACGTATCTGGGCACGCTCGGGAATGGCGTCAACTACAACAACCTCATCCTTCCCGAAAATGAGAAGGACAGCCCGTGGACTCCGCTCAGCGTGCAAAAAGGATTTAAGCCGGAAGAAAATGTCATTAGCGTCTTCGTCGGCTTCAGCATCTCGCAGGGACAGGGCGGCATCGGTCTTGGCGTGAAGCCGGTGCCGCAGTATCACGAGGCCATCGCCTACAACTGCATTCCGTTCGGTCCGCTCTTCGGAGCGTTGATCGTCTGCGACCCGCTCGTGGCGCAGGGCCTGGTTCAGCTGGGATACAAAACGAAGGAGCAGCTGGCCGACTGGCTGCAGAAGAATTCGTTGATTTCCGCGAAGAACGCGCGGTCCACTCTGTTTGCCAACCGCTGGGTTCCGGACGCGAAGACTCCAGATGACGCCATGGTTCCGTATTACCAGCGCGCCGACGCGTACAACTTCGTTGTCGTCGGCGGACAAACGAATCCCTATCACATGGTCGGGAATATGAGCTACCGTGTGAGCATCTCGATTGATAAGTGGATGTAGGCACGGCGCGGGAAGCAAAGCGAAACCAAATTTCAGGGAATACGTTGAATATGTATGTGGCGCGGTGTGTCCGGCGCGTGGCACACGGGACAATCAACGGGGGGAAGTTCAGAAATGCAGAAACCAAACGGAATTAAGTGGTTTTTCGTCTTGGCGCTTGCGGCGGCATTCGTTGGCATCTGCGCCGGGGCGGATTCGCCGGCGAAGCCTGTCGACGATAAAGCTCTGAAAAACGCCGGCAAGAACGCCGACGAGTGGCTGACCAACGGGCACGATCTCGGCGACCAGCGTTACAGCCCGCTCAAGCAGATCGACACGTCGAACGCCAGCCGGCTCGGCCTCGCGTGGTATTACGACACGGGCTCCTCGGCGGGAACCGTTGAGACTACGCCAATCATCGTCAACGGCACCATGTACGGCACGGCGACTTGGGGCCTCGTCTACGCGCTCGACGCGCGCACCGGACAACAAAAGTGGACTTGGGACCCGAAAGTCGGCCACCAAAATTTCCCCCCGGGATCGTCCGGCAAACCTGATCGCCAGCGCACCGGCCCCAGCATGTGCTGCGGACCCGCCAATCGCGGCGTCGCATTTTATGAAGGCAAAGTGATCGTCGGCACACCCGACGCGCACCTTGTCGCGCTCGATGCCGAAACGGGCAAAATCATTTGGGACACACCGACCGCCGACCCGGATGCCGACTACAGCATTACCGGCGCGCCGATCATCGCCAAAGGCAAAGTGATCATCGGCAATGGCGGCGGCGAGTACGCCGTGCGCGGCTACGTCTCCGCTTACGACGCCAATACCGGCAAGATGGTCTGGCGCTTCTATACCGTTCCGGGCGATCCGTCGAAACCGTTTGAGAACAAAGCGATGGAGATGGCCGCGAAAACCTGGAACGGCGAATGGTGGAAACTCGGCGGCGGCGGAAACGCGTGGGATGGAATTTCCTACGATCCGGATCTCAACCTCGTGTATTTCGGCACCGGGCAGGGCGGCCCGTGGGTCATCAAATATCGCAGCACGGGCGACAATTTGTTCGTCTGCTCGATCATGGCGGTAAATGCGGATACGGGCGAATACGTCTGGCACTTCCAGACCACGCCGGGCGATGAGTGGGACTACGACGCGGTGCCGGGACTCACGCTCGCCGACTTGAAAATCAATGGAAAGACCCGCAAAGTTCTGATGCAGGCGCCGAAGAACGGATTTTTCTACGTGCTCGATCGCAAGACCGGTGAATTCATTTCTGGCAAGCCGTACGTGAACGTCACGTGGGCTACCGGCCTCGATCCGAAAACCGGCCGGCCGATCGAAGCGCAGAACATGCACTATGACGACAAGAACGTGACCGCCGCGCCGGGTCCAGCGGGCGGACACGTCTGGCAGGGAATGTCGTATAACCCTGCGACGGGGCTTGTCTACCTCCCGGCGCTCGACAGCACTTTCCTCTACGTGAGCGCTTCGACTTTCAAACCCGAAGTGGGCGCGTACAACTGGGGCATCGTATTTCGGCCGCCTCCGCCGCCGGCTCCGGGACAGGCCGCTCAGCTGCCGATTCCGCCGGGCGGATCGCTCGTGGCTTGGGATCCGGTCACGCAAACGGAGCGCTGGCGCCTGAAGCAGATGAACGGCGGCGGCACAGTCACGACCGCTGGCGGCGTCGTGTTCGCCGAATCCAGCGACGGGGATATCAAGGCACTCAGTGCTGACAAAGGCGCGGAACTCTGGTCCGCGAAGCTGCAGGCCGGAATGGGCAATCCGGCAACGTACATGCTCGATGGAAAGCAGTACGTGTCCATTCTTTCCGGACGTCAGGGCAAGGCCCGCATCTACACCTTCGCGCTGGATGCGAAGGAACCGATGCCCGGACCGCCAGCCGCCGCTCCACCTCCTCCACCGCCGCCGGCCGGAGTAGCGCCGGCCGCGCCGACGCAGCAGAATCAGCAGTGAAACCGCGCCGCGCCGCGACCAGCGAAAATCTGATGGCGGCGTCTCGGGTGGAAGCGTTGGCCTAGTTCTTATATAGCTCAGGCGTACCCTGACGGAAGCGCCGCAGGCGCGGCAGAAGGTAGCCCAGCCCGGCAGGGCTGGGAAACAAAGCCGTAAAATCCCAAGCGCCGTAGGTGCGAGACATTTTGCGCCCGTAATGTCAGCTTCTGGCGACGCATCCAAATTTCCCGTGCACTCAAGCAGAATCCACCTCGCCCTGCTGATTTCGATGGCCGCAGTGACGTTTGCGCCCGCGCCCGGCCGCGCGCTGTCCACGCAAACCAGCAAGTCTCGTTCCGCGAAGTCGTATGCGCAAGCCGTCGGCGTTCCCCTCAGCACTATCATCATATTTGGCGACCAGTACAACGGCGGCGACGAACTCTACGACGTCAGGATCACGGTCAAGCAAGTGGTTCGCGGCGAGAAGGCGTGGCAGGCCGTCAAAGGCGCCAGCGCTTCGAACCAGTCGGCCGGCGCTGGCTATGACTACGTGCTCGCTCGCGTTCGTTTCGAATTTTCAGCGAGGAACATGCCCGAGCATTATAGCTACGCTCTGGACCAGGCTCAATTTACCGCGATGTCCGGCGATAACAAGCCGTACGACCCGGCCGTTCTCGCCAAGCAGCTTGAGCCAACGCTGCATGCCACGCTTCGCTCTGGAGATTCCGCGGAAGGTTGGGTTGCATTCCTGGTCCCGCGAGGCGATCATACGCCGCTGATGGTGTTCCGCGAGGACGTCGGAAATCTAAGCCATGAAGGCAACGGCTCGATCTTCAAGCTCTACTATGAAAATCCTTCCGCCAGCGGCAAAGCAAAGCCTTCCTGATATTCTTTCCTCGGATGAACCATGAATACCGCCATGGATAAAGTGCGAGCGGTAAATCTGCGCCGATCGGGCGCGACGATGGAACGCCGGGCCGATGGCTCGTTCATCATTCGCCCCGAGGAGCCGCTCGAAGATTATCCGCGAGTGCTAACCGAACGGCTGATCTATTGGGCGGGCGCGGCGCCCGATCGCGCGCTTGCTGCGAAGCGCCATGCCGGCGGACCCTGGCGCTATCTGAGCTACGGCGAGGCGTTGCAAAAAGTGCGCAGCCTCGGGCAGGCCTTCCTGGATCGCGGCCTCTCTGCTGATCGCCCGATTGCGATCCTTTCGGACAACGACCTCGAGCATCTGCTGCTGATGTTTGCCGGGCAGCACGTTGGCATTCCCACCGCGTCCATCGCGCCGGCCTACTCGCTGGTCTCGACAGACTTCGCCAAGCTCAAGCACGTAATGAAAATTTTGAGGCCCGGTATGGTGTTTGTCTCCAGCAGCCAGAAGTATCGTCGTGCGCTCGATGCTGCCATTGATTCGGACATCGAGATCGTGTTCGCCGAGGAAGGCGTGGTTGGCCGCAACTCCATTTCGTTCGGCGATCTCTGTGGCGTTACACCCACCGAGGCCGTGGATGCAGCGTACGCGGCGATCAAGCCCGATGATGTCGCGAAATTCCTTTTCTCGTCGGGCTCGACCGGCCTCCCAAAGGCCGTGATCAATACGCATCGCATGATCTGCAGCAACCAGCAGATGATTTTGCAGGGCTTTCGATTTTTGAGCGAAGCGCCTCCAATCGTCGTGGACTGGATGCCCTGGAACCACACGGCGGGCGGCAACCACAACACCGGCATGACTGTTTACAACGGCGGCACTCTCTACATTGACGACGGCAGGCCCACGAGCCCAGGCATCGCCGAAACGGTACGAAATCTACGCGAGATTGCGCCGACCGTTTACTTCAACATGCCGCGCGGCTACGACCTGTTGCTCGCGTGCTTTCGCGACGACGCGAAGCTGCGCGAGAATTTTTTCAGCCGGCTCAAATTCATGTTCTATGCGGGAGCGGCGCTCTCGCAGCCGCTCTGGGACGCCTATAGAAAGCTGATGATGGAAGCATGCGGCGAGCGGATTCTGATGGCCACGGGCCTCGGTGCTACCGAAACGTCTCCGATGGCTCTCCAGTGCACGTGGGATTCGGAGCGCGCAGGCGCAATTGGAATCCCGATGCCGGGCGTGGAAGCGAAGCTCGTGCCTTCCGGGGACAAATTGGAAATTCGGGTGAAGGGCCCGAACGTGACGCCTGGATATTGGCGCGACCCGGAACTTACGCGGCACGCCTTCGACGAAGAGGGTTACTACAAATTCGGCGATGCCGTTCGGTTCGTGGACCCGGCGGACGTCAACAAGGGCCTTTTGTTCGATGGGCGCTTCGCGGAAGATTTCAAACTGGCGTCTGGAACGTTTGTAAACGTCGGCCCCTTGCGCACCAGGATCATCCACTGGTTTGCGCCTTATGTGATTGACGTCATTATCACCGGACACGATCGCAATTTTGTGGGAATGATGTCGGTGCCGAACCTCGAGGCATGCCGCACGCTCGCGTCGAATTTGGGGGCCGGCGCCGCTCCCGCCGCAGTATTGCGGCACGATTCCGTCACGGGAAAATTCGCGACGCTGCTTGAATCCTTCGCCGCGCACGCAACCGGCAACTCGAATCGCGTGGAGCGAGCGCTCCTGCTCGAGGAATCTCCCTCGCTCGACGCCGGAGAAATCACGGACAAAGGTTCCCTGAATCAACGCACCATTCTCGAGCGGCGCGCCGCCCTCGTCGAGGAAATCTACGCGCCAGATTCTTCCTCGCGGGTTATTCGCATCCGGGAACGATAGTTTCTCGTTGTCGTGCCGTTTACTGTGACGCGAGACGGGAAAGTACCGAGGAAATTGCTCCTGTTCCCACCAACTTCATACACCCATCGCGCTCGACTGTGCTAAAGGGAACGTCGCGAAACTTGACCGTGAGATAGACTTCATTCCTGATCGCCGTCACGCAGAGACTCGGCCTCGTCATGGTGAATGATTGCAGCAATCCCATGACGGCCCCGGCCTAGGCCACGGAGAGAGAACATCATGAATAGACGACGCA
Organism: Acidobacteriota bacterium; assembly: GCA_003166795.1. GTDB lineage: Bacteria > Acidobacteriota > Terriglobia > Acidiferrales > UBA7541 > Palsa-295. Next base: position 9,423 of record PMUS01000045.1, on the reverse strand, counting down.
AACTTCGATCCTTTTTGGTTCTTGGATTTGTTCTGTCACTCGCGGGAGTTCTCTCAGCGCAAGGGACGCCTCCGGCTCAAAGCGCACCCGACAAAGTCTTGGTTTTGAACGGGAAAACCGTGGAGGCGAAGGTCCGGCAGATTGATGGGCGCTCGTACGTCGATATTGAAGCGTTGGCTCTGGCCACCAATGGAGCGGTCACCGTCGAGTCAAATCGCGTCGTACTGACGATACCCGTCCCCGACTCCACCGCTGCGCGGAGCATCGCGCCCGCGCAACCGGTTGACGGACTCTCGCGAAACTTCGCGAGTGCGGCCATCGACGAGGTGGCAGAAATGAGAGAGTGGCGCGGAGCAATCGGGGCAATGATTACTTACGGATTGGCTGCCAGCAAATCGTCAGCCCAGGATTATCATGAACGCGTTGCTGAGGGACTCAGGCAGACAACGCTGGCTGCGTCCACCGACGCAGACAGAAATGCTCTCCAGCTACTCAAGAACGAGTCCGATAGCTTGACAGGTTGGGCGGACGACGTGTTGGCGGCACGCCAGGCCCTGAACGGCGCGAAAACCGTGGACCCAAACGCCCTGCAAAATGATCCAATCCTGGCGAAAATCACGAGTTGCAGCCGCTTCCTGAATGCAATGCTTGTCAGCGCCACGTTTAGCGACGATGGGAGTTGTCACTAGGATTGCTTGTGGCGAATCTCGCGGATTTTCATTGAAATCGTCGCTCCGCGACACCAATGCTAAATTGACCGAGTCCACCGTTGGATCCGCTTGCTGCGGCGTTACTGAGCCTTATGGCCGCAGCGCCGCCATAACGTGCACGTCCTCAATCTCTAGCGGTCTGCGTAGTTTCCACAATAGACAGCTCGCGCAAAATGAATTAGCGTCAGTCGGGGTTCTCTTTCGCCCCGCTACTGGGCGCATCTGTGCCCCGCTGCTCTGGGCGAGCGGCGTATTGCTCTTTGACAACTGAATGTGCGGCCCGGACCTCGAGAGCACCAATCTCCTGATCCGCATTCTGGTTTGAGTGGCACAACACTCCTGCCGGCACTGAGGTCACGCCGGCGGCGTGTCCGAACGTGTCTGTGCTCTTGCGAACTCCGCGTTGCGAACGAGTAAGTACTGCGAGCACGAACGAATTGTTGGCCCGACCTGGGTTTTGCGCACGCCGCCAAACGCCAATCGCTCGCCGGCCGTCGCCAAACAAGTGACACACCGTGCAAAGTAATTTCACGCGTAACTCATTGAAAACAAAGAAAAGGTACACCCACAAAGTGACACACTTTTTCGAGGTCGCCGCGCCCGCAAAAGCGCCGTCAAATGGAGCTAAGGCCCGCCCTGAGACGCGAAGGGATTTCACGCCTTGAGGCGCCTCGCGGAATTGACCGTGCGTACCGCTGTGATACACTTCGCGAAAGTGACGGGACAAGGGGGGCTCTTGAAGTACAAACTTTCCGCGATTTTGGTGCTGTGCGCAATTTTTCTGGCGGCGGGAACCGCGCAGGCGCACCATTCGCCTTCGTCAATTTTCGATATGTCCCAGAAATTCACTCTGACGGGCACGCTTACGCAGGTTGACTGGGTGAACCCGCACATCGCCGTATACATCGACGTGAAGAAGGCCGACGGCAGCGGCGTCGATAGTTGGAAATTCGAGAGCGCGCCGCCTTCCTGGCTCAAGCGTGTGGGCGTCAACAGCGCCGACTTCAAAAAAGCGATCGGACAGAGCGTCACGGTGGAAGGAAACCGCGCGCGCGATGGATCGCCCTACGGGTTCCTGCAGAAGATCACATTCGCGGACGGAAACTCCCTGGCGATGGTAAGCCCGAACGACGTCAACACCACCAAGTGAAAGGGGGCGGAATCATGAGACACCAATTTATTTGCGCGATCGCAGCAGCGCTGATGTTGGCCGCTTCCGCGCAGGCGCAGCAGAATTCGACGGCTGCAACCAGCAAAGCGCCCAGCGCGATAGCGGTCCATCCGGACTTGAGCGGAAACTGGGCTTATTCGATTGCCCTGCCGGGCGGAGCGCTGAAAAAAGTGGAGAACGGGTCGGTTACCTATGCCACGCTCGATTTGAGCGGGCGCATGCCTGCCAAGACTGCAGTCGAAGGCGCGTTGCCGTACACGCCGGCGCCTTCCTACAAGCCGGAGTTCCAGGAGAAGGTGAAATATCTGCTGAACCACGAGGCGAAGCTGGATAAAGTCTTTTTCTGCGGCAAACCGGGTGTGCCGCGCATCAGCTCACCGCGCCAGATCATCCAACTCCCGACCGAAACCATTTTCCTTTACGAGGATGCTTCCGGAGATCCATACCGGATCATTCCCACCGACGGCCGTCCGCACCGCGCGGATGCCGATCCTTCCTACTACGGAGATGCAATCGGCCACTGGGACGGAAGCACGTTCCTGGTTGATTCCACCAACTTCGTTGAGGATACGTGGTTCGGTGAAGGCGGATATTTCCACACGTCGGCGATGCACGTCACCGAGCGCTTCTGGAAAGTCGGCGGCGATCTCGCCTATCAGATCACGGTGGACGATCCCAACGTGCTGATCGCGCCCTGGACCGAAGCGCCCCGCGTGATCAAGCCGTCCAGTGTCGCGCTCGAGGAATCGCCCGTGTGCATTGAAGACGATGCGCACCGGATGGACAATCTCGACCACCATCTGCAACGCTAGGATTTTCCGGCCGAATCTTACCAGCCGGACTTCATCCCGTAGATGCCGGTATTCACGATCGCTTCGACGCGCATGATCTTGCCGTTTTGAATTTTGAACAGCTCTGCAATTTCCCAGGTCCAAGGTCCGGTTCGCGTTTGTTTTGCTGTGCGGCCATCTGCCAGCGTATAGGAACGCAGCGTGGCGTCGTGATCGAAGAACGTGCTGACGAACACCAGCCCGCGTTCCTCGTCCACCACCAGAAATCGCCGGTCGCGGATCAGAGTGTCAGGCTGAAAATTGCGCGTTTTGATCTGGTCGGCGCAGCCGAGGCCCAGAACGCTCGTCGAGCCTTCGGGAGAATTTGGCGGAGGATTGTTGGTGGTCTGGATGCCGGACTCGATGCGATTGCAGTTCGCGTCGAACGGAGCGAAGGAGGCGTGGCCTTTTTCTATGGCGCTAAAGTAACTGTTGGCGATCGCGATCATATTCGCGCGAGAACGGCGCTCGCCGGGCGCAACAGATTCGGCAAAGAGCGGATTGGGCGTGACGAGATTTTCCGGGCGCGCGATGCTTCCCGGCTCCTTGCGGGCCACGACGTTTTCGATTTCGGTGATCTGGTGAAGCTCAATCTTCAAGCGCGCGCAGACGATGACGGTCGCGCCATTTTCCTGCATCAAACCGAGAAACAACGCCTGACCGCCCTGCGAATCATCCGCGTAGATCTTGTAGTTGGATAGTCCGCTGGCCGTGCCCCAAAATCCGTCGCCCAGCTTCAGCACCTGCCCGTTTTCGGTATATTTCACATCGCGGCCGAGCTTGAGGCTCGCAGGATCGTGCGCGACGAGCGCCGCCAGATACTGATCCATGAAGCCGTTAAGGCAGGCCCGGTCGCATTCGTAGTTGAAATTGGGATCGTAGTCGGCGGGCGGCGCTGCCGATTGCGCTCGCACCGAGATAGCCGCGACTGCGGCGAACATCAGCAACGCCGCGGCGCTAAGAACATTTCGACTGATTCGCATTTTGCCTCGCACGCTACTTCGCCGGCTTCACCCAGGGACTCGGCATGTAATACGGAACGGTATCGAGCACGGCTTCGATCTGGCGGATTTTGCCATCCTTGATCTTGAAAAGCTCAAAGATCAGGAATGTGTAGGGGCGATCGAACGGGGGGCCCATTTTATGTTCCGAGCCGTCGACGAGCTTGAAATCCCTGACATTTCCCGCGTGGTCAAAGAATGTTGCCGCGAACACCATCTGTTTCTGCTCGTCCACGATGTAGCGGCGGTCGCGACAGCGCGTGACAAACACCAGCAGGCCCGTCTTCAACTGCGCCTCGCACCCCATCTTGGCAACGCCAGTGCCATTCGGATTATTGGCCGTTACGCTGCCGTTCTCCATGCGCTGGCAATCGGGATCGAACGAAGTCTTAATCTCGCCGGTGTTCTGCTGAATCGTCGAGAAATAGCCATCGGCCAGCTGAATGAGCTTTTCGCGCGAAACTCGCTTGTCAGCGGGTTCCTCCTCTGAGAAAAGGGGCTTGTCCTTCAGGTTGTCGGGGCCACCGGTCAGATTGCCGGAACCGGCCGGGCCGGGGCGGTCCGGGCGCGCGACGATCACCTCTACTTCCGTGACTTTCTTGTCGACTACTTTCAGGCGCGCGGCAAAACATGACAGGTGAGAATCCTCGTTTGCGACTCCAAGAAACCCGACCTGGCCTGCTTCGGGATCGTCGGTGTAAACCTTGTAAGAGCCCCAGCCGTCGGACGTTTGCCACAGTCCTTCACCGAGCTTCATCTCGACGTTGTTCTCAGTGTATCTGGCGTTTGCCGAGTGCGGCAACTTCGATGGGTCGTGTGCGGCCACAGCGGCCATATATTGATCGACGAACCCATCGAGGCAAGCGCGATCGCAGTCGCCGGCTTTCGCAGGAGCGGCATTGGCTGGATTCAGCAAACCAGAAAGAAACACGCACAGCAGGACAGCCAATGCACAGAAAGCGACGACCTTCCTTCGCATCATTCCCCCCAAGACTCCCCCCGCCGATTGAGAGCACGTATGTTCCGTGGAATCTATATCAGATGCAATGCGGACGCGCAACCGCGAGATGGGGCGGATACTTGCACGACCCGGCAATACGTCAGCGCCATTTCTTAAATCCGGGCCACAGCTGCGCGAGCGTTCCGAATTTCGGGCCGCGGCAAATATCCACGCCAATTCCTTTTTCAAGCGCGTAGGAATTATCTGCCGAAATGCCGACGAACTGCACGGAATCAAAGTAAGTCTCGAGAACTTCTTTGCGCTCGCCGAGAACGATCATGCATTTGCCGGAGTAGCCACGCGGTCCCCACAGGAAATAGGTTTGATGGCCGCTGAGAGCGGGAGGCAAACCGTCGCGGCGGCCGAGGAAGTCGATGGCGCCGGCCTGGCCGTAGTCTTGCGCGAAGATGGCGCAGTCGGCACGCTCGGCTGGCGGGATCTGGTTCCACGCGAGAGCCGTCTCGTCAACGATCTCCTGCCAGCCGAACTGATCGGCATACCACTGCGGAAGCGCGGCGCGCTCGTGCTCATGTTCCATGACAGGTAGCTTGAAGGGCAAAGTCTTCGCGTAGGCAATAAAGTGTTCGGGCGAGAGCATCGGCACTGTGACGGGCGCGAGGCGTGCGCCGCTGGCGAGCAGCACAATCGCTATGGCTGGCTTCAGCCACGCGGTCGAGCGTCGCTCGAATGCGTAGTCGATTACCACCGCGCCGGCCGCGAGCAGCATGGGGTAGACGGGCGCAAGGTAGTAGTTCTTACCGTGCAAGACGAACAGGACCCCGTAACAGACGACATAAGTCCAGGCCAGGAATCGATATGGTCGTAATCGCACGGAGAAAAAAAGCGCGAGGAGGCCTGCGATCCAGATAGGCGCGGTGAGCGGGTGCACGAGAATCGTCTGCTGAATGAAGTATTGGGCGGGGCCGAGGACCACGTCGCGGCCTTCAGCGCGGATATTGTGCATCAGTTGGAGAAAAGGCCAGTGATAGTGGATGTTCCAGAGCAGGTTCGGCAGAAAGACGAGAAGGGCCGCGAGACCGCCGAGCCAAAGCCATTTGTCGAGCAGAAAGCGGCGCTGTTCGGTGAGGAGCAGGCCAACCACAATTCCAAAGCCGAAAAGAGCGACGGTGTATTTCTCTTCGAGCCCCACGCCCGCGACCACGCCAAACCAGAGCCAATAACGCGAGTCGTTGCGCTTGATGGCGAGAATTGCGAAGTATGCACAGCCCATCCACAAGTTTGGCTCGAGACAGTTTGTCGTGAGCAAACTGCCGTTTGATAGATACTGCGGCGCGACTAAAACGGTGATGGCGGCCAACACAAGAGCAAAGAAACGGCCGCCGAATTCGCGAGCGATCAGCGCCGTTTGGACGACTAACAACGAGGAAGCCAGCGCCGGTATAAATCGAATGCTGCGGAGAGAATCACCGAGAACTGCGCGACTGACGTGCGTCAGAAATGGAATTAGCGGAGGCTGGTCAACGTAGCCCCAGGCAAGATGATTGCCGCAGGCGATGTAATCGAACTCATCGCGAAAATATCCGTAGCGATTATTAAAGTAGAGGTGAAACAGGAATTTTGCGAGCGCAATGGCACAGATAAAAGCCATGCCCGACCGGATCCACGATTCCCGGCCGCGGCTGAAGGCAGGAGGAGCATAGGTCGCCGTCTCCGACATGGATTGTGGGCCTGTCCGGCGCAATCTGCGCAGGATGTGCGCTCCGCTGGCGGCAGCGCCACGAGCGGAGACGCGTTCAACTCTTAAGTCTTGGGAAGAGCGTAGGCCGGGACCCACCAGCCATGGACCTGACTGTAGGTGCGGAACGGCAGCCCGACTTTGGCGATGACGCCGTCCTCCATCCGCTGCGTATCCACGATAATCAAATCGGCGCGGCCACCCTCTAGAAGGCGGTTCGCCACGCCGACAAGATACCCATCGCCCTCCGCGGCATCCTTGCTGCGCGGAATAAAGCAGCATTCCTGCAGGCCCGAATCGTCGCCAACCCAAAATTCCGAAGTCTTGCGCGTAGCGTGATCGAATTTTGTGTAGGAATTGGTCGGACGGAAGGGCATGTTTCCGAGCTTCGCATTCAGGGGTCTGGTCGGATCGGAAGTCGGCATAAAACCGTAACGATAAGGAATCGTCTGATACCGATCGTCCTGACGCGGCAGAGCGCCCGACTGCGGGTAGAGCTCCTCCATGTTGTAATCGCGCGGAGTCTTGTCCGAGAGATCAACCGACAGGCGGTGCAGGGTTCCGGTGGCGGACTTCGGATCCCACGGCTCGCCATGGAGATTGGGGAAAAACGGAAACTGATTCTTGAGCGCCATGTCCATATCAACGTAAATTTTGTTGCCGTCCGAGAATGCTCCCATCACGTGAGTGGCGCAGCGCTCGGGCCCCTTGAACCAGCGAACGTCTTTCCCGTCACCGCCGCGTTCAAGCACTCCGAACCACGTAGGCAAATTGGAATCCCAGGCAAAGTGCACCTGGCCCTGTTTCATTCGCTCGACGTTCGTGGCCATCGGTATCACGAGAAATGCGATGTACTTCTGTGATACAGCGAAATCATGCACCATCCCTACGTACGGAACCTTGATCCACGTTTCCCACGTGATCTTGCCTTTGGTATTTGCCGAGAAAACGTAGATATCGTCCGTGGCCATTCCCTTGGCTTCGTAGCCGTAGGAAATCATCTCGCCGGTGGCGGTATCGAATTTTGGATGAGCCGTGTGCGTCAAGCTATGGAGGCCGCCGCCGAAGGTGTAGTAATCGTCCACAGTTTCGAGCGTAAGCGGATTCATCGCCACTGGCGGACTGTCCTCCTTCAGTGAGAACAGGAGACCGTGGTGGTACACGACGTGCGTATTGGCGGTGCCGCGGCTGACATTTTTCACGCTGGGATCGTCAGTGAAAGGATTGCGGTACATGCCGAAGAGTCTCTTGCGAGCGGCGGCTTGCGCCTTGAAGCGTTGCGTGCGCGGATAGCGGCTCTTGAAATCGACGTGGCCGTTTGAAATGCGGAACATGCTGACGTGGCCTTCACCGTCAAACGGGATGTTGCCCTGCATCGGTGGGTACTGCCAGTCCGGACCGACCCGGTAGAACGCGCCGTCGATGTTCGAAGGAATCTCGCCTTCGACATCGCAATCGCGAATATCAATTTCCGCGCGGAACGGACCGCCGCCGCCCATCCCGGGAGTGTTGGAAGCAAAATGGACGGTCTCCGCCTTCGCGGACGCGGCGAAGGGAGAAAGAGTGCCGGCGACGGCGCTTGTGCCCGCCGCTGCAGCGAGAGTCCCCATGAAACTGCGGCGACCGATCTCCGCGCCGTTCGTGGACTTTTTCGTTTGCTTCGATTTTCTGCTCATCTGCCCCCCAATAATTGCCGCAATCGACCAAACTGGTTTGCGCCCTTGTGACGCTCGTTTCCGGCACAAATGCAGCGCGCTCTTGGCGTAGTTTCCCTAGAATCGCGCGGCATTGCAAGCATTACCGGGTCAGATCGAAGCGAACCGCCAGCCGATTACAAAAGTCCCGCGGGCATCCCCGCTTCCGCGGCGCCGCACAGACCAAATCCCGGCCCTCGCGTCACCCACAGCAAAATTGCGAGCGCGTGCTTCGGGTAGCGCGCCATCATCGCTCTGGCGATGTCCACGAAGCGAACGCCCGGCTTCGCGACCTCCTTGTAGTCGCGCATCCACTGCACGCTGGCATCGAGCAGCTCGGCCCCGCCTACAGGTCCGTGACCCGGAAATAGCTTCTCGATCGCCCCCACTTTGCGAACTCCCTCGAGCGCTTCCATCCAAGTGTCGGGATCGTTTACGTCCGACATGTAATGCTGAGCCTGCGCATAGACCAGATCGCCGGCGATGAGCGACTTTTGTGCGGGAAGATAAAATGCGGTCGCGTACACCGTCTCCACCATGAAAAGGTCAATAAAGGAAATATCGTGGCCATCCAGTTGGAGGCTATCGCCCTCCAAAGGTTCCGGAAGCGGCAGCGCCGCGGGAAGTTCGCCGCGATACATTTCCTGCCAGTGAACAATTTTCGCGCGAAATTCGCGCATGCCGTCAATGACTTCCTTCCGGGCGTACATTTTGACGCTGGGAAAAGCTTCCCGGAGAGCGCTCAAGCCGAAATAATGATCCGGGTGGGCGTGAGTGATCAGAACGGAGGTCAGTTCCCTGCCCGAGGTGCGGATCATCTTGACGAGCTTTTGTGCTTCGCTCTGGATGAGGCAGCTATCCACGAGGACTGCTTCTTCCTTGCCCTTGATTAAAACAGCGTTCGACGCGAGTGCGCGCGGTTCCGCGGTGAAAAGCTCGAATTCAAGTTCGCCTCTTGGTGATCCCATTTCTAGTCCCCCGTAAACGTGCGACGGCGCGATCGCCGAGGGGAGGCTACTGCGGTGTCTCGTGGAATGTAAAGCGCAAAGGAAAGCGACGCCCGCAGGCGGACGCGGCGGATAAATTCTTCTTACGCCACCGCTAAAACATTTCGCAGTAGAATAGTTCCACGCGCCCGTAGCTCAGCTGGANNTCGAATCTCTCCGGGCGCGCCACCTCAAATACGCGCGCGTCGTGGGAAATGATCTGGCGCGATGGATTCGGAGGATAGAGATATGATTTCCGTCAACTGCCCCTGCGCGGAATGGTTGGAGCGTACGTCCGCCTAAAACGTGTGTGCACTGAAAAACCGTAGCCGCGG
>PMUS01000044.1:2192-61865 GCA_003166795.1 Acidobacteriota bacterium | reverse complement strand
AACTTGCCGTCGGCGCTGCAGCGACATATGCCGTAGCTCAGATTTCCTACCAAGGCGCGGTAATGCGCCTCCGAATGCCGCAAATGTTTCTCGGCGCGGTCGCGCTCCGCGCGCAGGTTACTTTCACTGAGCGCCCAACGAACGGCCACTGGAAGGTGGCCGACATGTTCCATCTCAATACAATCTCCCGCTCCGCTGGTAATGAGCTCCGCCACGGTTTCCAATGGCAGTGGGCCGGTCATAAAAATGAGAGGCACAGGGTTATCCATCTGGTGCAAGAGCTCCAAGGCCGGCGTTCCTTGCCAATTTGGGGAGGGATGCTCGGCCAGAACAATGTCGTAGGCCATCGAGCTCAGGCGTTCGACAAACTGCTCGGGACCGGGAGCCACATCCGCGCTAACGTCGAAATTTGCCGCGCTGAGCTCCCGGACGCACCGCTTTACGTCAAAAGCGTCGCTATGAACAAACAGAATGCGCAAGGGTCGCCCTCTGCCTGGCCGGCCACTCAGTCGAGGGACTGGCGGCCCAGTTTGTTTTGCGCGGTCTCGTGAGAGTGCGGGCATTTGGAGGTCGTTTCAGATTACGGGAGCCAGTCCCTTTCGCTGACTGGCTCCCGAACCTGTTCATGCCATCCCATGACCACAATATTTCGGTAACCCAAAAGGCGTCTGTGCAAAAAAGTACACTTGCCACTCCCAGGTTGACGTATTCGACACTTTCTCCGCGCGCCTGTTACGAGCTGGCCGTTGAACAAGGTCGTCCAAGATTGGATCGGAAGGAACGGCGTGCGTATGCACAGGTCCCCGATTGGGACTGCCGTGCCACAACCGCGAAATATGTCCTGACACGATCAGTTTTTCACAAGCTGCGACATAGACGCCGCTGCAAATTCGGCAAGCCAGAAGTCGAGAACCTTCAGCTGATCTCGCGGAGGATCGATGAACGCGACGCCCATGCCTATCCCTGGATGAACGTAAATGATCTTTCCCTTCGTCATGAAGCTTCCGGACCCGCGGACGATGTGCATATCGCGCAGACTTCCGACTGGAAGCGGGTTGAGGATATCCACGTAACATCCCTTCCGGCTTATTTCCGCAACTCGTCCGGAAAGACACACTCCCTCAGCGTCCGTCATTTCTGTCGCAGCGGCGAAGGTATAGCGGGGCGTTTTTCTCAGCTGTGCGTAGGACGCGTCCGACCCACGCGGCGGAGCGACCAGCCGTACGGCGTGTTGAAGTTTGTTCGGCGCGCAGGGCGTCGCCATGCACAACACCGCGCCCAATTTGTGGCCCGTTGAATAATCCGCTGGCTGCCCGGAACGCGTGAGCAGTATCACTGGAATATGCCGCAGCCGGCTGCTCTTCTTCACGATCGAGCACAAATCCTGCCCGTTGACTTCGCCGCCTTCCATCCCGGCGAGGAGCACATCGGGCGTCGCGGTCAACAGAATTTCGAGGGCTTCGGTCCCACTCGCCGCATGCACCACCTGATAGCCGTCATCCTGCAGCAAATTTCGCATCAGGCTCGCGATGCGCGGGTCCGACTCGACAAAGAGCACGACGCCGTTCAGGGGGACGCGGGTTGAGATCAGTCGTCCCTCGGAGATGATGCTTTCGGCTTTCTGGAATTCCAGCGCTACCGCGTACGAAAGGCGATTCGGCATGAGCGTCTTACGGATCACCCGGGCGCGTTGCGCCGTGCCCGCTGGAGTCAGCCTGCCGCCGCTACCGAGCCTGATTTCGAGGATCTGCCCAGGCCAATAGCCCCCAAGTTCTGTCGCAACCAGCATGCCATCGCGCGATGCGTCAATCGTTTTCACGATATCTTCAAATGGATCGGTCGAGCCGACGCCGCCCCAAATGTGCACCGGCATGGCCAATTTGACGCGGCGCCGCCGGCGCCGGTCGCTTCCGTCCGGACCGAAGCGTCCGGTTGCGCCGGCATTTCCGTTCGAAACGCGGGTAACCGTACTCATCGTTTTCCTCCGTAGTTACCGTCTGGCGCCGAAGAGCGGTTCGGCGCTGATCGCGCGATGGGTTCTTGCGGCACAAGGGACGCCCCAAGCATTCGTGAAAAATCTGATTTCCCCGCATCACACCACTCGAAGGCAGGTCAGCAGTCGTGGCCGATTTATTTAGTGATTCAACCGCTGCCTATACGACACTATTGAAACGGCGGTACTGAGTATGTTCACTTCGATACGTCATTCTTATGAGTTACTCCCGTGAGATTGGAAACTTTTTCCGCCGCACTGGCGCGAGCGAGACCCTTAAAACAAGTTCGTCGCTCTCGACCGTCGGTCATAAACACGGCGCCCGGAAAAATGAAACATTACCTATAATTCCCCGGGTGATCCGCTGGTCAGGGCGATCCGAGGGTTCTAGTACGGAATCGTTGTGAGACCTTAGCGGGATGAAAGGTAATTTCTGGATGCGGGAGGTCGGCTCGGCAGAGCGCGCCAACGCCTCAGGCCTGTTTGGCGGGGGCGCCCCAACTCAATTCTTAGTGGGAGCGCCGAGTCCAAAATTGGTTGACAACTTCGATAAGCGCTCGAGCCAGCTTGATTTCCGGTGGCCCGCTTTCCAGGAATTGAATTCCTTCGGCACCCATACTTCATAGGTGATAACTCCATCGTCTGCCAAGACATGGGTGATAAAGCCGTCTTCGTGGGTCCTTGGGTTATACAGCAACTGCCCCACGCGGAACTTCGCGATCCTATAGCGAACCGAAGCGTTTCCGGACATCTCTTGGACGATACTGGCAAGCGTAGCGTCCCGCAGCGCCTTGTCCCAGGGTTTGTCGCTCATGAGGCGAAGATATGACTAATTGGATATAGATGCTGACCAATAACGTACATTCGCGAAGAACACGGCGAGATTGTGACTTGTCGAACACCTTAACTCTGCAGGGGAGCGCCGGGCACATCGTGCTTGGTTTCGTAAGCATCAGACTTCGTCAGAATCTGCCTTGGAGCGTTTTGCGCTAGCGTGACATGCGCGGAAGCGTCGTTGACGCTAATTCTTGTTGCCGAGGTGGCCCATCTCGCCGCGCATAAAAACCTCCTTCGATCTTAAGAATTTTCTCGCCAAAGTCGGACTGCCAGGCACGGCCGTGGAGTACGGCAACGGAGAATCCGTCTTCTCGCAAGGCGACTCCGCCCACACACTTTTTTATATTCAGAAAGGCGGCGCGAAGCTCTCGGTCTTATCCGGCCACGGTAAGGAAGCGGTTGTCGCAATTCTGAACGCGGACACATTCTTTGGCGAGGGATGCCTGGCAGGCCAGCTTGTGCGGATGGCAACCGCGAAAGCGATTGGATCCAGCGTCATGCTTCGAATCGGCCGGAAGGAAATGATCCGCGTCCTCCATCAGCAGCAGGCGTTTTCTGATTTTTTCATACGCCACATGCTCATGCGCAATATTCGAATCGAAGCGGACTTGGTGGATCAACTTTTCAACTCCAGCGAGAAACGGCTGGCCCGCGCGCTTCTGTTGATTGCCCAGTACGGCAATCAAGGCAAACCCAAAACAGAGATTCCTAAGATCAGCCAGGAAACGCTGGCGGAAATGATCGGAACAACTCGCGCGCGAGTTAGTTTTTTCATGAACAGGTTCAGGAAGCTCGGCTTTATCGAGTACAACGGAGTATTGGAAGTTCACGCATCTCTGCTCGGTGTCGTCCTGCACGAATAGCGCCCTCCTTATCTGTATTGCGCAGATCCTGAGCAGCAGCTTGACCTCCCGCAATACCTCCTCGTAAAGAACGCCGCATTCGGAAATAATCCGCGTGGGCCTATAGCGCGCGACCGAAAGACGGCCCACTGCTGCTGAGAAGTGAGGCTTGACAGTGCGGCTCCCGGGCCGCTAGAAAGGTACATGGCCCAATCGATATTCGTTTTTGATTTCGGCACCAACGAAGAAGCGGCACAGCAGGCACGTCACAAGGTCGAGGGCTGGAAGCAGGGCTTCCGGCTCGGCAACAAGATGACGATAAAATTCGACCGGGAAGATGCTGCAGCGGAAGGTGACGGCTTGGAGAGCGCGCCTGCGAAGCCCGCGAAGAAATCGGCCGAGAAGAAGTCCGCCGAGAAAAAGGGCGACGGCGCGGAGGGTGCGACGCACGTCCGCGTTCTTGTGCGGCTCGATTTTTCGGACCATGAAAGGCTTTCGCACCAGCGGTGGCTCGACCGCATTCCGGCTGAGGAGCCGTTCAAATCGGCCAAGGCGGAGACGGTGCGGAGCGGCGATCCGGAGCACCCCAAGCTCGCGGAACGCTTCGATTTGCTCGACTGAAAACCCGGCACGGGTGCCGGTCCTCCCGCGCCAATTTGGACTGCCCGGATGGCACGGCGCCCGAGGCGGGCTGGTTGCGCGGCAGGCGATTTGGCTATAATGGGCTGAAAGTGGTACAAGTAGCCCGTCCTTCCGTCGGAGGCATACTCGATGGCCTCTCAGGTCAAGGTCAAAACAACTCGATTTGACGCTTCGAAATACCACGGCCTCGACCGCGATGCGCTTATCCGCATCTACCGCACGATGTTTCTGTCGCGGCGGCTGGACGACCGCGAAATCCAGCTGAAGCGGCAGAACAAGATATTCTTCCAGATCAGCGGCGCGGGGCATGAGGCAGTCCTCGCCGCTGCAGGGTTGCTGTTGAAGCCGGGCTACGACTGGTTTTTCCCCTACTATCGCGATCGCGCGCTGGCGTTGATGCTCGGCGTGACTCCCCACGACATGCTTCTGCAAGCGGTCGGCGCGGCTGACGATCCCTCGTCCGGCGGGCGGCAGATGCCGTCCCACTGGGGCAGCCGGCGGCTGAACATTGTGCCGAGCGCGTCGTCAACCGGCATGCAATGGCTGCACGCGGTGGGTGCGGCGGAGGCGTCGCTCTATTACGAAAAGTTTCCCAAGGCGCTCGATCAGGCGCGCAAGGCGCCGCTCGGCGATTCGCTGAGCTATCACCGCGATGAGCTTGCGTTTGTTTCCGGCGGCGACGGCTCGACGAGCGAAGGCGAATTCTTCGAGGCGCTGAACGCAGCGTCCCTGGGGCGAGTCCCGGTTCTGTTCCTGGTGGAGGACAACGGATACGCGATTTCGGTGCCCGTGGAAGCGCAGACGGCCGGCGGAAATATTTCAAAGCTCGCCGCGAATTTTCCCAATTTCACGATCGAAGAATGCGACGGCACCGACCCGCTTGAAAGCTATGCGGCGCTCGGGCGCGCCGTGGCACACTGCCGCGCGCGGCGAGGACCGGCCCTGCTTCATGCGCACGTGACGCGTCCCTATTCACATTCGCTTTCCGACGACGAGAAGCTTTACAAGACTCCGGCTGCCCGCGACGCAGAGGCGCAGCGCGACCCGGTGCCCAAGTTCGGGCTGTTCCTGATGCGGGAAGGGATTCTCGAGGAAAGCGAGATGGAGGCGATCGAGGCGGACGTGGACCACGAAGTCCTTGCGGCCACGGACCGCGCGCTGGCCGCCCAGCCCGCTCCGGCGGATTCTATCTACGCCAATGTCTATTCGCCGGACGTTGATCCGACTGGAGCGCAGTTTGACGTCGCGCCGAAATTCATCGGGCATACCGGCGGCGGAGCGATCGCCAAGACGAAAACGATGGTCGAAATCGTTTCCGCGACGCTTGCTGATGAAATGGCCAGCGACGAGCGAATCGTGGTCTTCGGCGAAGACGTGGCGGATTGCTCGCGCGAAGAAGATCTTCCCAGCGTGAAAGGGAAGGGAGGCGTCTTCAAAGCGACGGAAGGATTGCAGCGGCGCTATGGCTCGAAACGAGTATTCAATACGCCGATTGCCGAGGCCGGAATTGTGGGCCGTGCGCTGGGGATGGCCGTGCGCGGGCTGAAGCCTGTCGCGGAAATACAATTTTTCGACTACATCTGGCCGGCGATGATGCAGTTCCGCAACGAGCTATCGAACATGCGGTGGCGGTCGGCGGGACATTTCAAGTGCCCGGCGGTAGTTCGCGTGGCGATTGGCGGCTATCTGACAGGCGGCGGGATCTATCACAGCCAGTCCGGCGAAGTGACCTTCACGCATATTCCCGGATTGCGCGTGGTCATGCCTTCAACGGCGCTCGATCTTTGCGGCCTGCTGCGAACCGCGATTCGATCGGACGACCCGGTGATGTTCCTCGAACACAAACATCTCTACCGGCAGCCTTACAACCGCTCGCCGTATCCTGGCGCGGACTTCACGGTGCCATTCGGCAAGGCGCGCGTGGCGCGGGAGGGCACGGACGTGAGCATCATTACATATGGCGCGGTGGTGCATCGCGCGGAAGTGGCGGCGGCGGAATTGGCGCGGGAGGGAGTCTCGACCGAAGTGATGGATCTGCGGTCTCTGAGCCCCTACGATTGGGAAGCGATCGCGGCGAGCGTGACGAAAACGAACCGCGTGATCGTAGCGTACGAGGACACGCGTTCGTGGGGCTACGGCGCGGAAATCGCAGCGCGCATCGCGGACGAACTCTTTGGAGATCTGGATGCGCCGGTTCGGCGCGTGGCGGCGACGGACACTTTCTGCGCGTATCATCCGTCGCTGGAAGACGCCATTTTGCCGCAGACGGCCGATATCGTCCGGGCGGTGCGCGATCTGGCGGCTTATTAGGTCGGTGCGGAAGCTGCAAAACCGGAGCTTCAGCGGTTAAAGCCGCCCGATTTTACAGGGCTTATGTCGTGGCTAAAGCCACGACCCACAACGATTCTCGAGTCCGGACAAGAATTCCCGAGTCCCGACCAGGATTCTCGACCCCAGATAAGGACTCCGTGACGCCGGAAGCGGAAACTTTTTGAGGGCTTGCCTCGTATTCAATAGTGAGCGTGGGGAACATAGGATTCGCGCTCGGGAGGGTCCGATCATGACTTGCGGAAATTGCCAGAGGGATCTCGCGGACTATTCGAATTTCTGCTACTTCTGCGGAGCACGGCAACACGCGGCGCCTGATGGTCCACCGCGCGCGTCGAAGCGGCTGATGCGGTCGGTGACGGATTGCAAGATCGCGGGAGTGTGCGGCGGCATTGCTGAGTATTTGGAATTGGACTCGACGCTGGTCCGATTGATTTGGATTCTGCTGGTTCTGATGCCGGTGCCGGTGGTGCCTGCGTTTATCGGCTACTTTGTCGCGTGGCTAATCATGCCGAAAGCTCCGTATCCGATACCCGCCGCACCTCCTCAATCTAGCGCGCCGCATTCGGCGCAGCCGGCTTAGGCGTTCGCCGAGGGTTGGGTGCTAGCACAGTCCGGTGCGAATCGGGCTACTTCCCGACGCAGCTAATTCATTGTCAGCATAACGTACGCAAATACGGCCACATACAAACACCACATTCCAAACACGGCCCACCGCCACGCACGCTCGCCCTTCAGGAAATAAAGAACCAGCGGCACGGCAACGAAGTAGCCCACGAAGCACTCGGTTACAGCTTTTGCGGGTCGCGCCTCAGGGTGAAATGCATAGTGGAAGAATATTACGTTCAAGAAGAATCCAACGGCAACAAGCATCACAGATACGATTCTAGTTCTCACTGGCAATTCTTCTCCGCTGAGGGTTCGCGCTCGACTCTCACACACGTGTTGTTCGCGGAACCCGGACTAGTCCTTCGGTCTAGACTTTCGTGGGGACGGGCGACTTTCGTGGAAGAGCGCTTGGTCGAATGAGATCAAGCCAGCGCCGACGGTGGCCAGCGTAAAAGTCGAGACGGCGAGCACGAGAGGCAGCTCGTAATTCCCCACGGCCATCGGATTCGAAATGATGTTGTGAACCCTCCATAGTCCGAAAGCCATTTCGATCGCCAGCAGAAGGCCCGCGACCCTCGTGAAGAGACCCACAACCAGCATGCACCCGCCGAAGAATTCGATTACTCCCGCGATATACACCAAATAGCTGGGAAGTCCCATATGCGCAAACACCTGAATCGTTTCCCGGGTGTGCCCGAACAGTTTCGGATAGCCGTGGTAGATGAAAATTATTCCCACGGCCACGCGAAGGAGCAGCAGCCCAAGCGGCTTCAGTCTTTCGAGGATCTGCATTCGATTTCTCCTAGGCAGTGAAACCGGGATCGCAGTGCCGGATTGTAACAGAATGGCGAGCGCCCGAACCTTTTGCGACACATGGGCAGTACTTTCCCGGGCACTGCCGGCGGAGGCGCGCGACCCTTGGTGTAGAATTCATATTCAGCGTGAAAATCGAATGCATGTGCCGTTAACGGTCCGAAAGCTGTTGGTGGGTTTCGCGGTGGTCCTGGTGATCTGCATTGCCGCCTATCTGCGATTTCACCATTCGAAGCCTGTTTTGGAAGTGGCTTACGCGGGGAGTCGCCAGGCCATTCTTTGGGACTCAAGCGCGGAGATTCGCGAGCCCATCGGCACGCTGAAATACGGCGACCGGCTGGACGTGCTCAACCACTTTCAGCAACAGGTGAAAGTGCGCACGACGGCCGGACTAATAGGATGGGTCGCGCAGAGCGACCTGCTGTCCGTGGACCTATGGCAGAAGATGCAGGACCTGGAGGCGAGGGCAACGTCGTCGCCGGTGGAGGCGCGAGGTGCGACCCGAGTGATCAGCAATCTGCATATTGTGGCGGGGCGAGAATCGCCGCGCCTGCGCCAGATCGGCAAGGGGATTCCGGTGGAGATGTTCGAGAGGCAAGCAGTGGAAGTGCCGGCGGCAGCAACCCCGCCCACGCCAGCAGCCGCGCACAGCGACGAGGGGGACTCCGCCGGCGCGCCGGCCGCACTAAGGAAAGAGGATTGGTGGCTGGTTCGCGCGCATCTGGCCGATCAGACGACTGTCGCGGGTTGGATTCTCGGCCGGTTCGTGGATCTCGACATTCCTGCGCCGCTTCCTGACTACGCGAGCTCGGCCGGGCTGCGAATTGCGGCGTGGTTTGAGCTGAATCGCGTCGCCGATTTATCGGGCGGTGAACGGCCGCAATATCTTGTGGTCGGCACGCGAGGACCGGAAGGCCAAGCGTGCGACTTCACGCAGATGCGCGTGTTTACATGGGGAAAGCAGAGCCAGCGATACGAGACGGCCTTCGTCGCGAGCGACCTGTGCGGAAAACTGCCGGTGAAACTCACGCGGGCGCCGGGCGGCGATGCGTCGTTTACCTTTGAGGATTGGAGCAGTGGAAATTCCCAGCAGCGTCTCTACCGGATGCACCAGACTAGCGTAAGGCGAGTCAAGGGACCGGGCGAGGCGCCTGTAAAACGGAAACACGCGCATGGATAGACATCTTGCAGAAAAAATCAGATTCGGTACGTCAGAGCGTAAAACCTCTGGACATGGAGAGGCTCGAATGCGCGGCGGCTTTTCCTTTCTAGTTTCGGTCGCGGTGCTGGCGTGCGCCGGCGCGCTGGTTGGCTGCTCGCAGAGCGACACGCGCGCCCAGGCGCAGGCGCCTCCTCCGTTTTCGATCACGTACATCGCGACGTGGGGTGTGAAAGGCGGCGATCCCGGCCAATTGGAACAACCCACGGACATTGCGACCGATTCGCTGGGGAACATTTATCTCGCCGACGCCGGGAGCCGCTTCGTTGACAAGTTCACGTGGGAGGGCAGGCCGTTGCTTTCTTTCGGGGAACCGGGGTTGAAATATCCGCAAGCGATCACCGTTGACAGTGGTGGCGCGATCTACCTGACCGACGTCGGGCGGGCCAGCACATTTGTCTTCTTTCCCAACGGCGACCGGTATCACGAGGTGCGCCTGAAGGGCCGCCCGAACGACGAGGATATTCTGGGTGTCGCCGTGGGCGAAGATGGCCTGATCCATGTGCTGGATGCGGATGCCGGGCACGTCTTCACTTACTCCCCGGGGTTTCGGCTATTGCGAAACTGGGAGCCGGCCGTGAGTGTGCCGAATGCGAAGGTTCGGCCGCGAGCGATCGCCATGGGTCCAGACGGCTATGTATACATCGTTGATCCGGCGGGGAACGACATCCTGCGCTTCACGAACGAAGGGCAGTTCGCATCGCTGGTGGATGCGAGGGCGGACGGAGTTGATCGCAGACTCAGCGATCAGTTTGCTGTCGGGTTAGGTTACATTTTCGCGATGGATGCCGACGGGCGAATGCTCCACGTATGGACCGTGGACGGACGGCCGAAGCTGGATATCGATCTCGCGCCCGAACTCGGGCAGGCGAATCGCGCCGCGCCATCGCTCGCGGTCAGTCCTCGCAAGGAGCTGCTCGTCCTCGACAGGCCCGACGCGCGCGTGCTTCGTTATCGGCTCAACTTCTGATATTTTTCCACTGCAGGACGTTCCCCCTGGAATCGAGGCCACTCCGATGTCGTTGCTGCTGACGGAAGCAGACGTGAAGGCAATTCTGACGATGCCGATGGCGATGGAACTCGTCGAGACGTCTTTTCGGCGGCTCGCGGACGGCACGGCCGTTTCTCATCCGCGCCAGAGACTGCGGCTGGTGGAAAAGGGCGTGATGCACTACATGGCCGCCTCGGATTCCGCGGGCGGCTACCTTGGGCTGAAGATTTACACGGTATCGCCGAGCGGGGCGCGATTTCTGGTGCCGCTTTTCAGTGGGCACTCGGGCGAACTTCTGGCGTTGATTGAGGCGAACTATCTCGGGCAGCTCCGAACAGGCGCGGCCACCGGCGTGGCCACTCGCGCGATGGCTCGTGCGGACGCGCGGACCGCCGGAATTGTGGGTACAGGTTTGCAGGCGCGCACGCAGCTCGAGGCCGTCGCGCTAGCGCGGAAGCTGGAACGAGTCCACGCGTTTGGCCGCGACGCCGAGCGGCGGGAAATGTTCGCGAGGGATATGAGCGCACGGATTGGCGTGCCAGTGACGCCCGTGGCGACTGCTGAGGAAGCGGTGCGGGGCGCAGACATACTGATCACGTGCACGACATCAACGACTCCGGTGGTGGAAGGGCGATGGCTTGAGCGCGGGGTGCACATTAATGCGGCAGGCGTGAATTTCGCAAACAAGCGCGAGATAGACAGCGAGACGGTTCGACGAGCGGACGTGATCGCAGCGGATTCGGTGGAGCAATCGAAGATTGAGGCTGGCGATCTGATTCTGGCTTTTGGCGAGGATATGCAGAGATGGAACTCTGTTCGCGAGCTCTCGGACATTATTTCAGGGAAAGTCGCTGGTCGCACGAGTCCGGAACAGATTACGCTTTTCAAGTCGAATGGAATCGCGATCGAGGACATCGTGGTCGGCGGGCGAGTCTACGAACTGGCGCGCGAAAGAGGCATGGGACGGGACGTTCCGATGTTTCAGTAGAGCGATCGTTCGGCGAGGAAGTATTAGCAGCGATCAGGCGCGGACGCGGCGAAGGCGTTTGGCAAGGGCTTCGTGCAGGCGCAAGCGGGTCGTTTGAGGCAGCGGGGCGGGTTCGGAGTTGCAAAAGATTTCAATCGTCTGCTTGCAGGTGTCCACGACGATGCGGCAATCCTTGCACTTGCCAAGATGCTCTTCAATCGAGGCACGAAGGATGGGGTCGAGCGCTTCGTCCAGATAATCCGCAAGCTCGGTGATAATCGTTTTGCACTTCACTTATTTTCTCCCCGCCGAAAGTATTGATTCAGCGTCTGACGCAATTTCAATCGCGCACGCAAAAGCCGCGACTTGACGGCGGGCACAGAAAGCCCCAGCGCCTCAGCTGTCTCTTCCGTTGATAGTTCTTCGATGTCGCGCAACTGGAAAACGATTCGGAATGGAGGGTCAAGATCTCCGATAACTTTCGTGAGAATCTCGGAAAGCTCGGTTTGAGCGTAGCGGTCCGCCGGTGACGGGCCCCAGTCTTCCACTTCGCGGGGCACCATGTCTTCGCCTGTGTTCACCTCTTCGTCGAGCGAAACCACATTGGGACGGCGCTTGCGGAGCTTCATCAGCGCCTGATTCACGGCGATGCGTACGAGCCAGGTATAAAAGCGGGAATTGCCTTCGAACGACTGGAGGTGCTCGTATGCCTTGAGGAACGCCTCCTGCATGGCGTCTTCGGCGTCCTCTCTATTCTGGGTTATGTTCTGGGTGAGGCGGAAAATCTTCCGCTCGTAGCGGCCGACCAGCGTCTCGAATGCGGAAATGTCGCCAGCTTTCGCTGCCGCAACCAGGGCGGACTCGTCGTCCTTCACTACCTGCGAAGGCAGCGGGCGGCGCGCGACCGGGTCGAGTTTGGAGGAGCTCATGGAGGTTTTTTCCATAGGAAAGGTTAGCACAGCTTTCAGAACCTTGCCGCCGGGAATGTATTATGATACCGAGCGAAGCGATATAGCTCCAACTCAATCGCGCTTGCGGGGCTTCGGTGCCGCTGGCCCATCCAGCAAGGCAAGAGGATCGGGAGCCGCACGCGAGCTGAGACCGGCTGGGAGAACCCAGGAAACTCGATGAGGACGCTGCCCGATTATCTGCGCAAAGGGATGAAGATGATTCTGGTGGGCGCCAACCCGGGCGACCGCTCGGCGCGCGTGGGACACTACTACGCGGGGCGCAACAATCAGTTCTGGCCCATCTTGTACGAATCGGGCGTGATCCCCGAACCTATCGGATACGAGGACGACCGGCGGATGCTCGAATTCGGCATCGGCATGACCGACCTGGTGAAGCGGCCGACGCGCGGGATCGAGGAACTCGAGCGGCGAGAATTCGCCGAAGGCCGCGTGCTGCTGGCGCAGAAGCTGGAAGAGCTGCGGCCGCGGGTGATCGCGTTCAACGGCAAAATGGTCTATGAAAAGTTCACCGGACGTCCCTGCAAACTCGGCCTGCAGAAGGAACTGCTCTACGGCGCGCGCGTGTTCGTGCTGCCTTCGACGAGCGGCCAGAATGCGGGAGCTGCTCTCTCCGTGAAGAAGAGATACTTCAAGAAACTCGCTGTGCTGCTGAAGAGTCTAAAGGATTAGCCCGCTTCGCGCGGGGCGCGCTGGAGATTGACGGCGATGAGCGTAACCCAACAAGCCGCAACACAACTTGTACTGGAAGAACGCTCGGGCTCGGTCCTGACCTTGCGCCTGAACCGGCCGGAAAAACTGAACGCGCTGAATCCCGCATTGTGCCGCGAGCTCGTGCATGGACTGCTGCGCGCGGGCGAGGACAAATCCGTGCGGGCCGTGGTGCTGACCGGGGCTGGGCGCGGATTTTGCTCGGGCGGCGACATTAATTTCATGCGCGATGCGCGGAACCGCCGCGCCGTGGATGAATTTAAAGAGATGCTGGAGACGGGCAAGGAAATCTGCGTGGCCATCGCGTCCATGCCGAAGTTGGTGATCGCGGCGGTGAACGGTCCGGCGGCAGGAGGCGGAATGAGTCTGGCCCTGGCGTGCGATCTTCGCATCGCGTCGGAGCCGGCAATCTTCACGCAGGCGTTCGGGCAGCTGGGGCTCTATCCCGATTTCGGGGCCACGTTTTTTCTGCCCCGGCTGGTGGGCCTGTCGCGCGCCTCGGAGTTGTTTTACACCGCGGAGCGACTTTCGGCGGAGGAAGCGCATCGGATTGGAATCGTGGCCAGCGTATTTTCCAAGGAGACGTTCGAGGACGAAACGCGAAAGCTGGCGGAGCGCGTGGCTGCGGGGCCGCCGCTGGCGTACCGAGACGTGAAGCGGACGATGGTCGGTGACGCCCATAAGGAACTGCAAGATGCCATTGACGAAGAAAACCGACTGCAGGTTCATTGCTTTCTGTCCGAGGATTGCGCCGAGGGACTGACGGCATACTTCGAGAAGCGCGCTCCGAACTTCCGCGGGCACTAAGGTTCGATCCACTGGTTTGAAAAATGGGAAGGGAAGCATCCATGACCGAGGACTTGCTCGCGAATATTGAAGTAACTCCACGCCAGGTGAGCGAGCGGCTCGAGCGCGGCGACAAATTCCTGTTCGTGGACGTGCGCGAGAAATGGGAACATGAGACTTCGCGCATCGAAGGCGCCGTGCTGATTCCGCTGCGCGAGATCCCGGAAAATCTGCAACGCCTGGCAGGGGCGCGCGAGATTGTCTTCTTCTGCCATCATGGAATGCGCAGCCTGGATGCCGCTGCGTGGACGCGCTCGCAGGGAGTCGAAGGCGCGCAGTCAATGTCCGGCGGGATCGACCGCTGGACCACGGAAGTTGATCCGCTTGTGCCGCGATATTGAGGAGGCGAGAGATGGCCAGCACCACCACCAAAGGCAGCGCGGCGAAGCGGCCCGGAAGCGCCGGGAAGAAAGCCCGGTTTCTGCACAAGCCGAATTGCACGACGTGCCGCAAGGCGAGGAGCTTCATGGAAAAGCGCGGATTTCAGCTCTATTTTCGGGATCTCGCGAAAGAACGATTGAGCTCGGCGGAATTGGAGAAATTGATCGGTAACCGGGACTATACGGAATTCCTGAACAGCCGCAACGAGCTGTTCCGGCGCAAAAAGATGAGAGAAAATCCGCCGTCACGCAAAGAGGCCATCCGGATGATGGCTAAGGAACCGAATTTGATCCGGCGGCCCGTAGTCGTGGCCGGGGGGCGAGTCGTGCTCGGATTCGACGAAGAGGGCATCGCCCGGCTTTAGGCGCTGCGCAGGTCTCGAGCGCGCCGCATCACCGTTCCCACCATCAGGAGATCCCTTCTCGAATGAAATTCGGCGAGCGAATCGAAATCCGCCAGGGCGATATCACGGAAATGGATATGGACGCCATCGTGAACGCCGCCAACAATGACCTTCAGCTCGGCGGCGGGCTGGCCGGCGCGATCCGCCGCAAGGGTGGTCCCCGCATTCAGACTGAGTGCGACGAAATCGGCGCGATCCCAGTGGGTGGCGCCGCAATCACGTCAGGCGGAAATCTGAAGGCCCGACACGTGATTCACGCGGCGAGCATGCAGCTTGGCGGCCGGACTTCCGCGCAATCGCTTCGCAGCTCGACGGCGCACGCCCTTCGGATCGCCGCGCAGAACGGATTCAAATCCATCGCGTTTCCCGCCATTGGCGCGGGGATCGGCGGATTTCCGATGCGCGAATGCGCCGAAATCATGTTGCGTGAGACGGCAAAACACTTCGAGAATCCGACTTCCATCGAACGAGTTTGCTTTGTTTTATTTGACACGAAAGCGCTCGCCGCCTTCGAGGAAGCGTTCCGCGAACTTCAGGCAAACCAGCCGGGATAGGACTAACCACAGGCTAGAAGCAGAGCCGCCGCGAAAAGTTCGAACGTAGACCCGCAGATGAAACCGGTCGTGGCTGCCAGGCAGGTTCGCCGGGCACAGTATGCTGTGCCCCTACCAAAGACAAGAAAGGCACTTTCTAGATGAAGGAAGGCGGGAGGAATTCGCCCAGCCATTTACCAGATGGCTTCTAATTGCTGTCGGTGCGTTTCTTAAGGGTGGGCTGCGTATCGGATGCCGCGGCCGCTGTCGCTGCGGCGGGAACCTGCGCGGGGTTGCCGCTTGCCGTGGCCGTGGCTGGAGGAGCGGTGTTGTCTGGGTTGTAAGGCGTACGCATATACCGCGCCGCCTCGGATTGCGCGCCCGCGGTATCATCCTTGGAATGCTGCGCGAGATTGTATTCGTTGACGGCGCGCTCGCGCTGGCCCAGCACGTCGTAAATCTTGCCCATGTAAATGTGGCCCCAGACTTCGGTCCACTTCGGATCGAGATCTCCGCCGAGCGCGGCGCGGAAGGCGTTGGCCGCGGCCTGGTAATTTTTCTGGTAGAACATCGCTTCGCCCATGCGGAAGTGCGCGAGAGAATTTGTGGGCTGAACGTCGAGCGCGCGCTGGTACTCCTGAATCGCCTCGTAATACCTGCCAAGCGTCGCCAGTCCCTCGCCTCTCGCAATTGTCGCGTGAACGCGCAGGCGCGGGCTCGATTTCAGCAGGTTATTGTTCGGGTCAATCGAGATGCCGTTGGGCTTGGGCCGGCCGAACGTCTCCAGCTTGAATTGCGATGTGGTGCCGGTCACCAGAATCTTTTTGAACTCGGGATTGCCTTCCGTCTCAACCTTGACCTCTACCGGCATGCGAAACGTATCGAGTTCCTGGTGGACCGTGCCGATAACCTGGAAGCCCTTCGGGGTGCGATAGACGATGTACTGAAGCGCGAATTCCGGCACGCCGGTCGAATTCAGCCATTGCGAAAAGAACGAGACGAGATTCAGCGGTGGTTCGCCGGCCTTCGCGGGCGGAGCCTTGGTGGCTGTCATCTTCTCGAAACTTTCAATCGAGGCGGTCTTGCCTTCGTGCTGCTTGTAGAATTCACGCAGCAAAGCTGTAAAGGCGTCGTCCCCCAATTGCGCGC
This sequence comes from Acidobacteriota bacterium, assembly GCA_003166795.1. Taxonomy (GTDB): domain Bacteria; phylum Acidobacteriota; class Terriglobia; order Acidiferrales; family UBA7541; genus Palsa-295. The sequence continues at coordinate 45,633 of PMUS01000044.1, read as the reverse complement.
GCAACATATGGAAAACCATGGCGCCTTTGTCGGCCACGATCGAAAGGTACGGATCGGAATACGCACCGATGTGGTCGGCCTGGGAAATCGGGGTCGCGTCCTCAAACATCAAAGCGCCCACAGCAAAATCCTCGAGCGCCCTGTTTAGCGCGGCGACGCCGCCCGATTGTTCCGCATACATGGCCTCGGCGTAGCGCGATAGACCGTCGGTAATCCAGACGTCCGCTCCCGTTGCGGGCAGGACTCGATCGCCCCACCACTGGCCGGCTGCAAGCTGCGAAAGCAACCGATCGTTGGCCTTGGATGTCCATTGGCGCGCGCTGATCAGCAGTAAACCCGGGGCAGAGTAGCCGGCGAGCGATCCGTCCGGCAATTGCGCGATGGTCAGGCTGGGCGGGCCGGTCTGTTGCCCCGCCAGCGGGCCAAACGTGTCCGCAAAATAACTCATAATCTGGGAGAGGGACCCTGCATAGGACGCCACAGTGGACGCTTGTGCGGGAGGCGTGAAAAACGAGAATTGATAGCCCTCCGTCGGGGCCGGCGAAAGTTGCAAGTTGCCCGCGACGAATGATCCGACGGGGCCGGGTTGATCGCAGTGGAAGACGTACGAGGCTTCGTTCGGCGCTCCGCCGATTCCAGGCTGCATGGTCGGTGGATCAGCCTTGCCCGTTCCGGCGACGACGAGCGAACTTGGCACGATCAGATTGAATTTGCCGGTATACCTGTTCGAGGGATAATTCGTCAGCGGAAACCAGCGGGCAGGCAGAAGCAGGTACGCCGCCGTTTTTTCGACCGATGCGAAGCGAATCCCTTTTGTGGGGCTGTCTTCCTCGCTCGAAACCGGCCCGGAATAATCGAATGTCAAAGTGATCTGTTTTCCCGGCGTTGCGGTACTCGGCAGCGCCACGGTCAGCAGCAGCGGGGAATTATTGTCTCGCGCGAAGGTGACCGGTTGCCCGCCCATCTTTACGGAGGTCACATGCAAATCCGCATGCAGCTCGACGAGCACCGTCTTTGCCACCTGATCGGCGACAAAATCCACCTTGGCCTGTCCCTGGATCGTCTGATCCTCGGGGTGAAGGATCACTTCGACGTCGTAATTCGTCGCACGGAAAGGGAAGGAGTGAGGAGCCTGGCCCGATGCGGACATTGCTGCCAAAACCGACAGCATCAGGACGGCTGGCAATCGATAGAACTTGAGCAAAAGAGGAACCTCTCCCGAAATGGACGATGGCCTTTCTCGTAGCTAAGATACCAGATATCCGCGCGCAGTTGCCCGCGCCCCGAACCTAAAGCATGCTGGCGAAGACGTCCGCGGCCCGCTCGATGGCGCCCCCCGACCCGAGGCTTTCCCGCACTCCGGCCAAGCCCGCTTTCATCTCGTCACGCGCCGCGCGAGATTCCAGCAGCCGGCGAACCTCAGTCGCGACGGCGGCGGGTGTGAAATCGTCTTGAATAAGCTCCGGGACCACACGGCGCCCCGCCACCAGATTCACCATGCTGAAAAAGGGCGTGTGCACCATGCGGCGAAGGATGAAAGCGGTGAGCGGGGCGACGCGGTAGACCACGACCATCGGAGTGCCCAGCAACGCCGCTTCGACGGTAGCCGTGCCGCTGGCGACGATCGCGCAGTCGGCCGCCGCAAGCACGTTGTACGTCTCGCCTTCGACTCGCGTAACGCTGAAATCTGAGGGGCCGGCACCCGAAGTTGAGGGGGTGCGGCCAAGTCCGGACGCCGCAGCGTGCACGAATTGGGGCCGGGAGTCTTTGCTCATCTCGAGCGTAAGGCGTTCGCACGCCTTGAGGATGGCCGGAAAATTCCGGTCCATTTCGCTGCCGCGACTACCGGGGAGCAGCGCCACAATGGGCCGGTCCGCGGCAAGGCCGTGGCGCGCGGCGAATTCCGCGCGGGTCATCGAGGCTTTCACGACGTCCGCCAGGGGATGCCCTACAAAATCCACAGGCACACCCGCATCGCGGTAGATTTTTTCTTCGAACGGAAAGATAACGACCATGCGATTGACGCGCCGCTTCACGATACGGACGCGGCCCGAGCGCCACGCCCACACCTGCGGTCCGATAAAGTAGCCCACGGGAATTCCGCGGTTCTTCAGACGCCGCGCGACGCCCAGGTGCGTTCCCGGAGAATCAACAAGGATTGCGAGCGACGCTTTCCTGCGGACGGCCTCGCGGGCGAGCTTCCGCTGCACGCGGACCACGGATGGAATTCTGTGCAGCACTTCTGCGATGCCGACGACGGCGACCTCGTGATAATCAGCGATCAACTCGACGCCGGCCTCGGCCATTCGCGGGCCACCCATGCCAAAAAACTTCGCCCCCGTGCGTTCGCGCAAGGCGATGGCGAGGCGTGCCGCGTACATATCGCTGGAAGCTTCGCCCGCGGAGATCAGAATTCGAGGTGGCGTCATGCGAGCGACACCGGGTCAATCGTCGGCGGACAATGGCTGAGGTGGCCGCGGGAATCCGGGTACCGCGCCGTCTGTTACGGGTACGCCTAGCTCCTGTTCCTTATATTGGAGCTGGTAGAGGCGATAGTAGATCCCGCGGACGAGGAGGAGTTCCTGATGCGAGCCCTGTTCGCGCAAGCGGCCCTTGTGGAAGACGAGAATGCGGTGCGCGTGCTGGATCGTGCTCAGCCGGTGCGCGATGACCACCGAAGTGCGCCCGGTGAGCAAGCGGTCGAGGGCCTCGCGGATCAACAGCTCCGTCTTCGTGTCGACGCTCGACGTGGCTTCATCGAGAATCAGAAACTTGGGATCGTGCGCAAGGGCGCGCGCGAAGCTGACGAGCTGGCGTTGCCCGACCGAAAGCGTGCCGCCGCGCTCGGTGACGGGCGTTTCCACTCCCTTCGCCAGAGATTGGAGGAACGGTCCGAGACCGACTTCCTTGAGCGCACTTTCCGTTGCGGCGCGGTCTATGTTCGGGGTGCCCAGCCGAACGTTTGATTCCAGAGTGCCCGTGAAAAGGAAAGGATCCTGAAGCACAATGCCGAACAGTCGGCGCAGATCCTGCAAATCTATTTCCCTGATGTCCACTCCGTCGAGCAGGATCTGGCCGCGCTGGATGTCGTAGAAGCGCAGGAGAAGCTGGATGATGGTGGTCTTACCCGCGCCCGTGTGACCGACGATCGCAAGCGTCTGGCCGGGTTCGACGCGGAAGGAAACGTCGCGCAGGACCCAATCGTCGTCCTTCGGTGTGGCGCCGCCGTGATACGCAAACCAGACGTTGCGGAACTCGACCTCGCCGCGCGGGGCCTGGAGCGCGCGCGCACGAGGATTGGGAGCCGGGATAGGCTCGTCGAGAAGGCCAAAAATGCGCTCCGAAGCGGCCATCGCGGCCTGCAGAATATTGAATTTTTCGCTGAGGTCCTGAATCGGACGGAAGAAGCTCTGCGCGTACAGCATAAAGGTTATGAGCACGCCGACTTCGATCCTGCCGGATATCGCGCGCACGCCGCCAAACCAGAAAAGGACCGCGATGCCTCCCATGCTGAGAAATTCGACTCCGGGGAAGAAGTAGGAAAAAGCGTCGATTGCGCGCTTGTAGGCTTCCATGTGGATGCGGTTCAGCTCCGCGAACTGCTTGCGAGCTTTTCGCTCGCGATTGAAAAGCTGCACGATCGCCATGCCGCTAATGTGCTCTTGAAGAAATCCGTTGATTCGAGCGATCGCGGTCCGGATTCCGCGGTTTGCGTCCCTGACGCGGTTGCGAAAGAAATAGGTGAGGACGATCATGAACGGCAGGGGCGAGAGGGTGGCAAGCCCCAGAACCGGCCGCCAGCACAGTAGGAATATGGCAAGGCCGAACAGCTGCACGAAATCGTTCAGCATGGCGACCACGCCCGACGCGAAAAGGTCGTTGAGCGCGTCCACGTCGGTCGTTGCACGAGTGACGAGCCGGCCTACGGGGCTGCGGTCGAAAAAGCTGATCGGCAGCCGCTGGAGGTGTTCGAAGATTTCCTTCCGCAGGTCGTACATCGTTTTCTGCCCGACCGATTGCATGATACGCACCTGGGCATACTGCAGGCCGAAGTTCGCGACCAGGGAACCGAGATACGCCACCACAACCCACATTATTCCAACCAACGCGGTGTGCACCGAGATCGAATGGACCGTGGCGGGAACGATGAATCCGTCCACGGCGACGTGGCCGAAGAGGTACGGTCCGACGATGCCCATCGCCGCGACGCCCAGCGTCATCGAAACGGCGACCACGACCATCCAACGGTACGGCCAGAGATACTTCATCAGCCGCCGCGTCAGGTGGGTGTCGTAGAGCTTTCCGAGTTTCTCTTCTTCGCGGAAATCACTCATTCGCGTTCCAATTCTTCTTCGAGCAACTGTTTCTGATAGAGATCGGCGTAATAGCCATTGAGCTCGAGCAGCTCATCGTGCGTGCCGCGCTCGATTATATGGCCCTCGCGCAAGACGACGATCTGGTCGGCATTTTTTACGGTGGAGATGCGGTGCGCCACGAGGATTGTGGTCCGCTGGCGCATCACCGTAGCGAGTTGCTTTAGAATCCGCTCTTCGGTATCGGTGTCCACGCTGGAAAGCGAGTCATCCAGCACCAGGATTTTGGGCTGTCGTAGAATTGCACGCGCGAGGGAAGTTCGCTGTTTCTGGCCGCCGGAAAGAGTGATACCGCGTTCCCCCACCATCGTTTCGTAGCGCTGGGGAAAGCTAAGAATCTCGCCCGAGATCGTGGCGATCTCGGCCGCTTCAAGGACCTGTTCTTCGTCCAGAATATCCACACCGAACGCAATGTTCTCCCGAATCGTTTCGCTGAACAGAAAAGTATCCTGCGGCACGAATCCGATGGACCGGCGCAGCGTCTCGAGCGGATAGTCGCGGATGGAAACGCCGTCAATCAAAAGCGTTCCGGGCGGCGCTTCCCATAGCCGGGCCACAAGGGCGGCCAGAGTTGACTTGCCGCTACCAGTGGGTCCCACGATGGCCAGCGTCGAGCCGGCTGGAATTTCAAGATTGATATCGTGCAGCACCACAGGGCCGGGAGTCCCGTTCGAGCCAGTGGGATAAGTGAATGTCAAATTCCGGAATTCAATTTCGCCGCGGATCGTTGCCTGCGTTGCTGCGCTTTCTTCGCCGGCCCGTTTGCTCGACTGACGATTCCCGCGTACTCCCTCCGGGGGAGCCTCATCTTCCAAAACTGCCGCGTTCCGGATGTTGGGCTGGGCTTTCAAAATGTAATTCAAACGGCCCATCGAAGCCGCGCCACGCTGGAAAATGTTGGTCACAAAACCTATGGCGATCATCGGAAACACGAGCTGGCCCAGAAACGTGTAGAAAGCCAAAAATGTTCCGAGCGATATTCGCCCATGGATGACCTGGACGCCACCCATGCCAAGCAGGATTACGACCGTCACGCCGATCAGCGCGGCGAGCGCCGGGAAAAACAGGCTCCACGAACCGATCAGCTTGATATTGTGGTCAACATAGTCGCGATTGGCGCGGTCAAAAGATTCGATTTCAGGCTTTTCCTGCGCGTATGCCCGGATCACGCGAACGCCTGTGAGGTTTTCCTGCGCGCGGGTGGAAAGCACGCCCAGGGCGGCCTGTATCTGCTCGGACAGGCGGTGAATGATCTGGCCGAAATAGCGCACCGCAAACGCAACGAACGGCACGGGTATCAGGACCCACATGGTCAGCACGGGCGAGAGCTTGATCATAAAGTAGACGGCCATCACCATCGTCGCGATGGTATTGGCGGTGTACATGATGCCGGGGCCCAGAACCATGCGAACGGCGTTCAAATCGTTGGTCACGCGCGACATCAGGTCGCCAGTACGATTTTTCGAGTAGAACTCGGGATCCATGGCCAGAAGGCGGGTCAGCAGATCGTTTCGCAGGTCATATTCAATCTCGCGAGACATGCCGATCAATATCCAGCGTGACCAGAATGAGAAAAATCCCTTTATCAACATCACGACGACGAGGATGATGCAGTAGAGACCCAGGGCATGCCGGCTGAGCGGCGCGTAGAACGCGAACAGGGGATGAAGAATTGCCCGCGCCGTTCCGGTAAGCGTCGAAAGTGGCTGGGGCGCGGCATGCAACAAGTCCGTGATCGAGCCAATGATCAGCTGCGGCAGCGAACCAAGCAGCCCAGTCAACGTAAGGGCCACCATCCCGACGGCTACCATGCGTTTGTAGCGAAATACGTAGGGCAGGAGCAGCTTTAGCTGGGACCATCCCGAGGGCTTGCGCGCGGGCCTCGCGGCGGTTGCGGAAACGGGCTGTGCGATGGCGCTCATCGGTGAGTATTGGACGCCGCAAGCGCGCTATTGGCTTCAGTCGCGGCCGCACATCGACAGTCAGCTTGCATTCCCTGTGGCACCTTCTGGCCTGCCCGAATTCCCATTGTATAACGTAGATTCTAGCGTTTTGATTCCATTCGCGGAAGGGCTGTTCTGAACCTGTTCCCGGTCAGCGTGCGGCCACAATTTCGTCGAGGCGAGCCTCGAAGTTCTCTTCGCCCTCCGACCAGAGCCGGACCTTCTCGACCGGCAATGAGCTTTCGATTCTTCGCATCCAATCGAGGAGCTTGCGAATATTTTCACGCGTCTTTTCCTGATATTTCGCCAGGTTTTCGGGCCACGCCATCGCTTCCAAAAATCGCGCCTCTTCGGGGCTCTGAGCGGGTGTCTTTGGACCCGGACGTATGCCGAGCAACCCTGCGTGTCCGGTGTAAAGGTGCTCGAAACCGAGATTCACTTCGAAGTGGCCGCTTTCGCGCCAGAAGCCGCCGTCGTAGTCTTCGCCGCGACAAAGAATCTCGAGCGGCTGCGGCTCGACCTTTGATTTTCCGGTGACCGCGTCAAAAACCGCGAGATCCCAATGGCAGCCGACTTCATATGAGCAATCGCTATGAACTTGATCCCGCGCGATTTCGACAATCCCGGCGGCATCGTGCGGCACGGCGCGCAAGTCCTGCTCCAGGATCGGAGACTCGGTAGCATCCACCGCGCGGATGGCCAGGTAGGTGAACCCCGGCCTCGACGTCGAGAAGGGAACTGCCTCCAGGAACGCGCCCAACCTTTCCAGGATGAGATCTTCGGGAAAATCCTTGCACCAAACACTCAGATAAGAATGATTCGCCATAGCGGCCATTATACCGGGGCGACTGCCGAAATTCGAAATCGGGAACTGCGCCTGGCCTCTGCCAGACTCTGCTCGCCAATCTGAGTGCTTCACGGTATGGCCCCTCAAAAGCCCGCGGCATATTGTGTTTGTGGAATTCCGCTTAATAAGCAAAGACTGCGAGAGATTCAGAGCGCAATTTCACGGGAGGGATCGATGAAGAACAATGGATTATCACACCCATTTGTTGGTTTTGCAGTTGGCCTCGGAGTTGGGGCCGCTCTAGGGATCCTGTTCGCGCCAAAGTCCGGCGAGGAAACCCGCGAGTTTCTAGCGGATGGCACGAGGGACGCCATTGATGACGTAGTCGCTACGAGCAGAAACTTCAAAAAGCGCGCACGGCAAGCAGTAAGCGACGCAGCCGAGCGCGTGATGGACGCCACAGACGCCGGCGAACAGGCCTTTACTCGAGCGAAAAGCGCTTAAGAGCTTAAACCAGGGTCGCGGCGACTGGAATAGGCGCCTGCCATCCAAACCTGATCACATCACCAAACATTGCAAACAACTAAACGGAGGATCGAATGAACACGAAATCGCACAGGCATTCCGGCAGCAGCGACAACGACACGCTTGTTGCCGTCGCTCGCACCATCGGTTCCGCGTTGGGCACGATCGCGGCCAAGATTAACAAGGCGCCGAAAACCGTCCGGCGAAAGCGGAAAGCGTTGAAGAGCCGCGCCATTCGGCAAGTTAAACGAGTAAGACGCGTAGCGACAGTTTCCGCCAGGAAGGTACGCTCGAAGCGCCGGCGGTAAAGTGAATATGTCGCTCGACCGCCGTGAAATCGACGCTTGAAGGAGATCTGAATGTCGCCAAAAGGACAAAAATGCGCGCACCCTGTGTGCAGCTGCACGGTAACTGACGGCAAATACTGCAGCGCGGCCTGCGAAGCCATGGAAAAGACGCCCGACGTTGATTGCCGGTGCGAGCACCCAGGATGCAAAGGACACGCCCATTAGATTTCTATGTTTCCCACTTCTTCAAAAAAGCCAGGAGGCAACCATGGGCAGGCACATAAGAATTCTCGGAACGATTGGCAGCACGCTGTTGCTCCTTGAGATCGGTGTCCTTGCTGGATGTTCCACCGCGGCGAAACAATCGCCTGACGTCTCCGACAGCATTCGGCGGTCCCTCGACCAGTCCGGTTTCAAGAACGTGAGCGTGAGCGAAGACCGCGAAAAAGGAGTTGTGACGCTTGGCGGCAACGTAACGGCAGATGCCGACAAGGCTCAGGCTGAATCGATCGCGAAATCCATCGCCGATCCGCAGGTCGTATCGGATCAGATTGCCGTCATTCCCCCCGGCGACGCGAGCGACGCTAAAGCGATGAATTCCGACCTTGATCATGGGATTGAGAAGAATCTCGATGCCGCGCTGATCCAAAATAAGCTAAAGAAGCAGATTAAGTACGAGGTGAAGAACGGCGTGGTCACTCTGACGGGGGACGTCAATTCGGAAGGCAAGCGCTCGCGTGCTCAGGGCGTGGCGTCTGCTGTCCCAAACGTTCAGCAAGTGGTGAATGAAATTCAGATTAAGGACCAGAAGGCGACCTCCAGCAACTGAAGCTGGCGCGGGCTTCTGAGCGGCATCTGTTTCTTCGCGGGGCGCACTTCGGTAATCGCCTGTCGGTCCACGCCAATATCCCTGCGATGCTATAGCCAACACAAGTAGCTGCCAATTCCCACATCGGAACTCTACGTACCGAATCGAAACATCTGAACCAATCCCTCGTCATAGAACGATCCTCCGGCGAAGCAAGCGCAGGGTGCTTCCTCCAGCTCGAAGCTCATCGGTCACCCCAGAAATAATTGCTAACAAATGTTTTATTACCTCTGGAGCGTGCCGACCTGAATTTGCCTCGTTTGCAGCTCCCCGATTCTTAATTTTGGCCATTCTTTTGCAAAGGAAGAAAAGGCTACCGACGTTTTACGAGGCGCGAAAAGAAAAGAGGCGCAACATATGAAGCATCGAATTCTGCTCGCCGATGACAACGATGACATCCGGGAAATATTCAAGGAAGGCCTGGAAAAACGCGGATTCGAAGTGGTAACGGCGCCTACCGTAAACGAAGCGCTTCGGCTTATTGCAACCGAGAAATTCGACGTGCTGCTCTCCGACCTGCACATGCCAGATGCTGGCGATGGATTTACCATTGTGAGCGCCATGCGCCATACCCATCCCAAGGCTGTAACGCTGGTGACCAGCGGCTATCCGGCCCTGCAAGAGGCCATGGCAGCGATTCTCCTGGAAGCCGATGAAGTCCTTGTGAAGCCGATTGCGGTAGGGAAAATCGCCGAGCTCATTACGGCCAAGCTCGCGAATCCTTCTCCCCGTCCAGAGATGAAGAAGGAGCGCGTCGCCGCAATCTTGGAGCGCGAAACGGATCGCACCATTCAAGATTGGATATCCCGCGTAGAGGTTAACCAGGAACTCGCAGCCCTGCCACTTAGCTTTACAGAGCGCACCGGGCACCTGCCGTTACTTTTGGGCGACCTCGTCCGCCGCCTTCGGCTGGCTCAGAATACAGTCGCTCCGATTTCCAAAGCTGCTCGCGAGCACGGGGTTGTGCGACGAAAGCAAGGCTACAGCGTTCCGATGATGGTGGAGGAATCGCGAGCTCTGCAAGTCAGCATCTTCAACACCCTGCAGAAGAACCTGGCAGCCACCGACTTTAGTACTCTGCTCCTCGACGTGATGACAATTGCGGACGAGGTGGATTCTCAATTGAAGCAAACCATGATTGGTTACACACAAGGTGTTGAAGCGCAGTCTGCAACAATTTCAGTTTAAGGGTCAGGCGGAGGTTAAAGCCGAGCGGGTTCTATTTCTTCGCGGGGGACGCTTCTTCGTCGTCGGCATCTTCGGCGCTGATATTCTCGGAAATTCCCATGAGGCGGTCCTTTAGAGTGTCGCCCATTCCGGCCAACACTCCGGCGATGCTCTCCCGCATGCGCCTTTCGGCGGCCTTGGCGAGCGTATCGAGGACGGTCTGCGAATGTTGGCCAAGGGTGGTGGCGGATGCGAGCAGCCAGGAGTTGGAAGCATTCTCGAGGCGCGACTTGTACTGTTCGATCGACTCGTTAGTGGATTTCTTGAGCTGCTCCATCCACTCCTGGTTCTGCCGCTGCCGGTTCGCTTCGAGCGCTTCGATGATCGGGCCGACCTGCGATTGCAGATGGACCTGCGCCTGCTCGACGCTCTGCAACATCTTTTCCTCGATGCTCTTTTGAAACTCGGTGAGCGATCCTTCGCGGTTGTACTCCATGTCGGAGCGCGCCTTTTCAAGAGCCTGGCGTGAAGACTCTTCGAACCGGCGAAGCGATTCGCCGGTCACGTGCTGGACGCGGTCGGAGAAACCTGCCTGCGCGATTTCCGCGTTTTCGCCGAGCTTGGCGCGCTCGCGGTCAACGATATCCTTCGCAGCCTCTTCGATTTCCGCCTGGCTGTGCTCGACGTAGGATCGGCGGTAGTGGTCAAGTTCGGAAGCCACGAGGCTCGAAATCTCGGCCGCGCGCCCACGCAGGGCGGACGTGGATTGCTCGACAGCCTTCTCGAGCGTGGACTGCATCGTGGTATGGGCTTTCTTCTGATACCAGTCGGCCGCCTTTGAAAGCGCTTCGTACGTCTCGTGCTGCGCGCCAACGCTCTTGTGCTCGAACTCTTCTTCGACCTTGGAAAGAGTGGCGCGAACAGACCGCTCGAACTCTGCCGGGACTTTCGCAGACTCCTGCCGGAGGCGCTCGAGGGATTCCTCCACGGCTTGCTGCGATTCCCGTTGAACTTGTTCGCGCGCGGCCGTCTGAATTTGAGAAGCCTGTTCAGCGGCCCTTCGGGCGTGCTCGCGGACCATCGCTTCGATTTCCGCCGCCTGGTCGGAGGCCTGCTGGACTTGCTCGCGAATGGTGCTCTGAAGCCGCGCTGCCTGCTCGCCCGCTTCCGTCAGTCCAGAGGTCGCCTTCTGCGCTTCCTCGATCTTGGGCGCCAGCTTCTGCTCGATCTCGTTGGAAAGGCGCTCAAACACTTGTTGCGCCGAATTCCTGAGCACCGGCTCAATTTGTTGGGCGCGCTCGGCAATTGCCTGATCGGCGCGGCGCACGGCCTCCTGGTGTTGCGCGGCGGCGATGTCGTCCAGGTTGCGTCGTGCCTCGTCGACCGTGGACCGCGCCGCTTCCTCGAGCTGCGTCTTCGCCATTTCGGTGCGCGCGCGTTCCTGTTCGAACCCCGAGCCCAACGATTGAATGGTCGCCTGCGCGCTGGCGACCGCCTCATCCAAGGACGCGCGAACGCCCGATTGTCGCTCGGCGATATCCCGTTCCGCCTCTTCGAGCGCCGCTTGCGACGCTTCGCTGACCTTCTGGCCGAGGTTTTGCGAAGCTCCCTTCACCGCGGCTTCGAATTCTTCGTTCCAGCGCTGCTTGGCTGCGGCTGCGTCGGCTTGTGCGTCGTCAATTGTCCGAGCGCGAACGCCCTGAGCCGTTTCTTCGAGGCCCTTCTTCCATTGATCGAGGTGCTGCTGCGCCGCTTCGGGCGAGGAAAGGATGCCGAGCGATGGAGTGGATGCTTCGCGCTGTGAAATCACGCGCTCGACGGCTTCTTCGACGGCGTTTTTCAAGTTGTGCGCGGCTGCCTGTTCCGCGGCTTGTCGGGCGGCCTGATCGGCAACGTTGCTGACCGCTTGCTCGACCGCTTGGCGCATTTTGGCGTCCAGATTCTCGGCGTTGGTATCACTCGCTTTGCGCGCTTCCTCGACGATAGCAGCAGTGCGATCCGAGGCTTGCTGCACTACTTTCTTGACGGCCGACTCGGAAACGCGTTCCATCGAAACCTTGATGGCGTGCTCGACAGCTTCATGTAGTTGGACGTCAAGCTGTTGGCGCACGATTGTCATTTCGTCGTTGATCGCGGACTGAGCGCCCCTCTTCAGTGTCTTGTCCAGCGTCTCTTTGGCGTCCTCTACCATCTTGGCCATCTGCCGCGCGGTTGCGAGCTGCGCTTCCTGCGATGCGGCGGGCGATAACGCGGACGACGACGCCGGCGGTGGCGCGGGAGAGGGCGCAGAAGATGGCGCCGAAGTTGGCGCGGGGCCGGGCATCACGTGCATTCTGCTTTCGGAGGATGGTGCCGCAGTCGGCGGGACCGCGCTGGATGCTTGTCTCGGTGGCGCAGCCATAACCTCCCTTGCCGCAGTCGCGGGAGCAGCGGATGGCTTTGTCGCAGGAGGTACGGCAAATTCGGTGGGCGCGGCAGCGGCGGGTGCCTCGTCGCCCGGAAGTGCAAACCAATCTTCCGGCGGGAACGCGATCCCCCAGATGTTTCCCGCAACCTCGAACTCCAGCCCGATCTGAAAGAGCTCGCGCACCGCTCGCGGGCGCTGAACCCATACCACGCGTCCCACCGCCGAGCGGGCAGGGAGCGAGGGGTTGGGGTGGGGAATCTCGAGCTTGATCGTCGAATTCTTGGGAACGTAGTGCTTGGACTGGTACTTGCAGCCGTGACAGTTGACCATCACGGTCGTGGTGCGTTCCTTGAACGGCTGGCCGAGCGCGTCCACACCCGCTACCGTAATCGGCACGGCTTGCACAATACGCGTGCTACGGCGCTTCTGTGTGCTGGCGTCATCCAATGGCAACGACTCGACCACGCGATCCTCCGGAGGGTAGGAATTAAGGGTAGCACCCGCGTTTGAGCCCGCTGCCTCGCGGTGGCCCGGTGGTGCGAAAGGGTAACTTCAGATTCGCAGCGATTTCGCAGCCGAGTTGCGCCGAGCCGGGCCGCTACGGCGTGGTTGTGGACCGCCGCGACGACCCAAATAGCGCGTCCTTGAGTTCCTTAGCGATCCAGACTGGCCCCACGAGGAAATACACCAGGCCCTGAAAAAAGGCCGGCTTATTGCCCTCGATCCGGTGGCCGGCAAAAAGCAGAATCCATCCGCCGACGAAGAGCCCCAGACCGGTGCGCCAGAACGTCAAAGCCGCCAGAATTATACCGGCAATGATGACGGGGATTCCGATGCCGTGCAGGATTTTGTTCCAGGCGTTGGTGTGTTCGTGGTCGTACTGCGCCATGTAATGGTCGAACGAGGACATCGGGCGCCTCCGTCAGTCAATGGCTTTGGTATACGCCGATCGAGCGCGGGAAGCAAGCGGGCCAGTGGGAAGCGACAGGGGAAAGCTACACGTCCCGGCGCCCTTCCATCGCTTTCATCATCGTGACTTCGTCGGCATACTCGAGATCCGAGCCTACCGGAATGCCCATTGCGATTCGCGTGACACGTACGCCGAGCGGCTTGATCAACTTCGAGAGATACACCGACGTCGCCTCGCCTTCCGCGGTGGGATTGGTAGCGACGATGATTTCCTCGACCGTGCCGCCCTTAAGCCGCTCGATGAGGCTCCTGATCTTCAGTTGATCGGGCCCGACGCCCTGCAGCGGCGAAAGTGCGCCACCGAGTACGTGATAAAGTCCGTTGAATTGCCGCGTTTTCTCGACGGCCTGGATATTCGTGGCTTCTTCGACCACGCAGATCATGTTCTTGCTTCGCGTGGTGCTGCTGCAAAAAAGGCAGGGATCGCTATCCGTGATGTTATTGCAGATGGAGCACTCGCGGACCTTTTCCCTGGCTTCGCGGATCGCGTCGGAAAGCGCGAGGGCCTGCCCCTTGTCCACTCGCAGCAGGTAAAAGGCGAGGCGCTGCGCTGTTTTCTGCCCGATGCCGGGCAGGCGCTTCAACTCATCAATTAATCGCGTGACGGAAGGGGCAAAATCAGGCATGCAAGCCCATTATCGCAGAGTCGCATCCGCTTGCGCCAGACGTGAAACGCGATTCCCGGTCGCGCGTCTGAAGTTCGGATGATAGATTGCGCGCGCGACTCCGCGGGAGTTACAATCGTGCGCTTTGTGGTGGGATTGTGGGGAACCGACTCTGGAATGCTTCCAGCAGCGGATAAGGGAGGAAAGACGGAATGCAAATGAGAATCATGCGACCGCTCGCTATCGTGACACTTTTGCTGGCAGCCGGCGTAGCTCCGGCTCTGGCACAGCAGGGACCTCCGCCAGCTGGCGGTGGTGGTGGACGTCCGGCGCCGGGACCGCCGCTGCAGCTTACCAGCACGGGGCTCACCGACGGAGGGACGATCCCTGACAAATACACCTGTTCGCCGGACGGAAAAGCGATGACGCAACCTGCGAATATGACCTCGCCGCCGCTCGCGTGGGTCAATGCGCCGGCCGGCACGAAAAGCTTCGTACTATTGCTGCATGATCCCGATGCGCACGCGCGGAAGTCGATGGACGACATCACGCACTGGATGATTTTTAATATCCCGGGCGATGCCACGTCGCTCCCCGAGGGCGTGAAGGCGGATTCGACGGTTGGAGTTCAAGCCGGCAACGTCACGGGCCAGCCGATGTTCTTCGGCCCCTGCGCGCCTCCGGGACCCGTGCACCACTACACGTTTGAGCTTTTCGCGCTCGATACGATGCTCGATTTGCAGAAGGGCGCCAGCCGCGATGACGTTCAGAAAGCGATGGACGGCCACGTCCTCACCGGAACCGTGCTGATCGGATTGTTCCACCATCAACCCGGCTTCACCATGGGACCACCACCGCGATAGGCCACGTCGAAAACTGATCTGAAAGGGGCGCAGCGAGAGCTGCGCTTCTTTTTTTCGTCACAAAGTTTTATTGGTGCGAGTCCCAACCTTGGGCAGCAAACGCACGGAATTGAAATCGAAGAAGGGAAATGCGGTCCTACGAGGAAATCCAGACTAGAACAGGCCCGGGATTTTCAAGCCCATGATTCCAGGAGCGGAACCTGTAAGATCCTTCATCTGCTTGGCCAATTCATCGTCCACGCGCCGCGTGGCTTCGTTCACGGCCGCGAGAACAAGCTCCTGCAACATTTCCTGATCTTTGGACTTGAAGACATCCGGCTCGATGCGAACTTCCGTCAGCTGTTTTTGTCCATTCATCTTCACGGACACCATGCCGCCTCCGGCAGACGCTTCGACGCTAAGCCCGTCAATGCGCTTCTCAAGCGTCTCCTGCACTTGCCGGAACTGCGAGAGCATCTGCTGCAGTGCTTTTACTTCCATGGGTTATTCCTCGCCCGGGCGCTTGACTCTTGAAATCTGGCCGCCGAATTTTTCCAGCATCGCCCTAACGATCGGATCTTCTTCAAACCTGGCGCGCAATTCCGAACTGCGTCCCATTCCTGCTCGCCCGGAATCCAGTTTAACACAGACGCGCAAAGGCTGGCCCACGACTTCCTGAACAGCTGTGCGCAATCGCTCCATCGCTTCGCGCGGCAGCATTTCCGTCAGCGTGCGATTCTCGGCATGGAAAAAAAGCCGGAACTCGCCGGCGTCTATTTCGCAGCGCGTGGCGTGCTCGAGAAAAGACGAAAGCAATCTGGAACTTTGCAGCATTGCTTTGACCGCATCCAATTGCGCCGAAGCCAATCCGCTTGCGCCATCTTCCGCGGCGCGCGCGATGATCCGAGGCGGCGACGCAGGCACCGGAACATTTGACACCGGACGCTCCGGCGCGGTGGACGGTGCAACGGAAAGTTTCGTTTCCGGCGACGGAGCCATCCGTACGGCAGCCGCGCCCGACGAAGAAACGGAAACGGATTGTGCCGAAGCGGTCGCCCGCGGCAGGGCGCCCTGCGGCGTTTGCGAAGATTTTGCTGGACGCTGGTCTCCCCGTAAATCTCCAAGAATCTCTTCGAGCGGCGCGAGGCGTTGCGCGTTGACGAGTCGCAGCAGGCCTAGTTCCAAGTGCAAGCGCGGATCAGGTTTTCGCCGCAAGTCGTCGTCAGTTTCCAGCAGAACATTGAAAAAGCGCGTGAGGTCCTCTTCGCTGAATCTCGCGGCGTGTTCCGCCAAGCGGGGGCGTTCATCCCGCGGCGCGGCGACAAGCTCCGAATCGGCGCCGCACACACGGGCCACGAGCAGGTTGCGGAAATGGCGAATCGCCTCGCGGCAGAAATGCTGCAAGTTCTGGCCGTCGGCGATGAGCCTGTGAACGAGTCCCAGCGCGCGTTCGGAGGATTGTTCCGCAATCGCCCCGACGAGATCATCGAGCACGCTTTCGGCGACGACGCCGAGCAGCTCGCGCACTTGCGCGTCCGAGATGTCGTCGCCGGCATACGCCATCGCCTGCTCGAGCAACGAGAGACCGTCGCGCAAGCTGCCTTCCGCCGCGCGCGCGAGGACTGCCACGGCGCCGGAGTCGATCTTGAGATTTTCCGCCTTAACGATTTTTTCGATCTGGCCCGAGATTTCCTGAAACGTGAGCGAGCGAAACTGGAAAAGCTGCGCGCGTGATTTGATCGTCTCGACCAGATCCTCGGCGCGAGTGGTGGCCAGAATAAACACGACGCGCTCGGGCGGTTCCTCGAGCGTCTTCAGCAGGGCGTTCGACGCCTCGTCGGTCAACTGATGGGCCTCGTCGAGTATTACAACCTTGTAGCGGCTCGATGCAGGCGCATAGCGCACCATTTCGCGCAGTTCGCGGATTTGATCGATGCCGCGGTTTGATGCGGCGTCGATTTCAAGAACGTCGAGCGACGTGCCCGCAGAAATCTCGCGGCAGGAGTCGCACGTGCCATCCGGCTGGGCCGTAGGGCCATTCACGCAGTTCAGAGCCTTGGCC
The DNA here is from genome assembly GCA_003166795.1 of Acidobacteriota bacterium. Taxonomy (GTDB): domain Bacteria; phylum Acidobacteriota; class Terriglobia; order Acidiferrales; family UBA7541; genus Palsa-295. The sequence continues at coordinate 28,798 of PMUS01000044.1, read as the reverse complement.
AGGATGCGCGCGGCCGTTGTTTTGCCGACACCTCGCACGCCGGAGAAAATGTACGCGTGCGCGACGCGATTCGATTCGATCGCGTTCGCGAGCGTCCGCGTGACGTGCTGCTGCCCGACGATTTCAGCGAACGTCTGCGGGCGATATTTTCGCGCGATGACTTTGTAGCTCATTCGATCCTGTTTTCGGCCTCGAAATCCCTGCCAGTCGGCAGCGATAAGAGGAACTTCGGGTGATCCGCGGCACACGAAGCTGACCCGCTACCGTTGCTCCCTTCCGGGCCTGGCGGGGTTCGCGGGGAATCGTTGCACAGAGCCCGAAGTTCCACCGATCGCCGGTCTGCGTCGCAATTTTTCTTGCGATGCGACCGCTTCGCGGAGTCTAGCATACCGGTCTGCACCGCGAAAGAAGATGGCCTCTTCGGAAATTCGCGCGTCTCGCGTCGAGTTATGCGGGATCAGCGCTTGCGGATTGCGCGCCGCCGTTCTAGTCTGGCGTCACCATGGCCCCGGATTTTATCGCTCTCGGAATTATCTGGTACATCGTGTTTCTTTTTTCCACGACGTGTCATGAAGGCGCGCATTCGCTCGTCGCGCATCTTGGCGGCGATCCCACTGCGTTTCACGGAGGGCAAGCGAGCATGAATCCGTTGCCGCACATTCGCCGCGCGCCGTTCGGGATGGTTCTGGTGCCGATCGCCACTTACATTCTTCCTCCTCACTGGATGTTTGGCTGGGCGAGTGCGCCCTACGACCCCGCCTGGCAGCGCAGCTATCCGCGCCGCGCTGCGTGGATGGCTCTGGCCGGACCCGGGGCAAATTTCACGCTGGCAATTATGGCGGCCGTCGGGATTCGCGGAGGGATGGCGCTCGGATACCTGCGAATGCCGCAATCGGTAGCGTTCACGCGCATCACGGAGGCCACCGGTCCGGGAGGGGCCCAGTTTGCCGCAACGTTTTTGAGCATTCTTTTCGTTCTGAATGTACTCCTCGGAACATTCAATCTTCTGCCGGTCCCGCCGCTCGACGGCCGCACCGGCGTCACGCTACTGATGAGTCAAGGCCTGGCGGTGCGATTTCTCGATTGGACCAATAATCAAAATTTCGGAATGTTGGGAATCGTGCTCGCCTGGGTCCTATATGACAAAATCTTCGGAGCGATTTTTGGGCTCGCGCTCGCGCTTCTTTATCCGGGCTCGCACTGGGGCTAATTCGGGCACGCGCTCAGCTGCTGTCTCCGCTCGCGTTGCCAAGGAAATCTTCGGATGTGGCCCAGTTTGAAACTGCGGTTCCGGTTCGGGACGCCATTCGATCGTGCTTTACTGGAGTTCGCGCAGAATAATTTCTTGGGCGGACTTCTGCCGCGCTCGCGCTTTTCGATCAACAGCCTCAATCCAGAAGCTTTATCAGTTTCCATTCCTTCGCCGGCGAGACCTCACAGCATAATTCCGCCCACGGCGCGCTGGCTGCCACTCTGGCCCAAGTCGTGCCTATCCAACCGGAATGAGCCTTGCTCATCACACTTCGACCATCTTAGCGGCGAGGGGGAATCTGACAGTCTGCGTGGTGGATGGCGATCCAGCTCAGATGAGCCTTACGAGAGACTCACTCGGGCGGGCCGGGTTCCCGACGGTCGGCACGGTGAGTTCCCAAGAAGCACTCGAGAAAGCTCGTCTGGGGAGCTGCCGCGTCATTCTCGCGGATTGCAAGCTGCCCGGCACGACTGGCCTCGCATTCCTCGAAAAGGTTTTGCATCAAGGTCCCGGGATGCACGTGATTCTGATGTCGGCGGCGCATTCGGTTGATTCGGCGATTGAGGCAATCAAACATGGCGCTTGCGACTATCTCTGCAAGCCTCTCGATTATCTGCGCCTGACGAAAGCACTCGACGATCTGGCGGAGCAGCTGCGCAAATTGCAAAGTTCAGCAGTGACGGCGAACGGCGATTGGCGGCCGTTGCCCCTGAGCGAAATGCGGAGCATGCATATCCGGCGAGTCCTCGAGACATGCAACGGCAACCGCGTTCGCGCCGCGCGCATGCTCGGGATCGGCCGGACAAGCCTTTACCGCTTCCTCAAGAGTGCAGACAGGCAATCCACCGTTCGGGCTGGGGCTTAGAACGGCGTCTCATCCATCCAGCGAGTGAATCACGCCAGAAAAACCAGCATCGGTGAGCCCCTGCGAGCGCGCTGTCTAGTTGCCGCCAGAAGTGTATGACGCGTTGTGCAGCAGCGACGCGGGAAGCGACAGGGTGGTATCCATGCGCACCAGAATCCCCGTCTGGGCCGGCAGATCAACTTCCTTCCCCTTCTTCGCCACCACGTAGGCCGTGCCGCCGACCAGTCCAAACACGGTGCCCCGCAGGACATGACTGAAGATCAGCCCTACGGTTGAACCGCCCGCCGTTCCGATGGCTACATCCTCGACATCACCCTTGATGCCGCGGCTTTCCTGGACGTCTTCGCCCTCGACGGTCTTCAGGTCCTTCCGCTGTTTGGTCGCTTCCGTCCCGCCGCTATAGATCGAGAGAATGCTCAGCTTCGCCGGGAAGATTCGGCTCTCCACTTCGATGGAACTAAATGCCAGATTCATCGAAGCGCCACCACGGAACATGGAGAAATACCTGGGGCGATCGACGGCGGTAATTGTGCCGTGAACCTTGGCTCCCGCAGGCAGGATTAGCTGGTTTCCCAAAAATACGGGTTCCGCAACGATCGCCGTGAAGGGATCGCCATTGTGGGCGACGCTGGTGCTTAGCCCATCGAGCAATGTGAGACGCACCTGGGTGCCGGGAATAACTTGATTGGACTGCGCGTGAACTGCCGGGCTCAGCCATAGAGCCAGCGACAGCACGGCGCAAAGACTTACGACTCGTTTCATTGAATCCTCCTGTGTCCCGTGCGGAAACGCGTTGGCTCCCGCGGGGATAGACCCTGAGCAAAAGAGAACGTAGCTCTTGCGTAGGGTGAAATTCCGGAACGGCGGCGCGGGAGGTTCCCCAGCGTTGCCTCCGGAGGTCCCCGTGTCGTGGGGATTGCCGCTGGCGCAGCGGTTTGGGTGCGGAGGATGCACCCGGGAAATAAGATACATCAACTGGGGGCGCGGTTGCTCGAAAAATCAAGCGGAGTTCGTAGTTCGCCATCCCCATGAAACGACCATCGTGCATGCAGGAGGCATAGAGCGCGAGCCGGCGATCGATTGTGCACGCAGCGGCGCAGGGCGGATCGCGGAGATGAGGTTGACGATTTCGCTACACGGTGCGACGGACCCGCTCGTTAGTCGTGCAGCCATGATGTACGCTGCCATACATGGAAGACAGAAAAAAGTTGGGGCTGAAGGCAGCAGGACTCACGCTGCTCCCGATGATATTGGTATTTCCGATGCTCGCCGCGGCCCATTTTGGTCCCAGCGGACCAGCGAAGGTGTGGCCGGTCCTGTTGTACGCGCCTCTGGCGATGTGGATGCAGATTCGCGCGATCGGAATGATGTTCGATATGTACCGAAGCGGCCGCGATCCAGTCCTGATTGCAATTCTTCCCCTCGGATTCGTTTCAATCTGCACCTATGCGCTGAGCGGATTTCTCATTGTCCTCGCACTGCCCGCGTTCCTTTCCACGATTCCGCTAAGCTGAGCTGTCGCCTGCGGCAGGTTTACCAAGCCATTGATATATTCATCAACCTAATTACTTGACAGGACTCTACGCCGGGAATACGCTTCGCCAATACGGGCCCTTTTATCGGGGTTACGAGGGTGGGAGGGCGGTATGACCTTTAAACCCGGCGTCGCAGTCGCGAGAGTGTCGGTCTCGGATCGTGAACTCGAAGTCCTGCTTCTCCGCGCTTCGGAATTTACCAAGGCGGGTCCCCTCCGCTTGGTGAAACAACCCCAACTCGTCGCTCCCTCGGGTCGAAGGTCGCCCCGCTCAGCCGCTTAAGTTCTGGTAGGCGCTTGCGCCGTATTTGCCGGCGATGCGGTCGCCGCGACTTTGGGTCCAGCCGTCGTCGCTCGCGAGTCCCCGACCCACAGCACGGTATTCCGGTCCATCCACGCATTCACCTTGAGCGACTGGAAGACCCACTTGCCGTTGCGCTTCGTGCAGAAGTTGTCCGACGTGCCGACGCCGAAGACGAAATTCGTGCGGTACTCCACGTTGTACTGCAAGATCGAAAAGAAAGCTCTCACGCGCGCGCCCTCTCCTTCGGGTTCCATGAAGAAATGATTCGCCAGGTACTGCCGGCCGATCCACCAGCTCGGGCGGGCGTACCAAAGTTCCTCGAAGGCGCGGCGAATCTTTTCGTGCCCCGCCATTTTGCACTGCCACAGGCGATCGAGCAGCGCGTCCTCCGCGAAGCACTGCAAGACTCCCTCGTCATCGCCAAAATTAATCGCCCAAGCGTACTTTGCAAAAAGCTCCATGATGTCGAGCCTGTCATCGGCGGAAAGTTTTGCATTGGAACTGGACATGGCGGCGTCTCGCTGTTTGAATTGAAGTCGAATCTAAATTGTCGGAGGCTCACGCGATTTGCACGAATGCCGCCTGCCGGCGATAGCATAGGCGCACGCGCGTTATTGCAACATGCGCGCGGACGATCGAAACGGGGAAGTGGCTCCGGGGCCTGGACTCGAANNGCTACCAATTGCACTACCCCGGATTAGCGCAAGAAAGTGTAGCAGAGATTTTAGCGATCCGTAGCCGGCAGGGGTGCGCCCCCATTTCTCCCGTTTGCTGCGCTGGCGTCAATTTGTTAGGCTTCTGAGGCCTCATCGTGCGGAGAGGTGTCCGAGCGGTTTAAGGAGCACGCTTGGAAAGCGTGTGTTGGGGAAACTCAACCGTGGGTTCGAATCCCACCCTCTCCGCCACACAGTCTCGCGATTTCTCTGAGTTGACCTTGTAAGCCCTCGAATAGCCATTTTGCGGACCGCAATGGGCGAATTGTGCAGGGATCAACGTTCTGCCCCTGTCTTAGACACAGAAAAGGACCTGCGCCAGGCAATCCAATCGTCGGTTCGAGTTCACTTTCCTCAGTCAATTGTGAAGTACTACTTTTAATGGACGACCAAGGGTTGCTGGTTTTTCCGTACGATCCAGGTGGTCATGGAACGTTGGTTCTGTACCACGGTCGTCTTCAAGGGGTCGTCCAACTGTCCACCCAATTCTTCAGTGAGCTTGAGCAGAAGCGCTTCATCAACCAGGTAACGCTCGGATCCGTCGGGCAATTGGAAGCGGCGTCTGGCGACGCGCTGGATTTGGTGCTCGATTCCAATCGAGGAGGCGAGACGGCAAAAGAGGAGGCCTCCCGGTTTCAAAACCCGCCATGCACCGTGCAGCATGGCCCGGAAGTGATCGTCGCTGGAGGCAAAGTGGAGCACGGCGCTACTGATCACAACATCGGCGACGGCGTCTGGGAAGGACATTGCTTCGACACTTTCCAGTCGGAAATTGTCCGCAGGGAGTTTTGGCGCGATAGATGCGGCGAGGCGACGAGTTGCCTTGAGAGCGCGAGGATCCGAATCCGCTCCAAACACTTCGAAGCCTTCCCTGAGGAGGTATATAAGGTTGCGTCCAAAGCCGCAGCCCGCATCAAGGATCCGCATCCCAGGTGCGATGCGCTTTCGGAGGAGTTGATCGAATAAGTAGATGTCGATCCCTCCGAACTGCTCGTTAAGGTCGATCATGCGGAATCAATCTTACAACTTTGATCTACCTCCACGAAGGAGCGCCATCGATTGGTCCCGCGGTGAGTCGCATTGACGATGCCTACCTAAGCGCGTTCTTGCAGCGCCGGCTTGAAGGTGACCGAGTTCTAATGAGGCACATCATTTCCAGCTAATCACGCCGTGAAGTTGGCGTCCACGGTGAACTGGCATGGTAGTTGGTGTCGGCATGCACTACCTCCGCGCGATAAAGCTTTCCGTCCCTGAACTTAAACATCTCGAGCATGACGAAGCTGTTCGGCGTCCTGAAGCCGGCATGAATTTGCGTGCCGTCCGTCAGATTGATCGTCTGCACCACTGCATTGTGGTCGAGAAAAGCTCTCGCCATGACGATGCCTTTCTCCTCGTCAACCAGGAAGAAGTCTCGCTCGCGCACGGCGTCGTTGGCGGCATACATGCCGGTCTTAAACTGGTCGCCGCAGTTCAAGCGGAAATTGGCCTGAGGAGAATCAGCGTTGCTCGCGGTCTTCGTGCCATTATCGATCCGCGAACAAGTGGGATCGAATTCAGTGTAAAGAGTTCCGTCGTTGAGCTGCAGCGTTGCGAAGTAGCCGTTGGCCAAGTCGATCATCTTTCGACGCGGCACGCGCTCTGCCGGCGCAAGCGAGTCGTACATGGCAGGGTCGTGCTTCAGATCCTTCGGATCCCCACCCCCCGGAGCGGCGGCGTTCACCACCACGGGCCGCGGCCGCCAAACGGTCTCCAGCTCTGTCACCTTGGCGTCCGCGACCTTAAGACGCGCGGCGAACCAGGTGGGCAGGCCGTTCAACTCTACGGTCCCAAAGTAGCCTACCTGCCCAGTGAGAGGATCAGCCACAACCAGATCGTTATCCACCTTGCCGGTCACCACCGCCCAGGACCCGTCGCCGATCATTAGTCGCGCGTTATTTTCCGTGAACTCCACTTTGTCGGCCCAAGGCACCCGGCTCGAGTCCCGACCGACCAAAGCGCTCAGATATTTGTTCATAAACCCGACCAGGCAAGCCCGGTCACAATTGGGCGGCACGGCATTAAGACTCTGCCCCCGCGTCGTTGACGTGACGAAAAAGCCGCTAAACACAAGTGCCAGCGCGATCGCAGCAGACGTGAAACTTTTCACTTTCAATGGTCCTCCGTTGGGTGACCCGTTAGTGTCGCGGCCTGAATGATCGAAACAACGTAATGGTCATCGTGTAACAAAACAGGGCCGCTGGAAAAAAAACGTCCGTCACCGCCATGCAAGTTCCTAAGGGCCGCGAAACGTTACAAAACGATTTACCGCCGATACTTGCGAGCGAATTCAACGACCTGGCGGCCGACGGTCTCCAGTTGCGCCGTTACCTTCTCATCCTTGCATGCTCCTGTCGCGTCGAAGATCTTTTCCGTCGTATTCAGCGTCGCCCCGAAAGGAGTCGGCCACCCTCGAAGGGCATGTACGATCGAGCGTAGAGCCGCGAGCGTGCTCACGCTGGCCTGCCACCCCGCAGCGTTGACGATGCATCCGACCGCGCGTCCATCGAGGTAGCATCGCTCGTCGTCCCGCAGATCCTCGAGCAGGTCGAGGGCGTTTTTCACCAGCCCGGAAACGCCTCCGTGATAGCCCGGGCTGGCGACGATCAGTCCGTCGGCTTTCCGCGCCATTCCAACCAACTGGCGCTGCTCTTCGTTGCGCTCGGGATTTTCCGGCGCGTAGTGGGGAAGCCGCGAAAGGAACGCGCCGTCGAACAGGAATGTGCGCGCGCCGGCTTCTTGCGCCGCCTGCAACGCAATTCGGAGTGAACGATCGGTCGATGATAAAAGCCTGGTTGTGCCCCCGATGCCCACCACGAGGGGCATGGCCGAGTCGGCCGCATGAATTGTGTCGGTCATCGCAGTGTTCTTCTACTCTCTCTATCGGGCTGAGTCAAACTCCCCACGCGAGAATTAATCCTGGCACAAGTCGAGCGATTCCGCGATCCGGTCGTAAACGTAGTGCAGCTCCTGCGGTGTAATGGCGTACGGTGGCAGAACGTACACGACGTTGCCCAGCGGACGCAGCAGCACGCCGGCATCGAGGAAAAACTTATAGAGCCTCGGTCGGAGCTTGGAGAAATAGCCCGCGTCATCGGCTCGGAGCTCAACCGCTGCCATCGTGCCTATGGATCGGACCTCTCCCACCGCAGGATGGTTTCGGATGGCCTGCAGCCTCTCGCAATGGATTCTCGCGATTGCGTTGATGCGATCGAACACCGGCTCGCTCTCAAATATTCGCAAGCTTGCTGCGCCGGCTGCTGCCGCGATCGGATTTCCCGTGTAGGAATGGCCGTGGTAAAAAGTGCGCGTCCGGTCCGCGCTGACGAATGCCTCGTGAATCGTACCGGTGCACGCAGTGGCCCCCATCGGAAGGACTCCGCCCGTCAGGCCCTTCGACAAGCACATCACATCGGGAACAATGTTAGCCAGTTCGCACGCAAACATTTTCCCGCAGCGGCCGAATCCCGTCAGCACTTCGTCCGCGATAAGGAGCACGTCGCCCTCGCTGCACACCCGGCGCACCCTTTGCAGGAATTCGACTGGATGCACGATCATGCCGCCGGCGCCCTGCAGGAGCGGTTCGACGATTACGGCGGCGATCTCTCCCTGTTTTTCCTCGAGCAGCCGCTCTAATTTGTCCGCGCAGTCAATCCGGCAGGTCGCCCGCTCTTTTCCCACCGGGCATCGGTGGCAATAAGCCGAATGGACGCGGTGCACCGGGAACAGCATCTCTCGAAAAGGGTCGCTGAAAGCCGAATCCGCGCCGACGGACATCGCGCCAACCGTATCGCCGTGATACGCATGCTCAAGCGCTACGATGGACCGTTTTTCTGGACGCCCGACGTTCCTCCAATATTGGACTGCCATCTTGAGCGCGACTTCGACGGCCGTTGAGCCATCGTCGGAAAAGAAAATGTGTTCGAGGCTCGCCGGCAGAATCTTTCTGAGGCCGTTGCGGAGGTTTTCGACGGCATCGTGCGTAAATCCCGCCAGCAGGACGTGATCTACTTTAGCGGCCTGTTCCGCAATCGCGGAAACGATAGCAGGGTGGCCGTGGCCATGGAGATTCACCCACCACGAGGAAATGCCATCAATCAGCTTCCGGCCGTCATCGGTATAGAGATAAACGCCTTCGGCTTTGGTGATTCGAATCGGCGGCGGGTCCAGCGCCTCTTGCGTGAAAGGATGCCAAATCTGAAGGTCGGGATTCATAAGTGAAAAGCCTTACGGTCGAAATTCTCATTAAACGTCTTCAGCAGCAACTTCGGATCGATCTTCTTCAACCATGAGACAGTGCCAACCACCGAGATATCTCCGTATCGCTCAATCGCCTTCTGATTTTCTCGGTTCGGCTTGCCAACCATGATCACGCCGCGAACAGACAGCCGGGCTGCACGCAACGCTGCTAGCGAAAGCAGAGTGTGATTGATGGTCCCGAGCGCCGTTCGCGCAACCAGCAGCACGGGCAGCTTCAGATGCCTCATCAGGTCCGTCATCAGCTGCGACTCATTGATTGGGACCAGCGCGCCGCCCGCGCCCTCGACGATCAAACTCTCGCGCGCCGCTATTCGCGGCATCCGGATTCTTCGCAACGCTATGCGAACGCCCGCGCGCCGCGCAGCCAGATGCGGTGAAACCGGCGGCGCAAACCGGTAAGTTTCCGGAAGGGTTCGAGCGCGGGGAAGTTGCGCCAACTCCATCACCGTTTTACGGTCGGTCCCTTCGCGCGTGCCGGTCTGAATGGGCTTCCAGTAAATCGCGTCGAGCGCGGCGCAGAGCAGAGCGGAGACGACCGTCTTGCCCACTCCCGTGTCGGTTCCGGTGATAAAGAAACGCTCAGGCATGTACGACGCTGGCGGACGGGACACTCGGCAACGACTCGCACGCCGCGTCCATCGCCTGCGCGAGCCGGCGAATCTCGTCGAGCGAAAGCCGGCTCGTCAGCGAAAAGCGGACGCGCGCGCTGCCCTCGGGGACCGTCGGAGGCCGAATGGCTCTAATGGCGAACCCACTGCGTTGCAGCACATCCGCTACGTGCAGCGCCCTTTCGTTCGATCCGAGCATCACGGGCACGATGTGGGTCTCGCTCGTCCCGCAGTCGAAACCGCGCGCAGCCAATTTCTCTCGCAGCGCGGCGGCCATTTGGCGGAGATGCGCGCGTTCAGCGTCCGCCTCGCGAGCCAGACCTAGAGCGGCTTGAATCTGGCGGGCAAAATATGGCGGCATCGCGGTGCCGAATATAAATGTACGCGCCCGGTTGACGAGATATTCCTTCAGCGTCTTCCCCCCACATACGAACGCGCCCGCGCTGGCCAGCGCCTTTCCGCAGGTGTGGACGATGGCGAGAACCTCGCGTTCGCAGGCATGCTCGGCAGCGATCCCGCGCCCGTGCGGCCCGAGGACTCCGATCGCGTGCGCTTCGTCCAGCACAATCACGGCGCCGTATTTTCGAGCCAGTTCAAGCAGACCCTGCATCGGCGCGACATCGCCTTCCATGCTGAAAACTGTCTCGGTGACGATTACTTTCGAGCCCGCGTTTCCAGCGTGTTCGCGCAGCGCGTTCTCGAGATAACTCAAATCGCAGTGTGGATAGATCACCTTCGTTGCGCCCGACAGCCTGATGCCATCAATCAAGCTCGCGTGGTTTCGCGCGTCGGAGAAAACAATATCGCCCGGCCTTACGATGGATGCCAACAAACCCACATTCGCGGCGTATCCCGAGCCGAAATATAGCGCCGCCTCGGTGCCCGCGAACTCCGCGAATCCCGATTCCGCATCTTCCCACTCGCGCGCATTCCCGGAGAGCAGTCGCGAGCCGGTCGAACCAACAGTTGTTGCATGGGCGACCGCTTCCAGCACCGCTTGTTTGAGTCGCGGATCGGTCGCAAGCCCGAGATAGTCGTTCGAGTTCAGATCTATTCCGGCCGGCGTACCGAGCGTGCGAAATTGAGATTGCGCGCGCAACATATCCAAATGTTGCGCCATGCGCTCGGTAATCTTGCGCGGGTTCATCTCACGCACCCTGCATGGCTCGCATGCCGAGCGTTTCGAGCAGCCGGTGATCGGCATCCGAACCAGGATTCGGCGTCGTGAGAAGTTTCTCGCCCGAGAAAATGGAATTTGCCCCCGCGAGAAAACACAGCGTGACCGCTTCCTGCGAAAGCCCTCGACGCCCGGCTGCCAGCCGGACTCTCGACGCGGGCATCAAAATCCGCGCAGTCGCGATCGTGCGGACCATCACCAGCGGATCAAGCTCCTCCGCGCCCCCGAGCGGCGTTCCCGCGTTCGGCACGAGCATGTTGATCGGCACGCTTTCCGGATGGGGATCGAGATGCGAAAGCTGTTCGAGCAGGCTCACGCGGTCTTCGTCGGTTTCGCCCATTCCCAAAATTCCGCCGCAGCAGACCGTGATGCCGGCCTTGCGCACATGGGCGATCGTTCGCAGGCGGTCTTCGTAAACCCTTGTCGTGATGATTTCTCCGTAGAACTCGGGCGAGGTATCGAGATTGTGGTTATACGCGCTCAGGCCTGCTTCCTTAAGCCGCTGAGCCTGAGATTCCGACAACATACCCAGCGTGCAGCATACTTCCATGTCCAGCGCCGCCACGCCGCGCACCATTTCGAGCACGCGGTCGAATTCCTTTCCATCGGAAACCTGCCGCCACGCGGCTCCCATGCAAAATCGCGTCGAGCCTTCCGCTTTCGCGCGCTTCGCTGCGTGCAACACATCGGCGGGATTCATTAGCTCCTGTCGCGCAACGCCTGCCTTGTAATGCGCGCTCTGCGAACAGTAGGAGCAGTCCTCCGGGCAGCCGCCCGTCTTGATGGAAAGCAGGCTGCAAAGCTGCACTTCTTCGGGGCGATGAAATCTGCGGTGCGCGACCTGCGCTTGAAAAATCAGCTCAGGGAGAGGAAGCCGGTAGATCTGCCGTATTTCATCTCGCGACCAGTCATGACGCATTACCATCGGCGGTGGACCTCGCTTCGCCGTCAAAGATATCAAACTCGGAAGCCGGTGCGGGGTGAAAACTAAAAGGTCTCATGCGAGGTCGCCGCAAACTGTTTTACCATGCCGCGCATGGATGACCTGACACGCAGGCCCAAAACCGATCCGATGGAGATATTCCGCCATCGCGACGGCATCTACGCGCCGGAACTCGTGGCCGCCGCGATCGTCGGACTCGATTTCTTTTCCCGGCTCGCAAAATCACCAGCGGACGCGCACGCGATCTGCGCCTCGCTCGGTCTTGCCGAAAGGCCCGTGGACGTGATGCTGACGCTGTTTTGCGCGATGGGCTACATCGAAAAGAAAGACGGCGCGTTTCATCTCACCGAAATCGCGCGTGAGTTTCTGGTGCGGGAATCGCCGTGGTTCGTCGGCCCGTACTTCGCTCATTTCGTTGACCGCCCCATTTGTAAAGGACTGCTCGAAACCCTGCACACGGACAAGCCCAGCTGGTCCGGCGCGGCGGCTCAAAAGCCCTGGGCGGAGGCAATGGAGGACGACACGTTCGCCGAGCAGTTTACGGGCACCATGGATTCCCGCGGCAGGTACGTCGGTCCGGTGCTGGCCGCGCAGCTCGATTTAAAGTCTCACCGCGCGCTGCTGGACATTGCCGGCGGATCGGGCATTTACGCCTGCTGCATTGTCGCCGCGCATCCACATCTGAAAGCCACAGTCTTTGAAAAGCCGCCGGTGGATCGTGTCACGCAGAAGTCCATTGCCAAACGCGGCTTTGCCGAGCGCGTAGGCGTTGCTTCCGGCGACATGTTTCGCGACCCGCTGCCCGCGGGATACGATGTCCACCTGTGGTCGAACGCCCTGCACGATTGGGATTCCGCAACCGTAAAACTTCTCCTGGGGAAATCGTTTGCCGCGCTTCCGCCGGGCGGGCTCGTCGTAATCCACGATCGCCATCTCAATCGAGAGAAAACCGGACCGCTGCGGATCGCTGCGCACTCGGTATTCCTGATGGCTGGGACGGAAGGGAGGTATTACTCAGTCGCGGAAATCGAGGCCTTCCTAGGCGGAGTCGGTTTCGCGGCCCCGGACTATCGCGAGGTCATCCTGGACTACAGCATCATCACCGCGCGGAAGCCCAAATAGGCGCATTCTCGCGCGAGTTATGGCTGCTCCCAGTCTCCCGACTCAGCCGAGCGGAAAACAGCGTCAATCGCAGCCATGTTATGGATTGCGTCTTCGAGCGGCACAGGAACCTCGCCTCCTTCGCGTATCGCCTTCGAGAAAAGATCGCCTTGAATCGTAAATTGATTGCAGGTTTTGATCGTCTCGATCGGCGTTCCGGGGCCCGACGGGTCACCTCCGTCGTCGAACAATAACTTCGTGGGTTCTTCGGTGGAAGGATTGAACGGCCGCTCGATCCCAATGCGGCCTTTTGTGCCGAGGAACTGCATCCGCTGGTGATAGACGAGCTGCGTGCTGCATGTGAAAACGCACTGTCCCGAAGGGAACTCGAGTATCGCCGAAGTCAGACGGTCGGCTTTCATCTCCGGATCGCGTTCGACCAGGCCCATCACCCGCGACGGTTCCTCGCCGAAGATGAACCGTGAAATCGTGATCGGATAGCAGCCAATGTCGAGCAGCGCGCCTCCGCCGCATTCGGGCATGTTGCGAATGTCCTTGGGGTCGCGGTTGAAGTAGCTGAAAAAACCAGTGACGAGCCGCAACTGGCCAATGCGCCCTGCGCGGATCAGCTCCCGCGTGCGCAGCCATCGCGGATGCGTCCGCACCATGAAAGCCTCGCCGATCTTGACTCCCGCGCGGTCGCGCACCTCGACCAGGCTTCGCGCTTCCGTTGCATTCATGCTGATGGGCTTCTCGCACAACACGTGCTTGCCGGCTTGCGCGGCGCGGATGGACCAAGGAACGTGAAGATTGTTGGGTAGGGGATTGTAGATTGCTTCGATTTCCGGGTCGGCCAGAAGCTCTTCGTACGATCCGTACGCCTTCGGAATGCCAAGCGTCCGAGCCGCGTCGTCGGCTTTCTTCCGGTCGCGAGAGGCGATCGCGGCGATCTCGCCCCAATCGCTCTTTTGCATAGCCGGAATCACGCGGCGAAGCGCAATCGACGCCGCTCCCAGCACTCCCCATCGAACTTTGCGAGGCAAACTCGCCCTCCGGTTGGTAACGCAGCGTGATTCTATCGCGGAGTTCTAAATTGCGCGCAGGCCGTTGTCTGACAGGCGCAGCTTGAACCTCAAGTAAGCAGCAGCCATGGGCAGCGATTTCGTAGGGGCGTAGCACCGATACGCCCGGCGCAAGACCATGGCGAGATGCCGGCGATGCGCCGTAAAAAGCTTCGCGCACCGCGCGACTCGAATTCGGTCGCCGTGGTGCGCGTAAACAAATACCGAGGTTTCAATCCTGCTGTTGGACAGCTACCGCGCTGCTGCGGTCACAGGCTTTCGCGATGCCCGGGCACTCGCGACGTCCGCCAGCCCCGCGAGCAAATCTTCCACCAGATCCTCGGCGTTCTCGCATCCCGGCGACAACCGAAGCAGCGTGTCAGACAAGCCGAGCTGCGCGCGGGCCTCAGCGGGAATCGAAGCATGAGTCATTGTCGCCGGATGGCACAGCAGCGATTTCACTCCGCCCAAGCTTTCGGCGAGCGTGAAATACCGCCGCGACGATGCGAACGCGACGACTTCCTCGAGCGTCCCGTCCAGCTCAAATGACACCATCCCACCGAAGCCGGTCATCTGCCGCCGCGCGATGTCGTGGCCCGGATGGCTCGCGAGGCCGGGAAAGTAAACGCGGCGTACCAGCGCGTGCCCATCCAGCGCATTCGCGATCGCAATCGCGTTTTCCTGGTGCCGCTGCATTCTCAGCTCCAGCGTCTTCAACCCGCGCATCGTCAGCCAACAGTCAAATGGTGAAGGAACCGCGCCCGTGGCGTTCTGGAGAAACTTGATCGGCTCGAAGACGGCCGCCTCTTTGGCCAGCGCGGCGCCCTGTACTGTATCGGAGTGGCCCGCGAGATACTTCGTCACGCTGTGGACCACGATGTCCGCGCCCAGATCGAACGGCTGCTGGAAGCAGGGAGTCGCGAAGGTGTTGTCGACCGCAACTAATGCGCCGCGAGCGTGTGCCAGCTTCGCCACTGCCGCGATGTCCGTAATCAGCAATCGCGGATTGGTCGGCGATTCGATCCAGACGAGCCGCGTCTTGTTCGAAAGCGCCGCCTCGACGGCTTTCAAATCGCCCGTATCAATCTGCTTCGTGACGACGCCGAAATTCTGGTAGACCTTGTTCAGGATCCGGTACGTGCCGCCGTACACGTCGAGCGGGATGATGATTTCATCGCCCGTGCGCAGGTAGGCTTGCAGCACGGCGTTCTCGGCGGCGAGCCCGGAGGCAAAAGCGGCCGCGAACGGCACGCCTTCGAGTTCCGCGAGCACCGTCTCCAGCCGCTGGCGCGTGGGATTGTTAGTGCGCGAGTAGGAAAAGCCCTTGTCCTGTCCGGGCGATTCCTGTTCGTACGTCGAAGTCTGAAAAATCGGGGCGACCAGCGCGCCTGTCTCAGGTTCCGATGGCTGGCCCGCGTGAATCGTTCGTGTGGCGAATTTCATGGTGTAGCTCCCTTTGCGCCCGCGCGAGCGGAAGCCCTGCGCAGATGGCAAGGCCTTCGCGGTCGCTCGGTGCGCCGCAATAGAAAAGTACGAGAGCCGCGCAAAGCGCGGGCCCGCACTCTTCCGAGATACAGTTTGGGAGTTGAATCTTCAATCGGTCCCGAGAACTCGGGATCAGTTGAGGATCTTATCTCTCCCTGATCTCCCGAACTCGCGATACCCGCGATTCGGGAGCCCTGGTTAGGGGCAGGAGTTAGCACCTTGGTTCTCGGACCAGGTTGCTGTGGCTTCATAGGGCCTGTACCCTCAGCCACTCTTGATAAGCGCTGCCGGTTAGGGCAGCGAGCAAATCGTAGCAAATGGCGAGTATTTCAGTCAATACCGCGCCCATTGAAAATCGCGGCGGGGGAGTCCAATTTGTCTCTGAAATATTAGCGAGACCGGCGGCGCGCCAAACTACTGCAGGTGGGTCTGCAATTGGGAGTATTCGGCTTTGGCCTGCTGCAGGATGGGAATATCTGGATCCGCGTCTTTCCACAGCGCCAGAAAATCTTCATACGCGGTCTTCGCCTTGGCGTTGTCTCCCGCAAGCACGTAGGCGCGCCCAAGGCCCAGATGCGCCAGCGCGCCGATCGGTTCGTTTCCCACGACGCCAGCGTGATCCAGAATCTTCTGGAATTCGCCGACCGCCTCCTTGCCCTGCTTCGCCGCCAGATATGCTTCGCCGCTAAGGTAAACGGGGTACAGAGCGAACGTGAAGGAAGTATTGGTCTCCCCTAATTCGTAAGGTGCAGAGACGGCCAATGGCTCGATGGCCCGTGCGCTATCGCGGGTCGGAAGCAGCAGAGCGCCGCGAATCATTGGCAGGAAGTCGAACTTCACAACCGTGTCTTCCGGAAACCGTTTGTTCAGATCGTCAGCCAAGCGCTCCGCCTGGGCGGTCTCGCCGGCCAAGGCGAGCGCGATTGCCGAGTACCCCTCCACCTGCCTGCCATGCGCCCCAGCGAGAGCAGTTTCGGCCTCGCGCTTGGCAAAAGCCATATTTCCAACCAGCGCTTCGCGGACGGCATCGTGGGCCTCGTATTCCCCCGCCGCTTCCTTTTCATTGATTCTCTGTGCAGAATCGGCAGAGCGCCGCGTGAGCTCCTGCGCGTTACCAAATGCGCCGTGGTATGCCGCAGTTTCGGATTCGAGGAAGAGGATCTGATCGTCGACCCCTGTTTTTCCCGTCGCACTAGCGACTTGCTGCTCCATTCCCGCGGCGTCGTGTTCAAGGAAATCGATTGTGTAAAGAACCAGGGGAATCCACGGAGAGTCGACGTTGCGCTTTCGTCCCTCCTGAGCAGTCTCGATGGCCTGATCGAGCTGATTGATCCACTGGTAGCTGTAGATCAAATTCGCAAGGTTATTGCCGCTCGCGGAGTTGTTCCTTTCGGCCTGGAGCGCCGCAGCATGACTTTTGTCGTAGTCTCCCATAAACGTGTAAGCGATCCAGAGACTCTCCGGCGGCTCCTCATCCCTCGGATAGGTTTGCGCCCACAACTGATAGGAGGTACGGGCAGCCTCAAGATTTCCGGTAACAACCAACTGGTAGAACGACGAAATCGCAAGCCTCTCGCTCTCACTCGTCCGCTCCCGCAATGCGTAAGCCTTGCGAGTATTCTCGGCAGAAAGGTTCATCTCACCGAGAGGCTGGTAACTCTGGCCCAAGCGCAAATAGGCCATGGCGAAATTCGGATCCAGGGAAATGGCCCGTTCAAAGAAGGGAATTGCAGCGGTGTAGTCATTTGCCACGTCAGCAGTTTGATTGCCGAGGGTATATGCCTGCAGCGCCTCAAGCGACGGCGTCGTAACGTTCTCGGGGAGAGCGTCGTATTTCTTCACCGAGGCCAGCGATTCGCCGAGCTTGGCGCGGATTTTGGCCGCGGCGTCGCCAAGCGCATTGAGAACTTGTTCCTTTCCGGTGGCCGTTGACTGTGCTTCCGCTAAGAGTTCGCCGGTTCGGCAATTCACCGCGCGCAAGCCCAACACGTACTCGCTGCCCAAACTGGAGATCGAGCCTTCGATGGTTGCGGCGCTATCCGTGCGCTGGCAAAGGTCTCGCGCGATTTCCGGCGTGAGACGCGTCTGTTTCGGCTGATTCATCAGCGCGAGCGTTTGGGCGACAAGCTCATCCGAAACAAGGTTTAAAAATGGCGACTGCTCCAGCTGCGCCGCAAGGCCTTGACGCAGAGTGCTGTCAAACACTGGGTCGCCTGTGGAGTTTGTAAAATCCGTGAGTACCACAGAATCCTTTTCCGTCAGCACGGGCGCACGACGAAGGTAGAAATATCCTCCCGCCGAAAGCGCGGCGATAACAATAACCGCCGCGATGACCAGCGCAGCTGCCTTGTATGGCCGCCCCTTGGCGCGCTGCGAATTCGCATCAGCCGCGAGCACCGCATTCTGCGATGCCGCCAGTACCGAAGCCGAACGACCCGAATCCGAATCGCGCTGCAAGCGTTTCAAATCCGCGCGAATGTCCGACGCGTGCTGGTAACGGAGCGTGCGATCTTTTTCGAGCGCCTTGTTGATCACGCGCTCGAGTTCCGCCGGCAATTCGGGATTCAACCTCGCCGGAGATGTCGGCGCCTTATTGAGAATTGCGTCGAAGATCGCGGCGGAGGTGGGCCCCGCGAAAGCCTGGCGACCAGTAGCCATTTCGTAGAGCACCACGCCGAAGCTGAAAAGGTCCGTGCGCGCGTCCACTTCCTGGCCGAGCGCCTGCTCCGGCGACATGTAAGCCACTGTGCCGAGCGCCACGCCGGGACTCGTCAAGTTCGGGTCCACGTTGTCCATAGTCGCTTGCGTTTCGCCTTGGTAGGTTTCCTGCGCGCCCTGCTGCAGTTGTTTCGCGAGGCCGAAGTCGAGGACCTTGGCCTGGCCACTCTCGGTAATGATGATGTTGGCCGGTTTGATATCGCGGTGGATGATGCCACGTGCGTGCGCCGCGTCAAGCGCGCCGGCAACTTGTTCGGCCAAGCCGATCAGCGCGGTCACGTCCATCTTTCCACCCGCGATGCGATGCTTCAGAGTTTGCCCGTGCATCATCTCCATGGCGATGAACCGGCGGCCGTCGTGCTCGCCGATTTCGTAGATCGTGCAGATGTTTGGATGGTTCAGCGCCGCCGCCGCACGCGCTTCGCGAAGGAATCGTTCGAGCGCCAGTTTTTCTCTGGAGACTTCTTCGGGTAGGAATTTCAACGCGACGGCGCGGCCGAGCGTGACGTCTTCGGCCCTATAGACAACACCCATCCCGCCGCCGCCCAGCTTTTCCAGAACGCGGTAGTGAGAAATATTTTGACCTGTGAGCGAATCGGGATCGGGCATTGCGCAACATCTTATGGTTCGCTTCCCGGCAAGTCAACGAACCCGCGCAGACTCGCAGCGCCACGCGAGACGCCGCAAATGCTGGCGGGCATCGCGAGAACGGGTATATACTCCGCCCGCTGCTGCCTCCGCACGGGACTCCCGGCTCAAGAGCGTTGCGAATCCGCTCCGGTCCACCTGCTGGAGCATTTTCACAAATGGGGGAAGAAAATATGCCTCTGAAGATGACCGACCGCGAAGTGGACGGCATTACCGTTGTCGCCCTCGACGGGCGCATCGTGCTCGGGGAAGAGACGAGCGCGTTCCGCGAAAAGATCAAAGGCTTCCTGGCCGAGGGCAAGAAAAAGATCCTCTTGAATTTGGACAACGTCACGTTGATTGACAGCACGGGCCTCGGCACCCTTGTATCCGCGCATCACAGCGCGGCTTCCCACGGAGCGTCCGTCCGTCTTTGCCATCTGGGTTCGAAATTCCAGGAGGTTCTGCAGGTTACGAAGCTGCTCACGGTATTCGATGTCTCCGACACGGAGGCCGACGGCATCCGCAGCTTTTCGAAGTAGCGCCGGCTCGCGCCAGCGACGCATGGGCGATACAACACCGTTGGGGGCGTCACTTGTCCGGCGGCGCCACGGTCCTCATCAGAGTCCGCATGTTACAATTTCCGCATCGAGTAATCTAAATGTCTGACATTTCCTCCAACGCCGAAACCGGCCTCGAGGTCGTTGCTCCTGACGGATCTCGACGCTTTACGCGTATCGCCGAAACGCCCTTTCTCATCGGACGCTCCGGTGATACTACGACGCACCTACAGCTGAGGGACCCGCGAATTTCCCGCCATTGTGCCGCGCTCGTTTCCGAAGGCGACCGCTACTACCTGGAAGATCGCGGCCAGCGCCACGGGCTCTTCGTCAACGGTGAAAAAGTCGCCCGCCGCATGCTTGAAGACGGCGACGTGATCAGTTTCGGTGTCGAGAATTTCTATGAACTGATCTTCCGTTCGTCATTGCTCGATACCTCGATTCCCGAACTCCTCAGCCGCATCGAGAACATATCCAGCAGCGACGCGCCCCCTGGCGGACTCCATAAACTCAATCTCTTGCTCGAAGCGACCGCACTTCTCCATTCCCGGCTTCCGCTCGAGGCTGTGCTCGGCACCATGCTGGACCACGCCATCGCCATCACCGATGCCGACCGAGGATTCCTGCTCGAGGCACAACCCTCCGGGCCGCTTCACGTGCGTCTCGCGCGAGGCCGCGGCGGTACTCGTCTGTCGCCTGCCGAGGCCGCGCCCAGCCAGACGGCGCTGCGGCAGGCTCTGGAGCAGCAAGCGAGCATCATTACCGAGGATCTGGCGCAGGCGGGCCGCGACCTTCAAGTGGCGGAAAGCATCGTCGCGCAGCGCCTTCGTGCCGTCGTCGTGATTCCGCTCTATGCCACGCCGCGGGCCAGCACCTCGGATTCGGCCGTCCACGACAAGCGCGGCGACTTTCTCGGCGTCGTCTATCTCGATTCCCGGCGTCCGGCTGCTTTCTCGAAGCTCGATCGGAGAATTCTGGACGCTCTCGCCGTGGAAGCAGCCAGCATTCTGGATACCGCGCGCCTCGTCGAGCGCGAACGCGAGCGCCAGCGCATGGAGCAGGAAATCGGTATCGCCCGCGACATCCAGCAGGCGCTGCTTCCGCGCGGGTTCCGCGATTTTCCGCATCTCGGCGTCACCGGCATCAACCTCCCCTGCCTGACAGTCGGAGGCGACTATTACGACGTTTTCCCGATGAGCGAGGACCGGACGGCCTTTATCATCGCCGACGTTTCCGGCAAGGGTCTTGGCGCCGCGCTCCTTACCACCATGCTACAGGGCGCGCTCTCGGCGATGCGCATCGGCATCGAGCCGGCGCTCGTCGTTGATCACATTAATCAGTTTCTTTGCGAGCATGTTGAACTTGCCCGCTACGCCACCATGTTTTTCGGCGTCCTCGACAAGGAAGGCCAGCTCGAATTCATCAATGCCGGTCATCCCTCGCCGTTTCTGCTGCGCCGCGGCGAGATAGACGAGCCTTTCACCGAGGGCTCTTATCCGGTCGGCCTGATGCCCGGAACTCAGTATGTCGCTGCCCGTTTAAACCTCCGGGCCGGCGACACGCTGATCCTTTTCAGCGATGGGGTCACCGAAGCCATGGATCCGGACTACAACCTCTACGGCGTTCCCCGTCTTCGCGAGGTTCTTGCCGACCTGCACGATGCGTCTTTGGACCATGTCCAAAAGACGGTCCTCAAATCCATCGAAACCTTCACGCGCGGCGCGGCGCAAGCTGACGACATCACCCTCCTTCTCGTTCGCTATCGTCCTGCGCCAGCATCCTGATTCTGCCGGCGGTTCCTCAACCGCGCTAGTCGGCGGGTGTCCTCAGGGACGGTAATTCCCTCGCGTCTGTGCCCATCAAATCAGTGGACAGTCTCCCAACGCCTCGATCTAATGAAATAGGCGGGGAATACGCGGAGCGGTCTCTGAGGGAGATAGGCGATGAGACACATTGCGTTTCTGTGCGGAATCGTCCTGATTTTTGCATTCACGGCCGGCGCTCAGGTGAGTTCAGAGATTTCGCTGCTACCGGGATCGCCTATGCCGGCGTTTGCGTCTGCGATTCCCGCGGTTCCCGCAGAGCCCTTTCCCGGTGCGAATGCTTTGGCCGTCACCGCCGCGCCTGATCCCGCGCCTCAAGGCGTGTATGGAGTCCTGCAGAATTACAACTGGCAAGCATATGTCGGATTTACGCATTTCACGTTTTATGAACTCCCCGGCGTCACCGGCAATCTCAACGGTTTCAACATGTCGCTCGTGTACTACCCCCGCGGAGGGCATTTCGCCGGCGATGGAGAGTTTGCGGCCGCGTTCGCGCCAAACAGCTCGGCCAATACCAGAATCGAGATGGGTTTCGGAGGAGTGCGCTACCGGATACAAATTGCCAGAGAGATGGAGTTGTGGGCGCACGGCATGGTGGGCGGGGCGAAGTTTCTGCCGCAAACACCATTCGGGAGCGAGGGAGCCTTCGCTTTTGCGGCCGGCGGCGGAGTTGATTTTAACCCCCACCACAAGCGGCTCGGCTTTCGCGCGCAGGTGGACATGGTTGGTACCCGGTTTTTCGGCACCCACCAGTACAGTCCCAAGGCCTCCGTCGGCCTCGTTTACAAATTCTAACCAGAAACCGCGGTGGATCCTTCACCCTGCCGCTTCCATTGAGTTCTTTCAGAGCCTATAGCCGATTTTGCGGACGAACTCGCGGCGTTGCGTGGATTGTTCGAGGCTCTCGACTCCTTTCGGCAACGTGCCGTCCACGACACCCAGCACGGCGCGCCCTTGTTCGATTTGGGCGAGGATCACCTCCGCCGGAGTTGCCGTGGCGCAGAGGATTGTACACACCTCGTAGCAGTCCCGGACACGGCTGAGTAGATTTAGCGGGTACGCCTGCCGGATCAGAAGCACGAAGACATAGCCTGCGCCAATCGCTTCAGCGTTCGACAGGGCCGCGCGACGCAACTCGTCGTCATTGGATTCCACGCGCACCAGGCAGGGCCCCGATGCTTCGTTGAACGCCACGGCAAATTTCGCGCTTGGCACGGAGTTGACCACCACTTCGTAAAGATCCTCCGCCGTCTTGATGAAGTGCGATTGCTCGAGGATCAAATTCGCGTCCTTCGGAATTTCCAGGCGAACGCTTAGCAAATCCATATTTTCATCCCTCGCATGGAAAAAATTCCCACTATTGGGATCGATCGGAAGCGCAAGCTAGTCGCACGACTGCGGGAAGCCTTTATTCTAAAAGCGAATTCGCGGTCGGCTCCGCTCTCCGATATTGGCAGTCTACGTGCTAGAAATATCCGAGCGTCCGATTTTCGGACGACGCATCTGATTGGGTGGAGTGGGCCAAGCAAATGCTCATCAGGAGTCTCCAACAGGCGAAACGCTTCCTGAAGATTCTCTTCGGGTTCACGCTGCTTGCGCTCGGCGTCGTGATGATCGTCACGCCGGGTCCCGGCTGGCTGACAATCCTGCTCGGGTTGGGAGTTTTGGCGGCGGAGTTCGTCTGGGCGCGCCGCCTGCTCGATAAGATGAAGGAACAAGGTGGGCGAATCCGCGACTCCGTTTTCCCTCGCAGTGACAGTACCGACCGCGCGGCCTGATTCACCTCCGAATTCCATTTCCTGCTTTCGAACCATTCCCAACTGTGGTTTCATGCCTCGTAGTCCTGAGGAGGCGTCTGTGGCCGGCAAGTCTTCCAAAAAATGGGCCGGGAAGTGGGCTCTGGTCACCGGAGCAAGCGCTGGAATTGGTCTGGCGCTGGCCGAGGAGCTGGCTGCCGGGGGCGTGCATCTGGTTCTCACGGCGCGGCGAATCGATCGGCTGCAGAAAATGGCGGCTGATCTCTCGGCCAAACACCGAGTTGAGGTAGAAGCGTTTGCCGCGGACCTGGTCCGGCCCGAAGCGCCGGCCGAAATTCTTGGATTTACTACGCGGAAGGGAATCGAAGTCGAGCTGCTGGTGAACAACGCGGGTTTTGGCGCGTTCGGGTACATCCATGAGATACCGGAATCGCGCATGCTTGAGATGATCCAGGTGAACTGCTCCGCCGTCGTGCAGCTTACCCGGCTGTATGTCCCAGCGATGGTCGAGCGCCGGCACGGAGATGTGCTGATCGTGGCCTCGATCGCCGGCTTCCAGGCCGTGCCGTTCAATTCCGTGTATGCGGCGACGAAAGCGTTCGATCTGATTTTCGCCGAGGGAATCGCCGAAGAGCTCCGCGAGTTTGGAGTGCGCGTCTGCGCTCTGTGCCCCGGTTCGACGACCACAGAGTTCCAGGAGGTGGCGCAACAGCCGGACCGCGTGTTCCGCAGCGCCGAAACGGCGGAGAAGGTCGCCAGCGTGGGGCTCGCGGGACTCGCGCAGGGCAAGAGTTGCGTGATTTCGGGAACGAAGAACCGCCTCATGCTCGAAGGCGAGAGACTCGCACCCCGGCGATTCATCGCCAAGATGGCGGCGAAGATGATGCGTCCCACGGAATCGTAGCAAACTCCAGAGGCATCCACGAAGCGTCCCACGAAACGATCCGCGAAGTTAGCCCCGCGAGAGCAGTGTGCCAAATCCCGGGGCGCGCCCGCTGAGTCCGAGCAGGCGAACTCCCGCCCATAGGGCGTGCGGCAGGCTCGAGACGACGGGTACCTTGCAGCGCTCTTCCAAGGGCGCGAGAAGCTCAAGAGTCTTCAGGGCGCCGCAGGAGACGAGCAGAGCGTCCGCCTTCGGCGCCGATTGCCAAACGTCGGCGCTGAAATTCAGCAACTCCTCTGATGTCACGGGCGGCCTGTCTTCAAATCTTTCAATGCCCATGCCTTTGACCACGAGAACTTCGAATCCTGACTCTTCCAGAAACACCCGCAGGCGCTGGCTCACATCTTCGTTGTAGGCGGTGGCGACCGCGAGACGCCGTCCGCCCACGGCTTTCAGGCCTTCAATGATGGCCGTGCTCATGGTTGTCGAGGGCAGCCCTGTCGCTTTCGCAATACTGTCCTTCAATTGCTGATTGAACGCCGCGCCCTTATAGAACGTCAGAGATGTACCCATCACCGCGATGGCGTTGGCCCCGTCAGCAGCCAGCTTTTGCGCGGCCGGCACGATGCGTCCGACGACCTGGTCGTACCCTTCCGGCGTCATTCGCTCCAGGCCAACGCCCGTGGCGAGGAACCGAACGCCTGAGGGATACATAAGGAGAGCCTCCGGCGGAACCGGAGTATTGGCGGGCGGGAAAATCATGCCGAGGACAGGATCACCGGCGGCGCGCGTCGGAATCCTCAGGCTCGCACCCGCAATGCCAGCGGTCGCAAGCTTCAAAAACCTGCGGCGGGAGGAGTTGGTCATGCTGGGCCCCCTTGCAGTCTTGCTCTCCTGAAGGCGCTCAGAAACGCCGGTCGGACAAGACGCTAAAGTGCTGGAAATTGACGATTAGAACCCATCGCAACCCTTTGTTTTGAAAGGGATAGCCTGTGTTCTAATTCCTGGAATTTGCGATTAGAAAAACGAGATTCGGGAGCCAACTGACGGGTTCGCGGGACGAGCCGCACGTTCGACACGATCCCTCTAGTTCCTATGCCGCAGGTCGTCATCATGCCGACACGAAATTGGCACGAACCGGGAAATTCCGCAAGCGGGAGTTGGTGTGGACTGGGACGCCACCGCGGTGTATTATCCGCTTCCCTACGTTAGGCAATTCTTATTCCTGAGGAGACGTTTCGCATGAATGTAGAAGCTGTTCCGCGATCCTATCGTGGTGTCCGCTGCCTGTCGTGCCGCCAGCCAATTCCACTGCCGGCGATTCTGATCAAAATGGATTCAACGCTCACGAGCAAGGCGCCGGATTCGGTGCACGACCATCCCACGAGGGTCTTCAGCCTTCGGTGCAGGGCATGCGAGAGGGAAAAGCCCTACCGGGCGAGTGACATTTTGGATTTTGAAGGCGAGCCCCGGACTCGAGTTTCTCGCGCGCATACCGGTCATCCCAAGCGCCGCCATTCCGCGAGCTTGTCACGCGGCGCAAACGGCTGACCGGGGAGCTTTCCTCCTCAAATCACCCAACGACGGTCTCTCGTGCACCCATTCTCGAGGGCGCGCACACGGAAAGAAGAGCGATGAACGCAAAATCGGGCGCTCAGGAACGATTTCAAGGGATTGAGAAGGACATCCTCGGTCTTAGTCACCGGATTCACGCCAACCCCGAACTTGGATTCGAAGAAGAAAAAGCCTCGAACTGGCTTGCCGAGATGCTGGCGGAAGCCGGGATGGATGTGAAACTCGGAATTTGCGATTTGCCGACCGCCTTTGTGGCGCGGGCGGGAAACGGCCCGCTGCACATCGCCATCTGCGCGGAGTACGACAGCCTGCCCGGTATCGGCCATGCGTGCGGGCACAATATGATTGCCGCGATGGCCGCCGGCGCGGGAATAGCCGTCGCGAAGGTGGCGGATTACGCGGGCTTGACCGTCAGCGTGATCGGCACGCCCGCGGAGGAAACCGGGAACGCGGGCGGAAAGATACTGCTTCTCGAGCGCGGCGCCTTCGCCGGGGTCCACGCGGCCATGATGGTTCATCCCGCGCCGATGGAAATACTCGAATCGCACATCATCGCAGCGGCAATGTTCGACGTTCACTACACCGGGAAGGAAGCGCACGCGGCCGCGTTTCCGGAGCTCGGGATTAATGCGGCGGATGCCTTGACGGTCGCGCAGACCGCTATCGGTCTGCTGCGGCAACACCTGAAACAAAGCGACCGCGTGCACGGCATCATCACGCACGGCGGCGATGCGCCTAATGTGATCCCGGCGCACACTTCCGCGAAGTACATCGTGCGCGGCGAGGATCTAAAGGATCTCGAGGACGTGCGCGCGAAGGTTTATCGCTGCTTTGAAGCCGGCGCGACCGCGACCGGAGCCAAGCTGGAAATTCGCGGCGGCGACAAACCCTATGCCGAGATGCGATTCGACCGAGAAATGAATTCGATCTACAAACGGAATGCGGAAGCCGCGGGGCGCACGTTTCCAGAGCTCGGTCCGGGAATGCAAAAAGTGACTGGGTCAACGGACATGGGCAACGTATCGCATGCGATTCCTTCGATCCATCCTATGATCGGAATCAACTCGCTGCCCGCGGTGAATCACCAGCCGGAGTTCACGGCGCACTGCATTACCGAGGAAGCGGATCGTGCCGTAAGGGAAGGCGCTCTCGCCATGGCGTGGACCGCCATCGAAATGGGCGAGAACGCAAGCCTGCGCGAACACAGGTAGTGGTTAGTTTGCCGCCGGGCATGTGAGCGGCATCTGCCCGAGCCACGTTCCCGGACCCGTATGTTGATAAACCACTTGTCCGGTGATCCAGGTGGTCTCAATGGGTCGATGCA
>PMUS01000044.1:0-2167 GCA_003166795.1 Acidobacteriota bacterium | reverse complement strand
GCGTCGACCGTCTGAGCTGGCACAACGAATCGGGCAGATCGACTGCGAACCACAGAAATATCCTGAAATATCTGGCACCGCCTTTCGTCTATCCGTTCGGTGGTAGGCAAAGAATCTCGTTTCCGGTCTGGCCGCCGTCTGAGGGCAAAAATCTGCACCGGTTTCTGACCCTGGTACATCAGATGCCTGGTCGTATCGTCTTTCCTGAATCTCAGAACGGAGATCCGAGCAAGTAGCAGATTGCTGTGTGAGTCGATTAGTGATCAATGCAGTTGCACGAAACCAAGGAGACCCATGTCTGACTTAAACAAGAAAGTGGCACTCGTCACCGGCGGCTCGCGCGGCATTGGCGCTGCCATCGCCAAGCGCTTGGCCAGAGACGGAGCGAAGGTAGCCATCACCTACACAAAAGGTGCCGATGCGGCGGCGACGGTCGTCAAGGAGATTGAAAGCGCCGGCGGAAAGGCCATCGCGATTCAGGCGGATTCCACCGATGCCGGCGCCGTGGGGGCCGCGGTCGAAAAGACCGTCGCGACCTTTGGCGGCTTGGATGTGCTGGTTAACAACGCCGGCACTGCCATTCCGAAAAAGTTGGAGGAGACCACCCTCGAGGAAATGGACCGCATGATGAACATCAATTTCCGCGGCACAATGATCGTGACGCAGGCGGCGCTGAAGCACATGAAAAGCGGCGGTCGAATTATCACGATCGGATCGTGCGTGGGAGAGCGTGTCATGACGCCCGGCTTGGTGGCCTACTCGGCTACGAAGGGTGCCGTAAAGATGTTCGCTCAGGGATTGTCCAGAGAGGTGGGAAGCCGGGGCATCACAGTCAATAACGTCCAGCCCGGTCCGATTGACACGGAATTAAATCCCGCCGCGGGCGATTGGGCGGTACCTCAGAAAGCTGCCACAGCGCTCGACCGCTACGGGCTTGTTGACGAGGTTGCCGCGTTAGTCGCCTTCGTCGCTGGTCCGGAATCGTCGTATATCACCGGCGCGAATCTCACCGTTGACGGTGGCACCAACGCCTAACTGAAAAAGGTCTCTGCGTCGGGAAGAAAGGGATAGGGCAACGCACCTACAGCCCCGCGTGCTTCAGTAATAAGGCTCGACACCGGCAGTTCTTCTATTGAAAATGGCACGGCCGAGTTCGGACTCTTCATTGGTCTGAACAAATCCTGATAAACGCGCTAACCGGACAAATGAAGCACTGCTTCACATGTACGGTAATCCGACTTGTCAGGGCTTAGACCGCCGTCTTGTTGCGCTCCACGAACGTGTCTCGAATTGGACAGCCCCCTCACAGCGGTGCCGATAGGATCGTGCTTTGCTGCATACGTCCGGGGGCCCCGATATGAGAGTTACACTGAGTATTTTCACCTGCTTCGTCGCATTACTTCCGCTGAGTGCGTGTGGAGGGGGATCGTCCGCCAGTACCTCTAGCAGTATTCCTTCGTCATCCTCGGGTAACCCAGGCTCCGCGCCCACAATCACGGTGCAGCCGATAAACCAAACGGTCACAGTGCCAGCTGCCGCGACATTCACCGTCGCCGCGACTGGGACGGCGCCTCTGAGTTATCAGTGGCAGAACGCGGCTACGAGTGTGAATATTTCTGGCGCAACGACGCCTGCCTATTCGATCTCGCCCACAACCCTGGCCGAGAGTGGATTGAGTTTCCAGGTCGTTGTTACCAATGGGTCCGGCAGCCAGACTAGCAATCCCGCAACGCTAACGGTCAACGCGGCGACGCCGCCAGCGTTTCCGCCGCCCACTATCACGGCGCAGCCGACAAACCAAACGGTGACGGCGCCGGCTGCAGCGACCTTCACAGTGATTGCGAGCGGTACGCCTCCTCCCAGCTACCAATGGCAGAACGCGGCCACCGGCGCGGACATTGTCGGCGCCACTTCTCCGATTTATACGACTTCACCGACGAATACCGGTGAAACTGGGATGACATTCCAAGTTGTCGTCAGCAGCACGGCCGGCAGTACCACCAGCAGTGCGGTGACGCTGACTGTAAATCCGGCGCAGCAGATACCGCCTAACGGCGTTGCCGTGCTCACGTATCACAACGACAATGGGCGGACCGGCCAGAACCTGAATGAAACCACGCTGACGACTTCAAATGTGAACTCTACAAATTTCGGCCTGCTCGGGTCG
>PMUS01000087.1 GCA_003166795.1 Acidobacteriota bacterium | reverse complement strand
GGGCGCATGGATGCTTCGCAGGAGCAGACCGATGTGCAATCCTTCGCGGTGCTCGAACCGGCCGCCGACGGCTTCCGCTCTTACGCGAATGGAAACGCGGAAGCACCAGCCGAAGTCGAACTGTTAGACAAGGCACAGTTGCTCACGCTGACCGCACCAGAAATGACCGTACTTATCGGTGGCATGCGGGTGCTGAATACCAACTTCGGCCAGACCAAGTTCGGCGTCTTCACCAAGCGGCCGGAAGCACTGACCAATGACTTTTTCATCAACCTGCTCGATATGGGTACGGCGTGGAAGGCGACCTCAGATGCGAACAACACGTTCGAAGGACGAGATCGCAAGACTGGGACGGTCCGGTGGACGGCGACGCGAGCCGATCTCATCTTCGGTTCGAACGCCCAACTCCGCGCGCTGTCGGAGGTTTACGCAAGCTCGGACGCGCACGGAAAGTTTGTCCAGGACTTCGTTGGAGCCTGGAGCAAGGTGATGAATCTGGATCGCTTCGACCTTGTTTGAGCGCGTCGGAAGAAGAAAGCGATCGGTTTGGCACTAGCCCGTTTCCGTTGTTTGGATCGGCAAAACCGAAGGGCTTGCTTTTCTTGGGTCGCGCGCGCCGGATTGCGCGCCCTTTGATTTTGCGAAGGTACTCGAGGGGGCGCTAGTCCGTTTCCTGCCACCGCTTGAGGACGTCTTACTTCGTTTTCACGCGGCTGCAATGAGACGAGACTTACGCTTGGCGGCCAATAAGTGCGGACCGCGGGCGATGAGTAGCAGACCGCGGTATTGATGGTACTCAAGCCGGTAAGTCTCAGAACAAGACTTGCAAAGCCAGAAGTGGCGCACAGGTCTTGCGTTTGAAGGCGCGGTCGGGCTCTCCAAGCGATCTGCTTGAAAACGAAGGAGCTGACCTTCCTTGAACCTGAACCGAGCCGTGCAGTCTGGATTTGCGCATTTTGAAATCATGAGCGCTCACCCCATCGATTCGACACATGTCAGACTATCAGGCTGCGGTTGGTAGCGTCCAACTCAATAAGTGGATCCACTCCATTCATTTCACATTCGGGCTGCTATCCGTTCCACTATCTTCCGCCCCGCCCTTCGCTTCGAGTTTCTTGGTTACCAGAAAACTCCAGATTGTGTCGTTGGCATTCAAGTCCTGGCTCGTCTTCCCGATCTCCTTTTCCGGCTGGTACTGTTGGCCCCCCGGCCACGTGTTGCCCCCACCCTGCACGTTGTACGAAACCACCTGCGCGCCCTTCTGGCAGCCATCGTAGGTGTCGACCTGCGTTTCCATGCCGCCTTTTTCATGAGCCGGCAGTTTCGTCTGGGTTGGCTTTTCCGCGCAACGATCCATCTTGGCCCAGGCCTTGGCGCTGTCCTCGACAGAAACGATCGGCACCTCAAGATTGTGCTCGGTACCGCCGCCGTGGGGAACCACCGGGTCGGACGTGCCGTTGATCATCACCACTGGCACCGGTCTCAAGGGGAAGCAGGTCATCGACTTCGGCATGGCCGCCCCCACGGGCGCAATGCCCGCGATCCGGTCGGACATCGCGCCTCCAACCTTCATCGCCATGTACCCACCCTCGGAAAGTCCCGTGGCGTAGATTCGCGCCGCGTCCACAGAGAACTTCGTCGCCATCTGGTCCAGCATCTGGTTCAGGAACTCAATGTCGTCCGGCTCTTCAGGTCTGTTTTCTTCACTTCGCCCCTGTCCTCCCGACTGCCCTCCGCCGGGATATCCTCCACCTCCGCCCGGATACCCCCCGCCTCCGCCTGGATACCCACCGCCTGGATACCCTCCCCCACCATGGCGGCCCCCGCTACCGAAAGGCCTCGTCATTGGCTGCTGAGACGGGGGACGCACTCCCACATTCCAGTGCCCGTGCAGCGTGCGTGGGTAAACGGCGATGATGCCGTCTTTGTCCGCCAACTCGTCGAATCCGGTCAGCTGCTTCATGTCATCGGTACTCTGGCTCACGCCATGCAGCAGGATCACTACGGGATATCTCTTCTTCTGATCGTAACCCTGGGGCAAGCGCACCAGATAGGTGCGATTCACGTCGTCGACCGTCACCTTTTCGATGGTTTCCTGCGCCCGGGCGCCATAGGTGATAAACAGCATCGCAAGACAGACTCCTGCGGCCGACGCGGCCCGCATTCTCGTCCAACTTTCAGATTTCATGCAGTCTCCTGCGGGCGACACGGAAAAGCCCCAAGCGCTACTCTGTCGTTGACTTGGAAGCTTACGCGCCCGCCAGGGTTGGATCGAGGTTCCATGCTAACTTTCCCACCTTAAATCCTACATCGGGAGTCACTTGTATCAGTCGGTCGGCATCGGCCCTCGGCGCGCCCGCCGTAAAGACCTTCGGACAATTGCAGTCTCTCTCTCCACTATCCAGAAGTCCGGTTCTGGGAAGTTCCAGCGTGCTAACTCCAGATTAGTCGGATTACCGGACATCTCTAACAATGTCGGCCCTGTCAAACACTTTTTGGGCAGACTTCTCCAGTCACTTAAAAGAGTTTTTGTCTTTCGCTTCCTGGGTGGTCTTTCTTCTAGGCCTTGACGACTACGGCTCGCTCGTAATCTAGCGGTCGGCTTTCAGTCCGACCCAAACATCTCTTCGATCGTAAACTTCAGACCATGATTAGTTCTTCGAACTCCCTCTCGCGAGGGAGCGGGATGCCCATTCAAGTGGACGGCGCTTTACTGCGCGCGCCATGTCCGGTACAGAGCTGTCCCGCGTGCGAACCGAATACCGGCTCCGTCCACCCGAACTTACCAGCCAAAGCCGCCCGAGTCGAGGCAAGCCGACATTGTTATGCAATCAAGTGGCTTCTAGCACCGACTTGTCCGGTAGATGGGTTTAAGCCATCTCCTTAGGTCCTTGATCGGACGAGCATGGGTGGAATATAGTCTCGGCCATGGCAACCACTCCGATCCCGCGGTCGCAGAGCCGGTTGGATCTGATCCTGGTAGAGACGGAAGATAAAGTTGCGCTAAACGGCCTACAGTGGGAGCCGCAGAAGGCTAGCGATTCGCTGGTCGTCATGGTGCCCGGGGGCACCACGGGCGCCGCACTGTTTCCGGCGCATGATTACTCTCCTCTTGCCAACGCACTGACAGACAACGGCTACGCGTTTCTGCTTTGCAACATGCGCGCCTCGTATAACAACCCCTACGCGGAATATAGCGACGCGGTGAAGGACATCGCCGCCTTCATCGCGTACGCAAAATCGAAGGGTTACGCGCGGATCGCAGTTCTGGGCATCAGCCTTGGCGGCCCTCGTATGGCACAGTATGTGGCTGAGCGAAGCGACCCTGCGGTCAAGGCGGTCGGCTTTATCGCTTCGATCCCATCACCGTATCTGGAGTTTCAAGTTCGGAGCAGCGAAGCGGACAAGCGGCGCCTGGAGGACACGCTCAGGCACGCGCGCGAATTGGTCGCCGAAGGCAAGATGCAGGAACCCGTCGGGTTTGACAACTGGTTTCCCGGTGGCGTGTCAGTCATGGGAACAGCAAAGTCGCTGATCAGCTTCTTCGGAGCGCCGAGCGATCCGGGCACGCCTAGCTCAATCAAGTACGGACCGAAGATCAAAGTCCCCGCCTTGGTGATTCACGGCGATAAGGACGAGCTTGCCCTCCCGCCGAACGCTCAAGAGATTTACGACAGCCTGACGGCGTCGCCACGGCGCGACTTAATCTGGGTTAAGGGCGCGAGCCACTATTTGACGCCTGGCCCGCTCGCGGAGTCGTACGCCAGGCTGACTGTTGACTGGCTCGTGGGAAACTTCCCCGCCTCCCCTCGCCGATAGGCAGTTGCACTCGAACGGCGATCGCCGCTCCAGCCTGCCCCCCAGCGTGGCCCTGAATCGAGCGCGCAAAGCGTAATCCAGTAGCACCAACGCGGTTGCCGGATAATCGGGCCAAGTCCTGATTAGTCGGATTACCGGACGTCTCGGTTCCAATACCAACTTTTCCGGTTAACGAGGATATTTACGAGAGAGATTAAACTATGACGGTAGGGGCCGCAGGTACAAGCGAGGGAAGAAGCATTTCCTACGACGCGGGGCTTTTGCTGCGGCCGACCAGAGTCTGAAATTCCGGGTCGTCGTGGAGACAATCGAGATCGGCATCCTTGGCCGCCCAATCTTGGAGGCCGTATCCCGCCGCAAACGCCTTTTTCAGCGTCTCCAACGCCTCTGCCTTTTTTCCAAGGACGCCGTAGGTGCAGGCGGCATTATAGAGGGTATTGGAATCTCCTGGGCGAAGGGCGACGGCGGTCTGGAGGTGCCGGACACTTTCCTCCGCCTCGCCCGCAGCGGCGAGATTGCAAGACAGCAAAATACGGGCGCGCACATCTTCCGGCACCAGCTCCAACTGTTGACGGAGGGCTTTGGTCATGCGCTCACGGGCGTGCACGGCTTCCGTTTTCCGGCCTAGCCGTTCCAGCGCGTTACGATATGGAATAAAAGTATTATAGTCGTCGCCATTGGCTTCGATGGCCCGCTCCGTCAGCGCCGCGGCCTCTTCAAACCGTCCGGAAGCGAAATACGCGCGACCGAGAATATTCCAGGACCCTTCGCAATCAGACTTGCGCTCGATGGCCCGCTGAGCCAGCCGCACGGCTTCGTCATACTTCTGCTGCGCGTAACAGAGACGGGCGTGCGCTATCAGAACCTCGGGCAGGTCGGGCGCAAGCGCCGTGGCGCGGTTACACGCAGCCAATCCCCGTTCAATCCATTTCGGGTTCTGCTCGCGAAGCTCGTAGATTAGCCCGCAGAGCAGAGCAACCCCACCGTGTGCAAGGGCGAAATTCGGGTCAAGCTGGATGGCCCGTTCGAACATTTGCAGAGCGTACTCTATATTTTCGCGGCGCGTATAGCTTCTCCCGCGAAGATAAAAATCATAGGCCTGCGGATTTTCCGTCGGCTTGCGCGCGATAGTTTTTTCCTCCTGCGGCGTGAGTGTGATGCGCAGAGCCTGGGCAAGGCTCCGCGCGATTTCCTCCTGGATGGCGAACACGTCCTCCAACTGCCGGTCGTAACGCTCGGCCCAGACCGGATGCCTGGTCGAGACTTCAACTAATTGTGCGGTGATGCGCACACGGCTACCGGAGCGCCGTATAGAACCTTCAAGTACGTAACCGGCCTCGAGCTGCTGGCCCACCTGAAGCGCGGTGACCGGCTTGTCGCGGAATACCAGCATCTCCGAACGGGGGAAGGTCTCCAACTGGGTGATTTTTGAAAGCTCGGTGACAATATCTTCCGTAATCCCGTCGCGGAAGTATTCGTCCTCTTTGGCGCCACCCTGATTTTCGAAATAGAGCACCGCGACTGATTTTTGCCTGTTTGGAGCAGCGTGTGACGCGAAACCGGTTTGGCCCTTCTCCGCGACCATACGGCGGCTTGATTCCATATCCCGACTGAGGCGTTTCAGGTCCGCGCGGATATCGGAAGCATGCTGGTAGCGTAGGTCGGCGTCCTTCTCGAGGGTCTTCCCGAGGATGCTTTCCATCGCCGCGGGCAGGCGCGAATTCAGCTCCTTCGCAGGCGCGGGTGTGGAATGCAGGATTCCGTCGAAAATGACCGCCGGGGTAGAGCCGGAGAACGGAACCGACCCGGTCGCCATCTCGTAGAGCACGACACCCAGCGAAAACAAATCCGAGCGCGGGTCCAACTCCTCACCCCGCGCCTGTTCCGGCGACATGTATGCGACCGTGCCCATGGAGCTGCCCGGGCTCGTCAGTTGTTCTTCACTGAGCACGTGCGTCTGCGTGCGCATGGATGTGGCGCCCACCGATTCGGCGGCGTGCCGGGCCACGGGCGTCAATTTTGCCAAACCAAAATCCAGAATTTTCGCCTGCCCGCGTTCCACGAGAAAGATATTCGCGGGNNCAGGAGCTCTGATACTTCGATGGATTTCCCGGCAATCCGGTGCTTCAGGGTCTGGCCCTCGAGCAGCTCCATGGTGATAAACGGCCGGCCCTCGAATTCGCCAAGATCGTGAATCGTGCAGATGTTGGGGTGGTTGAGCGCGGACGCGGCGCGCGCTTCGCGGCGAAATCGCTCGACCGCCTGAGGGTCCTGGGAAATGTCGTCGGGGAGGAATTTCAGCGCAACAGTCCGGCCGAGGCGCGTGTCCCTGGCCTTGTAAACCACGCCCATGCCCCCGCCGCCCAATTTTTCCAGGACTTCGTAGTGGGAAATCGTGCGACCAGCGATCGAAGAGGAATCCGGCATGGGCACAGAGTTTACCGCAGCACCCAGGAGCACGCAACGTACGGGATGCGCCGCAACCGGACCTAAGTCCTGATTAGTCGGATTACCTTCCATTTGAACTATCGCTTTACTTTTCCTGTAAGCGCGTTAGTCAGGACTTAATCTCCACGGACCCATCAATTCCCGGAGCTCGCCCGAAGACGTTTCTCGTAGTCGGCGCGTTCCGGCTTCACCCATTCGTCCAGCCAATCCAGCACGTTGTGATACCAGAAGATGCTGTCGGCAGGCTTGAGGACCCAGTGGTTCTCCTCCTCAAACACCAGGAGTTTCGACGGGACATGTTTCGCCTGGAGAACCTGAAACATAGCAAAACCCTGGCTCGGATCGACGCGGTAGTCGTGCTCCCCGTGAATGATCAACATCGGCGTCTTGAAGTTGCTGGCGAACGTGGCTGGTGCTTGGTTGACTAAAGCCTGCGGGTTCTCCCACGGCGTTCCCTTGAACTCTTGCTGCGTCCCACCCACGAAATCTGACGAATACAGCATCGTCATCAGGTCATATAGGCCATCGTGAGACACGATCGTGCGGAATCGGTCGGTGTGCCCCTCCACCCAATTCGCCATGTAGCCGCCGTAACTGGCGCCCGCGGCCGCCACGCGGGTCGCATCAATGTACGGCCAGGTCAGTGCGGCGTCTACGGCCTTCATTTGATCTTCATACGGCGCCCCACCCCACTGACCTTTAATGGCGTCCATGAACTTGAGACCGAAACCCGACGAACCGTGAAAATTCGGCATAATCACCACGTAGCCAGCCGCCGCAAACAATTGCGCGTTCCACCGATAGTGGAAAAGATTGGCCCACGAGTTCTCGGGGCCACCGTGCATCAGTAACAGCAGCGGGTACTTTTTATTCGCGTCGAACCCCGGCGGCTTCACCTGCCAGGCCTGGACGTTTTCGCCGTTCCAGCCGGCGAATGTGAAACTGGAAACCTCGCCAAATTCGATGTCTTTCAACGCCTCGCTGTTCATCTGAGTCAAAGATGAGGGAGGGCCGGCGGCTTCTGGGACGTTCAGCCGAAATAGTTCCGCCGGGTGCGAGAAATCCATTTTCGAGAAGACGAGGAACGTGCCGTCCCGCGAAACGTCCGCGGGACCGGACGTGCCGGTCGTGACCAGTTGCGTCACCTTCAACGTGTCAATGTCCAGCCGAGCGAGAGGCTCCTGGCCGCGGTCTTCGAAGCTCACGTATAGACTCTTGCTGTCCGGCGCCCACGCGTACGAATCAATGGACCGATCGGTCGCTTCGAAGACATTCTTGTGCTCTCCGGTCATCCTGTCATAGAGGAAGAGCCGAGTTAGGTCGGACTCTTGCATAGGCCGCAGCGAAGCGCTGTAGGCGATATAGCGGCCGTCCGGGGAATAGAGCGGCGTCCTGTCGCTGGCTTTGTTCGTGGTGATGGCCTTCGCCGCACCGCCCCTTACCGGCATCACAAACAAGTTACTGTTACCGGTCAAAGCCTCATTCTGCACAAAGCGGGAAAAACAGATTTCGCGGCTGTCGGGAGAAAACGCAACTTCCTGGGTACCTCCCTCCGTCCAGATTGGCGAATCCACGTCACCCGGAGTGACATCCTGCGCGGCGCCACCCTCGGAGGCGATAAGGAAAATGTGATTGCGCATGCCATCCACCCATGTGTCCCACCGCCGGAAAGGGATCTCCGTGATCACGCGCGCCTTCACCGGATTGTCGGTGCGCTCCTTAGCCATTCTCTGGTTGCAGGCCATGTCCGCACACGAGGGGAACACGCTTGCCGTGATGGCGATCGTCTTGCCGTCTGGAGACAATACGAATGCCTCAACTCCAGTCGGAACAGTCGTCACCTGCTCCGCTTCGCCTCCGTTCACCGCAAGGCGAAAGATCTGGCGCTTCTTGTCCACTCGCGTGCTGATGAAGTACAGATAGCGGCCGTCCGGCGACCAGCGCACGTCTCCGTTGAACCCCTGCTCTCCAAATGTCAATTGTTGCGGGTCACCGCCCGCCGCGGGGATCGTCCAGACGTTCGTGACCGGCAGATTCTTCCCGATATCGCTCCGCGTCACCGTGAAAGCAACTGATTTCCCATCGGGTGACACACGGGGATCGCCGACCCGCGACAGGCGCTGCATGTCTTCCACACGGAATGCATTGCCACCCCATGCAGGGAAAACCAATGACAACACAGCGAACAAACAAATGAGAGTTTTCATATTTCCTCACAACCCCCCAATTGCTTAGGTGGAGGGATATCCTTCCGGAAGCCCTGATGACGTTCGCCGTCGAGCCTGAACAGTGCGAAGCCGAATTTATCACGATTTGACTCCAGTTCCCGGTAAGTCGGATTACCGGACAAATGAAGTATCGCTTCACATGTCCGGTTACCGCGTTAATCAGGACGTAGTCTCTATGCTGACAGTAATCCCTGCCATTGCCATCAGTTCCGAGTTGTGGAGCGCAAAAGATAGGAATTATGATAATTGCGGCCGCCCCATCTGCAGATTCCCATCCATTCCGATACCCAGTGAAGTAGAGCTCAGACCCGTCTTGATCCCCGATGGCTACCCCGATATTTCCGATATCCCACCAATCAGGAACATGTCCCGTAATGGACAGTTTTTAGCTCGGCGAACCCTGATGCTGGAGGCGACTTGTTAGTCTTTCAATCGAGCTTCGAGATACGGACTAACCGGAGCTTTAACGTTAAGAGCGCCACTTTTTGGCGCGCCTTCACGAGTCCGCTGATGTCTCGGCTCGAAACGACCGATTTAACAGGCAGCTAGTAGAGTGTGTTTTAGTTACACAAAGGAGATTTACAGTGAAGATCGCAACATTTTTCTCGATATTCGTTATGACCCTGGGCGTATCCGCGCAGGCCCAAACCAATGTCATCAGCCGAACAACGCCCGCCGTGAATTATGGGCACCGGCATTCAAACACACCGATCGATTTCCGCGGCACGGACCTGATGCCTGCCGCGAATGGCCAAGCCGACGTCCGGACCAATCGCGGCGTCATGGAAGTCAAAGTGGAATTTGGGGAACTACAGAGCCCCGCGACATTCGGCAACGAGTACCTCACCTATGTCCTGTGGGCGATTTCGCCCGAGGGCCGTCCAGTAAACCTCGGGGAAGTATTGGTGGGCAATGATCACCGCAGCAAGCTGGACGTCACCACGAATCTTCAGGCGTTCGCTATGATTGTGACCGCGGAACCGTATTATGCGGTGCGGCGTCCGAGCAACGTGGTCGTGCTCGAGAACGCCATTACGCCGGAAACCAACGGCACCACCGAGCCCGTGGATGCCAAGTACGAACTGATCGGACGCGGCGGCTACATTCCTACAGGGTATACATTTGATCCGGTTGTCCTGAATGCAAAATTGCCGCTCGAATTCTTTGAAGCGCGCAATGCTGTGCGCATCGCCCGTTCGGAAGGGGCGGACCAGTACGCCAGCGAAAGTTACGGGAATGCTGTTCGCCAAATGAAAGAGGCGGATGCCCTCGCCACAGCCAGGCACGTGGACAAGAAAGCGCTGATTTCGGTGTCGCGTGAAGTGGTGCAGACGGCTGAAGACGCCACCGAAATTTCAATGAAGCGTATGGAAGACGAGCGGGTGGATGCGGAGAAGCGAGCCGCGGAAGGCCGCGAAAGGGATGCCAAGGCTCAATCGCGGCAGGATATGCAGGCTCGCCAGGCCGCCGAAGCACAAACCGCCGACGCAAACCGCCAGCGCACACAGGCGGAGAGCGCAGCTGCGGACGCAAACGCCCAGCGGACACAGGCTGAGAATGCGGCGGCGGATGCGGATAGCAAGCGCGCAACTGCCGAACAAGCAACCGCGGACGCGCAGCAGCAGCAACAGGCGGCACAGGCGGATTCTGACCGGAATCGAGCCGCTGCCGCCGCGTCGGACCTGCAACTCCAGCAAGCTTTGAAGGATCGGGAAGCGCTCCGGGCCAGCCTGCTGTTGCAATTCAACGCAATTCTCGCCACGCGTGATACGGCTCGCGGCCTGGTCGTCAACATGTCCGACGTGCTTTTCGACACCGGCAAGTTCACGCTTCGTCCGCTGGCGCGTGAAAAACTGGCGAAAATCTCTGGAATCGTTCTCGCCTATCCATCACTCCTGTTGGCCATTGAAGGCGATACCGACAGCGTCGGCAGCGATAGCTACAATCAGGATCTTTCGGAAAAACGAGCGGAGGCCGTGAGGGACTTTCTCGCGCACGAAAACATTCCCATGGCGTCCATGACCGCGCAGGGGTTCGGCAAGACGCAACCAGTTGCTACCAATGACACCGCGGAAGGGCGACAGCAGAATCGCCGCGTGGAATTGGTGGTCTCGGGCGACGTGATCGGAACCGCGATTGGTGTTGTGTCCCAAAACCGGCAATAGAGCGAACCGTCGGATGGCATTTCGCACTTTGCAGTAGCAGGCCCCGGTGCTGGGTTTTGGCCGGGGCCTGTTTTCTTAGCGAACACCGATCGAGAAATAGCTAGCCACGATGACCGGTCGATCCGCGGACTGTATCTCTCGATAAATCGGATTACCGGACAGATCGTTTTCTAGTACTCCTCTTGTTCGTTAAGCGCGTTAATCAGGCACGTGGCTGTATCAGAGAGGATTCAACGAACGGAAACCGACTTCTCGGTTCAAATCGCAGAGGACTCGGCGACGCTTCTGCAATCCGTTCCACCATTTCACAGCTCCAGGAAGGACCGCTTCAGGCTATGTTGTATCACCGATACGCGGGAAACGCCTCTAACTCCTGATTAGTCGGATTACCGTCCATGTCCTTTTCTAGTACTCGATTCCTCCGTCCTGCCAAACAACTCAGTCTAAATTATCGTTGATATCTGAGGTGGCTAGTGATATATGGTGGCGCCGCGAGGAGAAAAACAATGCTGAGAACACTTCTAATTGTGCTCTTGCTACTGCTCCTTCTGGGCGCTTTGCCAACTTGGCCTTATAGCGCTGGCTGGGGGTATTATCCGAGTGGCGGGCTCGGTTTACTGTTCCTGATTATCATCGTTCTAGTCCTCGCAAAGAAAATTTAGATCCGGCGCTCAGACGGTCTCGGAGCGAGGGCGATTACGCTGTGTAGTTCTCGGACGAAAACGTCAATCGTTGCAGCCTCGACGGGCATTGTAACGATCGCAGTTTGGATTGTACCGGCTGATTTATAGTTCGAGTCGATTGTTGCCTCGACGTATGATTGGCCAGCTCCGCCGATACAGTGGAACCGCAGCCTTGCACCACCGCCTGCGCGATTACAGTTAAAATTGCCAAAAATCAATTCACGTGTGTCAGGGGGGCGCGTGGAAATCCACGGAGTTTTGCCGCAGCTTCTTCCAAATCACCTATCGCTTCGTTAACGTCAGCGGCGCCGCCAAACATCCCGTTCCACGCAGGGATACAAAACTGGATTAAGTTCCTATCAGACCAATTCGCCTGAAATTGAAAGCCGACGGGCGTTGGCGAAGTCATGGGACTCAAATCACTCTAAATCTCAAATAGTTCTGGCGCAACCACTGCCAAGTCCTGGTTAGTGGGATTACCGTACATCTGGTGATCCAGCACTCCACTTCTCCGGCTACAAAGTTACCCGTCCATTAGCCTCCGTATCAAGGGGACTCGCTTAGGAGGAGGTCCCGACTGCTACGCAGCTCCGCAGAAGATGTTAGACGCCTACCGGCTTGGTTTTGAATAGTAGAAGGAGCTTGCGGCAGAGCGCAGGATTGTTGACGAAGGTATGCGCTCGAAGGGGAGAATCTAAGAAAGTGCTGTAGCCGGGAACTTCCTGCGGGGCCATGTCGTTCAGGTTCCGAAATCCCATGGACCAGTCGGGGAATTCGCGTTCCGTGCAAGGGCTGTCCAAAACAGTCATGATCTCTTTGTGCCGTGGATCTTTTGCGATTTGCGCGCTCAGCGAATGCACCTGCGCCTCGTCCCCTTCCAACGCCTGCATGAACTCGCCGTCCTTGTACAGAAGCATTCCGGTAATCCCGAGCTTTGAATTGTTCCTGCGGGCTCTGTCTAGAAGCAGGAGCAGTTCATCGTTAGAGAATGGCTTAACACTTGAACTGGTGTAAACGAACCGAATCATGGCTCTCTCCTTCAACGGAAGACTTTGAGGTCATGGCGCTCCCCACTTCTATTAGGGTGCGGTCAGGGGGAGAAGGAATCTGTTCGATTCAGAACAGTGATAATTGTTGCGACACATTGGCATTTCCTAGGAAGTGGGACGGCGTCGGGGTCGGAGAGACTCCGACGCACTGAGCGCTGGTGATGTCCAGATTCCTGGCGAGTGGACACTTTTGAGCCGGATCGATGGCTAAATCTAGCCGCTGAAATGATATTCCCCGCATTCACTCCCGGCTGGGGAAGCTCCTTCTATCCTGTAGGGATGAAGCGTGCCGACAACCCCGCCCGCTACGCCACGAAGTCCAACACCGTCGCTGTTTACTAAGAAGGTGAATGTGCGCTATCGAACAGTATGCATACCCGCCTTTTCGCCATGCTATTGCATGACACCGTCCGCAGCAGGAAGTGTCTCCGTCGAGGCCCGGCATGACCGCGTGAAAACCCTCCTGAGAAGTCCCGCGTTCGATGCGAAATTGTTCCTCGATTCCGTCGGTCCCGGAAGAAAACTTCGCAAGTTTCAAACAAAAGAAGCCATATTTACACAGGGCGAACCCGCGAAGAACGTCATGTACGTTCAAGAAGGCGGCATCAGGCTTACGGTGGTTAATAAGATTGGCCGAGAAGCGGTTGTGGCGATTTTGGGCCGGGGCGATTTTTTCGGTGAAGGATGCCTTGCAGGCCAGTCGATCTGTATGGCGACGGCGACCGCAATTGGTCACACGACCATCCTCTCCATCGCGAAAGAAGAGATGCTTCGCGTGCTCCACAAGGAGCACGAACTCTCGGACCGCTTCATCTCCTACATGTTAACCCGAAACAACCGAGTTGAGGAGGACCTGATAGATCAACTCTTCAACTCCAGCGAGAGACGGCTGGCGCGTACTCTGTTGCTGCTTGCGCGCTACGGCAAGCAAGACCAGCCTCAACAGAAGATCTCCAATGTATCGCAAGGAACGCTGGCTGACATGATCGGAACAACGCGGTCACGGGTAAGCTTTTTTATGAACAAATTCAAGAGACTGGGCTACCTCCGATACAAGAACAATGATATCCGCATTAATAAGGGCCTCCTGAACGTTGTCCTCCACGATTGAGTCCGCATCATAATTCCTTCGTATTCGGTAATTAAGTCCATCCGGGTCGTAGCAGCATGCAAGGTCAGCCGCGTTTCAGCACGTGAATATCTCGTCTAGGCGCGCCCAGTCGCCTAGACCTTAACGTAACATTGGGGTATGCTCAGCTTATAGGCATACGTGCTCTGTTCGTGCAACCTGAATCGTCGGAGAAGCCACATGGTCATAGGCGATAGATTGCGAATTCTGCGAGCAGCAAAGAATCTTTCACAAGGCGAGATCGAAAAGCGTACTGGCTTGCTCAGATGCTATATATCCCGGGTCGAGAATTGCCATACCGTTCCTTCGATTGAGACCCTTGAAAAGATGGCGAGGGCATTAGAAGTTCCCATGTACCAATTGTTTCACGAGGGCAAACATCCCAAACTTCCCAACCTGCCGAAGGGCCAGGAAGCGGACGCCGAGTGGGGCGGCTCTGGTGAAGACCGCAAGACGCTTAACAAATTCCGCAAGCTCTTAAGCCAAGCTGATGAAAAGGATATGAAACTTCTCATGTTCACGGCTCAAAAAATGGCGGCGTCACATCGAGCGAAAGTTTGATTGAGCATTCCGTCACCGTATGCGTGGTTTCCGGCGTACGTGACCGCTGCTTTCGAGACGGACTTTTCCCAGCTCTATCCACGAATTGACTCAGCATTACGGGCAATCGACAAAAGACTTGATGGGCCTACAAAACTTGATGACGCCGAATTCAGTGAAATTCAATATGCTCTGCGGGCACTTCAGATGCTAAACACCGACGAATAAAGTGAGCAATATTGATCAGATGGGGGTTTTGATCGAGGTTCACACTGCGCGTTGCTATGGAGCGCCTCAGCCTTCTGCAACGCGAATACGACGAAAATGCAGTTCTACTCGCTAATCCTCTCGACCTCGCTGACTTCGAACGGCTGAAGGAACGTCGACAGGCCCTCCTTCGGGAAGCCCGAATGCTCGCGCAATCGCTGAACATTTTGGAGCCTCAGTGGTTCACTGTCGTCTAGCGGTAACCGGTCACGCGCCCTGGGGCAAGTTCCGTCGATACTGTCTCTCCGCTCTTTTCAAGACTTGCAGTGCGTGCAACGCATCTTGAAGTTTTAGGCGCTCTCCTACCGGGACCCCTTCACCTTGCGATGATCGGTGCGCAAAGGCTTTTTCAGCTGCCTCGATGAGGTCTTTGGGCATCAAGTCAGCTGATCAGCTGGCCCCCCCCGCGACAACTAGCGGATTGGGTACCCAGAGTTCTCCGCTCACCAGCGTGAACCGGATCTAATGATCGAGGGCGAGTGGTTGGCTACTTGGAAGTAATCGTCGCACCTGGTCTGCCCGAGGTCATGGGGTTGACCCCCGATAAGTCGGATTACGGGACATCTACTCGGCTACTAACCCACGTGTCCGGTCACCGAGTTAATCAGGAGTTGGGTATGCCGCCGGCTGAGCCGGCTGATTGCCACGGACTTCGGTCCTTACTGCAAACAGCATCAGATAGAAGCCGGTTATGACATCGACCAGGGCCATCGGCGGCAAACAGATGTACATGAATAACGAGTGCTGTTCCGGGAATACCAAATTGGCAAAA
Organism: Acidobacteriota bacterium; assembly: GCA_003166795.1. Classification (GTDB taxonomy): domain Bacteria; phylum Acidobacteriota; class Terriglobia; order Acidiferrales; family UBA7541; genus Palsa-295. The sequence continues at coordinate 2,338 of PMUS01000087.1, read as the reverse complement.
TACAGACCCGTCCAGATCATCGAGGCAAAGACGCCCAGCGCTGCTAGTACCCTCGGGATGTACTCCGATTTGAAAAACAGATAAAAGAAAAGGAACGAGCCTATGCCGAAAGAAATACCGCCGAGGTTCTCCGTGGCACCCGCAATACTGCGCATCAGGTCCGAGAATGCCTGCGCGGCCATCCTGCCGGCCCCGTCGGTTTGTGCGGAGACGTAAAACTGCACCCTCACGAAGCCGCACATTCGTACCACCAGGGCTAGGAATGAATCTCCCAAAGTGAAGATCATCGCGAGTTGAGCCAGCAAACTGTTGACAGGCTTCAGCGTTGCATACAGCGCGAAAGCAAGCAGGCCACTGCCCAAAGTCGCAATCAAGACGGTGGAGAGCGCAACTCGATATAAGCGTTCCGACGCTGCTATTCTCGTTGCTGTTTCTGTGAAGGTTCCACTCCCCGCGATGTGGGAGAGGACGAGGCCGCTGCCGAGAGCAATGATGATCTCCCCGAGGAACAAGAATCCCGCAAGTCTCGCGTATTTTCGTTGCGTTTTATCCGCTTCAGCGTTATCGATTTCTAATCGCATTCGACCCTCCGCCTCGCAGCGAGCTGTTCGCCCGGCGCTACCACGGGTTCCATCCCTCTTCAAAAATCGGGGCAGACGTTTTCCATCGACACGGATCATTCGCCGTTCTTCTCCTCGCCGGAGCAGCTCGCGGATATTCTTTTGCAGATTGGAACCCTGTAGAGAAGAACCTGCTGCGATTGATCGTGGCGTGCCAATATCGCCGACTTTCTTGATAGTCCCCGAATTGTCGGCGACTCGGAACCAATCTCCAACAGGATGCCGACTAGAGCCTACCCCCCCAAATTAACGCGTTAGCCGGACAAGTAAAGCATTACCGGAAGACGTTTGTCCGGTAGTCCAACTTATCAGGAGTTGGCCCGCGACGAGTGCCCACGATATATCTCCGCCGGGCGATGTTTCATCAGGCTACTCGGGTTTCTTGGCCGGTTGAGATTCATCGGGGCTAACAAAATTGATCACAAAGGGCGCGACTCCGTGTACCTGCAGAATCGTGTCGCCTTTGCATTCCGCGAAGTGCCTCATATGCGGCGCAGCCCAGAAAAATCCGCCCGTGGGCACATCTTTGAGCGCCGCATCGTCCCATTTCGATCCCATCCCTACGGCGGCCGCGCCCCGGATCACGGTAACGTTCTCCGTCGTCGGATGCCAGTGCGGTGCGATCTTGGCTCCATCGGAACACGAAAGGCGCAGAGTATACGTGCGCCCCGCTGTCATTGGATCGCCCTGGATGATAGCAACGCGCAATGTGCCACCGGTTTCAACCGATGGGGTGCCGACCATGGCCGCCGCCGGGATGTCGCCCCACTTTTCCGAACCTGGCTCTACAATCATCGGGCCACTTGAGGTCCGCGCAGAAGTCACTTTTGAAGGCGGGTTTGTCTGTGCGCCCGCAACTATAGGGAGCAATACGGCGAGAATCAACAAACCCATTCGCAATGTGGACATGCTTCCTCCTCGATGAATCGGTTTGAGCTCGAGTACCCGATTTGGACCTTCGTCTGGCAAATCGTACCCTCCTTCCTCGCGGGACACAACGAATCTGCCACCAGAGCAGGTCCTAGCGAAATCAGAGATTTGGTTTAGCTGGCTCATTCCTGGATCTCGTGAACGACTCCACACCTCCCGATTAAAACGCTAACCGCAGAAGTTGGTACTGGGACCGACTTCTCCGGTAATTCGACTAGTCAGGATAGCTCCTGGGCCAGGCGGTGGGCAGTCGCGGCTAGCACTATCTATTTTCCGCAGTTCCTCAGACAATTTGTAATTCCGGTGCGACCTGTCTTGGACCACTACCTAAGCTCACTGTTCATAGCAGTACTCGGAGCAGTTGCTTTCTAGTGGCGCGACAAACAGATGGATGCTGCCCATTCTGACCGGACTAGTTCCTGATTGACGCGATCTTTCTATGATTCGCGAAAAGTGTTCTCGCGGCGAAACCGCCTACGCCACCGGCCCAGCGCGCGCTATCCCTTCATCCCACGCTGCCAGAGCGCGCATAAGGCGGTGTTGTAAAGCGCAAGCGCAGTCGTAATCTGCCCCAGATGATTGTCGTGGGTCGATAGATAGGCGGCCTTGTGTAGCACGTCCGCATGCAAGTTTCCTTCGGTGGAACAGTCAATGATCACGGCGCCATCTTTCACGTTGCGCACCAAGTCCGCCTCGGACAGCGCTGGGAACGCGGTCACGATGATGTCAGCGGTCCTGAGATATGCTTCCCGATCTTCCGGCCGTGTCTGCGGATGGATCATGAGCGC
>PMUS01000080.1 GCA_003166795.1 Acidobacteriota bacterium | reverse complement strand
CCCATGGGCTGGGACGCCTTCGGATTGCCGGCGGAAAACGCCGCCATCAAGAACGGAATTCACCCGCGCGATTGGACGAACGCAAACATACAGGAGTTCCGCCGGGTCCTGAAGCGCTTCGGATTCAGCTACGACTGGCGCCGCGAAATTTCCACTTGCGAGCCGGAGTATTACAAGTGGAACCAATGGTTTTTCCTGCGCATGCTCGAGAAGGGAATCGCGTACCGCAAAAAGAGCAAGGTCAATTGGTGTCCCGAATGCCTCACTGTTCTGGCCAATGAACAGGTGATTGACGGCTTTTGTTGGCGGCATGAGACGACGCAGGTCGAGCAGAAGGAACTCGAGCAGTGGTTCCTGCGAATCACGAAGTATTCGGACGAGCTGCTCGCGGATATGACGCAACTCGCGTCCGGATGGCCTGAGCGCGTTCTGGTGATGCAGCGAAACTGGATCGGCAAATCGAAAGGCACACGGGTGCGATTCGACGTCGCGGGAATGTCCGACATGAGCCTTGAGGTTTTCACGACGCGCGTGGACACGATTTACGGCGCCTCCGCCATCGTTGTGGCCGCCGGGCATCCGCAATTGGGCAAATTGCTCGAGGGAGTGCCGGGGCGCACTGCGACGGACGCTCGCCTCAAGGCTATGCGGCAGAAAAGCACGCGCGCCGCGGACGTCGCCACGGCCGAGAAGGAAGGCTTCTTTACCGGCCGCTTCGCCGTGAATCCATTTTCCAGCGAGCAAGTGCCGATCTGGGTGGCGAATTTTGTCCTCGCCGAGTACGGAACAGGCGCGGTGATGTGCGTCCCGGCGCACGACCAGCGCGACTACGAATTCGCCGACAAATACGGCTTGCCCGTGAAAATTGTAATCCAACCTTTGCAGGGCGCGCCGTTGCGCGCCGATCGGATGAACGAGGCCTACACCGAGCATGGACGCCTCGCCGATTCGGGCCCGTATTCCGGCCTCACCACCGACCAGGCCATCGAGAAAATGACCGCCGACGCCTCGGCGAAAAAGTTTGGCACGGGCGAGACCACGTATCGCCTGAAGGATTGGGGCGTCTCGAGGCAGCGGTATTGGGGCACGCCTATTCCCGTGATTTACTGCGAAAAAGATGGCATGGTCCCGGTGCCGGACGACCAGTTGCCCGTGCGTTTGCCGGAGCAACTGGCGATTGCGACAGCGGGGCAGTCGCCGCTCGCCAGCGTGCCGGAATTCGTAAACACGAAATGCCCGAAATGCGGCGGCCCGGCACGCCGCGAAACGGACACGATGGACACTTTCGTTGATTCCTCGTGGTATTTCTATCGTTACACTGACCCGCACAACGACAAGGCGCCCTTCGGCCCGCAGAAAGCCGCCTACTGGTTCCCCATTGACCAGTACGTCGGCGGCATCACACACGCGATCCTGCACCTGCTCTACTCCCGTTTTTTCTGCAAGGTGATGCGCGACCTCGGGTTGGTGAAACATGGCGAGCCGATCGCGCGGCTGTTCACGCAGGGGATGGTGCAAAAGGGCGGAGTGGCAATGTCGAAGTCGCGTGGAAATGTGGTAGGCGCGATAGACATGTCCGATAAATACGGCTGCGACACCGGGCGAATGTACACGCTGTTCGCGGCGCCGCCTGAAAAGGATCTCGAGTGGAGCGAGCAGGGCATTGAAGGGTCGTCGCGCTTTCTGAATCGAGTGTACCGGTTGGTCGAGAAGCACGCCGAACGCCTGCGCGGCGTTTCCATTGATTGGAATTCGCTCACGGATATGGTTCAGGCAACGGCCAAGGAGAAAATCCTTGTCCGTCGCACGCATCAAACGCTTAAACGCGTGACGAATGATTTCGAGGTGCGGTGGCATTTCAACACCTCGATCGCGCTGGTTATGGAGCTGGTGAACGAACTCCACGCCCAGGAGCCTCTCGATCAGGATGTCTCGCCGGCGATCCTGAAGCGCGTGCTCGCCGTGATGGTGCTGATGCTCTCGCCCATGACGCCGCATATCGCCGAAGAGATGTGGGAGATGCTTGGAAATTCAGGCACAATCTCCCGGCAGAAGTGGCCGGCGTACCGCGAGGATCTGACGCGCGAAGATCAGATCGAGATCATCATTCAGATCAACGGTCGTTTGCGCGGCAAGATGTCGGTGGATGCAAATCTAAGCGAGGACGAGACAAGAGAACGCGCCCTGAGCGACCCTCACATCGCTCCGCTTCTAGTCGGTAAAGAAATCGTGAGGATTGTGGTGGTTCCGAAGAAACTTGTGAACGTCGTGCTGCGTTAACGGCGAATCGATTCGCAGGAGGCATTATGTTTGGCAACGGACGACGACTTTGGTTGGTGGCTGTAGCGGCGCTCGCTCTCGCAATCGCGCCGGCGGCGCGCGCGCAGAACAATTGGGAAAGTGAGCACTGGGTCGGCACTTGGAGCGCCTCGATGCATGGGCAAATCAGCTTCGCCGGCCGCAATGCTCCCAATGATGGATTCGAAAATCAGACGGTGCGCATGATCGTGCACACGACCATCGGCGGACACCGCGTGCGAGTGCGGGTCTCAAACGCTTTTGGCGCGACTCCTCTAACGGTTGGGGCGGCGCATCTCGCCATACGCGGCAGCGGTTCGGCAATCATTCCGGCGTCGGACCGGCCGCTCACCTTCAGTGGACGCGCGGCCATCACGATTCCCGCCGGCGCGGAGGTGCTCAGCGACGCAGTTGATCTCGATGTTCCGCATTCGGGCAATTTGGCGATCAGCATTTACGCGCCGGCCAAGACCGGTCCTCCGACGTGGCACTCCACCGGTTTGCACACAACCTACATTTCGGGACCGGGCGATTTTACTTCAAAAGCGGATCTCCCCGGCGCGACCACGCAGCCCTGCTGGTATTGGATCGAGGGTGTTGACGTCACTGCGCCGGATGATACGGCAGCGGTCGTAACGTTCGGTGATTCGATCACCGATGGCGCTCGCTCCACGGTGGACACCGACCATACCTGGCCGAGCGAGCTGGCGCAGCGTCTCCTAGCTCGTCCAGGCCACGCTCCGCAGATCGCCGTTCTGAATGCCGGAATCAGTGGCAATCGGATCTGGCACGACATGATTGGTCCCAACGCTCTCGAGCGTTTCGGGCATGACGCCCTGGCGCAAGCGGGCGTGCGGGATGTAATTGTGCTCCTGGGCATCAACGACATCGGATTCTCGAATATTCCGGGCGTGGTGGATCAAGAAGTCAGCGCCGACGATGTAATCGCCGGGCTCCGTCAATTCATCGAGCGCGCTCACGTTCGCGGACTCAAAGTGATTGGTGCCACGCTGCTGCCCTTTGAGGGGGCGACCTACTATTCTGCCGATGGCGAAGCAAAACGCACGGCGGTCAACACATGGATTCGTACCGGTGGCGCGTACGACGGTGTAATTGATTTCGATGCGACTATGCGCGATCCGCAGCATCCTACGAAGGGCCTCGCCGCGTTCGATAGCGGAGACCACCTCCACCCGAACGACGCGGGTTACAAGGCGATGGGCGACGCGATTGATTTGGCGCTGTTCACCCAAGGCAAGAACAACAAGAAACACTAAACGACCAAAACGCAGACGGAGAGATAATGGCGCCAAATCCCGGAGCCGCAGCGGCAGCAAAAGAGCACGGAGGCATGGTGAGCACGAAACATGGAATCGTCGTGCTGGATTTTGGCGGCCAGTATACGCAACTGATCGCCCGTCGCATCCGCGAGCAGCAAGTGTTTTCCGCGATCCTTCCGTGCACCGCCAGCGTCGCGGAGATTCGCGCGCAGGAGCCCGTCGGCATTGTGCTGTCAGGCGGCCCGAGCTCGGTGTATGACAAGGACGCTCCGGTGTGCGATCCAAAGACACTGGAGCTGGGAGTTCCCGTGCTCGGAATCTGCTACGGAATGCAGTGGCTCGCGCACTCGCTCGGCGGCAAGGTCGAACCCGCGAACCGCCGTGAATATGGCCGCGCTCAGCTCGATATCGCATGCCAATCCAAGCTTTTCGCGGGAGTACCCGCGCAATTGAGCGTCTGGAACAGCCACGGAGATCATGTCGTTGGGTTGCCATCCGGATTCCACGTAACCGCCCGGACCGACAATGCGGTGGCGGCGGTCGAAAATCCCGCGTCGCGGTTTTACGGCGTGGAATTTCATCCCGAAGTGAATCATACGGAGCGGGGAACCGATATCCTCCGCAATTTTGTCTTCGCCGTTTGCGGTGCCAAGCAGAATTGGAATCGCGCTGGATTTATCGCTGAGACGGTTGAGGCAATCCGGAAACAGAGCCAAGGCGCGCGGGCAATTTGTGGGCTCAGCGGCGGCGTGGACTCCACGGTGGCGGCTGCGCTGGTGCATCGCGCGATGGGCGACCGGCTGACAAACGTATTCGTGGACACCGGGCTTCTGCGGCGCGATGAATTTCGCGACACGCTCGAGCTGCTTCGAGATCGCCTGGGTTTGAACGTAATTGGTGTGGATGCATCCGAGAGGTTTCTGACGAAATTGGCAGGCGTCACGGACCCCGAGCAGAAGCGCAAAATCATCGGAAGCGAGTTCATTGCCGTGTTCGCCGAAGAACAGCGCAAGCTTCTTGCCGGCGCGCAAGCGGGGCTTCCTGTCAAGTTCCTCGTCCAGGGGACGCTCTACCCGGACGTCATAGAATCGGTTTCGGTGAAGGGTCCCTCCGCAGTCATCAAGTCGCATCACAATGTGGGCGGACTGCCGAAAGACATGCCGTTCGCTCTCATCGAACCTTTGCGCGATCTATTCAAGGACGAAGTCCGGCAAATCGGCCGCGAACTCGGGCTGCCGGAGGAGATTCTGGTGAAGCAGCCGTTTCCGGGTCCGGGGCTCGCCGTTCGCCTACTGGGCGCGATCACGCGAGAAAAGCTCGAAACTCTGCGCGGAGCAGACGCGGTCGTGGTGGAAGAGATTCGCCGCGCCGGGCTATACGAAAAAACCTGGCAGGCGTTCGCGGTCCTTCTACCGGTTCAAAGCGTGGGAGTGATGGGTGACGGCCGAACCTATGCGGACACCATCGCGGTGCGGGTAGTGGATTCGCTCGATGCCATGACCGCGGACTGGACGCGTCTGCCCATGGAAGTGCTCGAGAGAATTTCTGTTCGAATTGTGAACGAAGTTCCCGGCGTCAATCGCGTGGTTTACGACATCAGCTCGAAGCCTCCGAGCACGATCGAGTGGGAGTAGGGAATCGGCTGGCGCCGATTCGTATCGGAATCGCCACGGGCGAGGTTGCACGCCCGATGCGCCAAATCGCTGCTTGCAGCGGCAAGCCATGATTCGCAGAACGGATGTGGGAACGACCGGCTAGCGGTTAGCCATTTTCTGGGCCATGTATAGAAGCAGGCGGCGATCGCCCTCCTCTATTTTACCCAGAAGGCGGCGAAAACGCCCCAGGTAACGGGCGTCCTTGCCGGTACTGCCCCAGGCGATATCATCCGCGCTCTTCCGTTTCGGAAGATTTGGCAGCACGGGCGGTTCTTCGCCGTCATAGAACAGTTGGTAGAGCGGGACTTCCATCGCCCTCGCCAGCTTCTCCAGCGTTTCAATCGCCGGCACCGTGTGGCCGTTTTCGACGCGCGAAATGTAGCACCGGAGCAAACCTGTGCGCTTTTCGACGTCGCCCTGGGAAAGTTTTTTGGTTTCTCGTAGCAGTCGTATTCTGTCGCCGATTATCATGGCGGGTATTGTCACATGGACCAGTTAGGCTCGCAAGAAAAAATTGACTCACAGTCGGAATTTTCAGCGTAACCTAAAGCGAATGGCAGACGTCCCAAAGACTATGGTAGCCAGCGCCCCGGCGCTCACGCTTCCTCTGGACCGAAAGGGAAAGAAGGAAGAAGACAGGGAACTGGTGCGCCTGTCTCAGAATGGAACTGAGACGGCGTTCGAGGAGCTGGTGCGGCGACATCAGCAGCGCGTGTTCGCGCTCGTCGGCGGCATTCTGCGCCGGCCGGAAGACGTTGAGGACGTTGCGCAGCAGGTATTTCTGAAGGCGTATCTCGGGATTAAGCGGTTCGACCAGCGGGCGGCATTTTCAACGTGGCTCTACAAGATCGCGGTCAACGAGTGCTGGGATTATTTAAGGAAGAAGAAAGTGCGGCCCCTGGTGTACGAAGCGGACTTATCCGAGGAGCAGGTTTCGCGGTTGGATGGCATCGTGTCCGCGGATCGTCCGCCGGAGGGCGCGGGCGCCCGCGCCGAAACCCGCGAGGTTCTCGACCGGATGCTCGCTGCGTTGCCGGAGCAGGATCGGCAATTACTGGTGTTGAAGGAAATGGAAGGGTTTTCTGTGCAAGAGTTGGCTGAAATTCTAAACCTCAACGTGAACACGGTGAAAGTGCGGTTGTTCCGCGCACGCGGCCGAATCATGGACGTTTATCGGCGCCGTATGGATCCTGGCGGCAAGTCGGCTGGGTCTCGCTCGGCGCAAAGGAAGGGCAATAGCCATGTCAACGGACACTGAGTTCGGAAACAAAGCCTGTAAGAGCTACGAGGCGCTATTGGAGGATTACGTCAGTGGCGCGCTCATCGCTGCCGATGCAAAGCTTGCCGAACAGCATTGGCAGAGCTGCGCGTCGTGCCGCGCTGCGCTCGAGCAGGCCGCATCGAGCGTCCGACTGTTTCGCCTGGCGGGGCCGTCCGATGGTCCGGGACCGGCATTTGCGCGCACGGTGATGGCGCGGATTCGCGCTGAGCAGGAGCGGTCGGCCGAGCGCACTGGATTCTGGCAGCCGCTCGTGCGTCTGGGATGGCGATTCGCGGCCACAGCGACGATCGTTCTGGGCGTTCTAGTGACCTACGACGCGGGCTGGGGGCGCCACCTGCAACCCAACATCTCCACCGCACGTCTTATTCGTGTGAGCGACATTTTCTCTCCGGACCCGGCGAATGCGCCGTCAAACAGGGACGAAGTCTTGATGATGGTGGCGGATACCAACCATGGCAATTAAAAATGCACGGACCGAGGCAGCCGTACTCGTAATCGTCGTCTTTGTGCTGGGGATTCTGTTGGGAGGTGTGGGCAGTCATCTTTGGGAAGAACGCGTAGAGGGGCAGGTGCAGGCGCAGACCGCCGCGCAGCTGAACCTCAAGCCGACGCGCAATGAGAGGGTGAACGATCTAACGCAGAGGCTCCAGCTCAGTTCGGAACAGCAGAAGCAGGTTGGTGCGGTGATTGACGACACGCTCTCGAAGTGGCAATCGCTCTATGCCCCGCTGGACGCTCCCCGTGAAGCAATTCGTCAGCAGGGCCGCGCCAGCATTCGCGCCGTCCTCTCGCCCGATCAGCAGATCAAGTTCGATGATTTTCTCAGGCAGCTGGACGAGCAGCGGAGATTGGACGAGCAGCGCAAGAAAGACGCCAGCAGTCACTAGGATCGCTCTCAAGCTCCGTCGCCATCTCGATCCAGCATAGCCGCATCCCGCGCAACGCCATGAGCGAATCCTTTACTACATCGAACACTGCCCCAAAGTCTCAGACAAGCAGCGCGACGGAAAATGTTCCCACGATTCGGCTGGACGGCGTTCACAAAACCTACGACCTCGGCGAAATCCACGTTCACGCCCTGCGCGGAGTCTCGATGGAAATCTATCCGGGCGAGTTCGTCGCGGTGATGGGTTCCTCCGGATCGGGAAAATCCACGCTGATGAATATCGTCGGATGTCTCGACAAGCCCACGCGGGGGCATTACTTCCTCGATGGGAAGGATGTCTCGGGGCTCACCAAGACCGATCTCGCCAAAATCCGCAGCCGGAAGATCGGCTTTGTGTTTCAGCAATTTAATCTTTTGTCGCGCACATCGGCGCTCGAAAATGTGGAGCTTCCAACGATCTATGCGGGTATTCCCATCGAGGAGCGCGAACGCCGGGCGGAGGCAGCGCTCAAACGCGTGGGCCTGGCCGATCGCTCCGGCCACTTCCCGTCGCAGCTTTCGGGCGGGCAGCAGCAGCGGGTGGCAATCGCTCGGGCTCTTGTGAACAGCCCCTCGCTACTGCTCGCCGATGAGCCGACCGGAAACCTCGACAGCCGGACCAGCATCGAGATCATGGATATTTTGCAGCAATTGAACGCGGCGAACGGCCTCACCGTCGTGATCGTCACGCACGAGCCGGATATCGCGCAGTTCGCCAAACGGGCGCTGGAATTCCGCGACGGGAAGATGATCAAGGACGTGCTCATTCAGCGCCGATCGATCGCCGCGGAGATTCTGCCGACCCTGCCCACGCTCGAGGATGATGACGATGACGAAACGATTGCAGGGGCGCTCCCGGAAACAGGTCCCAACGGAAGTTCCACGCCGAAGTAAGGCGGGATTCCCTCAGCCAAGCTTCTTGAGACGGTCCACTGGAATTAAGCGATCGGGTCGGGAGGCTGGCCCGTTATGCAATTCTTCGCGCGAGGGCTAAAAGGGAATATCTTCGTCCGAAATCTCCGGACCGGCGGATGGTTCCTCGATGGCCGGGCCGGCGACATCAAAATCGGCATCAGCGGAGCGGCCGTGTCCCGTTCCAGCGCCTGACCCGCCGCCGGCGCTTGCGCCCGCGGCCGCGCCTTCCGCGCGCGATGTCAGCATCCGCATCACGTTCCCAACGATTTCCGTCGTCGTGCGCTTCTGGCCGTCGCGCTTGTCTTCCCACTGACGCGTCTGGATGCGCCCCTCGACGTACACCAGCATCCCCTTCTTCAGATACTGCTGCGCAATCTCCGCCAGCTTTCCCCACAATACGATGCGATGCCACTCGGTGCGTTTCTGGCGCTCGCCGGCGCGGTCCTTAAAGGTCTCGTCGGTCGCGAGCGTGAAGTTCGCCACGGCCTGCCCCCCGGACGTATATCGCGTCTCCGGGTCGCGCCCGAGCCGCCCTACCAGTATGGCTTTGTTGACTGACATGGGCAGGAGTATATCAGAAAGCGCGCAGTCAACAGAAACGACTGACCCGCTTCGTGCAGACGCCTGTCGCCGTGCCGGGAGCATGCAATTTTGATATCATGCGCGCGCGGAGACCCATCGAGATCGTCGGAGGTCCAGTCATGAGTGAAACTCAGAATTTCAAGAACCACACGAAGTTCGTGCCCCCATTCCATTTCGTTGTGCTGCCTATTCTTCTAGTGAATCTTGGGTGGCAAATCGACCGGCTGGTGTATTCGTTTTCGAAGGGCGCCGTGCTTTCGTTGCTCGTGGCTGTCGCGCTGCTCTTGCTCGCTTTGTCCGCGCGCATGATGACTGTTACCGTTCAGGATCGCGTGATCCGCCTCGAAATGCTGCTGCGGATGCAACAGATGCTGCCGGTGGATCTGCGCCCACGAATTGGGGAATTCACGGTGGGCCAATTGGTGGCGCTGCGGTTTGCGAGCGACGCGGAATTGCCCGATCTCGCCCGCAAAGTCTTGCAGGATAAGGTCACGGACCGCAAAGCCATCAAGCAATTGGTTCGCGACTGGCAGCCCGATCATCTGCGCGCATAGAAGCGCCAGATCGGGATGTCTTCAGCGCGTGGACGGGCGCGTCGTCGTGGCCGCGCCGAGCTCGCGCAGTTTCGCCTGCGCACGTCTCGCTTCATCCGAGCCGGCAAAGCGGCGGTCAACCTCTCGCAGATCGCGTATTCCACTCGCCTTCATCCCCAGCTCGAGTTCGGCCATCGCTTTCTTCAAAAGAGAAGCCGGCAGCTTGAAGCTTTTGGGATAGTTTGCCAGCACGGTGTCGTACGACGCGATAGCGCCCTTGAAATCGTCTTGCGCGTAGGCAATCTCGCCAAGATAAAACGTCGCATTCGACGCCAGGTCGTTCGAAGGGAAATTCTTGATGTAGTCCGAGAACTCCTGCCGCGCCAGGTCGTACTTACCGCCGGTCAGGTCGCGCAGTCCATTTTGATAGAGCGTGTCCGCGGAAATCGGCGCTAGCCCCACCGGCGCTGACGGTGGTGCGGGCGCGCTGTTGTCCGGGTTTCCGCCGGGCGCATTCATCGCCGCCGGAGCTCCCGTCGTCGAGCCACCGGAAACTTTCGCATCAATGCTCTGGAGCAGGTTCTGGACGTCGGTCAATTGCTGCGAAAGCTTTGCCACGCGCGACTGTACGTCCTGCATGTTGTCGGAAATTCCCTGCGTCTGCTGCGTCATGGTGTCAATGCGGGCGCCCGTATTCGCTTGCACTTCCTGCACCGACTTTTGCAGCGAGCCCATCTCGCCGTCGAGTCTGTTCACGGAGTCGAGCGACTGCTGCACCAGCGTCCTCAGCGCGGCGTTGTTGCCGTCCACCGCGCTGCGCAGGTCTTGCTGCGCCTGCAAAATCTGCGTCACCTGCTGCTGGAGCTCAATCATTTCTTTCGAGACGGCGCCCGCAGGCTGGGGAGCGAACAGCGTCCCGCCGACTGCGCCGCAGAACACCGCTGCAAGTACCAGCGCGAGCCATCGTGTGCGCAAGGGAAAACCTCCTTGGAGAAACTTGACCGCTTTCGGTCTGCGGCAGCCGTCCTGCCGCGTCCGGGCCGGCCTGCGTCAGCGACGAAGCGATCTCCATCGCTGACACAGGCGCGAGCCGATTGGTTTAGTGTGCCAGAACGAAGTGCGCGCGGCGATTCTGCTGCCAGCAGGATTCGTCATGCTCGGTGCAGAACGGTCGCTCTTTGCCCCAGCTCGTTGTTTCGATCCGATCGGCTGAAATGCCGAGCGAGATCAGGTAGTTCTTCGCAGCCTCGGCGCGCCTCTGGCCGAGACCCAGGTTGTATTCCGTCGAACCGCGCTCGTCGCAATGGCCCTCGAGCGAAACCTTGACCTGCGGATACGAACGGAAGAACTCCGCATCCTTGGTCAGCACGGCGCGAGCGTCGTCGCGAAGATCGGATTTGTCGAGTTCAAAATATGCGTCCTTCACATTTTGCTCGAAGAGTTCGTTGACGCCCGGCTGCTCTGTCGGCGCTTCCGCCGTCGGGGCCGACGAACCATTCACCGCAACGTTCGCGCTCGCAGTGGCGCTGCCGCCGGCGCCGGTCGCCGTAATCGTGAACGTCGTGGTCTGCGTCGGATTCACCGGAGTCGAGCCTTGCGGCGCAACTTTCCCTACGCCGGGCTCGATATCCAGGTCCGTTGCGTTGGTGGACGACCAGGAGAGCGTTACTGTTCCGCCCGGATTCACTGAAGTCGGCGAAGCATTCAGCGTCACCGTTGGCTGCAGCGTTGGAGTCGGGGGCGGCGCAGGCGGCGTTGCCGCCACCTTTTTCTTGCAGCCGCCGGCAATGGCGACAAGAGCTACGAGGCCGAACAGCAATGTGAACTTTCGAAAAGTACTGTGGTGCATGAATTGCCTCCTTCGGCGCCGAGAGGGCTCTGCGGCTTCGCCGTGAATACGCTTACTCGTTAGTGCTGGCAATATTCCTTATGCCATTTAAATAATTCGTCTCCGTCACTTCGACGACCAACTGGGCGATTCATTCTGCCCTTCGAATGTCAATTGATGCGGCTGGCTGCCATCCGCCAGCATGGACCATATTTGCCGAGTCCCCGTGCGCGTGGATTCGAAAACAAGATGCCGGCCATCGGGCGCCCAACTGGGGCGCTCGTTGCGTCCCGCATCGCGTGTCAGCTCGACCAGTTGTCGGCTCACGATGTCCATAGCGTAGATATCGTAGTTGCCGCTCGGACGTCGCCAGCTAAATGCCAGCAATTGTCCATTTGGTGACCACGCCGGATCGATCACGTATCCCATGTCGGGCAGATTCAACTTTTCCACGTCGGACCCGTCGGAATTCGCGAGATACAGCACCGGTGACCCCCCGCGGTCGCTCACGAACGCCATTTGCTTGCCCGTCTTCGGATTCCATGCCGGCGACGTGCTCACCCCGGCGGCAAACGTAATACGGTGCAAATGCGCCCCGGTTGCGTCCGAGATGTAAATTTCCGGATCGCCGTTCAAGCTCGACATAAATGCGATCTCCGAGCCGTCGGGAGACCATGCGGGCGAGCCATTCGTTCCGCGATACCGCGGGAACGCTATCAAGCGATCTGACGCGGTCGAGTAAATGCAAATCTGCGCTGAAGTAACGCCGCGGTATGGCGCGAAGCACGTAAACGCGATTCGCGTGGCATCCGGCGACCACCGCGGAGTGAGCGAAATGGATTTCAGGTGCGTGAGTTGCTGCTGGTTCGCTCCGTCGTAATCCATCACCCATATCTCTTTATTGCCGTTCCGCGCGCTGGCATAAGCAATCTTGGTTTGGGCGATACCGAGTTGCCCGCCGCTCAGCACGCCGATAATATCGTCCGCAAACTGATGCGCCATGCGCCTCGCGTCGGCATCCGTCGCCGCGCCGCGGTAGATTTTTTGCAGCGCGAGCGGAGCCGTCGGATTGTGCACGTCGGCAAGATACCCGGCGAAAGCGATGCCTGATGCGTCCGTCGAAAGGTTGCCGTATGCCACCATGTATGCGTTCGCTGGAGCGGCCGCCCAATCCTCCGCCTTCAGCTCGCTCGGCTGGCCCGGCACTTGCACCGGGTAAAAGCTCGGGCTAACCATATCAACGATCCCGGAATAGTCGAGGTCCGCCCACACCACATCGTGAAAAGTCTTGGGCAGCGGCTGCGCGAACGTCGAACGAGCCGCCGTTTCCGGCAGCGCGAGCCGCGCCTTAGTGACTCCTAGGCCCGTGCCGGTCTTGAACCAATCCTGCGCAGCCGAAGGCCGCGCCAACGCGGAGAATGCCAAAGTCAATATCAGGGTAAGTTTCAGAAATGACAGCGGTGTAAACGTCCGTATCGCCAATAGACACCTCTTATGAATGCTGTATCGCCAACGGTTAGATGATTTCATTTGCCCTTCGGTCTTCCCGAATTTCAATCATTGTTCCATCTTTGGCATGCCTCAGTGTCTCCGTCGCGAGCTCAATCAACGGTGAAAATCGAACCAGAACTCCACGTTCACACTCGATCCCGAATATTCCGCCGGCAGCCGCGCCAGCGGGCTTGAATCCTGCACGGCGCGGGTCGCCGAGCTGTCTACTGAACTGTTGTTGCTCCGTTGGGTCATCTGAATATTCGTTACCGTGCCGTCCCGCAAAATCGTGAACGTAACGACTACGCGCGGCGCCGTAGCTACGCTGGGGTCCACTGTTGACGCCAGCCAATTGCCGCTGATGCGGCGTTGCACCGCCTCGACGTACCACGAAAATCGCGAACCGAAATCACCGCCCGCCGTGCCCGTAAATCCGAGTCCGGCCTGCGTCGTGCCCGCACCGAGCGCAAAAGACGTTGTCGGCACCGTCGGAGTCCCCCCTCCGCCGTAGGGAATCGCGTTTTGTGGCGCCGGAGTGGGATTTTCCAGCACTTTCGACGGCCGCGTAACATATTTCGGCGGTTTGTTCCGTTCGAATTTTGGTATCGGAATGGCTTCTGGCGCGGGCTTGGGCACCGGTGCAGGTTCGGACTTGAACAGTCCTTTCGAGTCATCCACGACGCGATTCGGCGACACCACATCAGGGCGGGGAAGCGGGATCGCAGGCACGTTGCCGACGAGTCCCACGGTGATCGAGCCGCCCGGCCCTCCCCAATCTGCCTGCCGCCCATTGAAATACGCATAGAGACCGGCCAAAACGCACAGCGTCAAATGAACGATGAGCGAGATATAAACGAAGGTCTTGAGCAAATCGTTAGGTCGAGTTGCGGCGAGAGCTGTCATTTCACTGAGCCGATGGCCGTTCGCTGAGCGGCTGCGTTACGACGCTCACATTTTGGATTCCCGCCTGGCGAAGCGCGTCAACCACCGTCGCCCAGCTCCCGAACGGAACGCTTTCGTCGCAGCGCACATAAACAGCTTGTTTCTTCGGATCTGGAGATTGCGCCACAACCTGTTGGCCGATGTCGTGAATGTTCACGGGCTTGTCGTTCAGATATACGCGCTGCCCGCGGTCTATGGTTACGACCATCCGCACCTCGGTCAGCTCCTTCACGGTTTTCGTTTTCGGCACGTCCACTTCGATGCCCGACTGCAGGATCGGCGCCGTTATCATGAAAATAATCAGCAGCACTAGCACCACGTCAATAAACGGCACCATATTGATTTCGGAGAGCGATGTGCCGGTCTGGCGTTCGATGGACGGCATGGCAGTAGTCTACGAGTTGTACAGCGTCTCAACTTTCGACACGAATTCCGCGGCGAAATCGTTCATCCGCGATGCAACGCCGCGGATGCCATGAAGGTAGTGGTTGTAGGCGATCAGTGCCGGAACGGCGGCAAAGAGCCCTGCGGCAGTCGTGACCAGCGCTTCCGCGATTCCCGGAGCAACCGCGCGCAGGCTTGCAGCGCCCGCGTCGCCCAATCCCGCGAACGCGTCCATTACGCCCCAGACCGTACCAAACAATCCAATGAACGGCGATACCGAGGCGATCGTGGCAAGTGAGGACATTCCCTTTTCAAGGCGTCGAACTTCTTCTCCCGCTGCCACCTGCATCTCCACGCCGACCGCGCTCGCGTTCCTCAGCTTGCCGGCCACGCCTGCTCGAGGATTTGCGCCGCCGATTTGCGATTCGAGTTCGCGGTATCCAGCTGCGTACACCGATATCAACGGGGTCACGCCGACGCCGGCGCGCAACGTGTTCGGATCGGAAAGTCCCCGGCCTGCCCGAAACATCTGCAAAAACTTCGAGGTTTTACTGTCGAGCCCGCCAAGCTGGGAATATTTCTGGAGAATTAACGCCCAGGAGAAAACAGAAAGTAGCAGAAGTATTCCGAGGATAACTCTTGCCACCCCACTCGTCTGTTCCAGAAGAGTGAGGGGGCTGGCAAAAAGGAGCAGCGCCAGGCCAGAAATTGTTTCCCCCTTGAAAGAACGAAATTTTGCCGGGCAAAACTACCGTAGCACACGCACTCAGCAGATTCAAACTTATCAGACGCGCATTCGAAGATTAAAGCTGTCTCAAACGACACACCCGAGCCTTGATATTGCCGCGCGACTCCTTCCGGATTTACCCCACTGTCCCCTCATCGTCGGCTGTTCTAGGAGAATCGGAGCTCCGGAATACGAGCGAGAACTCTAAAACGTTTTGCAAGTCGTGGTC
The DNA here is from genome assembly GCA_003166795.1 of Acidobacteriota bacterium. Taxonomy (GTDB): domain Bacteria; phylum Acidobacteriota; class Terriglobia; order Acidiferrales; family UBA7541; genus Palsa-295. Next base: position 31,078 of record PMUS01000080.1, on the reverse strand, counting down.
TCAATGGCGACATCGGCTCTGCTTGATGAGACCGGCCTTAACCGCTGAAGTTCCGTTCCTGCGGAACCTCCGCGCGCCGCCGGAACATGTGGTTGCTCTCCCGCCGCGAGAATTTCGTAGTCAGTTCGCCTGCATCTGTGTTATTTATTCCCCGTGACTCGTGGATTCTGCCGCGCTTCATTTCAATTTCATATCTCGCTGCATAAATTCTTCCGGCTTTTGAACTACACGGCCAGTTACTTTTAGCCGCTTCTCGTCACGCGAACGCTCACCCGTTACGGGTGTTTTCCATCTCGATTCTGGCCCAAGGAGATTTCATGAGCGCGCCTGAGACACGACCGGGAAGTCCCATCACGTCCTTCGTGAAGCACCACTATCGCCATTTCAATGCGGCCGTGGTGATTGACGCCTCGGAAGCGTACGTGGAGCACCTCTCGAGCGGCGGCAAGATGTTCGTCACGCTCGCGGGCGCGATGAGCACCGCGGAGCTTGGGCTTTCGCTCGCCGAGATGATTCGCCAGGGCAAGGTCCACGGAATCTGCTGCACCGGCGCCAATCTCGAGGAGGACGTTTACAATCTCGTCGCGCACGACCATTACAAGCGCGTTCCTCACTACCGTCACCTTTCCCCTGCCGAGGAAGTCGAGCTACTCAATCATCACCTGAATCGCGTCACGGACACGTGCATTCCCGAGGAAGAAGCGATGCGCCGCATCGAGCGCGCGATTATGGACGACTGGTACACCGCGGACAAATCCTCGCAGCGATTCTTCCCGCACGAATTTCTTTTCAAGGTTCTCCTGTCGGGGAAGCTGAAGCAGTTCTACCAGATCGATCCCAAAGATAGCTGGATGATGGCCGCCGCCGAAAAGAACCTGCCGATGTTCGTTCCCGGCTGGGAGGATTCCACACTCGGCAACATGTTCGCGGCGCAAGTCATCGGCGGAAACGTAAAAACCGCCACGACCATGCGGGGCGGGATTGAGTACATGATGGAACTGGCCCGTTGGTATACGGAGACAGCCACGAAAACGCCTCTTGGTTTCTACCAGATCGGCGGCGGCATCGCCGGCGACTTTCCGATCTGCGTCGTCCCCATGCTTCACCAGGATTTGAAGCGTCCCAATGTTCCGCTCTGGGCCTATTTCTGCCAGATCAGCGATTCGACCACGAGCTACGGCTCCTATTCCGGCGCCGTCCCCAACGAGAAAATCACCTGGGGCAAGCTGAGCGTGGACACGCCGCGCTTCGTCATCGAATCCGACGCCACCATCGTCGCCCCGCTCATGTTCGCCTATATTCTCGGCTGGTGACGGCTTCGTCTTTGTCGGCGTTCGGTACGGAAGCAAGCTAGTTGAACAATTGAAAATTTACCTCGATGTTTTGCCAGACAGCCACTGGCTTTCCGTCGGGCTCTAGGGCCGGATCGAACTTCCACGTCGCCACCGTTTCAACGGTTCTTTCGTTCAGGCCGCAGGGAAGTCCCTTCAAAACGATAATCTCCGCGGGTCGCCCTGTCGCGTCAATCAAGACCCGGACGCTGATCATTCCCTGTATTTTCGCAACCATGGCCGAGTCGGGATATTCCGCACGCGGGCATTCGAGACATCGCGGCGGAGTATAGTTGCTGACGGAGTCCATCGACGGAACATTCGCCCCATTGTCCGGGATGTGAAAACCGGGCCGCACCCAAGTGGGGCCGTTCTCGCCGGACAGCTTACCGGCAGCAGACGGCAGTTTTGATTCCAGCGCTTGCAACTCGGGTGTCAGCGGCACCGTAACCCGCTCGTCGAAAATAGCCTTGTTGTCGTCAGTCCGCGTGGCCTTGATTCTGATGACGACGCGATCCTGCAATTGATCCATATATCCCTCGACGACAAAGGTTGGCTTCGGCTTACCCGCAGAACAGTTCACTGCCGCATCGGCCGCGGACTGCGAAGGCAACCGACTGGCGCTGGATGTGTCGAACTCGCTGTTCGGATCGGCGATCACGAAATCTCGCGCATTCTTGGCCAACGACTTGGAAAACTGCCGGGCGAGTTCCGCTCCCATCTCGCTTGAGCCGCCATGCGTTTCGACGAATTCCGTAACGACGACGCTCGGTTTTACCACAAGCCCCCTGGATAACGACAAGATGGCATCGGCTAATCGCGACGCGATAGCGTCGAAATCAAGCGCTTGAGCGAGCGCTTGCTCCGGAGCGACAACAACGAGCGCCGCAAATAGAAGCAGAACTATAGCGTTTGCACGGCTGCGTCGTTGACGTTTTGGATTAAATCGCATCACGATGGTTCTGTGGCGAAAGACTGACAACATCGCGAGTCTAAGCGCCACGGCTCATTCGACGCAAGCGCCTGTGCTAAACTCAGGCTCTAGTAATGAGCAAATCGTTCGACATCACGATTGAATCGCTGGCGTTGCCTTCGGCGAAGGTCACTCCCGAAGGGTGCGGCCCGGAGATTATTCGCGCTGAGATCGCCAACCCCGATGCGGAGTCATTGTCCTTTGCGGCGAATAAGTCCTTCTTCATCGAAACGTTCGGCTGCCAGATGAACGTCCACGACGCTGAGAAAGTGGCCGGCGTGTTCCTCGCGCGAGGATATCGCGCGGCGCAAACCATCGCCGAAGCGGACGTTGTGCTCTACAACACCTGCTCGATCCGCGAGAAGGCTGCGCAGAAGGTTTTCTCGCGCCTCGGCGCCTGGCGGGGCATGGCGGACGGCAAAATCATTGGCGTAATCGGTTGCCTGGCCCAGCAGGAGGGCGAGGATATTTTCGAGCGCGCGCCGTGGGTGAGTCTGGTGTGTGGCTCGGCGAGCTATCGAAAGCTTCCGCAGATGGTCGCGGAGCTGGAAGCCGGCGGCCGCCGCGTGATGGGCCTCGATCTCGACACGGAAGAAACATTTGAAACCGAAATCACTCGGCGCGACAATCCGCTCCGCGCCTACGTGACCATCATCGAAGGCTGCGATTATTCCTGCTCCTATTGCGTTGTGCCGCATACCCGTGGGCCCGAGCGCAGCCGCCCCAGCGAAGCTGTCCTTTCCGAGGCTCGCCGGCTCGCCGACGCGGGTTACACCGAAATTCAGCTCTTGGGTCAGACGGTGAATTCCTACCGCGATCCGTCCTCGCGCCAGCTGGGTTTCGTCGAGCTGCTGCGCGAAGTCGCGGCAGTCGAAGGAATTCGCCGCGTTCGATTCACCACCTCGCATCCAAATGATTTTCACCGCGAGATTGTGGAAGCCATTGACTCGACGCCAGCCCTTTGCGATCACATTCACCTGCCCGTGCAGTCCGGCTCGAGCCGCATTCTCGGCGCGATGCGCCGCACCTACACGCGGGACGAGTATCTCGAAAAGATTTCCTGGATTCGCGCCGCGCGTCGCCCCATCAGCGTGACCACTGACGTCATCGTCGGCTTTCCCGGCGAGACGGACAAGGACTTCGAGGAGTCCGTCACCCTACTCGATGCGGTGGGCTACGACGGCGTTTACGCCTTCACGTACTCGCCGCGCCCCAACACGTTGGCCAAGACGATGCCCGACGCGATCCCCGAGGCAGAGAAGTCTCGACGGCTCGCGGTTCTGCAGGATCGCCAGCGCCAGATTCAGATCGAGCGCAATAATAAACTGGTCGGCGCGACATTCGAGGTGCTCGTGGATACGCATCACGCCGCGCGCGCGCAATGGGCCGGGCGCTCCACGAGCAACTTGATCGTTAATTTCACTTCGCCGCATCAAAATCTTCTGGGAGAATATGTTCAGGCGCGAATCACCCGCGCCGCGCCGTTCAGTCTCGTCGGCGAGCAGGTGATTTGAGGCAGCGGAGACCACCATGGAACTCGAAGTCAAAATTCGGGGCCTGATGATGGACCCCGCGACGAACACTCCTGTAGTGGTCCTCCAGGAAACGCATGGAACCGGGGTCCTTCCCATTTGGGTTGGAGTCCCGGAAGCGCAGGCCATCGCCCGCGAAATCGAAAAAATCGAAGCTCCTCGCCCGCAGACTCACGATCTCCTCAAGAATGTTCTGATCGGCTTGGACGTGCATGTCCAGAAAGTAGTCGTCTCGGATTTGAAAGAGGACACTTTCTACGCTTTGATCTGGATGGAGCGCGACGGGCAGACCATGTCCATGGATTCTCGTCCGAGCGACGCGCTGGCCCTGGCGCTGCGCCTCGATTGCCCGATTTTCGTCGAGGACCAGGTGTTGAAAAATTCGAACAAAGCCGGCGTGGTTACCGAAAAAACCTCCAACGAAGAGTTGCGCAAATGGCTCGAGGGCCTGAACGACGACGATCTCGGCCGCTACAAGATGTAAGGTCTCGCGTGCGTTTCTTTTCACGTCTCCGTCGTGTTCTGCAACTCGGCGCGGCCGTCGCTCTCTCTGCACTCGCTCTTACCGCTCAGACTTCCACGCCTCACACCAGCGGCGGCATCCCCATGCGTGAGGAAAGTCACCATCACCTCGTCTTAGCAAACCAGTACGTCAAAGTCTTTTTCGTCGAGATTCCTGCGCACGAGACCACGCTGCTGCACCATCATGACTTCCCGTACGTGTCGGTCCCGCCGGGAGGCGCTGACGCCGCACCTTCGCCCGCCGAAGGCTCCACGTCGACGCCGAACTTCGCGCGCGTCGCCTTTGCGTTGGGGAATTTCTCTCACGCCGTTACGAATTCAAGCGACGTGACATTGCGCAACGTGGCCGTCGAATTGGTCCGCCCGCAGGGAACTGTCCGCAATCGCTGCTCGGCGGTCCTTCGCGATCAGCCGCGAGAAACTTGCGCCCTGTCCGAACTGACTCAGGCAAATCCGTCGAGGCGCTCACCCCTGTTCGAGACCGACGAGATCCTGGTGGAATCTTGGGAAGTCGGTCCCGGAGCCACGATTCCCGCGCCGGATGACGGCATGGACAGGCTGATCGCTGGACTGACGGATGTCAGAATTACTGGTAACTCGGGGCTCGATTCGGCGAACGCGCTGCGAGGCGGAGAGCTTTGGGTGCCCACCGGTTCCAAACCGCTCTTCCAGACTGCATCCGATCGCGGCGGACACTTTGTCGCGATCGCTTTTAAAGATAGCGCTCCAGTGCGGCCCTAAACCTATCGGCCACACACGCTGGCTCGTTAGAATTTAATTATCTGCAGGTATTTGTATTTCGTCAGAAACATCCCGGCAATTCCCGACATCGCGTCCTGCGCCGTGTGCTGCATGATGCCTGGGCGCAGGCTCTTGCGCATCGCGGCCAGTATTCCAAACATCGCGCCATAAACTGAAATCACAATCACGGCCTTCCCACCCTGATAGAGGTGTGCCGCGCCAAATACCAATCCCTGTAGCGCAACGCCCGCCGGTACATTCCCCGTCCACGCCGTGAACTGCCGCTGTAGGTAGCCGCGAAAGATCACCTCTTCGCAAAATCCCGCGGAGCACACCAGCACCAAAAATACAGTGAGTTCCAAACTTGTCTGCGGCAGCAAGAACTTCGCCGCTTCCATTCCGCTGAAGTGCAGTGACAACGAAAGAACCACCAGCATCGCACCGACGACAATCCAGAAAAGGATGGCGATTCCCACGTCGCGCCAAAAATCCCGCCAGCGCAGCCACTTTCCGCCGATGATTTCGCCCAGCGTCACTTTGTACCGCCTCAGCCCGAGCAGCCAGACGTACCCAAGTAAAATGAATTCGTAGGCGACCGTCGAAAGGTAGAGGATCATCCGGCTCGGCAGGTGACCGCCCTTCACAAGCTGTGGCTGGCCCTGGAGCAGCGCGAAGCCCAGCAAAATCGCTACGAATAGGACCGTGTGCCAAACAGCAGCAACCGGCGTCACGCGGGCCGCCGGGATCGTCGGTTGCAATGCTGGATTTTCGCCTTCGCCGTTTGCCATTTCGCCTGCCCCCATCCGCTATCTCGCGCTGGAGTGTACCAAGTCCGCCAGCAGCGTCAAAGCCTGCCAAAATTCGCTGTGCTCTCGGCCGGAGATGTCAAATTGTGCTTGCGTTGCCCACCGCAGAATAGGTAGAGTGGGCGCTAGTCGTAGTGGCGAAGGGGCTACCGGGCTCCACATATAGGCCTGCGGTTGCCATCCGGGAGTGAGGGCCAACGGTTTGACCTGCGTCCTGTCTATTGCCAACCAAAAGGGCGGCGTCGGGAAGACCACTACCTCCATCAACTTAGCCGCAGCTATCGCAATCAAGAAGAAACGAACGCTCTTGATTGACCTCGATCCGCAATCCAACGCTACGATCGCATTTTTCTCCTCGGACGAAATCCAGAACACCATGTACGACGTTTTCGCCGAGCATCCCGTCGAAATGGCGAAGATTATTCGCCCGACGAAGGACCCTAATCTTCACGTCGCGCCCGCGCGTCTTGCGCTCGCCAGGCTTGAGCAGCAGCTCGCCGGGGCATTCGACGCGCCCTTCAAGTTGAAAGACGCGCTCGCTCCCATACTCAAAAATTACGACTATATCGTGCTCGATACTCCGCCGGCGCTCGGCATTCTCACGGTGAACGCTCTCGTGGCTTCGACTCACTTGCTGGTGCCCATTCAAGCAGCATACTTCGCCATCGAGGGCACCGACGACCTGCTCGAAACCTACGGCCGGATTCGCGCGCGCCCCAATCCGGATTTGAAAGTCCTCGGAGTGGTGATCACCCTTTTCGATAAGCGCACGAACATCTCTCGCGACACGCATGAACAGATTCGCGCCACGTTCGGAAACGCGCTGTTCAAGACGCGTATTAGCAAGAATGTCCGCCTGGAGGAAAGTCCCGCGTACAAAGAGACCATTTTCAGTTACGCGCCAAAATCTTCCGGCGCCGAAGACTACAAAAAGCTCGCACAGGAGGTAATACAACGTGTCGAAGAGGATCGGGTTGCCCGTCACTCTCAAGATGCGGCATGACGCGCATTACGTTGAAACGCTGACCAGCTTTAGCGGTGCGTCTATCGGGCGCATGATCCCGATTGACAAGATTCGGCCCAATCCCGATCAGCCCCGTAAGACTATCGGCGACGTCCGCGAGCTGGCCGATTCAATCCGCGAGAAGGGCGTCCTTGAGCCGCTTCTGGTCCGCTACATGCCGCGCGAGGACATGTATTACATCATCTCCGGCGAGCGCCGCTTCCACGCGTCGCAAGCGGCCGGTCTGCACGAATTGCCGTGCATCGAAAAAATCGCGGACGATGCCGAAACGCTCGAGCTTGCCCTGATCGAAAACCTCCAGCGCAAAGACCTCACTCCGTTTGAAGAGGCCGATGGCCTGCAGCGCCTTGCCGATCAGTTCGATTACACCCACGACGATATAGCTAAAAAGATCGGTCGCGCGCGTTCCTCCGTCACCGAAACCATGTCCCTTCGCGTAATTCCGGATGATGTTCGCCGCGCCTGCGTGGAAAAGGGAGTTGCCTCGAAGTCGCTGCTGCTTCAGGTTTCTCGCCAGCCCAGCGAGAAAAAGATGCGCGAGATGGTCCAGCGCATCGTCCAGGGCGGTTTGACGCGCGACGAAGCCCGTCGCGCCCGGAAGGACGAAACCGAATCCGCGCCCCGGCCTCAGCCCTTCAACTTCGATTTCCAGTCGGAGGACGGTTCGTTCCGCGTGCGGCTGCAGTTCCGCAAGAGCCATGTCAGCAACGAAGAACTCGCTGCCGCGTTGCGCGCAGTCTTGCGCCGCATCGAGTCCGGCTCGCTCTCATCCTCCGCCGCCTAATTCATTCGCAATCACGACCGAGGCCGCTTTCGTAGGGGCGCAGCATGCTGCGCCCGGCACACATGCTTGGCAATATCGCGGCCATCCATCTGGCGCTCGACCCGCGAGTAATGTTCGTACCGCCAGTGTCGCGTCGGCTACCGGTGGGTTTCGTTTCGTGGCGTCTCCGCGTTACGAAAGCTTCGCCGATAGTTCCACGAAATCCGCAGCCACCACGTCGAACGAAGCGAGCGTCGCAGCAGAGGCAGGCGTTGGTTTCCTGTCCGGTCCGCCTTCGAGCGGACGCGGCACGTAACCTGCCTTCAGCCCGAACGATTGCGCGGCCGCCAAATCCGTGGGATGCGCAGCCACCATCATCACCTCGCTCGGCTTGCAACTAAGCAGGTCCACCGCGCCGAGATAAACTTCGCGGTCCGGCTTGAAGTGGTGGAAAAGGTCCGACCCGAACACAGTGTCCCACGGCAGCCCTGCGAATTTCGCCATCTCGACCAGCAGCGAAACGTTCCCGTTTGAAAGTGTCGCAATCACGAAATTCTTCTTCAGCAGCGTCAGTCCTTCCACCGCGTCCGGCCAGCCGTTCAGCCGGTGCCACACGCTATTCCAGTGCTGCTTCTCTTCTTCGGTCAGTCCCGTGATGTTGTACTGCTTCAGCAAATCTTCGAGGATCATCCGATGCAGGTCGTCCAGCTTCATCCATGGCAACGTGCCCTTGCGCACTTTGTCCATGGACGGCCCGTATCCCGCGCGCCAGCTGTCCGCGAATTTGCCCCAGTCGATCTGGAGATTTTTTGCCTGTCCCCATTGCGTCGCCTCGCGAATGATGGACCCGCGCCAATCCACCACGGTGCCGAATGTATCGAACACCAGCGCCTTCACCCCCAGCGGATTTGGCGCAGGCGCATTCGGCTGCGCCGCCATCGCCATTGAATCTGTCGCTCCCACGCTCGTCATCGCGGCCAATCCTCCGAGCGCAACCGGCATTCCTAAGAAATCGCGTCTGCGCATGCAATCTTCTCCTCGTCGCGCCGTCGCACACCAGCGGATCGCTCCGATAGTGATTCAACCGCCCGGTAGGGTATCACTCCGCTCGCCGCCAATCACCTGAACTTCTGAAATTTAGTGATCGGCTGGAACCGCTTCCGCCTGCTGCCGGTAGGTTCCGAACTTCTGCGCAATCGGTTTCAACGTGGGATAAAACTGCACGAAGCTGTGTTCGACGGCGGCGTTATCCTCGTGGCACTGCCAGCACGCTGCCTTTGGAGCCGCCGCGGAGGTCTTGTCGTCGTTTCCAAATCCAAAGTAGGCCCATTTATCGGGGAATCGCGCCGAGTCCTTCACCTCCACGGCCATGCCCACGCGGTCTGTCTGAAAATGTCCCGTCTTGTTGATGGATCCCTTGGTCTGCGCTGAGCGATCCTCAACCACGAATATGGACTTCTCCGGCCATTTTCCGGTCGCGACGAATTCCCAGTACGCCCATGGCGCCACAAACACATTCGTAAAAAGTTCCGGGCCCATTGCGCTCGCGCTGTAATTCATTCCAAGCCCGGACGAAAGATAAATCCACTCGCGGTAGCCCTCCGGACGCACGAGCCTTTCACCCGAGTACTCTGGTATTGAGGCGTTAGTGTCAGTCGCCGCCGACCGCGCCTCGACCGCGCTGAACATCGCCGCGATCACCGCCAGTGTAGCGAATGCCAGGGCGATTTTCATTTTTCCTCCGGACTGCCTGAATTACGCGCCGCGCCATCGCTCGACGCACCGCCGAGCGGCAGTCCCTGCTGCCCTTGGACGCACCAATCCCGGATTGGGCGTTCATGAACCGTGAATGTCTCAATGAAATCTACCGTGACCGTGGCCGCAAAGTTCCGCCCCTGGCTTTTCGGGCGTATCCACTCGACGGTCTACTTGCCCTTCGGCGAATTGTAAATCGTCTCGATCCACGCATCGGCGCTGACGAACGCCCCGGAATACCTCTGCCACGGCGCCAGAATCTTCTCGCTCTTCATCTGATCGAGCGTCTCGTGATTGGCCATGGCCTTCTGCACCACGGCGAGTGTGTCCTTCATCATCTTCGTATATTCGCGCAGGTCGTCCATGCTCGCGATTTCGCCGTGCCCGGGGATCACCTTTGCGTCCGCTGGTACCGTCGCGGCCACCTTCTCGCAGGCCGCGATCATCCCCTGGACGCTCCCCCCGGCGTTCACATCAACAAACGGGAACCCGTAGCGTACGAATTCATCTCCCATATGCACCACGTCGTTCTTCGAAAAATAGATGACCGCGTCGCCGTCCGTGTGCGCTGCCGCAAAATGCATCACCCGGATCTCCTCGCCGTTCAAATGCAGCGTGATACCGTCGTCAAACGTGATGATCGGCAGAGCCGCCTTCGGCTGCGCCGGTTGCTTGAGGTTTATCGCGCCGCCGGGACCATTGCCGATCGCGCTTCCATCCTCCAGACGCTTCCGCAAATTCTCATTCGATATGATGGTCGCGCCGCGCGCGCCCCACGCAGCGTTTCCGTCCGAATGGTCGCTATGGTAATGCGTATCAATCACGAACCGCACCGGCTTGTCCGTGATGCCGATGCCTTTCAGCGCGGCCTGAATCTTATCGGCCAGCGGCGAATACTCCGTGTCCACGATCAGAATTCCATCATCGCCCAGCGACGCCGCGATGTTCCCGCCCGCGCCCTGCAACATGTAGATGTTCCCGGAAACCTTGCTGACTTTGATTTCGACCTTCGAGAAGTCCGGCGGCTGTTGCGCAAGCGCAATGCCAGGCGCCAGCAATAGGGCTGCAGCGAACCACATTTTTCGGGTCATCGGCGTCCTCACCCCCGTGAAGTGGCGAAAGCTTACCACCGAAACCGATCTAATCGTGTCATCACTCGACGCGACCCAGTACCGCTGCGTTCCATCGGTAAGCCTTCTCTGCGCCCGCTGCGGTGAGCTTTTTGTTCTCGGTGGTGCCGGTCCGATCTCTGTGCTCTCAGTGGTATGCCCTGCGGCCCTGTCTTTGACTCTGAACTCTCAACTCCAAACTGGTATCCTAATCGCGCCATGGAATTAGCTCCCCAACAGCTCGCAATCCTCAACCGCCTCCAACAAGGGGGCTTCGAAATCGTCGCGTTTCCTATGTACGAGAGTTACGTCGGCGTGCGAAGAGGGAACTGCGGCGCGCTTCTCGCTCCGGCTGGCTCGGACAACTTTACCCTCTACGGCGAGCCGTCCTACCTCGTCGCCGGAGGCCTTAGCGCCCGCACCATCCAGTCCGATGGCCACTGGTTCGTCCGCAAGAAAGACAAACTTGAAGCGAGCCCCGAGCGCACCGCCGAGCTGGAATCCTTCGCCGCCGAATTAGTCAACGCCCTTTTGCCCGTCGCGTAACGCGATCGTCGTCGTCGGTTGTTTTTCGTAGGGGCACGGCATGCCGTGCCCGGCGCCAGTGCTTGGCGGCTCGCGACCATTGGGCTCGCGTCCGTGCCCGCCGTGTTGCTTCTTGCTTGTCACCGCGCCGCCTCCGCCAGCGCCGCCGTCAATTCCACAGGCATATCCAGCATCACATCATGACCGCACGCCAAACTGAGCGTCTTCCATCCCTTCGCCTTCGCTCGCTCGTAGAACTGCCCGAACGGCGATCCTTCGAATCGTGGAGCAACGATGTATGTCACATTCTTCACCGCGTCAATTCCGCCGCTCAACCGAAGCGGCTGGTCAAATGTCGCCAGCGGCTGCATCGTGCACTGCCGGTCCATCCACGCCGCATCTTTGGCGTTTACGTTGAACCGCTCAGCGGTGATGGGCGGCACTTTCCAACCGTCACCGTGCATTTTCGCGGCCTCGCGCTGTGCGTTCCGCTGTTCCGGCGGAAGCGTGTCGTGCAGGCTCTGCCCGTCTTCGGGCACAAATGCATCCAGATAGACCAGCGCGCCGATTCGCTCCGGCACGCGATCCGCCGCTCCCCTTACCACTATTCCGCCGTACGAGTGCCCGCATAACACGACATTCGACAGCTCTTCCCAGCGAATCAGGTTCACCACGTCGAGGATGTGTGTTTCGAGGTTAATCTGCGGCGACAACAGGTGCGACCGCTCTCCCACTCCCGTCAGCGTCGGTGTGAACACCTCATGCCCTTGCGCCTGAAGCGCCTTGCGAACTCTTTTCCAGCACCAGCTGCCATGCCACGCCCCGTGAACCAGAACAAATGTGCTCATCGCTCACTCCTGTCATTACTCGCAAATCGCCGCCCATCATGCCACGCGGGACCGCTGCGCGCGACTCTGATCGCCTCTGGTCCCGCCGTAGTTCGCCCTGGCGACCGCAGGAGGGGATCGCCGCCTCTTTCTGATCTCCTATCAGCCGCCTTCTGGCCCTGAGGTCCCGCCGGTGGCGGGACCGAATGGGTAACGTTTTGGCACGTACCGTACCAATTAAGTTCTTGCTCGCTTATCCTTGAATTTGAGGCGCCCACTTCCTTCAGGGCTAGGAGGGGTCTGTGAAAAATGCAGGAACCATTGTCGGACTCTCCCTGCTTGTGCTGGCGGCGATCGCTGGCTGGCAGATTGGCTCGGTCTATTTGTCGAACATCGAGCTGACCGGCGACCTGAAGGACCTTTCGTCACTCACCGGCATGCGAATCGGTTTGGTTGATCCGCGATCAGACGCCGAATTTCGCGACCTCGTGATCGCCAAGGCCGCGCAGGACGGGATTCATCTCGAACCCGAGCAGATCAACGTGGAGCGCACCGGGGTGGGCATCGTAGGATCCATCTACCTCTCGACGGAGTACGACGTTAGCAAAGACGTCCTTGGTTTTCCTTGGAAGAAACATTTCACCGCAGAGAGCCCGCGCCGCTAGCTCGCCGTCACCCTGGTTTGCTTTGAATCGATCGAACTCTCGGCGCTGGCCGTGGCGGGGAAGGGCAGGGCGCAAAATAGCCGAGGCCTTAGTTTGTTTTCATCGTGGCCGCACGGATCGTCGCCAGCCGCTTGTCCAACGCATCGGCTTCATCTGATTTTCCGAGGCTGCGCAGCTCCGCGGCGTCCTTGGTCAGCAGCGTTTCGAGCACCGGGCTGTTTTCGCCGTATTGTTTCTCGATCACGTTGAGTGTCTGGTGATAATAAGGCTCGGCTTTTTCGGGCTTGGCCCAACCATCGTAGAGATAACTCAGTTCGCCTAGCAGGGGTACGAGGTTCATGCTGTCGTTCCCGTGCAGCGACTCCTCGGTTCGGAGCGCTCGCAAGAAATACGGCTCCGCCTTCGCGTAATCTTTTTCCATCAGATATGCCGTCGCAGCGACCCTTAGACTCTCTGCGACAGCGTCGCTGCCCTCACCGAATGCCTTCTCGTTTATGTCCACGGCCCGAAAGTAATACTTCGCCGCGCCCTCGTAATCCTGTTCCACCATCGCATTGTTGCCCAGGGACTGCAGCGCCGGTGTCGTCCCGGGAGTTTGTGGGCCATACACCTCCTCGGAAACCTTCAATTCCTGTTCGAAGGCGGCCTGTGCGGCGGCCGGATTCTGCTTCAGGTTCTCGTTTCCAACATGATCCAGAGCCGTGATTAGTCGTGAGTCGTGCGGCTGGATCTTTTCGGCCAGATCCACGGCTCCCTGATAGAACTTGAGTGCCTCATCCCAGCGTCGTTCGGAGTTTGCCTTGGCTCCCGCTTGCATCGCGGCGTCGAGCTTATCGGAAAGGCCGGATGAGACACTGATGTTCTGAACACGCGCCTGCAGGCTCGTTGCCTCGGCGGTCTTCCCGGCCGCCTTCAACGAAGCAAGATGCGCTGAAAAACGCTCCTGCGCCGCGGCGTATTCCTTTTGAGGATCGCGGTCGGAGGTTCGTATGACTTTGGTTCGCAAATCCATGCTCGCGTCAACGCCGGCCGCCGCGCGATATTCCGCGATCGCCCCGACCCAATCTCCACTCTTCTCAAGCGCCAAGGCGAGTTCGATTATCACCTGAAGCTGTTTGGCGTTGAGCGCGAGGGATTGCCGATACTCGGCAATTGCGCCGTCAACGTTTCCCGAGGCTTCGAGAGCTTGGCCGCAAAGGTCATAAACGTTTTCCCAGCCCGGCCTCAGCTCCTCGGCCTGCTTGAACTCTACGATGGCCTGCGCGTAATTCTTTTTCGCCAGCAAGACTCTTCCGGCGCCAACGTGCGCGTCCGGCGCAGTGTCGTCTATCGCTTCGGCCCGCCGGTATTCCTCCAGAGCCTCGTCGTACTTGTTCTGATTTTCGCGAATGTTTCCGAGTCCTACGTGCGGTCTGAAGTCCGTCGGATCCATCAGCATTGCCTTCCGGAACTCTTTTTCTGCGCCGTCGAAATCCCATGTTCGGAAAAGCGCATTGCCAAGGCAGTCGTGGCACACCTCCATGTTCGGATACATGGCCTCTAGGTCGCGGTATTCCGTCACCGCCTCGGCATCCATGCCGCGCCTCGTAAGATCCGCCGCAAGGGCCGCGCGCACATCAAACGATTTTGGATCAATGCGTTTCTCCTCCCGGTATTCGCGGATCGCTCCATCGAGGTCGCCCTTCTGATCGAGAGAGATAGCAAGATTGTTGTGCGGGCCTGCAGCTTTCGGATCGAGCTGTATCGCCTTCTTGTACTCGATGATCGCGTCGTCGAATTTGCCGTCTTCGCGTAGCAAATTCCCGAGGTCATACCGCGCCAAAGCGTAGTCCGGCTTAAGTCGCAGTGCCTCTTTATACTCGGCGGCTGCCGCGTCGTGTTTATTCAAGTATTCAAGCGCCAGACCGCTGTTCTTGTGCGCTTCGGAATTGTCGGGGGTTAGGGCGAGCGCTTTCTTGCTCTCCCGCAGCGCGCCCTCATAATCTCCCACTCGATAGAGGATGTAACTCAGTTTCGTGTGTCCTTCCCGAAAATCGGGAGCTTCTTCCAGCACCTTTTCGTACAAGAGTTCCGCTTCGTTCCATCGCTCCTGCCTGCGGAGCAGTTCGGCCATCACGAACCCCGCCTCTTCTTTGTCAAAGCTGGCAGTCAGAAGGGCATTCAGCTCTTGCGCAGCCTCGTTATAGCGCTCGCCCTTCATCCACGCCCCAGCATTACTGATGTGCTGCAGCATTGCCGCGTCGGCGTTCCCATCAGCGGGGCGTACGGCAACAGTTTTCGCGCTATCGAGCGCCTTCAAGATGGAGTCGTCGGCTCCGGCGTTCTTGAGTTGCGACCGGTACGGGTCATCCGGATGGAATGCCAAGCCATACGTGCCGATTTCCCGTACCAGGTTTTCGGGCAGGACTCCGCCCGCCACGAGCGCAAGAAGTTCCGTCTGCCGGAGCGGCTGGGAAACAGGCTCCGCGGCCAAACCACTCAGCGCCGCGCCAGCGCACAAAACCAGAACAATCGCCGCTCCCGCATATGATTTAGCCATTGCTATCCCTCCGTTGACGCCGCTTGCTACCCTGGCGCCAGCCTATCAAACGCGTAGCGTTCTGTCGGTACCATCGCACGCTGGCTGATTCCACAAGAGAACCTGTCCTAACGGGTAACTGGGCGGATGGGGGTCTCATCGGCTGACCTGCGTCCTGGACGCTTTCCGGGAGAGAGCGAGGACGTTTTTCAGGCTTGCTCAAAGTCCACAGGGATCCACACTTGCACTCCCGCTCCCGTGTACTAAGATGGTCACGTGAAGAACCTGAACCAGCATTTGATCGAACGCGCGGTCCGAGCCAGACGCCGCGGGTTGCGTAGCAGTGTGCCCGGTTCGTCGGCCACTTTCTCCTCGCGCCAAGCCCGTGGGTTTCGTCCGGTTTGCGGCACATCTACTCGACACAGCGTGCCGAGTAGATTTTCTCCTAACTCATTGAAAACAAACGATGGACGTACCATCTACGTGACACTGAAAACGAGGGGGCGCCATGAGTGAAATTAAGGGCTCCCAAGTCGCCGATCGTGGCCTCTACGACGTGATTTGCATCGGCGCGGGGCCCACCGGCCTCGCCTGTGCCATCGAAGCCACGCGTGCCGGGATGCGCTCGCTGGTCCTAGACAAGGGTGCCCTCTGCAACTCGCTCTACCACTACCCGATCAACATGCTGTTCTTCACGACTCCCGAGCGCATGGAAATCGGCGATCTCCCCATGACCACCACCGGCGGCAAGCCGACCCGCGTCGAAGCTCTGAAGTATTACCGCCGCGCCGTCGAGCACTACGGCCTCGAGACCCGCCTCTACGAACGCGTCGAAAAAATCCACGGCAAGGACGATGCGTTCGTCGTGGAGACGCTCGCCGAGTCCGGCGCTCGTCACCAGTATCACGGCAGGAAAATCATCATCGCCACCGGCTACTACGACCGCCCGAACCGCCTCGGAATTCCCGGCGAAGATCTGCCTCATGTCTCGCACTATTTCACCGACGCCCACCCTTATTGGAATCAGGACGTCGTCGTCATCGGCGGAAAAAATTCGGCCGCCGAAGCGGCGCTCGATCTTTTCCGCGGCGGCGCGCGCGTCACGCTCGTTCATCGGCAGTCCGAGATGGGCAAAAGCCTCAAATACTGGGTCAAACCCGACATCGAAAACCGCATCCGTGCCGGCGAAGTCCATGCGCTGTTCTCAACCAGCGTCACGCGCGTCGAGCCTGGCAAGGTTTGGGTGAAGAACTCCGGCCCAGAGAAAAGCATCCCGGCCGCCCAGGTCTTTGCGATGACTGGCTACCACCCCGACTTTGAATTTCTTGAGCAGCAGGGAATTCACCTCGATGGGGAGACGCGCCGCCCCGAAGCCAATCCCGACAGCCTCGAAACGAACGTGCCGGGAATCTATGTCGCCGGTGTCGTCGTTGGAGGCCTGAAAACATCCGACATCTTCATCGAAAATGGCCGCTTTCACGGCCGCCAGATCATTTCCGCAATGACCGGCAAAGGAAAGCTTCCAGAACCCGCTCCCGTCGCTCCACCAGGAGAGTGATTCGTGCGTGCGGCATGGCTCGCTGAGTCCCGCGTGCCGCTTTACGGCCGCGTCGCAGACGCGCTGCTTGCTGCGCCTTATCTCGTTGTCGCAGAAATGCCAGAAGCGCGGGACCTTAAAATTTGCTACAGTGAGTGACTCATGGCCTCAATCGTAAGAGAAGTTGGCGAAACATTCCTGACGCTTGTGAAGGGCTTTAGCGTCACGTTCAAAACCATGTTTCGCAAGACGACCACTGAAAACTATCCGGACGTTCCCGCAAGCGTCCAGCCCCGCTATCGTGGCATCCACGTTTTGCAGCGCGACGAGAACGGATTCGAGAAATGCGTAGGCTGCTTCCTCTGCGCTGCGGCCTGCCCCGCGAATTGCATTTATATTGAAGCCGCGGAGAATACTGACACGGAGCGCATCTCCGCCGGCGAGCGCTACGCCAGCGTTTACAATATTGATTATTCTCGCTGCATTTTTTGCGGCTATTGCGTCGAGGCCTGCCCCACTGACGCGATTACGCACGGGCACAGCATCGATTTGGCCCCGTACGACATCAACGCAATGATTTACCGCAAGGAACAGCTCCTCGAGCCGTGGCCGCCCCGCACACCAGCTTCTTGATCGCGTAATTCGCAGTTCGCCGCTGGCATCGTCTCCGACGAACCCGTCGATCGTAGCGCCATCGCTATGACAGTCGCCGACATCGCCGCCGCCGAGTTCGTCGCCCTTGGGACGCACAGAGTCCGTCGCGGCCCCGACGAAAGCAATCGTCATCATTGCAACCGATCTGTACTGTTTTTCGCGCGCCGCGACTGGTTTTGCCGCACGTTGGAGTGGCGGCTCCTAGGTAGTCGCGCTACGTACCGTAATATGACCGGCGCCCGAGCCTAAGATGATCGCCGTCACCTCGGACTGGTTGTCGTGCGCCAGCAAATGAATCTACCGATCGCAGCGAAAGTGGTCTCAAGTATTAGGGCATAGCGTATGCAAAACGAACGGCGGGCGAAAAATCGTGCCGAGCATCATAAGTCGCGTGTGCGACTAAGCAGTTGGCTCGGCAGTGACCCGCGCTGACGTCCAGCGTATCGCAAGCCGTGAGTATCTAGCGCACTTGATAATGTGCAATCTTGGTTCTCCTGGACTGCACTTGGACCCCCGTTCTTGAGCGGCAACAAATCCCGACAATCGCTGACTGGAAGTTGTTTCTTTCCCCTGCCTGTTGTGTAGGAATGCCAGCGAAGTCCCCAACGTCGCAGCAAAGCCCACTCCAATTAGAAATTACCCATACTCAATATCCGTCGCGATCCCAGGTCGCATTTCCTCAAATCTCATATCCTGCGCGAGTCATCGCAATTGCATCCTGCCATTCGTAAACCGAATCGCCGGCGCGCCCCTTCTGACGAGATGCGCGAAGATTTGTCGCCCCAGCGCCTCGTCACATTCGCGCCGCTTTGCTTCGAATGAATATCTTATGTTGATTTGCAGAGACATCGCATACGTGCGGCGGAGCAGGGAAACGGCGAGAGCTCGATGTGCTGGGTGCGGCGTGGCGCGACTCGCGACGTCGAACGTTCTGGCGATTGGGAGCCTCCACGAGGGCGACGAATGGAGTTGCTGGCACGCATGCTGAGAGGCTGTCTGGGAGGCCGTCGTAAAAGGCGACGTCGAGAACTCGCGGACTCAACAATCACGGCGCGGGTGAGGGCGTTCAACGGGATGGGCAGGCGTTAAGGGCTGCGGAGTTCGCCGTTGTGGGAGGAAACGGGAAGGTGGCGTCGCGAGTGCCCACGCCAAACACAGACGCCGAGGGCAAATGGCGGGTGCAAGCGCCGAGTGCGGCTGCGCATAGCGCGGCACGTGGGGGAACGTGGCACCGAGAGTGCGAACGGCGAGCGCGAACGACGATGCAAGCGCCGAGTCCGGCTTCGCTTAGCGCGGTGCCTGCGGGAACGTGGGGTTCGCGATTGCCGACCCCAGGCGCAAACGTCGAGTGCTGATGCCGAAGCGCTGCACGGGGGACGAGCGATGATTGCGGTGAAATTCAGCACTGCTCCAACAAGCGGGAAGGCGACCTCGCGGGTGGCCATGCCAAGTACAAAGTGAGAGTGCAAGCGCTCGACGCTGCGAAATTCGCTGCTGCGGGAGCAAACGGGAACGTGGCATCGAGGGTGCGTACGGCGAGAGCAAACGGCGAGTGTATCCCCCTGAGCGCGGCTTCGTAGAGTGCGGTACCTGTGAGTCCTTCGGAGGCTGTGCACGGAATACTTGCTGCGATAGATGCAGCGCGTTGGAGAACGCCTGGCGATGCTTGTGCGGGTCGAAGATGGAACTCCCGTGGCGGTTTTTTCGCGTGCTGCGGCCGATCACTTGCTGCGACAGACGCAGCGCATCGGAGGGCACTCGGCGCCGCGTACTGGGGTCGCAACTGGAGCTCGCGCGGCGGTTCTCTCGGGCGCTGCACGCGAAATACCCGCAGCGACAGACGGGGCGCATTGGAAGGCGCTCCGCGCGGAGCACTTGGATTTGGGCCTCAGCTCCGGTGGCGGTTTTTGTTGGGCGCTTCGTCCGATTCGTGGGGCGCTGCGGTGGCGAAATGATCGGAGCAGAGTGCAGCTGTCATTTCGGAGCGGGTAGCGCCGCGATTGGAGCATTTGGTGAAGCTGTCAGTGTATGTAGCGGTGTGGAGTCGCTTTGCGCAATGCGGTTTGCGCCACGCGCGGTGGTTCATGCCGGCACTGACATTTGGACGGCAAGCGCACCCGTCTCTGGCGACGTGTCCGGAGTGCGTGACTGAGCGGAAGCGAGGGAATTGACTCGCGTGGTGACGTTAACGAAGGCGGGGCGATCAGGCATTTGCGTTGCGGAGTACGACTGATGGAAACGACGACCATGGCACGTAGTCGAAAAGCGCCAGCGAATCGGCATCGGCAATGCGATCGCAGCGTTCCGTGGCACGGCATCGCCGAATTCGCTGCCAGAGATGGCGACGGCACGAGTCCGACGCGAATCGCGCGAGCGCGCCGAGGTGGTGCCGCTCGATCGAGCGACAACGATGGCCTGTCAAAGCCGCGAAAACCTGTCACAGCGGTTTCAACGATGCCTAAAAGCTTCACGATGCGCCCTCGGCGTGGGCTGCCCGGCGATGGAACGACCGCTAGCCATTTCACAGCTCCCGGGACGCGATCAAAGAACGGGATCGCAGGGGCTGGAGCCGTTGTTTCCGCGCGCGCGACGGTGGTGCTCGCTCGGCGGCGCTGCGCGCTTTATTCAGGGCCGGCGGACGAGGTTGGCGTCACCGCTTCGAGCACTTCAATCAGGGGGCGCGTTCAAGTGAGGACGGCGCGCCCGAGCGACTCGAAACAGGAGCTGAGCACGGGCTCGTTGGACCACCAGCCTCGGCGCACGGCCCTGTCATCCGGCCCGTCGCACGCGGGAATATTGCGCCGCGCATTCTGCCTGCATGTGAACGGCCCAGGAGGGGCTCTCCGCGGCGAGGATCGGGGTCGGTTTGCTCCCGGTTTTTCGCGCGCCATTCGGCGAGGCAATTGTCTTTCGATAGACCTGCAGTTTGCCGGAAAGCGGCTCGACGAGACCTTGGGCGGCGCCCGAATTCACCGCCGCGGCTCTCGCGAGCGACGTCGAGCAAGGGACGAGGACTGCGATCGAGCGGGACTCCTTACCTACCATCGGGGCGTTGTCATCGCGGAGACGCACGGGCGACCTGTATTCGGAAACCGAGTCGCGCGGCGAATCATCACGCCTCGACGGTATTTCCTCCGGCAGCGATTGACTATCGCGCTCAACCGCATCACCTGCCGGCAGCGCGGAGCATTCCGGAAGAAATGCGATGGCGAGCTGTTCCAATTGAGGGGGCTTCGCAGCTTCGAGCGCGGGCATGCTCGCCGCAATGTCCTGCTCGCGCCGCCACTCCAGAATCGAGCGCGCGAGCTGCGCATCAACCTCGGAGTCAATCCACTCGTCCAGGACTTCCTGAAATTCCTTACGCAGATTCGCCGCAAGGTTCAAGCGCGACAGCTCCACCGATTCAAGCGACATCTGCGAACAGGTCGCCAAGTATTTGAGCGGCGGACGGGCAGCGCCCATGAAAATGCCTCCGGTGACGTCGATCTCCAAGAGCAGGAGAAAAGAAAGGTACGGCGCAGAATAACACAGAGATTACTTAGCGCAATGGTACCCGAGTAGTAGTACCGCGGCGAACGAAAACGAACTGAGGCGGTGGGAGGCAGCAATGCACTGCAGTCGTTTCTCGGCCATCTCCCTGGGATATCACGGGCGCGCGGAACGAGCGGAGAAGGCGTTGATTGAAAAGCGCCGCAGGTACAACCGACTCTACATGCGCCATTGGCGCGCCGACCCGAGGCATCAGGCGTATGAACGCGAGAATCGCGAGCGGTGGCACCACGAACGCAAGTTGCGGAGCGCCCTACGAGTTCACGGTGCCTACACGGACGACTACGGAGATCCGGTTTGCGGCTTCTGCCGGAAGAGCCTGCCTGTGACGCGGGTAATGCGCTTAGAAGTTAGAGACTACGCACCTCGCGGGTACGTGGAAGTACGTATTCCTTACTGCGGCGAATGCTGACGCACGGCGAGTTCGGGCGCAGGAAATCGTTGGTGTTCTGCCAGCTCCCGGCGGTCAGTTTATGAGAGGCAAAGACTATAACGCCGGATTGCGCGGGGTGCTGTTCGAGGCGCGGCACCATCGGCGGATGGGCGCGGCGCTGTGGCTCTACGGATGGCTCGTCCTGCGGCAGACACATCAACACGGTGATGTGGGTTGGGTCCTGGGCGGCACTCCGATCAGCTATCGAGAAATCGAGGAAGAGACAGGATTTAATTGCCGAACGCTGGAGCGCTGGATGCACACGCTTCGGCGCCACGGTTACATCGAGACGGAAGCGGCCCCGGCCGGAGTAATTGTGCGCATCACCAAGGCCAAGAAATTTCCACAAGGTGGACGCAATTCCGCGTACGGGGTACGCAAAGTTTCGGGGGGCGTCACGCAAAGCCGCGTACCAAATGGGTTGAATCCCGCGTGGAATCAGCAGACTGCGGGCGGGATAGGTAGTTCATCTATAGCAAGATCACAAGAAAGAACAATACCGGTAGGTTTGCGCAGGAATTTCCACAGAGAAAATCAAAATCAACGGCCGCCAGCGCAAGCCCCAGCTGCAAATTCCTCCGGTTTAGGTCAAACACAGAACCCCGGACGAGGCGCGAGGCCTGATTTCCCGGCCCCGCCGCATCTCCAGCACCAAAACAAATTTTTCCTCGAAGCGCGCCTGCACCAACAACTGATGCGTGCGGAACGCGAGGAAGCGATTCGGCGCGAACTCGCCGTAGGCAGCGGCCCGGAGGTTCCACGTTCATGAAGGCGCGTTCAAAAATGCGATTGCGCAGGGAAGTAGGGCACGGGGGAATGATCCCGCGCGGATGGCGAATGGCGTGGTACGAGCCGCGCCGCCGGATCGGCGTGTATTACCCGGCGCCGCTGCATTGGGTGCTGCGCGGTGTGCGCGAGCTCGTTTACCGCTTGCGCGTGGCGGTACGCGCGCCGGAAATCGAGTGCACGCAGGTGTTCGAGATGCAGCGCACACACCGCGAGCGCGAGCGCATGGCGGACGAATATGCGCGCGGATATCTGATCGGCTGGCGCGAGTGCTTTCATGCGTGCCTCGTTGCTGTCGAGGAAGAGCTCACGCGCTCGGATAATGCGTGGGAGATTGGCGCGCTGCTCACCGACACGCCGAAGCTTCCGAAGGATAATTGACGATCCGATCAGGATCGCCATCCCGAGGGAGTCCTCCGCGGCGGACTACGCCCCTACGAAGCCGTCTCGAATGCGCGATCGCCAGGTTCGTATCAGGGCACCCGGCGCCGCACCGGCCATGACATGCCATGCCCATTTCAAACCGGCGACGACCTGGGGGGCAGGCGCGTTAGCCAAGGCGCTAGCCACTCGCCACTAGGAGTTGATCTCAAATATGAAATCCACGGAAATATTCGACGCGTGCCACGGCCGCTACCGCGGGCTGCGCGAATGGCTAGCGGATTCGACCGGCTCGGTGCGTTCGCTGGATTTCGAGAAGCCTTCGGCGGGATATCTGTGGCGGCCGGACCGCGCCCGGGCGTGCGATTACGTCGCGGACTTCGAACGCATCGGGCGTCACGCGCTGCGCCGGCCGGAATGGAAGGGGAGGCTGAAACTTTTCAACGTGTATTTCCTGCGCGGCGCGGAATACCGTCGCGCGATTCGTCTGGTGGGCGTGGCCGAGGGAACGTTCGATTACTGGTATCGCGAGGTCAAGCGGGCGATCGGTGCGGAATTTTCGCGCACGGGGCTGTATCCGCCGTCGCGATATTTCAATGCGCGGTAGGTCGCTCCTCGCAGAAGTACACTCCGGAGTGATCACGCGTTTCGTAGCGCCGGCGTGTCGCCGGCGGTTCTGTTGCGGGAAACGATGCGCGGAAAAACGCCAGCGAGACGCTGGCGGTACAAGAACCAGCTTGGCGCAACCAGGACGTCGAGGGAGCCAGATGTCGCTTAAGTTTCGCGGTCTCTGCGCGATCCAAGCAGCAAGTTGCGAATCAGGGGAATGCCCAGCGTGAACGGCACGAAGAGGAGATTCTTCATCAGGCTCGAACGCTGTTCCAGCCGATCGTGAGCCGCGTCGGCCTCGATTTTCTTGCCCGCGACGACCGCGTTGATATATTTCAGGAAATCAACGCCGCATTTTTCGCATTGGCCGCCCTGACGCTGTTCGTGTTTGCACGAAGGGCATTCGTAACGCAGCGTGGCATGGCATCGCGGGCAGAATCGCGCGATGTCGCGTGCGTCGGCGCTGCATTTCGGGCATTTCATAGGCCTATTTTACCGGGAAGGACGCCCGCGCGCGCCCCGGCGAGTGTTTCGTGCGCCCACAGGGTTAACAGCGGGCGCGG
Source organism: Acidobacteriota bacterium (assembly GCA_003166795.1). Taxonomy (GTDB): domain Bacteria; phylum Acidobacteriota; class Terriglobia; order Acidiferrales; family UBA7541; genus Palsa-295. Next base: position 7,475 of record PMUS01000080.1, on the reverse strand, counting down.
GGGCAGGAGGATCGCTGCATGGCAGCGCCGCGCCATAAGATTTTAGGTCTTCTCCGAGCGTGTGCTTGTTTGCGCTGGCTCGCGTTTGTGGGAATTTTCTTCGTAGGGGCGTAGTCCGCCGCGGCGGACTATGCCCGGCGAACATGCTTGGCAAGGTTTCGCCATTGAATGTGGATTCACGCCCGAGACGCATTGCTCATGGTTGATTCGGAGTAGCGCCGCACCGGGCGTAGCGGTGCTACGCCCGGTGCGGGCTTGCGTGTGCTGATGCGCGTTATCGCGCCCGAGGGCTTACCAGCCTGGGCGGAGGCGGATATTGGGCGAGTAGCCGACCGATTTCCTCGTGGCGTTGCCGTTGCAGCTTTTGCGTGAGGCGTCGCCGGGACGCGCGGGTCCGGTTTGTTCCTTGTGCTGGCGCGTGGGTGCGAGCAATCGCACCACATGCCCGAGGCGTTCCTGGCGATACGGCTTGGCGATGCATACGACCGCACCCAGCGAATGGGCGTTTGCGTAATCGCTCGGATACGCCGAGCTGGTCATCAGCATTACCGGCACGGTTTGCAGCCTCGGTGTGGCCTTTACGTACGCGCAAAGCTCGTAGCCCGGCAGATCGTCGCCCTCAATTTCCGCAATCAGCAGTGCGGGAGTAAACATTTCCAGCGCATGATGCGCCTCCTCCGCGCTGGCGAGGACGATCACTTCGTAGCCTTCGCCGGTCAGATACGCTTTCAGCGAATCGCGCAGAGTCTGGTCCTTATCTACCGCGATGATGAGAGGCTTTTCCGCGACGAGCTCGGACGAGTAGGAAGTTTCCGCGGACGCATTCGCGTCGAGCTTGCGCCCGCCCGCGTCCACCAAATCGTCACCGGGGCCGGATCGCAGCACGACGGCGACGGAAAAGCGGCCGTCCGGCAATTGCGTGACGCGCGCCACGCGGCCCGTCTGTTCGGCCTGCACCGCAACCTGAGACTTGCTGTAAGGAAACGTGACCATCACCGGCATGGCGACTTCAAAGCTGGGACTCTTGGTCGCGAAAAGCACGCCGCCGCGGGAAACGTCAAGGGTCGTCGAAATTTCGTCGGGGCCGCCGTCGGTGACGTCCACGCTGCGGACGCGCACGGGCGCGGAAATCAGCGCGCGGCGCCGGCTGCGGCGTTCGCCCGGCGATGCCTTGGCGCCCGCTGCGCCATCGGTTGTCGAATTCAGCGCCGCGGAACCGTTTTCGGGGCACGGCTGCGCCTGGCCCGTTGCATCCGGGGAGCTATTGTCAGCGCGCAGATTGTTGCTGTGGTTCTGGTCGGGGATCGAAAAGTCAAACGTGTCGCTCATTCTGATGGGCCTCGTCTTCGTGGCGTGCGTGTCCGAAGAGAAACAATAGCAGGGGGCAGGCTGCCGAAGCAGTAGAGGCAAAGTTACATTCTGGCAGTACCGGGGTCGCGCGTTTTAGCGGTACTTCCGTACCATCGTATTCCTGGTACCGGCTCATTCGCCAGCGCTTCGCGCGCGAGACGCCGCGAACGATTCGTGTCGGTTTTGTAGGGGCGTAGCAACGCTACGCCCCGACGAAGTAAATTCCGGGCACGGGCGTGCGGTTCGCAGCGCCGGCATCGTGCCGGCGGTTTTTACTCCTGCGCGCGCACGACAAAAACGCCAGCAAGACGCTGGCGCCACGAACTGGCGCGACGAACACTGCGCCCGTGGCCTGCGCTTCTCCGATGTGTAACAATTGTCGTGCGCGCATTACCCGAATCGCCGCGCGAATCGTCTCGGAGAAGGGAACCAATGCCCGCGGGAAAATCCTATCGGCTGTCCGTGCTGGATGTTTCGCCGGTGGCGTCGGGCTCGACGAGCGCGGAAGCGCTGCGCAACACGCTCGACCTGGCGCAGCTCGCCGACCGGCTGGGCTTCACACGCTACTGGCTCGCCGAGCATCACAACACGCCGCTGATCGCGAGCTCCGCCCCGGAAATCATGATCGGCCACGTGGCGGACGTCACGCAGCGGATCCGCGTCGGCTCCGGCGGAATGATGCTGCCGAATCACACGCCGCTGAAAGTGGCGGAGACGTTTCGCGTCCTCGAGGCGCTGCATCCCGGCCGCGTGGATCTCGGCATCGGGCGCGCGCCCGGCACGGACTCGCTCACCGCGCTCGCGCTTCGACGCTCGCGCGAATTGCTCGGCGCCGACGATTTTCCCGCGCGCCTTAACGACCTGCTGGCGTTCCTCGATCACGGCTTTCCGCAGGGGCATGCACTCGAACGCATTCGCGCGATGCCGGACGACGTCCCCATGCCGGACGTATGGCTGCTCGGCTCGAGCGATTTTTCCGCCGAGCTTTCCGCGCAGATGGGGTTGCGATTCGCTTTCGCGCACCACATCCAGCCGTGGCCGGCCGTGGGCGCGCTGCGCCTTTACCGCGATCATTTTCGGCCGTCGGAATTTCTGGCGAAGCCGGAGGCGCTGATCGGCGTATCGGTGGTCTGCGCGGAGACGGACGCGCGCGCCGAGGAACTCTCGCGGCCGCTCGCGCTTACACTGCTGCGTTTCCGCTCCGGCAAAATGGGGCGCTTTCCGAGCATCGAGGAAGCCACGAATTACAAGTTTTCGCCCGAGGAACTGCAAATCGTCGAGATGAATCGCGATCGCTCTTTCGTCGGCACGCCCGCGAAGGTCCGCGCGCAGCTCACGGCGCTCGCCGATCAGGGCGGCGTGGACGAAATCATGATCACCACAATGACGCACGAGCACGCCGACCGCCGGCGATCGTACGAGCTCCTCGCCGAAGCGTTTGGTTTACAGCCCTCGTAACGCGCCGAGGCGAAAGATTCCGGATGGTTTTGTAGCGGCGTAGCACCGCTACGCCCGGTGCGGCGTTGCCTCGAATTAACCAGGAGTACATCGTCGCGGGCGGTCGTGTTTTGGGGAATGGCGACAGCCTGCCAAGTGCGTTTGCCGGTCGTAGTCCGCTGTGGCGGACTACGACCCTACGAAGAAAATGCCGGCCCGGCGCGGCGCGGCGACAAATTTGGAGTGGTTTATACCGGCACGAAATATCGTGCGCTTACGAAGGGAAACCGAACGCTTTGGCGGGCATTTTTCGGGGGCGATTTTCGGGTTTTGACCCCCCGTTGTTTTCGATTCTAATCCGTGGTATTATCTCTATGCGTTTGTTGCTCTTGTGTCGCTTTTGACGCGTCTCACAAGGCTGCCGGGCAGGTGTCCGACGGCCTTTTTTTTGGCGGGCCAGGCAAGCGGGGGCACCAGATAGCCTTCTGGGCGACTAACCGTCGTCTTATGAATTAATTAGGAGCAGTATCGTGGCTACAGAACAGGGCACAGTCAAGTGGTTCAACGCAGCAAAGGGTTACGGGTTCATCCAGCGCCAGTCCGGTGAGGACGTCTTCGTGCACTTCTCGGCGATTCAGTCCGAGGGTTACAAGAGCCTCAACGAAGGACAGGCCGTCGAGTTCGAAGTGAAGCAGGGTCCGAAGGGTTTGCAGGCCGAGCGCGTCACCGCCCTCTAGAACCTGTCAGGACTTCATCGCTTTTTCGATATCCCAGGAGGCAACGTGCAGACTCTCGTTGAGGGCCAGGCTATTCGTCACGACCAATACGGTCTTGGCGTCGTCACGGAATCAAACGGCGAACGCACCACGATTGATTTCGACAACCACGGCATGAAGAAATTCGTCACCTCCATCTGGAGCGCGGAACTGATCGGCGAGCCGCCGACGGAGCGTCCAACGAAGCGCCGCGGCCGGCGCAAAACCGCCAAAAAAGCCTAGCGGGAAGTCGTAGCGCCCGAGTCTCGCCGGCGTTTTTGCACGAGTCCCAGGGTAACGAAATATCGCAATCGAACGGCCTCCATCGCGTCAAGCGTGGGGGCCGTTTCCGCGAATGGCGCGTTTTCCCATCCATGACCATCGGCAGCTGATTTTGCACGGGTGTGGTCCGCCGCGGCGGACTACGCCCCTACGGGGAAAAACCGTTTACTTACGGCGCGACTAGGCTGCTGCGGACCGCGAAGCGGATTAATTCGCTGAAGCTTCCAAAATTCATCTTGTGCATGACGTGGTTCCGGTGGCTTTCGACCGTTCGCGTCGAGACTCCGAGCGTCCCCGCGACTTCCTTGTTGCTCTTTCCTTCCGCGAGCAACTGCACCACCTGAACCTCGCGGTCCGTGAGCGGGGAAGCGGGCTTACCCTTTTCGTCCACGCCGGCTTCCGGCGTCCCGTCCATGAAGTTCTGCGCCATGGCGCTGGCCAGCTTGCTGGTGAAAAACGGCTGGTGCCGCCGGACGCGATCAATCGCCTCGAGCAGTTCCGCATCCGCGTCGGATTTCAGCATGTATCCGAGCGCTCCGCAGCGCAGCACTTCGCGCGCAAGCTCCTCGGAAAAATGCATGCTCAGAATCAGCACCTCGGTTTCCGGCGAACACTCCCGCACGGCCGTCGTGACCTCCAGGCCGTTCATCTCCGGCATGGTCAGGTCCAGCAGGAGGAGATCCGGCTTGCCCTTTTTCACCAGGTCCACGGCGGCGAGGCCGTCGGAGGCCTCGCCACAAACTTCGATGCCGCGCTGCGATTCCAGCATTGCCCGCAGCCCGCGCCGTACCACGGGGTGATCGTCCGCCACGAGCACTCGATACGGCCTGGAATATCTGGAGGGTAGCGCGGGCGGCAGCGGCGACTCGGGCCGGCTGGACTCAGGATTCTCTGCGGGGCCTTTGGCCTTGTCTTTCATATTGACCCCTCGATCGGGCGCCTCGCGGCGACTGTCGCGATATCCAGTTGCGGCAAGATGCCCACGGCGCCATCCCATAACAGGGCGATACTGTAGCTCGCTCGCTATCATGTCGTCAAGTAACTTACAGCTTAACCGGGGCGAAGAGGTACGCAGTGTATTGGCAAGTCCCGCAAGTCAAATGCAGTAGTGTTTCCTGTCGAACCATGCGTAGTGAAACGCTGCGTTTTCCGCAAGACTGGAAGGCAATATTTTCGCTAACGTTTCGCCCGAGCTTCCCGATATAGACATCAGGGCATGCGCGGGAATTATTGGTGCATTTTCGGTTCTCCTGCGGGTTCCCGATTTGGTTCAGATTCATACTCGGGAAGGAAACGCGCTGTGGTTTTGTCGGGGCATGATCTCTCGCGGCGGATTCCTGGCTAACGTGCTTGCGAATGAGTCGCCCCACTTTAGAGCTGCCATTCCGAGCGGAGCGAGGGAGAAGGCATCGCCGGGCGCCCGGGAAGCGAACTTGGCGAGCCCTCGCCATTCGCGCAGGACGAACCGCACTCCCCAAGGACCGAGGCGATGGCGCGTGAGCGCCGCTCGCCGTTGGGATTACGGGCGCTGTGCGCGGAAGGAAGAAACACAATGACTGTAATCGCAATGCGAATTCTAGTGGTTGGAACGCCTTCGGCCGGCACCGTCGAGATTCTCCGGCGTTTTTCCGATCGAGGATGGGGATCGCGTCAGGTGCTGACCGTACAAAAAGCGCAGGACCTGCTGGAGACATTCGATTTCGATATCGTGCTGGCCACGGAGACTCTTCCGGACGGCCGCGGCTACGACGTCGCCGCACCGATCGAGCGGCACTCGCGGACGCTGCTGGTCGGCGTGGCGCTTTCGGAAAGCTGCCTGTGGCTGCCGGTTGTCGAGCGCGGCGTCTCCGTGCTGGGAAGGCGCGCGCTCAACGCGCAAATGCTCGAAGCGGAGATGGAACGATTATTGCTTAGAAGCGCTGGTGACAATGCGAGCGCCGTCTCCAGTAATTCAACGCTCGCGGGCCCGCGCGCCGTTCAGATGCACTCGGCGACTCCCCGGCACGCGACGACTCTTGGGCACGAGACAAATGCGCATCCCCCGACAGCGACGGTGCTGCGGGCCATGGCCGCGTTTCAGTCCGGGACATCGCTGCGGCCCGTGACCGCATTGCCGGGCTCAGCGACCACTCAGCGCCCAATACTGACGCGGCGCAAGTACAGAGACAGGGATCACGTGCCGATTTGAAGTCTGTGAAGGAGAGGAGCGCTGCCGTGAAAACGTACGCTGTCGTGGACTCACCTGCGGGTGGCCGCAACGCCATCCGCAAACGGATATCGCGCGGGCCGGGAAAGCCGCAGCGCGAATGCGTGGCCCTGACCGATCTGACCGACTGCCTGCTCGAGGCTTACGATTGTGTGGCGCGTCGCGCCTATGAAAATTTTCTCGCGCGGGGGCTGAGTCCAGGCGGGGAACTTGAGGATTGGGTTCGCGCCGAGCGTGAATTGTTGCTGGATTTTACGATCAACGTGCACGATTCGACGGAGTTCGTCTACGCGATGGCTAGTATTCCCGACGCCACCGCCGCGCGCCTGGAAATCGGCATTGAATCGCGCTGGCTGGTAATTCTGGCGCAGCCCTCGCTTACCCCGCAAACCCGCCGAGCGGAAAACGACCCGGACGTCACGCAGAGCTCCGCTGTGGGCCCGTCCGTCCGCCGCCGAAAAGCGCGGGGCGCAGAAGTAAGTGGCCGCTGGGAAGCGGGTTCGGACACGGGGCGCGGAACGGGCCCGCACATGGAAGACGATCGCCCGCCATCGAAATCCGTCTGCATCATGGAACTGCCCGCCGACGTAAACGCCGCCAGCTCTATCGCGGTCGTCGCGGACGGCCTCCTCGCCATCCGCATGCCAAAAATCAATTCCTGACATTGATCCGCGAGGGAAAGCACCAGCCGCCGCGGGAATCGTGGATGGTTTTGTAGGGGTCCGCCGCGGCGGACTACGCCCGGCAAACATGCTTGGCGAGATCTCGCCACTCGCGCGAACACAAGCCTTGCAGCTCCGGCGTCTCGCCGGCGGGACGCCAGCCCTACGGATTCGCCCGTCACGCCATGCTTGAAAGAGACTCACTCAATTGAGAGCTGTCATCCCGAGCGGAGCGAGGGATATCTCTTCGTGTGAAGGCATCGCCGGTCGGCAACGCGAAGAGAGATTCCTCCTCGCTGCGCTCCTCGGAATGACAGGCGAATCGCGGTACGAGCTGGATTGTCTATATCTCGCCAAGCATCTGCGCCGCGGCGCGCCACGCCCCTACGAAACCGTGGGCCGCGGCGATTTCTTCGCCACGTGCCACCACAGCGCGGCGCCTACGATCACCGAGACGACGCTCGCCGCCTGCGCGTTCGTCAATCCGAGGAACGATCGAGGATTGATGCGAATGAACTCCACCAGAAATCGCGCCACGCCCGTGAGGATCAGATACACAGCGAAGACGCTGCCCGGCCGCAGCGAGTCCGTCTCGCGGCGAGACTTCATCTGCTGGGCGCCAAGCCGCCACAGGATCCACGCGATCGCGCACGCGGCAATGAACTCATAGATCGGCGTGGGATGCACGCGGTCGGTTGTCGGCACAAGGCCGTTCGGAAAACTCATGCCCCACGGCAGGGTGGTGGGGATGCCGTAATCGCCGTCGCCCGAAAGCAGGCACCC
>PMUS01000023.1 GCA_003166795.1 Acidobacteriota bacterium | reverse complement strand
ATACGCGACCGCTTCTCGGAGAAACCGCTCAAATCGGCGGAGTCCCGCGCGAGCAATATTCCCGTGCAGCGGACCGGGTTTGTGGGGCGTGAAAAGGAGATAGCCGCCGCCAAGGAACTCCTGCTGCGTCAGGATGTGCGACTGGTCACGATCACGGGCCCAGGCGGGATCGGCAAGACGCGTCTCGGGGTGGAGGTGGCAAGTGGCCTTGTCGATCGCTTTCCAGGCGGGATTCATTTTGTCCCGCTCTCCCCGCTGCGCGATCCGGGCTTGGTCGCATCCGCGATCGTTCAGACGCTGGGGATCGGGGAGGCTGGCGGCCAGTCTCCGCTCGAAATACTCCAGAAAAATTTAGAGGATTCGTTGCGCGCGCCAATGCTTTTTGTGCTCGACAATTTCGAGCACCTGGCTCAAGCGGCGCCGACTGTGGCGGAGTTGCTGGTCATGGGTCCCAATCTCAAGATCCTGGTGACGAGCCGCTCCGCGCTGCACCTTTACGGAGAGCATGAATTTCCGGTGCCGCCGCTTGCATTGCCGGATGCGCGGTCTTTGCCACCGGTGGCGGTCCTATCACAGTATCCGGCGGTCGCGCTGTTCGTGCAGCGCGCCATCGCAGTCAAGCCGGATTTCGAACTTAACCGGGAAAACGCGCTGGCCGTCGCGGAGATTTGTGCCCGCCTGGATGGTTTGCCTCTCGCGATCGAGCTCGCAGCCGCCCGGGTCAAAGTTCTTTCGCTGGCCTCCATCGGAACACGCCTGGCGAGCCGGTTGCAATTATTGACGGGCGGCTCGCGGGACCTGCCGCAGCGGCAGCAGACTCTCCGCGCCGCCATTGATTGGAGCTACGATCTTCTGAATGCCGACGAGCAAAAGCTCTTCCGGCGGCTATCGGTGTTCGTGGGGGGATGCACTCTGGAAGGCGCTGAAGCTGTGTGCGACACCAAGGGCGATCTTGGGTTGGACTTGCTCGACGGCATGGCATCCATGGTGGACAAAAGCCTGCTGCAGCAGGTCGAGCAAGCGAACGGTGAATCGCGGTTTATGATGCTGGAAACGATTCGCGAGTACGCCCGGGAAAAACTGGAGGCAAGCCAGGAGGAGGCCTCGACGAAGCGCGCCCACGCCGCCTACTGTCTGGTGCTGGCGGAAGAGGAGGCTAAGGGGCAGAGCGGCGCGGAAGGCGCGGAATGGCTGGAGCGCTTCGGGTTGGAACATGACAATTTTCGCGCGAGCCTTGAGTGGCTGGCAGCAACCGGAGATGCGGAGTGGGGCCTGCGTCTCGGAGCGGCCCTGTTTCGCTTCTGGGAGGCCCGTGAGTATCTCGCCGAAGGCAGAGGCTGGCTGGACAAGCTGCTGAAGCTCGCAGGGGCGGCGTCTCCCACGAAGGCGCGTGTGCGCGCTCTTTTTGCCGCGGGCGTGCTCGCCAGCGAGCAGGGAGATTACACCTCGGCTGGCGTGCTCTTAAGGGAGAGCCTGGACATCGCGCGTAAGTTGCGTGACACACAGGGCGTCGCTGTCTCGCTAAACGCGATGGCGGTGATTGCGCAAGACCAGGATGACCTCGCGGTCGCGCACTCACTGTTCGAAGAAAGCCTGGCGGTGTGGAGAGAATTGGGCGACCAGAAGGCGGCCGCTCGGTCGCTCAGTAACGTGGCGAACGTCGCCAAATTGCAGGGTGACTATGACCGTGCGCGCTCACTCTACGCGGAGTGCCTCTCAATCTTCGAAAGAGTGGGAGATCGGACGGGCGTCGCCTGGTCGCTGAACTCTCAGGGGGACGTCGCCCGAGAACAGGGTGAGTCCGCAGCCGCTCAGGTGTTGTACGAAATGGGCCTGGCAATTTTTCGGGAACTCGGCGACCGCTGGGGCATTGCCGGCACGCTGGCCGATCTGGGAACTCTGGCAAGGGAGCAGCGGGATTCTCCCACTGCGCATTCTTTACACCGCGAGAGCTTAAGCATTTTCCGGGAAATGGATCACAAACGCGGAATTGCCCGGCTATTGGAGTGTTTCGCATGCTCAGCAGCTGCTCGACTCCAGGCTGAGCGCTCGCTGCGGCTGGCAGGCGCGGCGGCCGCTCTGCGCCAAAGCATCGGTGCTCCGCTTACTCCCAAGGAACAGGCCAAACTTGAATCCGTCCTGGATCCGGCACGCCAAGCCTTGACCAACACGAGAGGCGCGACGGCGTGGTTAGAAGGTTGGGCTCTGCCGGTCGAGAAAGCTATTGAGGAAGTGATGTCGCCGGAGTCGGCTTCTCCTCTCGGTTAGAGCTCGGACAAACCACCAGATGCTGACGGCCAAAGAAAGTCCAGAAGCCAAGGGAAAGTTCAGGTCGTGCTTACGCCGCGCTTGCCGGGTCGAGGAGTCGGCGCACGGCAGAGACGCGATTGGCAGGAACGCCCGCGCGCCTGGCATGATCCTTGATGGTGGCCTCGTCCGGAGCGAAATAGACGCAGTACACCTTGTCGCCGGTTACGTAGCTCTGTAGCCAGCGGATCTCGGGCCCCATTTCCTTGAGCGCTTGGACCGACTTCTGTGCGATTTCCCGCCATTGCGCGTCGGTTAAATTTGCGGCTCCCGGGACTTCGCGTTCGATGACGAATTGAGGCATGTGTGACTCCGTAATGCCCTCGCATGCTAGCATGCGGATGGAGCGGCTTCAAGACGGCTGGGCGGGAGCTGCCACGGTCAGTGAAAATTTCGCCAAGAAATGAGATTGCCATGGACCTTCGATCGCTTCAGAAGCCGTTGAAAGAGCAATACCGCAGTGACCCGAGCGCGTCGCGAATCACTATCCGGGCGAAAGGCGGGCAGACGGATGCCCCGATCGCATGCTCGGTTGATATCGGACGCGCCGTCTATCAGGCCGAAGCACACAAGGGTGTCGGGGGCGCCGGCAGCGGCGCCTGTTCCGGTGACCTCCTGCTTGGGGCTCTGGCGGCTTGCGCGCAAATCACCTGTCAGATGGTGGCTGCGGCTATGGGCATACCAACCGAACGCATTGAGGTCACGGTGGAGGGAGATCTGGATCTTCGGGGCACCCTTGGCATTTCGAAGGACGTGCCCGTCGGCTTTGAAAGCATTCAACTTCGCTTTGATGTCGTTGCGCCGACGGCAACTCCGGAACAACTGCGTGGATTGCGGGAAAAAACCGAACAGTATTGCGTGGTGATGCAGACTCTGATGCGGCCGCCCAAGCTGCACTCCGAGTGGCCTCGTCTGGATTGAATGCAGGGCCGACTTAAGCTTTCCCATGTCTTCACGAACGATCACAGGGACATTCTATGACCCTACTTTGCCGTTCCGTTGTTGCAGCGTTGGCTCTCTCTTTGATGGGTTTGCCGTCGCTCGCGCAAGGCAAGTCCGACGAGTCGGACATTCCTGCTGAGTTCAAGGCGCCGACCGCGGATTTCAACTACGTTAAACGCGTCGAGATGATCCCGATGCGCGACGGTGTGGGGTTGTACACCGTCATTGTGATTCCCAAAGGCGCCACGCACGCGCCGATTCTGCTGACGCGCACTCCCTATAACGCCAAAGCCCGCGCCGCCAGGACGGAATCTCCCAACATGCTCGATGAGCTTCCGCTGAGCGACGAAGTGTTTGTGAAAGCGGGTTACATCCGCGTATTCCAGGACGTGCGCGGCAAATATGGCTCCGAAGGCGCTTATATTATGACGCCTCCTCCGATTGGCCCGTTGAACAGCAGCGGAATCGACGACACCACGGACGCGTACGACACGATTGATTGGCTGGTAAAGAATTTGCCCGAGACTAACGGCAAGGTCGGCATGATCGGTTCCTCGTACGAGGGCTTCACGGTTGTGATGGCGCTGATACATCCGCATCCGTCGCTGAAGGTGGCGGCTCCCGAAAGCCCGATGGTGGACGGCTGGATGGGAGACGACTGGTTCCACTATGGCGCATTTCGGCAAACCAATTTCGACTACATCAGGCGACAGACCACGGAGCGTGGCGAGAGTATCGCCATACCGCGCGAAGGGTATGACGATTACACGAACTTTCTCAGGAAGGGCTCGGCTGGAGATTTTGCTCGCGCCGCCGGCCTGGAACAAATGCCTTTCTGGCAAAAGGTGGATAAAAATCCGGCCTACGATGGTTTCTGGCAGGGGCAAGCGCTCGATAAAATCATGGCTTCGCTGCCACTGAACGTCCCCGTCATGTGGTTGCAGGGCCTCTGGGACCAGGAAGACATGTGGGGCGCGATCCACTGTTATGAGGCCGTCGAACCAAAGGACACAAATAACGACAAGAATTATCTGGTCATGGGACCTTGGCGGCACAGCCAGGTCAACGGCGACGGTTATTCGCTCGGACCGTTGCTGTGGGACGGCGACACGACGCTTCAGTTCCGGCGTGATGTGCTGCTTCCATTTTTCAATCAATACCTGTTGGACAATGCTCCCAAGGCCGATACGCCGCCGGTGCTGATTTACAACACCGGCGAGAATCACTGGGATCGCTTCAAGGCGTGGCCGCTGAGCTGCGATCAAGGCTGCCCCAACAAATCACGGCCACTCTATCTGACAGCGAATGGCGGCTTGTCCTTTGACAGCCCGGACGCGACGACGCCGAAATTCGACGAGTATGTTTCCGATCCATCGAGGCCCGTGCCGTACAGAACGAGGCCGGTGGTTTCTACAGACGGCGACGCATGGCGGCATTGGCTGGTTGACGATCAGCGTTTCGTCGAGGGCCGTCCCGACGTGCTCACGTTCGTGACGGAGCCGCTCACCGCGCCGCTAAGAGTGAGCGGTGCTCCCGAGGTGAACCTCTACGCCTCTACCAGCGGCAGCGATAGCGATTGGGCAGTTAAGCTGATTGATGTCTTTCCCGATACCGTGCCTTCACAACCGGGGATGGGCGGTTACGAGCTCGCGATTTCTTTGGATATTTTCCGCGGGCGGTACCGCACGAGCTTCGAACATCCGGAAGCAATCACGCCGAACCAATCGCTGCTGTACCGCTTCGGCCTCCCGACCGTTAACCATGTCTTCCTGCCGGGGCATCGGATTATGGTCCAGGTGCAATCGACCCTGTTCCCTCTCTACGACCGCAACCCGCAGACGTTTGTGCCGAACATCTTTGAGGCGAAGCCCGCGGACTACCAGAAAGCAACACAAAGTATTTGGCACACACCGGGCAATGCCAGCTTCATCGGTTTGCCGGTTGTGCCCTAGGCCGTACATCACAGCGCTGCTTACTGGGCGCTTTTGGCGCCCGCCGCCACTTCGATGAGGAGCGCGGCCAGCCTACTCGGATCCGAAACCGGCGGATAGCAGGTCGTCTCGACGCAAACGAATGCTTGCGCCAAAGTCGCGTCGAGGTGCGGCAGAGTTTCGCGCAACGCGGCGGGAAGTGCTGCTGTTGACAACTGTTCGGACGTCACACGCAGGATCGCCTTTCCGTATCGATAAATCCCATTCGCCGCTTTTTCAAGGGCGGCGGCCTTCGGATCGCCTGCCGCGCCGGTAACCACCACCTGCATCGCATGGCGCGCGTGAAGCAGCGCCGCGAGACCGTAGGTCGCGGCGAAGAGTCCGTATTGCGGGACAAGCCCCACGAACGCTTCCAAGGTTTTCTCCGCCCACTCGTGGTAGAGGCGCTCGCCGGTAAATCCGTGGAGCNNAGCGGTTTGCGGCGGACGTCGAGCCCGCCCATCGGCGCGGCGTCTTTCGCGCGGTCGAAGAACCCACCGCCATCGGGATCGCCGTAGCGCTCAACGGCAAGATGCATCGCGCGTTCGGCGATATCGAAATAACGGCGGTCGAGCGTCGCTTCGTACGCATCGAGCAGGGCCGCCGCCGCGAACACCTGATCGTCGAGCGAACCTTCCAGCGGAGGCCCGCCGACCCGATGCAGAAAGCCCCTCGATGCGTCCCACGCTTCGGCGAGAACGCGCTCGAGCGTCTTGAGCGCGAATTCGCGGCAGTCGGGCCGGTCGAGAACGCGTGCAGCTTCCAGATAGGCGGAGACAAACATCGCGTTCCAGCCGACGTAGAGCGTCTGGTCAATTGTGGGAATAGGCCGGCGCTCGCGGCGCGCGGCCAGCAACTTTCCTTTGGCGCGCGCGAGCAGAAGGCGCGCGTTCGCTTCGTCCGTCCCCAGCTTTTTCGCGAGGGCTTCGATGCTCTCTGCGATCCAGAGGACGTTTTTCTCCGGGTTGTGGTGCATTTCGCCGCGGGGGCCAACGTCGTAGTAATGCTCGGCCGCGCGCGCTTCCTCCGGCGTCAGGACGGCGCGGACCTCCTGCTGCGTCCATGTGAAATAATCGCCATCGTCGTCGAGCGTTTGGTCCGCGTCCTGGCTGGAGTAGAATCCGCCCCGCGCAGGATCGGAAAGGACCTCGCCCACCCACGAGATGATTCCTTCGGCCGTTTCGCGGAAGAGCGCTTTTCCCGTCACCTGATATCCGTGGAGAAAATTCCTCAGCAGCTCGGAATTGTCGTACGTCATCTTTTCGAAGTGCGGAACGCACCAGCGCTCGTCCACCGAGTAGCGATGAAATCCGCCGCCTACCTGATCGTACACGCCGCCCAGCGCCATGCCTTCGAGCGTGCGCTCCGCGACGTGCAGCAACTGCGGTTCGCGCGTGGACTGGTAGCGCTCGAGCAGCAAATCCACGGTGCCGGCGTGGGGAAATTTCGGCGCGTGGCCGAAGCCGCCGTGCGTTTCGTCAAATTGTTTGAGCGCGGAATCTATTACCGAGTCAATCACGCGCGCATCGAACGCTCCGCGCGCGCCGTGAAAAACCTCCGCCTTCGCGACGGCTTCGGCGAGTGCGTCCGCGGATTTGTCCACTTCCGCGCGGCGCGCTTTGAACGCCTCGGAAATCGCGAGCAGGATGCGCTTGAATCCGGGCCGGCCGCCGGCGTCGTCGGGCGGGAAATACGTGCCGCCGAAGAAGGGTTTGCCGTCCGGAGTGAGAAACGCCGTGAGAGGCCAGCCGCCTTGCCCGGAAATCGCGCTGACGGCGGATTGATAGCGCGCGTCCACGTCCGGGCGCTCGTCGCGGTCTACTTTCACGGGAATGTAGAGGTTGTTGATCATCGCCGCGATTTCGGGGTTCTCGTAGCTTTCGCGGTCAATCACGTGGCACCAGTGGCACCACACCGCGCCGATATCGAGCAGAACCGGTTTTCCCTCGGCGCGAGCTTTGGCGAATGCTTCCTCGCCCCATTCGTTCCAGTCAATCGGCTGGTGCGCGGCCGAACGCAGGTACGGGCTCGCGGAATTCTTCAGGCGATTTTCGGGGGCGTGAGTCATCGCGAGGCCCCCTCAAGTTTGTGTCGAGTAGAAAGGGAAGCGATCGTTTGTTTTCTGCAAGTTACGAAGGATTCTACTCGGTCACCAGTGTCGAGTAGAAACGTGATTTGTGACTCGTAATTCGTGACTCGTGAACGGGCGTGCGAGGTCGTTGCGCTCTGCAGGGATTCCGCTGCGAGCGCGTGCGGCCACCGAATTATCGGACTGTTACTTTCGTTCATCAATCATTTTCATCCAAGCAGTCCTGCGCATCCACATTAGCAGGATCGCGGCGAAATAAAAGGGGGCGGGACTATGTAGAGAAGGGCGGCTTCCGTCATTGTGACGCTCGAACGGGCATTCCGCGCCAAACCACCTCGCGTGGAATGTCATTGTGATAACTTAGCGATGGAGAATTCCACCAGGCCCTTACCCAGGAACACGGGAACGAAACGGACAGGTGAGGCTCGATGAAAAACTCTTGCGGTAGGTTTGTGTTTCCGGCCGCGCTGTTTCTCGCAGTCTGCATTGCTGTTTTGGGTGTTTCCGCGAATTTCCCCGCCCGCGCCCAAGTCCCAGCCAGTCCAAATGACGCTATCGCTGCGGCGCATCCCGCACAAGCTTCGTCCTTTCCGTCGGATTCTGGGATTCGGCAAATGCTCGTCGATCGGATCGATGTCCAGCACCAGAGCGTGGGTATTGTGATCGGAGTAATCGCCCCGGAAGGGCGGCGCGTAATCGCGTACGGCCACTTGGAGAAGGGCGATTCGCGTCCGCTCAACGGCGACACGATTTTCGAGATTGGTTCGGTGACCAAGGTCTTCACGTCGCTTCTCCTAGCGGACATGGTGCAGCGTGGTGAAGTCGCGCTGGACGACCCGGTGGCCAAATACTTGCCGCCAGAGGTCAGGATGCCGGAGCGCAACGGGCGCTCGATCACCCTGGTTGATCTGTCAACGCACACGTCCGGCCTTCCGCGGTTGCCCGCAAACCTGAACCCCAAGGACCTGAACAATCCTTACGCGGATTATTCCGTCGAGCAGCTATACCAGTTTCTTTCGGGCTACCAGCTGACGCGCGATATCGGCTCGCGATACGAATATTCGAATCTGGGCGGCGGCCTGCTCGGCCATGTGCTGGCCCGGCGCGCCGGAATGGATTATGAAGCGCTCGTGCGGTCCCGCATCTGCGACCCGCTTGGCATGGCCAGCACGCGGGTCACGCTTACGCCGGAAATGAGGGCGCGTTTGGCCGTGGGACACAACCAGGCACTCGATTCCGTCGAAAACTGGGACACGCCATCACTCGCGGGAGCCGGAGCGCTCCGATCAACCGCGAACGACCTGCTCACATTTTTGGCGGCCAATCTCGGTTACACGAAAACGCCGCTCGCCCCTGCGATGGCGGGAATGCTGCGGGTTCGCCGTCCCACCGACCAGCCCGGTCTGGAGATTGCGCTGGGCTGGCACATCTTCACGACGAATGACAAAGAGATTATCTGGCACAACGGCGGCACGGGTGGCTACCGATCATTCGTGGCGTACGATCCAAAAGCTCGCACCGGGGTGGTAGCGCTATCCAACGCTTTTACAGGCGCGGGAGTCGACGATATCGGGCGGCATCTGCTTGATTCCAGCGTTCCGTTATCGAAGCCGCCGAAAGAGCACAAAGAAACAACGGTCGATCCAAAACTATATGACGGTTACGTGGGCACCTACCAGCTTGCGCCGGATGTCTTTTTTACGCTGACGCGCGAAGGAGATCACCTGTTTGCGCAATTAACCGGACAGACGAAGGCCGAGATTTTCCCGGAGGGCGATCGCGACTATTTCTACAAAGTGGTGGACGCGCAAATTACATTCGTTACCGACAACACCGGCCGGGCGACAGAACTGATCCTGCACCAGAATGGCCTCGACCAGCACGCAAAGCGGTTCGAAGGTAAAGTGCCGCCAGTTAAGGAACACAAGGAGGTCGCCGTTGACCCGAAACTGTTTGACGGCTATGCGGGAAGCTACCAACTGGCGCCCAACTTCATTCTGACGGTGACGCGCGAGGGCGATCACCTCTTTGTGCAGGCCACCGGGCAACCCAAAGCCGAAGTTTTTCCTGAGGGGGATCGCGACTATTTCTACAAAGTAGTGGATGCGCAGATTACATTCGTGACCGATAGCCGAGGCAGGGCTACCGAACTAATCCTGCATCAAGGCGGAGATCATCCCGCGAAGAGGGTGGAGTAAGACGTCTCGTTCCATTTGAGTCGGAGCATTCGCGGTTTTGCGAAGATGGCCGCGCCAGACTGCTGGATCGCGCCGATTAGTGCCGTGCGCTCGACCCTAGTTGCCTTTTTGGCTGGGGACGAAATCCTGGAGAACCGCCTGGCGCATCAGGTTGGGCGGGAGCAAGCCCTGCGCGAGGATGAAATCGTGAAATTTCTTTTGGTCGAACTTCTTGCCGAGCGCCGCTTCCGTTTCCTTGCGCAGTTCGAGCAACTTCGTGAAGCCGTAGAAATATGAGTTGGCCTGGCCGGGCGAGCGGAATGTATAGCGTTCCACCTCCTGCTTGGCGTATGGCACGCTCAAGTTGACGTCCTCGGTCAGTACGCGCATCGCGTCCTCGGGCTTGATCTTGCCGGACTGGAGTTCTGGATCGAGAAACGCGCGAGCCGCGCGCTGCAGGCGGAACTGCAGCGAGATCAACTGGCCTTCGAGCGGCATGTAGGGTTTGGTGATGTATTCGGCGTAGAGCCCCCAGCCCTCGACATTGGTGCTGTTGAATGCATAGAGCGCCCGCGCACGCGACACGCCGTGCTCCACCATCGAATCGAACTGCAACTCATGCCCCGGGCGCGCTTCATGCGCAATGATCGTCCACGAGGCGGCGTCGTACGTGAAGTCGTCAATCTTCTCCGGTTTGGTTACCCCCTTCGTCGGGGGCATGTTCAGCGGTAGCACGAATTCGCCTTGCTCTCCCGTGTTGTTCAAGAGAGGCGGAGGCGACATGTGCGGCGCGGGCTGCTCCGTGCTCTCAGCGGGCGTGGCGATGCGAATGCGCGCAGGGCGATCGGGAAGCGTCACAAGGTTTTGCTTCACGATGATTGCTTCGATTTCCCCGAGGCGTTTCTTGTAGAACGGCAGAATGGCCTCGCCCGTCAACTGATCTTGTTTGAGTCTCCGGCTCACAGTCCGATAGTCGGTATCTTGCCACCCGCGCTGGTGGGCGATCTGCGTGGCAATCTCCTGCATCTGGGCCTGGTAGACCTTGAAATCGTGATGGGCCGTCTGCGCCAGCTGCGCGATGGGAATGTCTATACCGTAGCCTTCCAGGTTCAGCGCGTACTCTTCCGGCGGCAGCCGGAAATCGGTTCGCGCCTTGGGGAGAATTTCCGTCTTCACCCAGGAGTCGTAGTCGGTGAGCTCCGTTTTCACTTTTGCGAACGGCTCTTCCCATCCCGTCAGGCCGTACTGCTTGAAGAGCGCGGGAATGCCCTCAACGTAGTTCTGAGTGCGCGATAGCTCGGTATCGATCTCCAGCTTCGCGGGATAAATCATATTCGGCTTGGCGATTTGCTCTTCCGTGCGCTGCTTGAGGATTTCGGTAATCGGCTGGTAGCCCGGCTCCAACCCCGCGTACTTGCGCAGCCGGACCAGAGCAGCTTTGCGGCGGTCCGGAGCTACCTGATCATCCAGCAGCACCCGCAAGCCATCAAATACGTCCTCACTTGCGTTCTCATACGGGACTTCGCGGGCATCGGCGAAATCGTGGCGCCTCAAATTGAGCTGAATACGGTGCAAAAGAATCGTGAGGTCCTGTCTCACATTCTTGTCCTGCTCGATCGCCAGCGCGCGCGTGAGCTTGGCCTGCACGGCCTTGGTCTCCGCGATTGACGCGTCTTCGTCCTGCTTTGTGGGCTGCGAGATTTTCTCGTCGTACTCGGCCAGTCCTTGCCGGGAGGCATACTCGGGCGAATGTTTCTTCGTCACCTCGAGCAGCAAGTCGGTGTACGCGTTGCTCGATGCGATCCAACCGCGGTCGGGCTGAGTCGTCGCCTGCGGGCCTGCGATCAGATCGGGACGCGTTCCCGCGAGGCAGATCGAGAACAAAACTGCGATTGGTAGTTTCCCCATTATTTTATTCAAGACCGGGACCTCGCTGCTGGGATGAAAAGAATCCGAATCATTGCACGGATTGGGCGCGCTACGCGAGGCTTCGTGAGCGGGACCCGCTCAGCGCAGATGTGGCTACTGGATCGGATTGCGGTACTCGGCGTCGCGCGGGTCAATCGGCTTGCGGCCTGAAAAGCCTTCGTCCTGGCTGTGGTAGAAGCGGATACGGTCCTCGCCGAGCCGCCAGCAGAGATACACGGCCTCGCCATTGATGCGCGCGGGAAAGTCCAGCAAGCCGACCTCAATATCCTTGACGACGCAGCCGGTGGATTGGATCCGCTCCAGCGCAGACTGAATGGATTCCGCCAGACGATTCCGTTCCAGACGCTGTTGCACGGCCTTCTCGTGGGAAACCATCATGCCGCCGGACTGCTGCACGCGCTCGGTCAGCCGGGCGAGTTGCTCTTCCATCTCGGCGAGTTTCCGGCGCGCCTCGATTGCCTCGATCAGAATCGGTTCGAGCTGCGCGCGAAGGCGTTCCGCGTCGCGAAGAGAAAATACTTTGGATTCTTCGTCGGGCATTTGGTCAGACTTTCAAGAACGATCGGTTAAGCCTTCGCGCAAGTGAAGAGAGATCCCTCGCCCGCCTCCGGCGGGCGAGGGATGACAATCCTGGCCGGATTGTCACCCGCCGATCGAAACCATGGTGCGGGAGGGCGGCACAAAGCCCGGCTCGTTGATGCCGTGCCCCTTTTCCTTCTGCGCGACAATGGCGTGAATTTCGTCGCCGATTTCGCGGTCGGTCGCGTCGCCTCGCAGGAGGGATCTCAAATCGTGGTCTTCCTTGCTGAACAGGCACGTCCGAAGCTTACCATCGGCGGTCAGGCGCAGGCGCGAGCAATGTCCGCAGAAGGGCTGCGAGACCGGAGAGATCAGGCCGATTTCGCCGCGGCCATCGGCGAACCGGAATTTGCGCGCGGTTTCGCTGCGTTCGTGCACCACGGGCACCATCGGCCAGCGCGCCGCGATGCGGTCGTGCACCTCCGCGCCGGTGACGACCATTTCGCGCGTCCACGCGCGGTCGGCATCGAGCGGCATGAATTCGATGAAACGCATGATCAGATTGCGGTCGCGCGCGAATTCGGCGAACGCCTCGACCTCGTCGTCATTAATTCCGCGGACGAGCACGGCGTTCACTTTCACCGGGCGCAGCGGCGACGCTTGCGCGGCGTCAATCCCGGCGATCACTTGATCGAAAGTTTTTGTGCGGGTGATGCGCTCAAATTTTTCGCGGTCGAGCGAATCGAGGCTGATGTTGATGCGATTCAACCCTGCGGCAACGAGCTTATCGCACCGCTCGGTCAGCTGTTGGCCGTTGGTGGTCATCGAGAGGTCCTGGACGCCGAGCGCCTTCAGCCGCGCGATGAAATCCTCGACGCCGGGGCGAACCAGCGGCTCGCCGCCCGTAACACGAACCTTGCGGATGCCCATGCCCACCAGAATGCGCGCCAGCCTCTCGTATTCGCCCCACGTGAGCAGATTGCCCGCGGGCATGTGCGTTTCCGGGTCGGCGGAGCGGCAATAGACACAGCGGAAATTACAGCGGTCGGTGACCGAGATGCGCAGATCAGTGATCTGGCGGCCGAATTTGTCGGTTAGTG
>PMUS01000007.1 GCA_003166795.1 Acidobacteriota bacterium | reverse complement strand
CCAGCCTCCATCATTCATGCGGAATGCTTCAGCGCGGCGGTCGCTCGGGACCTTGTCAAATCCGGATTCGATAAGCACAAGCAGAGTGCCGTCCGCCGTTTTCTTAAGCCTGAACTCGACGAGCGTAGGCGTCTCTTTTGAATAATCTATTTTGGAGTCGATGGCATAAGGATGCCAGGTAAAAGAAAAAAGCCGTTCCGGCTCCATCTTCTGCACCACTGCCTCCCATTTGACGTGCTCGTAACCGGGATGAGTAATATGGCCACGCGACACCTGTCCCGCAACGAACGGGCCATCCAGTTTTACCTTGAACCACTCCCCAAACTCGCGGTGATCGGTCAGCGCGCGCCAAACCCGCGACACCGGCGCCTTGAGCTCAATGTGCTTCTCAATACGGTCGTCCATCGTTAAGCAACCTCCGGGTTGCATGTTACTACATGATGCAGCAGAAAAGCAACCCTTTGGTTGCATTTCGATGGTTGCCCTTTCCCTGGAGCCCTCCATGCCTAACCTAGAAGTCCCTCCAACTCCTCCTCTCCAATTACGCTCACGCCCAGTTCCCGGGCCTTGTCCAGCTTCGATCCTGCGTCGCTCCCCGCTACCACGTAGTCGGTCTTTTTGCTCACCGACCCCGAAACGCGTCCGCCCGCATCTTCAATCATCTTCTTCGCTTCGTCGCGCGTATGGCGCTCCAGCGTGCCGGTCAGCACAAAAGTCTTTCCCGCCAGTTTGGTGCCCTTTTCTTTTTTCTGGCCGGTGAACGTAAGCCCCGCCTGGCGCAGATCGCTCACGAGCTTGCGATTATGTTCGTCGGAGAAAAATTCCACGATGCTCTCCGCGATCCGCGGCCCGACTTCGTTGACTTCTTCAAGTTCCTCCGCGCTGGCTTTCATGATCGCGTCCAGCGAGCCGAAATGCTCCGCCAGAAACTGTGCGGTGCGCTCGCCAACAAACCGTGTCCCCAGACCGTAAATGACGCGCTCAAGCGGAAGCCTCTTGGAGGCTTCGATCTCCGCCAACACGTTTTCCGCCGACTTCTCGCCCATGCGCTCGAGCTGCAGCAGGTTGTCTTTTGTCAGCTTGTAGAGATCGGCGACATTCTTGACCAGGCCTCGTTCGGTAAGCTGATTTACCAGGGCATCGCCGAGGCCGTCGATATTCATCACGTGACGCGAGGCAAAATGCAGAATCGTGCCCTGCAACTTCGCTGGACAATTCGCATTCACGCAACGATGGTCCGCCTCGCCCGGCGTTCGCACCACGTTGCCGCCGCACACCGGGCAGTGCTCGGGCATTGCGAAATTCCTGCGGCCGCGAGGATGCTCTTTATCTTCGACGACCTTCACCACCTTCGGAATCACATCTCCGCCGCGCTCCACTTCGACCCAGTCGCCGATCTTTACTCCGAGACGCTCGATCTCATCCATGTTGTGCAGCGTGGCGCGCGAAACCGTCGTGCCGCCAATCGGAATCGGCTTCAGCCACGCCACGGGCGTCAGCTTGCCGGTGCGCCCGACTTGTGGGACGATGTCCTCGATTTGCGTCACGCCCCCGCGCGCGGCGTACTTATAGGCAATCGCCCACCGCGGAGCCTTGCCGGTGAAGCCCAGTTCCCGCTGCCACGCGGTGCGGTCCACTTTGATAACGATCCCGTCAATCTCGTAAGGGAGCGATTCGCGTTTCTTCTCCCAGCTCTGGATAAATTTCCAGGCTTCTTCCAGATTTTTGGCCAGCCTGCGATTCGGATTGACTTTGAATCCCGCCACTTCCAGCGCATCCATCGCTTTTGATTGACGGTCGAAAAAAGTTTTGCCATCTTTTAACAGCATGTAGGCGAAGTAGTCCATGCGGCGCTGGGCTGTGATGGACGGTTCGAGCTGCCGTACCGTACCGGCGGTAAAGTTGCGCGGATTGGCAAATACCGCCAGTCCCTGCCGCTTGCGTTCTTCATTCAACTTGCGGAAAGCTGCCAGCGGCATCAGCATTTCGCCGCGAACTTCGAAATCGGCGGGTATTCCAGCCTCCATCAACTTTTTCTTCGAAATCACGAGCGGGATGGAGCGCACCGTCCGCACATTCGCAGTCACGTCTTCGCCTACGCTGCCATCCCCGCGCGTGATTCCGCGTTCGAGACGCCCGTCGCTGTAGACAAGCGCCAGCGACATTCCATCCAGCTTCAATTCGCACATGTACTCGAGGTCGTTGCGCCCGCTCAGTTCATGCACGCGCCGCTCCCAGTCGCGCAGCTCGTCTTCGCTGTAGGCGTTGTCGAGCGAGAGCATGGGCGAGGAATGCTTCGCCTTAACGAAGCCCTCGCGCGGCTTGCCCCCCACGCGCTGCGTCGGCGAGTCGGGAGTCACCAGCGTCGGATGCTCCGCCTCGATCCGCTTCAGCTCGTTCATCAGCTTGTCGAAGTCGGCGTCGGACACTTCGGGGTCGTCGAGCACGTAATAGCGATACTCGTGGTGCCGAATCTTCTCGCGCAAAGCTTCTATTTTTTTCTCGATTTTTTTCTCGTTTGTTTTCTCGACGGCGGAAGTGGACATGACTGGGAAATTATAGGGGAGTTCGCAGTGAAAACTGGACTTCTGCTTAGTTGATTTCAGGTGGACGGGCGGCGCGCTCGTTGCTCCAACGAATTCTCACCGCTTTTTCGCGATCCGGATCCGTTCCCGCCCGAGCGCGGCGCGGCCCACGCTTGACGGAGGCTTGGGCATCCCTTCCAACAATTCTTTCAGCACGGTCGCGTTGTTCCGCTCCTGGTTTCGCGACGCATACAACAACGTGACTCGCCGCTTGCTTTCCGCCAGATGATGCAGCTTCTCCACCGCGGCGGAACTTTCCACGCTCACCAATTCTTTCAGATAGCGCTTTCGAAACATGCGCCACCCTTCCGGATTCGCATGGACCCACTGCCGCAATTCGTCGGACGGCGCCAGTTCGCGCAACCAGAACTTGACGGCCGCGTCTTCTTTTTTCAACCCGCGCGGCCACAAACGATCCACAAGCACGCGCACTCCGTCCGACGGACTGGCAGTCTCGTAAACGCGTTTGACGACAACAGCCATGCCTTCCGTATTATCCTACCTCTGCGGCCGGCCTTGCTGGCGCCGCGATCATCGTGAACTTCTTTAAACTTATTTTTCCGGGCTTCGTGGTCTCCATGGCGATTCTTGCGCTTCTCGCTTTCGCAGGTTGCGACGTTGAGCGTCGCAAATCCAATGCCGAACTGGGTCTCAACCCGCAACAGGCGGAAGGAAGAAAACTCTATGACGACTATTGCGATCGCTGCCATGAAGCCTATTCATCGCGCGGCAAGAAAGGCCCGCGCCTGCAAGGCGTCTTCAAACAGCAGTACTTGTCGATAAGCGGACTGCCCGCAAGCGACGACCGCGTGGCCGAGATCGTCAAGAATGGACGAGCCAAAATGGAAGGCTTCGGCCAGGTCATGACCGACCAGCAGATTCAGAACTTGCTGGCGTATCTGCACACGCTGTAAAAGGGAGTGAAACGGGATGAAAAGCGCAGCGAATTCAGAACTTTTGTCCAAACTGCCATCTGTGGACACGTTGCTGCGTGCTCCGTCATTGGCTGCGCTCCTGGCCAGTGATGGACTCGCTGCCACGACCGATGCGGTACGCATTGCGCTCTCTCGCCTTCGCGAGGAGGTCGGCGACGGCCGAATGGACGAGAAGTCGCTGGACCTGGCGCTCGGCGGATTGGCAGCAGCGGTCGAACGTCAACTGCGACAATCGTTGAGTTATTCGTTATTGCGACTCATCAATGCCACTGGCGTGATCCTCCACACGAATCTCGGACGCGCGCCGCTGGGCGCCGCTGCGCTCGATCACGTCCGCGATGCGGCGAGCGCCTATTCCAACCTTGAATTCGATCTCGCAACCGGGGAGCGCGGGAAGCGCGATGTGCATGTGGATCGCCTGTTCCAAAAGCTACTCGCAGACGCAGGAACGGACGCATTCGGCCGTCCAGCCGAGCGCGGCTCGGCGTCGCCCGCAAGTCCGCCTGTCACCTCGACCATNNGCGCAGAAGCCGCCATCGTCGTTAACAACAACGCCGCGGCCGTTCTGCTCGCGCTCAACTCGCTGGCGGAGGGCGGCGAAGTCATCGTTTCACGCGGAGAGCTGGTCGAAATCGGCGGCTCATTCCGCATCCCTGACGTGATGTCGAAGTCGAATGCAACGCTGCGCGAGGTCGGCACCACCAACCGCACGCGCATCGCCGATTATCGAAATGCCATCGGCGACGGCACGCGTCTGCTGCTGCGCGTGCACCGTTCCAACTTCGAAATTACCGGCTTTACCGAGCAGCCTGCGCTGAACGAACTGGTAGCTCTGGCCCGTCGCCGCAACCTTCCGCTCATGGAGGATCTGGGCAGCGGCGCGCTTTTCGATTTGCGTTCGGTCGGCATCAACGGCGAGCCGGGCGTGCTCGACAGCCTGCGCGCCGGCGTCGACGTCGTCACNNAATTCGCTGTTTCGCGCGTTGCGTGTGGACAAGCTCACCTATGCCGCGCTCGAAGCCACGCTGCTCGCCTATGTCAAACACGACCACGATGCAGTGCCTGTGCTGCGCATGATGCGCCTGTCAAGAGTCGAAATCGCGGACCGCGCGAAAGCAATTGTTTCCAAGATTGCGTCCGCTCAAAACAAGCGCCTTAAGCTGGAACTCCGCGACGGCCAATCCCTCATCGGCGGCGGCGCAGCCCCGTCGGCGGTTTTGCCCACCCAACTGATTGCCCTCAGCCACGTCGATCTCAGCGCCGACGCATTAAGCGGCCATCTCCGATCCAATGCTCCGCCGATAATCGCTCGCGTCGAAGAAGGACGTGTGCTTATTGACCTGCGCACGGTTTTTCCGGGGCAGGATGCAATCCTGGTCACGGCGCTAGCATCCCTCAACTGAGAGTTAACCGACGTGGCGACTCTTTACACTATCGGTCACTCCACTCGCATGCTCGATGAATTGGTGTCGGCTCTGCATTCGCATGACATCGAAACGCTGGTGGATATCCGCGCGTTCCCCATATCGCGTCGCTTGCCGCATTTCAACCGCGAGTCGCTGGAGCATTCCTTGCCTGCAAAGGGCCTTCGCTATGTCTGGATCAAAGATCTGGGCGGATACCGCAAAGCAACACGCCAGGACTCTCCTCACACCGCGCTGCGCAACGCGAGTTTTCGCAACTATGCCGACTACGCGTTGACGCCGGAGTTCCAGCGCGCCATCGGCGAGTTACTTCAAATCGCCGATGCCTCTCGTACCGCTTACATGTGCGCCGAGCGCGTTTATTTTCGTTGCCATCGTATGATTGTCTCGGACTGGCTGGTGGCGCAAGGGCATGAAGTTTTTCACATCGATGGTGAGGGTCCGACGCGGCCGCACAAGCTCTTCGCTGAAGCGCGGCTCATCGATGGACAGGTGATCTATCGCGGAGACAATCTCTTCTAAGGATGGGTTTTGCTGCTTGGGTGGGACGAAAAAGTCGGTCAATGGCTCGCGTCTGGAGGGACGAATGCGTCCGTCCCTAC